>CAVOZK010000009.1:0-134757 GCA_963700935.1 uncultured Alphaproteobacteria bacterium | reverse complement strand
TTCGTAAGCGTCCACCTGTTGCACGTGAGTGCACTGAAGGTATCAGGCTGGTTTCCAGTTCCAGGGCAGCAGGTCATCGATGCGGTTCATCGGATGACCGTCAGACAGGCGGGTGAGGATATCGGTCAGCCAGGCTTCCGGCTCGACGCTGTTGAGCCTGGCGGTGGTGATGAGGGTGGCAATGGTGGCCCACCTTTCGGCACCGCCGTCTGACCCGGCGAACAGGTGGTTCTTCCGGCCGAGGGTGACGGGGCGGATGGCCCGTTCGACGGTATTGGTGTCGAGATCGATCCGGCCGTCGTCCAGGAAGCGGCAGAGCGCAGGCCAGCGGCTGAGGGTGTAGCGGATGGCCTCTGCCAGGCCGCTGCGCCGGGGCAGCAGGGTCAGTTGCCGCTCGAGCCACGGCTTCAGGTCTGCCGCGATGACGCGCGAGCGCTGTGCCCGCACGGCCTGTCGCCGGGCTGCGGTCTGGCCCCGGATGCCGGCCTCGATCGCATACAGGGCCGCAATCCGGCGCAGCACTTCCTGCGCGACCGGCGAGCCGGTGGCCTGGTGCACGTCGTAGAACTTCCGCCGGGTGTGTGCCCAGCACGCCGCGAGATCGATACCGCCACGAGACGCCAGAGCCTCGAAGCCTGCGTAACCATCGACCTGCAGGATGCCACTGAACTTGTCCAGATGCAGCGCCGGCCGCTCGGCCCGGCGATCCGGGCTGTAGTGATACAGCACCGCCGGCGGGTCGGTTCCACCCGATGGCCGGTCATCCCGGGCATAGACCCACAGCCGCCCGGTCCGGGTCCGGCCACGCCCGGGATCGAGCACGGGCAGTACCGTGTCATCGGCGAAGAGGCGTTGCGCTGCCATGACATGGGTGGCGATCCGGTCCCGGATCGGGGCCAGCCACCATGTGCTGCCGGCCACCCAGTTCGCCAGTGTCGAGCGGTTGAGGGTAACGCCCTGGCGGGCGAAGATCTGCGACTGGCGGTACAGCGGCAGGTGATCACAGTACTTCGACACCAGGACATGGGACAGGAGCGCCGGGGTTGCCAGGCCCTTCGCGATCGGCCGTTCGGGCGCGGGCGCCTGGTGGATGCTGCCGCACGACCGGCAGCCGTACTTGGGCCGCCGGATGCGGATCACCCGCAGCCGTGCCGGCACGTAGTCCAGCATATCGCTCACGCTCTCGCCGACAAGGTGCAGGACCCCGCCACAGCAGGGACAGGCCTCGGCCTGTACCTCGATGGTGCGATCCTCGCGGGGAAGATGATCCGGCAGGACGGGACGCTGGCCGGCACGGGCAGCAGGTTCGTCCTGCGCCTGCTGCCTGCGGCAGCTGGCTTCCTCCATCGCCGCCAGGTCGGTGCCCACGTCTTCGAGCCCGAGCTGCAGCTGGTCCGGATCGAGCTGCTCCGAGCGCCGCCCGAACTGCAGGCGTTGCAGCGACCTGAGGATCTGCTTCAGCCGGGCGATCTCGGCCTCCGCCTCGGCCCGGACACTGTCGCGTTCCTGTACCAGCGCACCGATCATCCGGTGCAGCGTCTCGACGTCGTGCGGCAGGGCGGCAAGATCGACTGGCATGGGTCAATATTACCATGCAAACCACGTCGTCCCGCCGGGCAAAGACCGCGCCGAGTCAATCTGCCGCGGGGGTTCAGCCGGCCACGGCCGGCTGCCAGCGCCGCTCCGGGGCGCGCCAGTCAATCCCCTCCAGCAGCATCGACAGCTGTGCCGGGCTGAGCGTGACCGTGCTGCCGGCGCCACTGTCCAGCGGCCACGGGAAGCCCCTGTCGTCCAGCCGCTTGCTGAACAGGCACAGCCCGCTGCCATCCCACCACAGGATCTTCACCAGGTTGGCCTTGCGGCCCCGGAAGGCAAACAGGTGGCCCGAGAACGGGTCGCTGTCCAGTACGCCCTGCACCAGCATCGCCAGCCCGTCCATTCCCTTCCTCATGTCGGTATACCCCAGTGCCAGGTGTACCTTCATGCCGGACGCCGCCGGCATCATTGCCCCACGCCCTCCAGCATCTCCACCAGCGTCCGGATCGTACCGGGATCGGTCTCCCGGTCAAACCGCACCCGCCGGCCACCCTTCAGCTCGACCTCGATCCCCGGTGCCTGCCGTTCGACCACGACGGGTGCAGCAGTCGCCGGCGAGGGCATGTCACGCTGGTTCGGCTCCACGTCGCCAAGCCTTACCTCGGCCAGCACCGGTGCCGGTTGCGGGCCGATGGCAAGATCCTTCTTCCACTGGAACAACAGCCGGCGAGCGATCCCGTACTTTCTTGCAACCCCCGACACCGTGGCCCCGGGGCGACCGGCCTCCTCGACCATCCGGCGCTTGTCAGCCATGGCAAAGTCCCGGCGCCGGCAGAGTTCGCCGGATCGACCGGAAGGAATGTAAGGAGATTCCACGTGATCAAGCCTATGCTCAAGCACAGGCTTGGCACCGCCACCGCGCCGGTAGAGCAGTTTTTCCGCCCGACGTGGCTCCACCTGCCGCAGCTTCGCCCGCCAGTTGCCAAACCGCTTCAGCGGCAGGCCATGCAGCTCGCAATATTCCCGCTGGTTCAGCTCACTCGCAGCCCAGCCCTCAAGGTGGGCCCGCCAGAAAGCCTCGAGTTCATTGCGCCTTGCCTCGTTCAGCCGCGGCATCAGGACCTCCTTCATCACAGACCTCGCCGTGAAAAGAAGATCAGAACCGCCAGACCATCAACAAGTGTGCATTCCCTGTACGCTTACGAAATTTCGTAAGCGTCCACCTGTTGCACGTGAGTGCACCGAAGGTATCAGGCTGGCTTCCAGTTCCATGGCAGCAGGTCATCGATGCGGTTCATCGGATAGCCGTCAGACAGGCGGGTGAGGATATCGGTCAGCCAGGCTTCCGGCTCGACGCTGTTGAGCCTCGCGGTGGTGATGAGGGTGGCAATGGTGGCCCATCTTTCGGCACCGCCGTCTGACCCGGCGAACAGGTGGTTCTTCCGGCCGAGGGTGACGGGGCGGATGGCCCGTTCGACGGTATTGGTGTCGAGATCGATCCGGCCGTCATCCAGGAAGCGGCAGAGCGCAGGCCAGCGGCTGAGGGTGTAGCGGATGGCCTCTGCCAGGCCGCTGCGCCGGGGCAGCAGGGTCAGTTGCCGCTCGAGCCATGGCTTCAGCTCTGCCGCGATGACGCGCGAGCGCTGTGCCCGCACGGCCTGTCGCCGGGCTGCGGTCTGGCCCCGGATACCGGCCTCGATCGCATACAGGGCCGCAATCCGGCGCAGCATTTCCTGCGCGACCGGCGAGCCGGTGGCCTGGTGCACGTCGTAGAACTTCCGCCGGGTGTGTGCCCAGCACGCCGCGAGATCGATACCGCCACGAGACGCCAGAGCCTCGAAGCCCGCGTAACCATCGACCTGCAGGATGCCACTGAACTTGTCCAGATGCAGCGCCGGCCGCTCGGCCCGGCGATCCGGGCTGTAATGATACAGCACCGCCGGCGGGTCGGTTCCACCCGATGGCCGGTCATCCCGGGCATAGACCCACAGCCGCCCGGTCCGGGTCCGGCCACGCCCGGGATCGAGCACGGGCAGCACCGTGTCATCGGCGAAGAGGCGTTGCGCTGCCATGACATGGGTGGCGATCCGGTCCCGGATCGGGGCCAGCCACCATGTGCTGCCGGCCACCCAGTTCGCCAGTGTCGAGCGGTTGAGGGTAACGCCCTGGCGGGCGAAGATCTGCGACTGGCGGTACAGCGGCAGGTGATCACAGTACTTCGACACCAGGACATGGGACAGGAGCGCCGGGGTTGCCAGGCCCTTCGCGATCGGCCGTTCGGGCGCGGGCGCCTGGTGGATGCTGCCGCACGACCGGCAGCCGTACTTGGGGCGCCGGATGCGGATCACCCGCAGCCGGGCCGGCACGTAGTCCAGCATATCGCTCACGCTCTCGCCGACAAGGTGCAGGACACCGCCACAGCAGGGACAGGCCTCGGCCTGTACCTCGATGGTGCGATCCTCGCGGGGAAGATGATCCGGCAGGACGGGACGCTGGTCGGCACCGGCAGCAGGTTCGTCCTGCGCCTGCTGCCTGCGGCAGCTGGCTTCCTCCATCGCCGCCAGGTCGGTGCCCACGTCTTCGAGCCCGAGCTCCAGCTGGTCCGGATCGAGCTGCTCCGAGCGCCGCCCGAACTGCAGGCGTTGCAGCGACCTGAGGATCTGCTTCAGCCGGGCGATCTCGGCCTCCGCCTCGGCCCGGACACTGTCGCGTTCCTGTACCAGCGCACCGATCATCCGGTGCAGCGTCTCGACGTCGTGCGGCAGGGCGGCAAGATCGACTGGCATGGGTCAATACTACCATGCAAACCACGTTGTCCCGCCGCGCAAAGACCGCGCCGAGTCAATCTGCCGCGGGGGTTCAGCCGGCCACGGCCGGCTGCCAGCGCCGCTCCGGGGCGCGCCAGTCAATCCCCTCCAGCAGCATCGACAGCTGTGCCGGGCTGAGCGTGACCGTGCTGCCGGCGCCGCTGTCCAGCGGCCACGGGAAGCCCCTGTCGTCCAGCCGCTTGCTGAACAGGCACAGCCCGCTGCCATCCCACCACAGGATCTTCACCAGGTTGGCCTTGCGGCCCCGGAAGGCAAACAGGTGGCCCGAGAACGGGTCGCTGTCCAGTACGCCCTGCACCAGCATCGCCAGCCCGTCCATTCCCTTCCTCATGTCGGTATACCCCAGTGCCAGGTGTACCTTCATGCCGGACGCCGCCGGCATCATTGCCCCACGCCCTCCAGCATCTCCACCAGCGTCCGGATCGTACCGGGATCGGTCTCCCGGTCAAACCGCACCCGCCGGCCACCCTTCAGCTCGACCTCGATCCCCGGTGCCTGCCGTTCGACCACGACGGGTGCAGCAGTCGCCGGCGAGGGCATGTCACGCTGGTTCGGCTCCACGTCGCCAAGCCTTACCTCGGCCAGCACCGGTGCCGGTTGCGGGCCGATGGCAAGGTCCTTCTTCCACTGGAACAACAGCCGGCGAGCGATCCCGTACTTTCTTGCAACCCCCGATACCGTGGCCCCGGGGCGAGCGGCCTCCTCGACCATCCGGCGCTTGTCAGCCATGGCAAAGTCCCGGCGCCGGCAGAGTTCGCCGGATCGACCGGAAGGAATGTAGGGAGATTCCACGTGATCAAGCCTGTGCTCAAGCACAGGCTTGGTACCGCCACCGCGCCGGTAGAGCAGTTTTTCCGCCCGACGTGGCTCCACCTGCCGCAGCTTCGCCCGCCAGTTGCCAAACCGCTTCAGCGGCAGGCCATGCAGCTCGCAATATTCCCGCTGGTTCAGCTCACTCGCAGCCCAGCCCTCAAGGTGGGCCCGCCAGAAAGCCTCGAGTTCATTGCGCCTTGCCTCGTTCAGCCGCGGCATCAGGACCTCCTACATCACAGACCTCGCCGTGAAAAGAAGATCAGAACCGCCAGACCATCAACAAGTGTGCATTCCCTGTACGCTTACTATTTTTCCCTGATATCTGCCATAAATTCCCTGTTCGGCTGGAAAATTTCCCTGTTACCGATTTTAGGGAATTATCGAGCTAAGCAACTGAAACAAAGGACATTTAATGTGCTCAATTTCGCTCTCAATGGGCCGAAAATAGCAAAATTCCCTGTAAATTCCCGTGGAACAGGGAATTGGCAAACGGAGACGGGTTCGCAGTGGACTGCGCACACCGCCAGTTACCTTCCCGAAACTGTTGCCGCCTTTGCCGATGACTGGACGAGCCCATCCCGGGCCGTGACCGGCGCCGGGCAGAACGACTGGTTGACATTGGCAGACGTGAGGACTATCTAATACTCACCGATATTTGCTTGCTGAGCTAAAGTTATCGCGCGATTGGCACCGCGCCCTAGTCGAACCTCCCTTTCAAAAATCGTTATCATCACTGCCTCGCTTTCGCGTGGCGGTTCAACAAACGCTATGAAAGGGTTCATCATGACCACTGGCACAGTAAAATGGTTCAATTCCGCCAAGGGCTTCGGCTTCATTCAGCCGGACAACGGCGGAGCTGACGCATTCGTCCACATATCTGCCGTCGAGCGCGCCGGAATGCGCGAGATCGTCGAAGGGCAGAAGATCGGCTACGACATGGAGCGCGACAACAAGTCGGGCAAGATGGCGGCCTGCAACCTCCAGGCTGCGTAAACCAGGTATCTGCTTTCCCTTGACCACGGATGTACTGGCATTGTTGAAAGCATGAAACCGGACAAGGTCTGGCAACTTGCCGGACCTTGTTCCATTACCGCTCACTGAAGCGGTTGGAAGGACGACCATGATACAAGCACACAGCAAATCGCGCCAACAGGCCGAAAGCGCCTTCACGAAAACCCAGTCGCAGTTTCTGGCGCGAACCCGTGCCGTTGTGGAACACGACATGACGGTCCTGGCTCGCCAGGAAAATACTGCGCGGTTGAAGGAAGCCCGTCTTGCAAAGGAAGCGGACGATCGCGCGCGGACGACCGCGGCTTTCATCTCGAAGCGCTCCCTCACCGCCTGATCTTCAATCCTGCGACACTTCAAACGGATACAGATTTGAAAAACATAAAAGACAACGACCTCACCGAGCGCCGCAACGCAGCGGCTGAGGCAAAAGCTGCCCGTCTTCAAAATTATCGCGCTGCAATGGAAGCCGCTGAACCAACCCGGCTTGCACGGCAGCAAGAACGTATCGCGGCAACCCAGGCGAAGAATGAACTTCGTGCCGCGCGGGATCAGGCGAAGCTCGAGGAGCAGGCGCGCGTTCAGGCCGAGATCGCCGAACGTCAGGCAGCAGCAGACGCTGCCGCGAAGGCCGACATCGAAGCACGTGAAGAGGCTGAAACCAAACGCATCTCCCGCGTTATCGAGGACGAGGCCGCCCGCAAGGCCGAACGCGACCGGCGCTACGCCGATCGCAAGGCGAGGCAGCGGTAAGTATTCCGCCAGGCGGCCCTGACGCCCCGGGCGCGGGGCGCATAAGGTCAAAGGGCTGCGGGCTCTATCCGTGCCGCTTGAGCCTGCGTTCCCGGTTCATGATGTAGAGCCCGGTGGCCACGATGATGGCCGCCCCAACCCACGTCCACATGTCGGGCAGCTGGCCGAACAGCAGCCAGCCATAAAGCGTGGCCCAGATGATCAGCGTGTAGTGCATCGGCGTCACCACGCTCGCTTCGGCAGTTTCCAGCGCCTTGATCACCATCAGTTCGCCGAGCGCCGCCGATATTGCCATGCCGGCCAGCAGCGCAATCTGCCCGCCGGTCTGTGGCGTCTCCCAGAACAGCGCCAGCGGCAGCGACAGCATCGCAAAGCTGGCAATGGCCGTATAGGCTACGGTCGTTGCGGTCTTGTCGGAGGCTGCCAGCAGCCGTGACACTACCTGACGCAGTGCAAACGCGGTTGCCGCCAGCACCACCAGCATCACTGCCGGGTGCACCTGGCCGAAGCCTGGCCGGATCACGATCAGCGTGCCGATGAACCCGATACCCACGGCAATCAGCCGCTTCGGCCCCACCTTTTCCTTGAGCAGCAGGGCGCTGAAGATGGTCACCAGCAAAGGCGCGAGGAACGTCACCGAAACCGCATCTGCCAGCGGTACGTACTTGAGGCCGAAGATGAACGCCGCCGCGGAGGTGACCGCCAGCATGCCGCGCACCAGCTGCAGGCCCACGTGAGATGTGTGCAGGATAGCCGTGCCCTTGATCATCAGCAGCACCAGCACGCCAGACAACAGGCCCAGCTGCCGCGTCCACACGATCTGCACCGGGTGAATTTCGCTGGTCAGCAGCTTAACCTGCGCATCCGACGCAGCGAACAGGGCGAACGCCAGCGCCATCAGCACAAGGCCGCGAAGATTGTCAGGCCGCCGCAGGTTTTCGCTGCCAACAAGCGGCGCCGCCTGGTCAAGCGACATGGGGGGAGACGCTCATTGACTGTTTTCCATGGCATGGATTGACCTGCGCAAACCGGGCAGGCGGAACATGGCAGATGCTATTGCGAGGCGGACTTGCGGTCCATCCGGATATTGGACAACCTCACCTTGCCGAAACTGCATGACTTGGAGATATCGTCATCATGCAAACCGGTTGATCGGGAGCAGTTCGATGAGACACCGCCTGCGTTGCCTTGCCATTCTCGTTGCGGCCATGGTCCTCGCCGTGCCGGCCCTGGCCGGCCCGCAGAAGGTCCGCGTAACGCTGTTGCTGGTGTGCGACATCTACGAAATGTCGCCGGGCGCGAACGGCCGTGGCGGACTGGCCAGGGTGGCCGCCGTCATCCGGCAGGAACGCCGGCGCAATCCGAATGTCATTGCGGTCCATGCCGGTGACGCCATTTCGCCGTCGCTGATGTCCGGCCTCGACCAGGGCGCCCACATGATCGACCTGCTCAATCAGCTTGGTCTTGATGCCTTCGTGCCAGGCAACCACGAGTTCGACTTCGGCCCGGACGTATTCAGGGCGCGCATGGCGGAAGCAGAATTCCCTGTGCTGGCTGGCAACCTGTCGGATGAAACCGGCAAGCCGCTTGCTGGCATCGTTGCGGACCGGCTCATCGAGCTGGAGGGCATAAGGGTCGGGCTGGCCGGGTTTACGGCGGAGGATTCGGTGACACGCTCATCACCGGGAGAACTCAGGTTCACCTCCGCGCTCGACGGGACGCTGACGGCCACGGCGGCCCTGCGTAAGGCCGGCGCCGACCTTGTGGTGCACGTCGTTCATGCCCCGCGCAATGTCGACATGCAGCTGATGCGCGAGGGGGCTGCGGGTATCGTCCTGTCCGGCGACGATCACGACCTGCTGCTATCCTATGATGGCCGCACCGCCTTCGCAGAGGCCATGCAGGATGGCTGGTACGTGGTGGCGGTCGATGTGGATGTGGAAGTGACGGACAAGGACGGGGAGCGGCGCATCGCCTGGTGGCCGAATTTCCGCGTCATCGACACGGCCACGGTCGAGCCCGATCCTGACATGGCGGCTCGCGTGGCGGCCTATGAGGCCAAGCTGTCCGAGCAACTCGATCGGCCGCTGACCCGCACCGCGACCCTGCTCGACAGCCGCAATGCTGTCGTGCGCGGCGGCGAGGCCGCCATCGGCAACCTGTTCGCCGATGCCCTGCGCAGCGCCACGGGCGCCGATCTTGCTGTCATCAATGGTGGCGGCTTCCGCGGCAACCGGGTCTACGAGGCGGGCGCTGAACTGACCCGCCGCGATGTGATGCGCGAACTGCCCTTTGGCAACAAGGCTTTCGTGCTGCAGGTCACCGGCGCGGAACTGCGCACCATGCTGGAACAGGCCTTTGCCAGGGCGGAGCGGCTGACTGGGGCCTTTCCGCAGGTGTCGGGGCTGACCATCCGCGCCGACGTGACCCGGCCAGTGGGCAGCCGCGTTGTCACTGTCAATGTCGACGGCAAGGCGCTGGACGACACGACAACCTACACCCTCGTCACCAACGATTTCCTGGCCCGCGGCGGCGATGGCTATGAAGCACTCAGGCAGGCCCGCCGCATCGTAGGTGAAACCGATGCCAGGTTGATGGCCGAATTGATCATGACCACGCTTGCAGGGGCGCAACAGGTCGCGCCTGCCGTTGAACAACGCATCGTCGTGGGCCGCAGCGTCGAACCGCAATAGCGTCTGCCGGAAACGTGATTATGCGAGCCTCTTGCGTCCGGCGCTGCACGTGCCAACATGAGTGTCATCGCAAGTCTATGAAGGTGACCTCCCATGTTTGGTTTCATGCGCAAGAAGCTTGAATTGCCCTCCCCGGAAGAAGCGCTGCCGGGCCGCGCCCATCCGATCCCGACGGCAAAGACCCACTTCGTCAACGGCAACCCGATCAAGGGGCCGTACCCTGCAGGCTTTGAAGTGGCCTATTTCGCGCTCGGCTGCTACTGGGGCGCGGAGCGCAAGTTCTGGCAGGTGCCCGGCGTCTGGGTGACGGCGGTGGGCAACATTGCAGGCCTCACCCCCAACCCCACCTACCAGGAAGTCTGCTCCGGCCGCACCGGCCATGCCGAGGCGGTGATGGCGGTTTACGACCCGGCCAGGGTGAGCTTCGAGGAATTGCTGAAAGTGTTCTGGGAATCGCACGACCCGACGCAAGGCATGCGCCAGGGCAACGATGTCGGGACGCAATACCGCTCCGGCATCTACTGGACCAGCGAGGCCCAGCGCGATGCGGCCCTTGCGTCGAAGGCTGCCTACCAGACGGCGCTGGAGGTTCGCGGCTTCCCGGCGATCACCACCGAGATCCTCGAGGCGGACGAGTTCTTCTTCGCCGAGGACTACCACCAGCAGTACCTGGCCAAGAACCCCATGGGCTATTGCGGCCTTGGCGGCACCGGCGTGTCATGTCCCATCGGCACAGGCGTGCAGGCGGCGGAGTAGCTCAATGGTTGGCACCCCCGGGCTTGTCCCGGGGGTCACGGCACGGTGGCCGGAACGCAATCGTTTGCGACATTATCCCCGCAAGCTGGCGCCCGTCGCCTTGGTCACGGCTGCCACCACCGCCTTCGACACCACGTCGATTTCCTCGTCGGTCAGCGTCTTGTCTTTCGGCTGCAGCGTCACTTCAAGCGCGAGGGACCGCTTGCCTTCGCCCAGGTTGCCGCCGGCGAACACGTCGAACACTGTCACATCGGTGATCAGCGCCTTGTCGGCACTCTTGGCGGCGCGGATGAACTTGTCCGCCGCCACCCGCACATCCGCCACGAAGGCGAAGTCGCGCTTGACCGGCAACAGGTCCTGCACCTGCAGCGCCGGCCGTGCGGTGGCAGACTGTTTCGGCTCCGGAATGTTGTCGAGCACCATCTCGAACGCCACCAGCGGGCCCTTCACGTCCATCTCGCGCAGCACCTTCGGATGCACCTCGCCGAACCAGCCAAGCTGGTTCTTCGGCCCAAGCTGCACGGTGCCCGACCGGCCCGGGTGGAACCAGTCCGGCGCGCCCTGCACTACCTGCACCGAACTGACCGGCGCACCCGCAGCTTCAAGGGCGGCCATCAGGTCCGCCTTGGCGTCGTACAGGTCTACGGCGCGCGGACGCTCGGCCCAGTGGCGGGCGCCGCTCTGGCCGCGCCGTACCCCGGCGGCCCGCAATGTTTCGTCTTCCGGCCGGTCGCCGGCATAGGCCTGACCCACCTCGAACAGCGCCAGGTTCGTCTGGCCCCGGTCGAGATTGCGGCCAACCGCCGCCACCAGGTTCGCCAGCAGCGACGGGCGCATGTCCGACAGTTCCGACGAGATCGGGTTGGCGAGCTTGAGCTCCGGCTGGCCGCCGCCGAACAACTTTGCTTGCGCCTTGGGCAGGAACGACCAGGTGACAGCCTCGTTCAGGCCACGCGCGGCAAGCGTGCGCCGCGACGCCAGCATCCGCTTCTGGCGCGGCGTAAGAACCGGCTTTGCGACATCGTGAGGGCGCGGCAGGGCAACCGGCTTGACATTGTCCAGCCCGGCGATGCGCGCCACCTCTTCAACCAGGTCAGCCTCGCCATGCACGTCCGGCCGCCATGTTGGCACCGCGCACTCCAGCACGTCGCCCTATGTCCGCCACCTTGAAGCCCAGGTCGGTCAGGATCGCGATCTGCCGCTCGACGGGCACGTCAATGCCGGCCAGTGACTTGACGCGCGACTTGCGCAAGGCGAAAGAACGCTCGTTCAGCGGCGCGGCGCCGGCGATCACCAGCTCAGACGGCTCGCCGCCGCAAAGGTCGAGGATCATCTGCGTGCACAGCTGCGCGCCGGTCTGCACGAAGGCCGGGTCCACGCCGCGCTCGAACCGGTAGCGCGCATCGGTGATGATGCCCAGCTTGCGGCCCGTGGCAGCGGTGCGCACGGGGTCGAAATAGGCCGCCTCGATGAACACCTCCGTGGTGGTCTCGTCACAGCCCGACACCTCGCCGCCGATGATCCCGGCAATGCCTTCCGGCCCGTTGTCGTCGGCGATCACCGTCATTGTCTCGTCGAGGGTGTAGGTCTTGCCGTCCAGCGCCTCCAGCGTCTCGCCCTGTTTGGCGAGACGGGCGTGGATGGTGCCCTTCACCTTGCCTGCGTCGAACACGTGCAGCGGGCGGCCATGGCCGAAGGTGATGTAGTTGGTGATGTCCACCAGCGCCGAAATGGGGCGCAGGCCAATGGCGATGAGGCGACGCTGCAGCCAGTCCGGCGACGGGCCGTTCTTCACGCCCTTGATGTGCCGTCCGACGAACATCGAACACGCATCCGCCGTGTCCTTGTCGAAGCGCAGCTCGACGTTGATGGGCGAGGCGTAACTGCCCTTGATGGCCGGCACGTTCAGCGGCTTGAGCTTGCCCAGCCCCTTGGCGGCCAGATCCCGCGCGATGCCGTGCACGCCCAGCGCATCGGGCCGGTTCGGCGTGATGGCGACATCGATCACCGGATCGTCAAGGCCCAGCGCCTCGGCCGCACTCATGCCGATCTCGAAGTCGCCAGCCAAGTCGATGATGCCGTCATGGCTGTCGGAGATCAGCAGCTCGCGTTCGGAGCACAACATGCCGGCCGACTCGACGCCGCGGATGGTACCCACCTCAAGGTCAACGCCGGTGCCCGGCACGTGCGTGCCCGGCGGCGCAAAGATGCCGACGAGGCCAGTGCGGGCGTTTGGCGCGCCGCAGACAACCTGCACCAGCCCGTCCTTCGTCTCGACGTCACACACCCGCAGCCGGTCGGCATTGGGGTGCTGGCGGGCTTCCTTGACCCGGCACACGGTGAACGCGACCAGCGCCGACGCCTGGTCCTCGACGCCTTCGACCTCCAGGCCGACGCCGATCAGGCCGTCACAGATGTCCTCGATGGAGGCATCGGTCTCCAGATGCTCCTTGAGCCACTTCAGCGTGAACTTCATGACAGGCCTCCCGGCAGGGTCGGAACGTTGAGTGCGGAGAACCCGTAGTGCCTCAGCCAGCGCAGGTCGGCCTCGAAGAAGGCGCGCAAATCGGGGATGCCGTATTTCAGCATGGCGATGCGGTCTATCCCCATGCCGAAGGCAAAGCCCTGCACCTTGTCCGGGTCAAGTCCGCCGGCGGCGATCACCTTCGGGTGCACCATGCCGGAGCCGAGGATTTCCATCCACTTGTTGCCGGTACCGATCTTCACCTGACCGTTCTCGACCGAGTAGTTGATGTCCACTTCCATGCTTGGCTCGGTGAACGGGAAGTGCGAGGCGCGGAAGCGCATCTTGACCTGGTCCACCTCGAAGAACGCCTTGCAGAATTCCTCCAGGCACCACTTCAGGTGACCCAGGTTCGTGCTCTCGTCCAGCACGAGGCCTTCGACCTGGTGGAACATCGGCGTGTGGGTCTGGTCCGAGTCGCAGCGGAACGTGCGCCCCGGTGCGATGATGCGGATCGGCGGGGTGGACTTCTCCATGGTGCGGATCTGCACCGGCGAGGTGTGGGTGCGCAGCACCCGGCGCGAGCCGTCTTCCTTCGGGTTGAAGTAGAACGTGTCGTGCTCCTGGCGCGCCGGGTGATCTTCGGGAATGTTCAGCGCGCCGAAATTGTACCAGTCGGTCTCGATGTGCGGCCCCTCGGCCACGGCAAAGCCCATGTCGCCGAAGATCTGCACCACCTCTTCCCAAACCTGGGAGACCGGGTGGATCGAGCCCTTGAGTTCGGGCCGGACGGGCAGGGTGACATCGTCGAACTCGTTTGCCAGCCGCGCTTCGAGGGCGGCGTCGCGCAGCGAGGCCGAGCGCGCGGCGATGGCACCGGCCACCTTGTCCTTCAGCGCATTGAGTGCCTGGCCGGCGGTCTTGCGCGCCTCCGGGTCCATCTGGCCGAGCGACTTCATCTGCTCGGAGATCACGCCCTTCTTGCCCAGCGCCGATACCCGCACCTCGTCCAGGGCGGCTTCGTCGCCCGCATCGTTCACGGCGGCGATCAGTTTGTCTTCAAGTTCAGAGAGCCCGGTCATGTTTTCTCTTTCACAAACGAAAACCGGGCCGACTTCCACGCGACATCTCTGTAGCGGGAGGAGGGCCCGGCCTTGCTCGGTTCGTATCTGAAACCCGCTGCGCTGGTGTGCGGAGCGGACGGCGCGGCAGCCTTAAGCCAGCGCGCCCTTGGCCTTTTCCACCAGAGCCTTGAAGGCTTCGGGCTCGCGCACGGCGATATCGGCCAGCACCTTGCGGTCAACTTCGACACCGGCTTTGCCGAGGCCTTCGATAAATCGTCCGTAGGTGAGGTCCAGTTCGCGGCAGGCGGCGTTGATGCGCTGGATCCACAGGCTGCGGAAATTGCGCTTGCGCCGGCGCCGGTCGCGATAGGCGTATTGCCCGGCCTTCTCCACGGCCTGGACGGCAGCGCGGAACACATTCTTGCGGCGGCCATAGTAACCCTTGGCTGCCTTGACGACCTTGCGGTGACGCGCGTGAGCGGTCACACCACGTTTAACTCGTGCCATTTGGTATGATCTCCTTGCGTACCGTTAGCGGTTGGGCATGAAGCCCTTGACCAGTCGCTCATCACCCTCTGCCAGGATCATGGTGCCGCGCTGGTTGCGGATGAACTTGTTCGACCGCTTGATCATGCCGTGGCGCTTGCCTGCCTGACCGGCCTTGACCTTGCCGCTTGCGGTGAAGCTGAAACGCTTCTTGCAAGACGATTTCGTCTTCATCTTGGGCATTTTGCTGTCTCCATTTCGCTCACGCCAGTTTCAGGGACCGCAGCAAGACAGCGGTCTGATGGCGCAGCACTTGTTGTATCTAAGCATTAGAACCGCCACGGCAGCCCACACTGGCCGGACGGTTCGTTCAAGCGGGCGGGTTATACCCACAGATTGGCTGTCTTGGCAACACCCGTCACGCGCGCCTAGACTTATCGCAAACGGCAACAGGGGTACTTGATGACAGCAAAATCCGAAGCAGCCGCCTTCTTGAAGGCGCATCCGGACATCACCCATCTGGACGCGGTACTGATCGACCTGTGCGGCAACGCCTATGGCAAGCGGCTGCCGCGCGCCCACATCGAAAAGTTTTATGACAGCGGCACGCCCGTGTGCGCCGCCATGAGCCTTGTGGATGTGCAGGGCAACACTGCCGACCCGATGGGGCACGGCTTTTCGGATGGCGATCCCGACGCCATCGTGCGCCCGATAGCGGGCCTGCTGGCACCAGCGCCCTGGGCACCGGGCCTGGCGCAGGTGTTGTGCGAGCCTGAGAGCGCCGCGACGGGCAAACCGCTCTGGTACGACCCGCGCACCTTGCTGAAAGGCGTGGTTGAGCGGTTCAGGCAGTTGAAACTCTCCCCCGTCACCGCTGTCGAGCTTGAATTCTATTTCATTTCGGCTGAACGCGGGCCGGATGGGGAAGCCGCTTCCGGCCACATCGCCGCGCAATGGCCGGGCTGAAGCCGCCGGGAAAGTCCTGTCGCTCGACAAGCTCGACGAGTTCGCCCCCGTCCTCTCGGCCATCGAAGCTGCCTGCAAGCTGCAGAACCTCCCGGCCTCGACGATGATTTCCGAGTACGGCCCCGGCCAGTTCGAGATTAACCTCGAGCATGGCGATGACCCGGTGAAGGCCTGCGACGATGCTGTGCTGCTGCGCCGCTGCATCACCTCCGTGGCGCGCGCCCACGGGCTGGACGCCACCTTCATGTCGGTGCCGTTTCCCGGCCAGTCCGGCTCCGGCCTGCATATCCATGCCTCGCTGGCTGACGGCACGGGCAATGTGTTTGACCCCGCCCGCGAGGGCGCTGATGAGAAGCTGTCTGCCGCCATCGCCGGCCTGCAGGCCATCCACGCCGAAGCCATGGCGATCTTCGCGCCCAACCTGAATGTCTATCGCCGCTTCGTTGCTGACAACTTCACCCCCGTCACCACCGACTGGGGCGACAACAACCGCTCGGTCGCCTTCCGCATTCCCTCCGGCCCTGCCGCTGCCCGCCGCATCGAGCACCGCGCGGCAGGTGCCGAGGCCAATCCTTACCTCGTCATGGCGGCGGTGCTGGCCGGCATGCACCACGGTCTTGCCAGCAATCTCGATGCAGGCGGCAAGGCCACCGGCAATGCGGGATCGGAGGTGGACGAAAGCCTGCCGCTCACCCTGTGGCGGGCGCTTGACGCCATCCGGCAGGCTAAGATCCTGCCCGGTTACCTGGGGCAGGACTACTGCAACATCTACGCACAGGTGAAGCAGGCCGAGTTTGCCGCCTTCATGGAAACCATCTCGCGCCAGGAATACGACTGGTACCTCTAGCCCAAACAAACACACCGCCGGAGCATGTTCTCCGGCGGTGCAACTGATCAAACCCTGCTGATCGCCAGATCAGTAACCGGCGCGCTCCATGCAACGGTACCAGCGGCGGGTTTCCCAGCCATAGCGGTCGGCACAGCGGTTGGAGGCGCGCCGGTAGGCGCGGCTGTCGCGATAATCGTCATACTCATCGTCGTAGTATTCGCGATGACGGGCATTCGCGCTAGCGGCGGCGGCGCCCAGAGCGATTGCGCCCAGGCCGATGCCAAGGCCGATCCGCTGCTTTTTGGACAAGGCCTCTGCGGGTGATGCCATTACGGCAGCCATGGAAATGGCGGCCAGTGCGGCGATGGCTGTAGTGCGGAAACAGGTCATTTTTCGATCCCTCTTTGGTGGGCGGCGCGGGGTGCCGGTAACTGTAGGTGTTCCATAATTTAGCGCATAAACACTATCACGGATGTGGGCTTCTTGCACATTAAATGTCACCCAAAGTAATGCCAACGCCGGGAGAGGCATCCCGGCGGTGGCGGAAATCAGGCTCCTGCAAGCAGATGATCAGAAGCCGTGGCGGGCCATGCAGCGCTCCCAGCGCCAGGTGTGACGGCCGAACCGGTAGGCGCACTTGCGCGCGGTCCGCTTGTAGGCGCGGCGATAGTTCCAGCGGTGTCCGCCATATTGACCGTGGCCATAGGAGCGGTGACCATAGTGGCCATAATGGCGGCCATGGGCGTGGGCGGCCGTGATGCCGATGGCAGTTGCAGCGCCGAGGCCAAGGGCGAATGCGCCCTTCTTTGACAGCGCCTGTGCCGGGGTGGTGGCCATGCTGGCGGCGATGGTCAGGACGGCGGCGGCGGCAATGATGGATTTCTTGAACATGGCTTGTCTCCGTATCTGGTCGTTCGGGTCAGTGTGGTTTCAAGGTCGAGGTATTGCCTCAACTGGCATTCGTTTTAGTGCGTGCGCACTGAACCGGACCTGACCGCACCATTCATGTGTGGTTCATCTGGCGGGCCACGGGTTCATCCCGCCGGTTTCGCTTGACCGTGACCCCGCTTCTCCCGCAACAATCCCCGCCATGCCTTTGCAAACCTCGACACCTGCCGCCTGCGGCCTTGACGCCGCCCGACTCACCCGCATCGACGCCTGGATGCGCCGTTATGTGGATGCCGGCCGCTATCCGTTTGCCGCCACGTTGATTGCCCGCAAGGGCCGCATTGCCTGGACAGGGCACTACGGCCTGAGCGACGTCGCGGCTGCAACGCCCTACACGCCTGAAACGCTGGTGCGGATCTATTCCATGACCAAGCCGGTCACCTCGACCGCCCTGATGATGCTCTACGAACAGGGCCTCATCCATCTGGATGATCCGGTCAGCGCCTTCATCCCGTCCTTTGCCAATCTGCGGGTGCTGGCGCCCGGAGCTGGCCGGCTCGACCACACTGAAGCCCTGAAACAGCCGGTGAGCGTGCATCACCTGCTCACCCATACCTCCGGTCTGACCTACGGCTTCAACAACGACGCCCTGTCGCAGACCTATGCGGACAACCGGCTCGATTTCGGCCAGCGCGCCGGGGGCCTCGCTGAAACCGTGGACCGGCTGGCACAGGCGCCATTGCTGTTCCAGCCCGGCTCGCGCTGGCATTATTCGGTGGCAACCGACGTGGTCGGGCGCATCGTCGAGGTGGTATCCGGGCAGACGCTGGACCGGTTCTTCGCCGATCACATTCTCGGCCCGCTGGAAATGAACGACACCTCGTTCACGGTACCGGCGGCAAAGCTTGGGCGTCTCGGCCCTTGCTATGCCTTCGACCCCGCAGGCGGCCTGCCCGAGTTTCCGGCAAGCTTCGCGCAGGGCGAGGTCAACACGTTCTCGGGAGGCGGCGGCCTGGTTTCCACCGGCCATGACTATCTGCGCTTTGCCGAGATGCTGCGCCGCGGCGGTGCGCTGGGGGATGTGCGCCTGCTGGGCCCGCACACTGTCAAGCTGATGGCCTCAAACCATTTGCCCGGCGGCGTCGACCTCGCCACGCTGGGTCCCAGCGCCTGGTGCGAGACCTCCTTTACCGGCGTCGGCTTCGGCCTCGGTTTCGCTGTCAATCTCAGTCCGGCGCGGTCCATGCTGTCGGCCAGCCCGGGCGATTTTTCCTGGGGCGGCATGGCGTCGACCTATTTCTGGTGCGACCCGGCCGAGGAGATGTCGGTGGTGTTCCTGACCCAGCTGCTGCCCTCGTCCAGCTATCCAAACCGCAAGGAGTTGCGGGCACTGGTCTATCAGGCGATCGTGGACTGACCCCTTAGAGACTCCGTGCGATCAGCACCTTCATGATCTCGTTGGTGCCGCCATAGATCCGTTCGACCCGCGCATCCCGATACATCCGCGCGATCGGGTATTCGTTCATGTAGCCATATCCGCCGAACAGCTGCAGGCAGCGGTCGATGATCTTGCACTGCAGGTCGGTCACCCAGTACTTGGCCATCGAGGCCGTGGTGGCGTCGAGCCCGCTTGCCAGATGCGTGGCGATGCATTGATCCACGAAGGTGCGCGCCACGGTGGCTTCGGTCTTGCACTCGGCCAGCGTGAACTGGGTGTTCTGGAAGTCCATGATCGCCTTGCCGAACGCCTTGCGCTGCTTGACGTAGGAGATTGTCTCGGCCAGCGCTCGCTCGATCCTCGCCATGGCCTGGATGGCGATGATCAGCCGCTCCTGGGGCAGTTGCTGCATCAGCTGGATGAAGCCCTGGCCTTCCTCGGTGCCCAACAGCGCATCGGCCGGTACCCGCACGTCATCGAAGAACAATTCCGAGGTATCGTTGGAGGCAAGTCCCACCTTGTCCAGGTTGCGGCCGCGCCGGAACCCGTCGGCCTGTTCCGTTTCGACGATGAAAAGCGAGGTGCCCCTGGCCCCGGCAGCCGGGTCGGTCTTGGTCACCACGATGATCAGGTTCGCCAGCTGGCCATTGGTGATGAACGTCTTGGAGCCATTTATGACATAATGATTGCCGTCGCGCCTTGCCGAGGTCCTCACGCCTTGCAGGTCCGAACCGGCGCCGGGTTCGGTCATCGCAATGGCCCCGATCAGTTCACCCGACACCAGCTTCGGTATCCAGCGCTGCTTCTGCTCCGGCGAGCCGTAGTGAAGGATGTACGGCATCACGATGGCCGAGTGCAGCGCCCCGCCAAACCCGTCGCAGCCGGTGCGGCCTGCCGCTTCGATGATGACGGCGTCATGACCGAAATCGCCACCGGCGCCGCCGAACTCTTCGGGTGCGGACGCAGACAAAAGCCCCGCCTCGCCTGCCTTCTCCCACACCTGCCTGTCGAAGATTCCCTCGCGCTCGAAGCGTTCGTAATGAGGCGCAACTTCCTGGGTGAAGAACCGGGTGGCCTGCTCGGCCAGCATGGCGTGGTCATCGCGCATCCAGGCAGGTCGGGGAAAGTCTGGCAAGGTCATGGCGGGATTCTGGAAAATATTTCGGTAGCAGTGGTGCGGACAGTCTATCCGCCGCAGCTTCGGTGGCAAGCCGGGAAGCGCAGAAACCGGAAACGCCGGCCACGGGGGCCGGCGTTGCGAGGTTCAGCAGGAACTGCAGGCGCCGTTGCTATCCGGCACTGGCCCTCGGGGTGGATGAGGGTGTACCGCCGCCGCCGCTGGTGCGATCTCTCAGCATGCCGTCAACGATTTCCACGGTGCGCTCCAGGTCGGCGATTGCCTGGTCGAGTTCGATGCGCTGCTGCTGCAGCGCGTTGAGGCGTTCGCGCATCTTGGTGGAGGCGACGCGCAACTGGGTCAGCTGGCCGTCACGCAGATTGTAGAGATCGAGCATCTCCTTGATTTCTTCAAGCGAGAAGCCGACCCGCTTGCCGCGCAGGATCAGGCTGAGCCGGGCGCGGTCGCGATAGGAGAATAGCCGTGTCCAACCACGCCGGGCCGGACTGAGCAAGCCTTTCTGCTCGTAGAAACGCAGGGTGCGCGGCGTTACGTCGAACTCCTTGCACAATTCCGTTATGGAATAGGTCCGGTCGCGGTTGGATGTCTCAACCGGCTTCTTGGTCATGTTTGCTCTCCGAGTCCCGGGTGCGGGAACAAAAATATTCCGCGTTTCTACAGGCCCGCTGCACGTTCCGTCAATCGATGATTGAAGGCTGGAATTTCATCGACTGCCTCATTCAGGCGTTATCGATGAATCCCGGCGTGTGGCCGACCTTGATGGTTGTCGTCTGCATTTCTGTCTGAGACAACAGATGTCTGCCATTGATCCTGCTTTTACGTAAGTTTCTTTTTCGTAAACTTTTGCCGGCCAGATCAGGGGTGCCGGCCAGATCAGGGGTGCCGGCCAGATCAGGGGTGCCGGACCGTCAGGACAGGCCATCTGGCAGATATGTGTCCGGCGGGGACGGCTGCTTAACCCGTTCTTAACCAAACCAGTTAACTTTTAGCTTCAGGTTTAGGGAATGGATTCGCATTCCCGGGGCGCGCCACAGTGAGGTGGCGCTGGGACTGAACGGAAGAGAACTGAACATGAAGCCAGGCATTCCATGGAGCGTTAAGGGCATCGACGGTCGCGCCCGAGAGGTGGCGAAGGATGCTGCCCGCGCTGAAGGCCTTACGCTGGGCGAATGGCTGAACCAGAAGATTCTCGAGGCCGCCGAGGAAGACGCGGAGCTGAAGGCACGGGCAACCCGCAAGAAGGTTTCGTCGTCGGTGTCGCGCCGCAGCGCCGGCAGGCAGCGCCAGCCTGACATGCCTGCCGCCAGTCCGGTTCCTGAACAGGACAATGCGGTTGCGCGCAAGCTCGATGAATTGTTCGAGCGGATTGCCAGCATGCAATCCGCCAGCCAGCCCGCGCCGGCTCCTGCGCCGGTTCACCAGGCGTTGCCGTTGGAAACCGGCGCCAGCGCACAGGTCATGCAGCGTCTGATCGAGCGGATCGAGTCGGGCGAGCAGCGCACCCATGAATCGCTCGATCACCTCGGCAATCGCGTCGAACGGCTGGGTGAGCGGGTGGAAGAAATTGCCGAGCGCCCGCTTGAGCTGAAGGCTCGCGACATTCCCGGCTTTTCCGCGCTTGAGGGCGCAGTCCGCAACATTGTCGATCACATAGCCAAGTCCGAAGCGCAAACGCGCGAGACCATGTCTTCGCTGCAGAGCCGGCTGGCCGACATCGGCGGCAAGGTTTCGGACGCGTCCAGGGAACAGGCCATGTCGCCTGAGGCCGTGGCTGCGCTTGAACAGCGCATGGCGGATCTTGCCAGGCAGGTCGAAACCGTTGCCGGCAGCGCAGGCGACCAGAAACTGAAGCAGATATTCGAAGCCCGCATCCGCGAGCTTGCCGAGCGCATCGACACGGTTCGCCACTCCGCCGAGGCATTCGGTCAGAAGGCGGAAGCGTCTGCCAGCAAGGCGGCTCGCGAAGAGGCGCAGGCGATCGAGCAGCGTCTGGCAGCACTCGTGGCCGAGGCAGAGGACAAACTGTCCGTCTCGGGTTCGGGAAACTCCCGGCTTGCCGAGATTCACGCCGAGATAGGCAAGCTCAACAACCGCTTCGAGGAAATCCGCGAGCAGGTGGCCACCGAGCAGGAAGTTCAGGCCCTGCGCTCTGCGCTGGAGAAGCTCTCCGTTCGCGTTGAGGAAGCGCCGGGCCTCGAGCCCATCGCCCAGATCGAGCAGCGCCTTGCCGAACTGAGCCAGCAGCTTGAAGCGGTATCGCAGCCGGCGGTGGACCTGCAGCCGCAGATCGGTCACCTCGAGCAGCGCATCGAGGCGCTCGACAACCAGTTTGCCTCCAGCGCCGCCACCCAGCAGCCGGACCCGCAGCTTGCCGGCCAGATCAGCCAGATCGAACAGCGCCTTGCCGCCACCGAGCAGCAACTCGGCAGCCTCGGCACGATCGAGAACTCCATTCAGCAGCTCTTCGCCAGTCTTGAGCAGAGCCGGGCGGAAACGCGCGAACTGATCGCTGGCGGTAGTGCAGCCGGTACCGGCTCCCAGCCTGACGGCGAAGCAGCCTCCGGCGAGCTCAAGGCTCTGCAGGACGGTCTTGCGGCCGTGCGCGCCAATGCCGAAGCCGCCGATCAGCGTACCCAGGAAACCCTTGAGGCAGTCCACGAGACGCTGGCCCAGATCATCGACAAGCTTGGCGAACTGGACCGTGGCGGCTCCACGACGGGCAAGACCGCCAGTGCCGGCATCGACGACCTCGCCGCCAGCGCCGCTGCCGCTGCTGCGGCCATGGCGGCTGCCGCGCCTGCCCCCGGGCCTGCCGAAGCGCCGCAACAGCCGGCGGCCGAGTTTTCGCCCTTCGAAGACCCGTCATCCATTGCCGCCGGCGAGGTGCCGCCGCAGCCGGCACAACCGGCCCCGCCGTTTGCGTCGGCCGGCGCTGCCCCGCATGCGTCATCCGGCAACAAGGACTGGCTGTCCGTGGTGCGCGCGCACATGGTTCAGCAGCATGGCGATGCTCCTGCCCCGCTGATGTCGACCGGGCAAGCCACCGGCCCGAGCGCGGGCCATGTTGACTTCATCGCCGCCGCTCGCCGCGCCGCAGCTGCTGCGGCCCCCGGCAGTCCGGCTGGCGCTACGTTGTCGACCGGCGCCGGGTTCGGTGCTGTGCCGATGCACGATGTTGACGACACCCAGCAAAGCCGGCTGGCCTCGCTGCTGTCGCGCAAGAGCCAGAAGGGGTCTTCAAAGGCGGCAGGCGGCAAGGACGTGGACAGCACCTCCAGCCGCAAGCGGCTTGTCCTGGCAGCACTGGTCTTGCTGACGGCCGTATCGGCCTATGTGGTGAATTCAGGCGGCCAGTCGCCGCAGCCCATCCAGCAAAGCAACCTGGATCGCAACGATGTCGTTCAGCCCGTCCAGCCGGCCGGGCAACTGCAGCAATCGGCCGGCAAGGTCGATCTGCCCACCAACGCCGCGCCTGTCATGCTGCCGACCCCGGCGCCGGTTGCTGAGGCCTCCGGCCCTGCCGTCGCCGCCGACCCCATCACCACGTCATCGTTGCCGTCTGCCGGTTCCGACCCGATGCTGTCGCAGCAGCCATCGTCTCTGGGCGCGCCGCTGGACGCGACGTCGACCCCGGTTTCACAGGTCGAGCAGTTGCCGGAGCAGCTTGGCACCGCCGAGCTGCGCGAGGCCGCCATGAGCGGCGATGCCAGGGCCCAGTTCATCGTCGCCAGCCGCTATCTCGAGGGCCGCGCGATCGGCCGCGATCATGAGGCCGCCGCCCGCTGGTACCTGCGCGCGGCAAACGGTGGCCTGTCTGCCGCCCAGTATCGCATCGGAACCCTGTACGAGCGTGGCAGCGGCGTTGCCCAGGACAAGCTGCAGGCGATGATCTGGTATGCCAAGGCCGCAGAACAGGGCAACGTGAAGGCAATGCACAATCTCGCCGTGCTGTCGGCAGACGCCACGCTTGGCAAGCCCGACATGACCCGCGCGGCGAAGTGGTTCGGCGCTGCCGCCGCCCACGGCCTGCCGGACAGCCAGTACAACTATGCCGTCCTGAACGAGCGTGGACTTGGGGTTCAGAAGAACGCCAACGAGGCCTACAAGTGGTATCTGCTGGCCGCCCGCCAGGGTGACCGCGACGCCATCAAGAAGGCCGAGGCCCTGAAAGGCCAGCTTGACCCTGCCACCGTATCTGCAATCGAGACCACCATTGCTTCATGGAAGCCTGAACGGGCCAACCGTGACGCCAACATGGTGTCCGTGACCGAGCCCGCCTGGGGCATCGAGCAGCCGCAGCAGCAAGCCTCGGCCGGCCAGGCGCCGGCGCAACCGCCGATGAACGCCGAAC
The DNA here is from genome assembly GCA_963700935.1 of uncultured Alphaproteobacteria bacterium. Classification (GTDB taxonomy): domain Bacteria; phylum Pseudomonadota; class Alphaproteobacteria; order Rhizobiales; family Aestuariivirgaceae; genus Anderseniella. The sequence continues at coordinate 110,746 of CAVOZK010000009.1, read as the reverse complement.
CGGTCCAGACCCTGACGGCGAGGGATCAGGTCAAGCTTGCCCAGCAGTTGCTGGCCCAGAAGGGTTTCGACCCCGGCACAGCCGATGGCGAGATGGGCTCACGCACCGCCAATGCCATCCGGCTGTACCAGTTGCGCAACGGTCTGCCCGTCAACGGGTCGGTATCGAAACCGCTGCTCGAGCACCTGCAACGCGGCACCATCTGATGCGTTGACGCGGGCATGCCGCCGGCCTAAATGCCTGCCTGTGCACAAGGCCTGGCTGTGCTAGAGCATCATCCGATCAGATTGAATCATCTGATCGGATAAAGATGCTCGATTCCAAATTGCTAGAGCAACTTTAGCCGTTCAAGGTGAACGGCTGTTGCTCTAGACTTGCCGCGACTGCCGTCCCGTTTCCGGAAAGCCCGCCCATGCGCCTGATCGAAGCCATCGGAAAGATTCCGGCGCCCGCCCTGTGGCTGGGGCTGGCGGGCCTGATCCCGTTCTGGCTGCCGCTGATGCCGCTCTATGGGGCGCCCATGATGTCAGCAGACCGGGCGTTGCTGTTGCTCCTTGTGTACGGCGCGGTGATCCTGTCATTTCTCGGCGGCATCCGCTGGGGTGCGGCGCTGAAGCTGCCGCGCGGACCGCTGCAATCCACGCTGTTCGTGTTTTCCGTCCTGCCGTCGCTGGCCGGGTTCGCCGCATTGCTGCTGCCAGCCGTGGCAGGGCTGGTGCTGCTGATCACCGGCTTCCTGATCCAGGGCGCCTGGGACGTTCAGTCGGCCCAGCGCAACGAACTGCCGGCCTGGTTTGCCACGCTGCGCGCCATCCTCACCACCGGCGCCGTCGTCGCGCTTGCCGCCGCGCTTGCTGCCCGGTTGATGTTGGCTTGAATCTGAATCAGCCGGAGAATTGCAGATTCAAAGCACCGCCCGTCCCGGCAGCAGGTGAAGGCTGGAGCGGCCCACCATCACCACTCTGAAGGCATCGCCCGGCAGCAGCGGCCGGAATGCCTCGTGGCGAACGTCAAGTCCGCCCGTAAAGGCCCCGAAAGCAGGCAGGATCAGCCGGTTCGGCGCCAGCACGAAACACTTCGTCCTGACCTTGCGCCCGCGCCTGACGATGGCAGCCGCCGGGTGCAGGTGACCGGCAATCTCCGCAACGGCCTTCACCGTTGGCTCATGCCGCAGTGTAAGCGGGCCCAGCGCCAGCTCGCGCGAATGCTGGCCCGGCAGGCTGGCCGGCAGATCCGGGTCATGGTTGCCCGATACCCAGATCAGTTCCGCTTTCTTTGCAATGGCCTCCAGCGCCGCCCGGTCGCCCGCGTCCATCCGCTCAGGCCCGTCATCATCGTGGAAGCTGTCGCCCAGCAGGATCACCCGGCCCGGCTGCCAGCGGTTGACGGCGGCGGCCAGCGCGGCAAGCCCGGCGCGCGTGTCATAGGGCGGCAGGTGCACGCCGAAGCGTGCCCGTGACGATCCTTTCTCCAGGTGCAGGTCCGCCACCAGCAGGGCCTCGTAATCGGGCAGCCACGCCGCGCCCGACAGGCAGGGGTGAACATGGATCCCGGCAAGCTGCATCATGGCCGCCTCAGACAAGCCGCATGGCGTCGTCGATGAGGCCGGATTCGTGGTCGCGGGCGGCTTCTGCAAGGAGAGCGTCATTGGCCTCGCCATAAACCGGTTCGCGCCCGATCTCAAGCATCACCGGCACCGCCAGCGGCGACACCGCGTCGAGCGGCTTGTGCACGATGTGGCCGCGAATGCGCGCCAGCATCTGCGCCAGCCGCCTTGCGTCGATCAGCCCTGACGCGGCATCGTCCCATGCCGCTTTCAGCAGCCAGTGGTCCGGCTGGTGCGCGCGCAGCACGTCATAGATCAGGTCCGCCGACACCGTCATCTGCCGGCCGGATTTTTCCTGCCCCGGCCAGCGCCGTTCGATCAGCCCGGCAATGATGGCGCAGGTGCGGAAGGTGCGCTTCATCAGCATCGATTCGGCCAGCCAAGCATCGAGATCGTCGCCCAGCATGTCCTCGTCGAACAGTTGCGCGAGCGACAGGTGGCCGGTCTCGATGGCCAGCGACAGGTCGCGTACGCACCACACCGACAGCGCATAGTCGTTGCACACGAAGCCCAGCGGCTTCATGCCCGCCCGTTCCAGCCGCCGCGTCAGAAGCATGCCCAGCGTCTGGTGCGCCAGCCGCCCGTCGAACGGGTAGCAAACGAGGTAATGCTTGCTGGCGCGCGGGAACGTTTCTACCAGCATCTCATCGGCGCGCGGCAGTACGGATTTCCAGCGCTGCACATTCAGCCAGTCGCGCACCTGTTCCGGCAGGCTGCCCCAGCTGGAGGGTTCTGCCAGCATCTGCCGCACGCGCCCGGCAAGGTAGGTCGATAGCGGAAACTTGCCACCCTGGTAGGACGGGATCATCGGGTCGGTATCGCTGGTGCGCGACACGTAGGCGTTGAGCTCTTCCACAGCCTCCAGCCGCAATACCTGGCCTGCAAACAGGAAGGTATCGCCAACGGACAGTTGCTCGACGAACCACTCCTCCACTTCGCCCAGAACCTTGCCGCCCCAGGTCTGCAATGGCCTGCCGGCGGATGACTTGCGCCGCGAGCCCAGGCGCACTTTCAGCATCTCCGCTTCGACGATGGTTCCGGCGTTCATCCGCCAGGCTTGCGCCAGCCTCGGGTGGGCCAGCCGCAACCGCCCGTCCGGCATCGGCTTCAGCTTGGCATACCGCTCATAGGCCTTGAGTGCATAGCCGCCGGTGGAAACGAACTCGACCGCCTGATCGAAATCTTCCCGCGTCAGGTTGCGGTAGGGCCAGGCCGAGGTGATTTCTGCATACAGCGCATCCGGGTGGAACGGCTCCGCCACCGCACAGCCCAGAATGTGCTGGGCCAGCACGTCGCGCTTCAATTCCGCCGGGCCTTCGCCATCCTGCGCGCCTGCGAAGGCGGCAGCGCGGGCCGCCTCGCACTCCAGCACCTCGAACCGGTTGGCCGGCACCAGCAGCGCGCGCGAGGGTTCGTCATAGCGGTGGTTGGCGCGGCCTATCCGTTGCAGGATGCGGCTTGATCCCTTCGGTGCGCCGACATTGATGACAAGGTCCACGTCGCCCCAGTCGATGCCCAGGTCCAGCGTCGAGGTGCACACCACCGCGCGCAAGGATCCAGCCGCCATGGCGGCTTCCACCTTGCGCCGCTGTGATACGTCCAGCGAACCATGATGCAGGGCAATCGGCAGTGCGTCTTCGTTGATGGTCCACAGTTCGTGGAACAATCGCTCGGCCTGTGAGCGCGTGTTGGTGAAGACCAGGGCCATGTGCGCCTGCTTCACCGCCTCGTAGAGGGCGGGCAGCGCGTAGACTGCCGAATGCCCCGACCACGGCATGCGCTCGTTGGGTGGTGAGAGTATGGTGATGTCCGGTTCTGCCCCGCCGCGCGCCTCGACGAAGCTTGCAAGCTCCTCCACGCCCGGCTCGCGCTGCGGCATCAGCCAGGCGCGAAGGCTGTCCGGTTCGGCCACCGTTGCCGACAATCCGATCCGCTTCAGCCCCGGTGCCAGCCGCTCCAGCCGGGCAATCGCCAGCGCCAGCAGGCAGCCACGCTTGCTGGGGGCCAGTGCGTGCAGCTCGTCTAGAATGATGGTGCGCAGGTTGGCAAAATAGTGCTCTGCCCCCTCCTGCGCCATCAGCAGCGACACCTGCTCCGGCGTGGTGATGAGGATGTCGGGCGGGTTGGTCTTCTGCCGCTGACGCTTGTGGGCGGGCGTGTCGCCGGTGCGCGCCTCGATGCGGATGGGCAGGCCCATCTCCGCCACCGGTGTTTCGAGGTTGCGGGCAATGTCCACCGCCAGCGCCTTCAGCGGCGAGACATAGAGCGTGTGAAGGCCCTTGCCGGCCCTGCCTTGCGACAGTTCCACCAGCGACGGCAGGAAGCCGGCCAGCGTCTTGCCGCCGCCGGTGGGCGCGATCAGCAGGGCGGAGTTGCCGGCGGCAACCTGCGCATACATGGAAAGCTGGTGCGGCCTGGGCTGCCAGCCGCGCGCCGCAAACCATTCGGCGAACGGCTCCGGCAGCCGCGTCCTGCTCTCCCCGGTCTGTCCTGTCCGCTCATCCATGCCGATTGAGTATACGCCTTGCGCGCCCCTGTCAGTTGACAATCCTCGGTGCCGGGAGGCCAATGCCGGCCATGGCGTCGCTTGCTCCCATCACCCACAAGTCGGTTGTGGCCATGGCCGTTCCGATCATGCTGGCCAACGTGTCCCAGCCAATGCTCGGCATTGTCGATACGGCTGTCATCGGCCAGTTGCCGGAACCGTTCTATATCGGCGCGGTGGCCATCGGCGCGATGATCTTCAACCTGGTCTACTGGGCCTTCGGCTTCCTGCGCATGGGCACTTCGGGCCTCGCCGCGCAGGCCTGGGGCGCGGACGACGGCAAGGAACTGACCGCCATCTTTTACCGTGCCCTGCTGCTGGCCGGCCTATTGGGGCTGGCGCTGCTCGCATTGTCGCCGCTGATCTCGCACATCGCCTTCTGGGCCATCGACGCCAGCGCAGACGTGGAGCGCGAGGCGCAGACCTATTTCGCCATTCGGATATGGTCGGCGCCCTTTGCGCTGGCCAATTATGCCGTGCTGGGCTGGCTCATCGGCATTGGCGCCATGCGCTCGGCCCTGCTGGTGCAGCTTTGGCTGTACGTGGTGAACATGGTGCTTGACGCGGTGTTCGTACTGCACTTCCAGCTGGCCACCCAGGGCATCGGCTACGGCACCCTGATCGCCGAGGTTTCGACGGCGTTCCTCGGGGTCGCCGTTGTGTGGCGTTACCTGAAGGCCGCCGGGGAACGCCCGTCGCGCACCCGGGTACTGGATCGTGAGAAGGTCAGGCGCATGCTGGCGGTCAACTCCGACATCATGGTCCGCTCGCTGCTGTTGACGTTCGGCTTCTCGTGGTTTGCCGCGCAAGGCGCAAAGCTGGGCGAGGTGACGCTGGCTGCCAACGCCATCCTTTTGCATTTCTTCTCCGTCGGCAGCTACATGATCGACGGGTTCGCCAACGCCACCGAGGCGCTGGTGGGCCACGCGGTGGGTGCCCGTCAGCGCGACCGCTTTGCCCGCGCGGTACGCATATCGAGCGGCTGGGCGCTGGCCACCGGGGCGGCGTTGTCGCTGTTGATCCTGATCGCGGGGCCGTGGGCCATCGACCTGATGTCGGTAAACGAACAGGTGCGTACCACCGCCCGCACGTACCTGTGGTGGGCGGCGCTGACCCCGGTGCTCGGCGCGGCCTGCTTCCAGCTGGACGGCATCTTCATCGGCGCCACCCGCACCCGCGACATGCGCAACATGATGATCGTTTCGCTGGCGCTCTTCCTGGCGTCGGGCTATGCGCTGGCGGCGGGCTTTGGCAACCACGGCCTGTGGCTGGCCATGTGCCTGTTCTTCGTCGTGCGCGGCGCAACGCTCTATGTCCGGCTCGCGGCGCTGGAGCGCGAGGTGTTCGCCTGAACCAAGCCGTCCCCGAAAGCGTTGAAGGCGCATGACCCTCGACCCCGCAACATGGCTATATCCCACGCCCGCCGGGCTCTATTGCGAGCCGGGTGACTTCTACATCGACCCGGCCCGGCCCGTTGGCCGCGCGGTGATCACCCACGGCCATGCCGACCATGCCCGGCCCGGCAACGCCCATGTGCTGGCCACGCCGCAAACCCTGTCGATCATGCAGGTGCGCTATGGCGAGCGCGCTGGCGGGGCGCTGCAAGCCATCGAGCCGGGGGAAATTGTCTCGATCAACGGCGTCGATGTGTCGGTTGCGCCTGCCGGACACATCCTCGGCGCGGCCCAGGTCATCCTCGACTGGAAGGGATACCGCGCCGTTGTGTCGGGTGATTACAAGCGCAGCCGCGATCCGACCTGCGCAGCCTTCGAGGTGGTGAAGTGCGATCTCTTCATCACCGAGGCGACCTTTGGCCTGCCGGTGTTCCGCCACGAGGATGCCGGAACCGAAGCCCGCCGTCTGGTTGGCTCGCTGGCAGCGTCGGGGCGCACTCACCTGCTGGGCGTCTATGGACTGGGCAAGTGCCAGCGCATGATCTCGCTGGTGCGAGCCGCCGGCTACGACCGGCCCATATACCTGCACGGCGCGCTGCAGGGACTGTGCGACTACTACGTCTCGCAAGGCATCGGGCTGGGTGAACTGCGGCCGGTGGCCGGAGCCTCCAGGGACGAGCTTGCCGGTGAACTTGTTTTGTGCCCGCCGTCTGCCATTGCAGACCGCTGGTCGCGGCGGCTGGGCGATCCGGTCACCGCCTTTGCCTCGGGCTGGATGCGGGTCAGGGCACGCGCCCGCCAGCGCGGTGCCGAGCTGCCGCTGGTGGTCTCGGACCATGCCGACTGGCCGGAACTCATCCAGACCATTGCCGATGTGGGGGCGGGCGAGATCTGGGTCACCCATGGCCGTGAGGACGCGCTGTTGCACCAGATCTCGCAGATGGGCCTAAAGGGCCGGGCGCTGGCGCTGGTCGGCTTCGAGGATGAGGGCGAGTAAGCACCATGCAAGCCTTCGCCGAACTCATGCACCGGCTCGCCTTCACCTCGTCGCGCAATGCCAAGCTGGACCTGATGGCTGCCTATTTCACCTCCCAGCCCGACCCCGACCGGGGCATCGCACTTGCCGCCATGACCGATGGGCTGAACCTGCGGCTGCCGTTCCGCCGCCTGGTGACGGAGATGCTGGAGCCGCACGTCGATCCGGTGCTGTTCAGGCTGTCGCGCGATTATGTGGGTGACACGGCTGAAACAGTGTCGCTGCTGTGGCCTGACCGCGAGACGGATATGGCCGCGCCATCGCTGGCGCAAATCCATGCCGGGCTGGAAAACCTCAAGCCCGCCGAGGCCGGTCCGCAGCTTGCCCAATGGCTGGACGCGCTGGACGCCAATGGCCGCTGGGCGCTGCTCAAGCTGCTGACCGGTGCACTGCGCGTCGGCGTGTCGGCGCGCCTTGCCAAGACCGCACTGGCGCAAGCCTTCGGCAAGGACGTGGCCGACGTGGAGGAAATCTGGCACGGCCTCGAATTGCCCTATGCCGACCTGTTCGCCTGGCTGGAAGGTCGCGCGGAGAGGCCTGATCCGGGCGAGACGCCGGTGTTCCGGCCGGTCATGCTGGCCCATCCGCTGGAGGATGAAGACCTGGCCATGATCACACCCGACGAGTGGGTGGCGGAATGGAAATGGGACGGAATCCGCGTGCAACTGGCGGGAAATGGCGCTGAATTGCGGCTTTATTCACGCACTGGCGACGACATTTCACCGGCTTTTCCCGATATTCTGGACGCATTCATGGGGTTCCACGGTGTCGCCGACGGTGAGTTGCTGGTGGTTCGGGGTGGCAAAGTGGCCCCCTTCAACGACCTGCAGCAGCGCCTCAACCGCAAGACCGTGACGGCGCCGATGCTGAAGAATTACCCGGCCCATATCCGCTTTTACGACCTGCTGTTCGAGGCCTCCAACGACTTGCGCGGGCAGCCGTTTCCGGCCCGCCGCCAGCGGCTCGAAGCCGTGGTTTCCACCTTGCAGAACCCGGCCGCCTCGCTCAGCGGCCTGGTGCCGTTCGCCAGCGTGAGCGACCTGGCGGACCTGCGCGACGGCGCCCGCGATGCCAATATCGAGGGGCTGATGCTGAAGCGCCTCGCCTCCGCCTACCTTGCGGGCCGCCCGAAAGGCCACTGGTTCAAGTGGAAGCGATCGGCGCTGACGGCCGACTGCGTGATGATGTATGCCCAGCGCGGCTCCGGCAAACGCTCCAGCTTCTATTCGGATTATACTTTCGGCACCTGGCGCACCGGCGCTGACGGGCGCGACGAACTTGTGCCGGTGGGCAAGGCCTATTCCGGCTTTTCCGACGAGGAATTGAAGAAGCTCGACAAGTTCGTGCGCCAGAATACCACCGAGCGCTTCGGCCCGGTACGGGCGGTAGCGCCAACGCTGGTGCTGGAGGTGGCGTTCGACGCCATCCAGCGCTCGCCGCGTCACAAGTCCGGCATTGCCATGCGCTTTCCCCGCATTCACCGCATCCGCTGGGACAAGCCCGCCGCCGAGGCTGACCGTCTCGACACGCTGGAAACATTGATACCCGGTTGATCAGACGGGCGCCGTCTCGCGACGGAACACCTCGGCCTCCTCGAGCAGCCAGTCCCGGAACTTGCCGGCGTCGGGATGAATGCCGCCGCGCTGCGGCGACAGCAGGTAAAACGCCTCTTCGATGGGCAGTTCCAGCCTGAGCGGCTTCACCAGCCGGCCCAGTTCCAGTTCCCTTGTCACCATCGATGTCCGTCCCAGTGCCACGCCTGCGCCCTCGGCGGCCACGGCAAAGGTCATCAGCGAGGTGTCGAACTGGTAGCCGCTGCCCGGGTTGACGTCGGTCACGCCGGCCTCGCGCAGCCACATCGCCCAGCCCTCCTCGTAGCCCAGCACATGCAGCAGCGTGTGGTGGCGCAGGTCGTCCGGCTTGCCGAGCGGATGCCTGCCTTCAAGCAGTCCCGGGCTGCACACCGGCGCCAGCGTTTCCCAGGTCAGCCGGTCGGCGATGCAGTCCTGCCAGCCTTCGGTGCCATAGGCGATGTCCAGGTCAACGGTGTCGGGATCAAACGGTTCGTTCCAGACGCTCAGCAGGATGCGCACGGCGGTCTGCGGGTGGCGGCTGAAGAACCGCTTGATGCGCGGCGCCAGCCAGTTCACCGCAAAACCCGAGGCCACCCGGATGGAGAGTGATTCCGAACGTTTGCCGCCGAACACCTCGGCCGTTCCGTCCGCCAGCCGCTCGAACGCATCGCGCACCTTGGGCAGGTAGGCCTCCCCGGCCTTGGTCAGCATCACCGAGCGCGGCTTGCGGTGGAACAGCGGTTCGCGCAGGTATTGCTCCAGCAGCTTGATCTGCTTGGACACTGCGGCCTGGGTCAGCCGCAGCTCTCCTGCAGCCTGGGTGAAGCTGAGGTGCCGGGCCGATGCCTCGAAGGCGCGCAGCCATGTAAGCGGAGGCAATTCACGTTTCATGGATGACAAGTCCATAACCAGATTGAGGTCATAGACCTAACTTACATTGTTTGACGCAGGTTGCCATAGGGCGCCTAATTAGTGGAAGCTTGCGGTCCTCGCGGCTGCTGAAGGTTGTCATCAGCACGCCAGAACCGCCAACGATAATGGAATGGTTTCACATTCACTGGTCAGGGAGGACCACCTAAATGACGATGTCATTCGACAGGATGAAAACGCTGGTGTCATCCGGCAAGATGAGCCGGCGCGACTTCGTGCAGCTGTCCATGGCCGCCGGCATGACGGCAGTGGCGGGTGAGAACCTGTTCAATGCAACAGCCCGCGCCGCGCCGAAGAAGGGCGGTCACTTCAAGTCGGGTCTGGGCCACGGCTCCACCACGGACACGCTCGACCCCGGCACCTGGGAAAACTCCATGGTGTCCGACATCGGCAACATCGCCTTCGATTATCTTGTCGATATCGACACCAAGAACAACGTAGCGCCTGCATTGGCGGAAAGCTGGGACTCCTCGGACAAGGTCGATCGCTGGACATTCCAGCTGAGGAAGGGCGTCGAGTTCCACAATGGCAAGACGCTGGATGCCGACGACGTGATCGCCTCGATCAATCATCACCGCGGCGAGGAAACCAAGTCAGCGGCCAAGTCGATCCTTGCCATCATCAAGGACATCAAGTCCGACGGCAAGGACAAGGTGGTGTTCGAGCTTGAATCCGGTTCGGCCGACTTCCCCTACGTGGTGTCCGACTATCACCTGCCGATCATGCCGGCGAAGGACGGCAAGATCGACCCGCAGGCCGGCATCGGCACCGGGCCGTTCAAGATGGAGAACTTCGAGCCCGGCGTGCGTTATGCGGCTACCCGCAACGAAAATTATCACGGCGAGTCGTGGTTCGACTCGGTCGAGATGCTGACCATTCTCGACGTGGTGGCACGCCAGAACGCCCTGCAGTCCGGCGACGTGCACTTCATCGACCGGCCCGACCTGAAGACGGTGCAGTTGCTCAAGCGCAATCCGGAACTGGAGATCGACCAGGTGACCGGTTTCGGTCATTACGTGGCGCCGATGAACGTCACCATGGCGCCGTTCGACAACGTCGATGTGCGGCTTGCTCTGAAGTACTGTTTCAAGCGCGATGAACTGGTCAACAAGGTGCTGCTCGGTTATGGCACGCCCGGCAACGACAATCCGCTGGCCCCGTCGATCAAGTACGCGATCGACCCCGAGCCGCGGCACCAGTACGATCCGGAAAAGGTGAAGTTCCACCTCAAGAAGGCCGGCATGGAAAGCCTCAAGGTCGATATCTCGGCAGCCGATGCGGCATTCGCCGGCGCCGTCGATGCAGCCATCCTGATGTCCGAGCATGCCCGCGAGACCGGCATCGACATCAATGTCATCCGTGAACCGTCCGACGGTTACTGGTCGAACGTCTGGATGAAGAAGCCCTGGTGCTTCTCCTACTGGGGCGGCCGACCCACCGCGGACTGGATGTTCACCACTGCCTACGCCGCCGGCGTCGACTGGAACGATACCTTCTGGAACAATGCCCGCTTCAACGAGCTGTTGGTCCAGGCGCGCTCCGAACGGGATGACGCCAAGCGTGCGGAGATGTACGCCGAAATGCAGAACATCCTGCACGACGACGGCGGCATCATCGTGCTGATGTTCAACGACTTCGTCACTGCACATTCCAAGAAGGTGGCGCACGGCGAGTTGAACTCGAACTACGACCACGACGGCGGCTACATGTACCGCCGCTGGTGGATGGCTTGACGCACATCGATGGCGGGCTGCCGCAACTTGTCGGCAGCCTGCCGCTTTTGGGGCTGGTCATACCCCCGAAATTTTGCAACGCTTTCCATGGAAGTTTCGCAACCAAGACCGCTCTAAAGGCGGCAGCAGGTCAGGGTGGGGTCTGAATGCATCCGATTTTGAAGACCATCTTGCAGCGGCTGGGACTGGGCCTGCTGACGTTGTTCGTGGTCTCTCTCATCATCTTCTCTGCCTTGCAGTTCCTGCCTGGCGACTTCGCCACCGCCGTTCTGGGTCAGGCGGCCACGCCCGAAACAGTCGCGGCCTTCCGCAAGGAGCTGGGCCTGAACGATCCGGCGGTGTTGCGCTATCTGCAATGGATCGGCGGCGTGCTGCAGGGCGACTTCGGCTCGTCGTTTTCCGGCCGCAGTGCCGGCCGCGAACGCGAGGTGATGGAGCTGATCGCACCGCGGCTGTGGAACACGCTTTTCCTGGCAGGCATGACCGCTGTTATCGCGGTGCCGCTGTCGCTGGCGCTGGGCATTTCTGCCGCGCTGTACCGCAATTCGCTCTATGACCGCTCAATCAACGCCACCACGTTGACCACCATCTCCTTCCCCGAGTTCTTCGTCGCCTACATTCTCATTCTCCTGCTGGCGACCTTGTGGAAGGTGTTTCCCTCGCTTGCCAACGTCCGGCCCGACACGCCGCTGATGGATCGTATCTACATGTGCGCCCTGCCGGCGTTGACGCTGACACTGGTCATCGTTGCCCACATGATGCGCATGACGCGCGCCGCCATCATCAACCTTCTGGCCAGCCCCTATATCGAGATGGCGCGGCTGAAGGGGGTATCGTCGAGCAAGGTCATCCTCAAGCACGCCCTGCCCAATGCCTGGGCGCCGATCGTCAACGTCATCGCCTTCAACCTTGCCTATCTGGTTGTCGGCGTCGTGGTGGTGGAGGTGGTGTTCGTCTATCCCGGCATCGGGCAATTGATGGTGGACGCGGTGAGTACCCGCGACATTCCGGTCGTGCAGGCCTGCGCGCTGATCTTTGCAGCCACCTACATCCTGCTCAACCTGTTCGCCGACATCGTATCGATCATCACCAACCCCAGACTGCTGCACCCGAGATGAGCAACGACGACCAGACATATTCCGCCGCCGGCGAAGTGGCGATTGTCACCACCCGCCGCACCTGGGCCCAACGCGCCTGGCGTGAATTGAAGAAGGCGCCGCTGACCGCCTGGTTCGGTCTGATCGTCATCGCAACCTACATGTTCGTTGCCCTGTTTGCTCCGTGGGTTGCGCCGTACGGCGAAAGCCAGATTTTCGACACGCCTTATGCGCCGTGGTCTTCGGAATTCATTTTCGGCACCGACCAGCTGGGCCGCGACGTCTGGACGAGGCTGGTCTATGGTGCGCGCAATACCATTGGTATTGCGGTTGCCACCACGCTGCTGTCGTTCCTGATCGGCGGCAGCCTGGGCGTCATGGCGGCGATCAACCGCTCCTGGCTCGACCAGGGTTTGAGCCGCTTCGTCGACGTTCTCATGGCAATCCCTAGCCTGATCTTCTCGCTGATGCTGTTGTCGATCTTCGGCTCGAACGTCTGGAACCTGATCATGATTATCGCGGTGCTCGACAGCACCCGGGTGTTCCGCCTTGCGCGTGCGGTATCGCTCAACGTGGTGGTGATGGACTATGTCGAGGCCTCGCGGCTGCGCGGTGAATCGCTTGGCTGGGTCATGCGGCACGACATCCTGCCCAACATCCTGCCGCCCCTGGTGGCCGAGTTCGGCCTGCGCTTCTGCTTCGTGTTCCTCACCATCGCCTCACTGTCGTTCCTCGGTGTGGGCATTCAGCCGCCTACCGCCGACTGGGGTTCGATGGTGCGCGAAAACGCCCAGCTGATCTCGTTCGCCGAGTACGACTTGAAGGCAGCCATGACGCCGCTGCTGCCTGCCGGCGCCATCGCGCTGCTGACCGTGGCAGTGAACTTCGTCGTCGACTGGTTCCTGCACAAGACCTCTGGCATCCGCGATGAGAAGTGAGGTTATCGCCCAGTCCGGCTTGTGGCGTTCCCTGTCCTGGGGTGGGTTCTACGGCTTCGTTCTGGCCGCGTGGGCGGGCATCTTCCTGATGTCGGCAAACCTTCCCGGTGGACTGCTGGCCAATGTTTCGCAGCCCGGTTTCTGGTCCGCCCTGTGCTCTGCCGCGGCCGAGGCCGATCCGCTGGCGCTGGTTGCCATGTGGGCGCTGATGTCCGCCGCCATGATGGCCCCGACGCTGGTGCCGGCGCTGGCAACATACGATGACATGACTGCCACCGGCGCTGCCGATCAGGCCGGGTTCGGTGCGCTCATTGCCGGCTACATTGCTGTCTGGCTTGGTTTTTCCGCAATTGCTGCAGGCCTGCAGGCATGGTTGTCATCGCTGGGTGTGGTGACGGCCAGCGGCGCCAGTGCGTCGTGGGGCTTCACCGCCGTCCTGCTTCTGGTGGCGGGCGCCTGGCAGTTTTCGCGGCTCAAGGAAGCCTGCCTGAGCAAGTGCCGCCGTCCGTTGATGTTCTTCATGGAGCACTGGAAGCCGGGCCCGCTGGCTGCCGCGGGCATGGGTGTCAGGCTTGGTATCGTGTGTCTTGCCTGTTGCTGGGCGCTGATGCTGCTGGGTTTCGTGGGTGGCACCATGAACCTTGTCTGGATGGGGTTGGCGACAGCCTTCATGGTGCTGGAAAAACTGCCTGACGTGGGCCGCTGGCTGTCCCGTCCGGCAGGCGGGCTACTGATTGCGGGATGCGTCTACGCACTCTTCCGCGCAACTTCGTTCATTTGACGGGAGACGAGAGATAGATGGCCGACCTGGCGCAATGGAAAATCAAGGGCGAGCTGATCCTCAACTGCAACTGCACGGTGTTCTGCCCGTGCGTTGTCAGCCTCGGCAAGCATCCGCCGACCGAAGGCTATTGCCAGGCCTGGCTGGGCGTGCGCATCGACGAGGGCCATTATGATGGCGAGGACCTGTCCGGCCTCAACATCGGCATGCTGATGGACATCCCCGGCAACATGGGGCGCGGCAACTGGAAGGCGGCAGCCTTCTTCGACGAGCGCGCCTCCGACAAGGCCTATGCCGGGCTGGAGATGATTTTCTCCGGCAAGGCGCGCGGCACCACCGGGCTGTTCTCGATGCTGGTGGGCGAGTTCCTCGGGGCGCAGCGTGCGCCTGTCAGCTTCGAGACCGAGGGCAAGAAGCGCCGCCTCACCGTGGGCCGGATGATCCAGGGCGAGGTGGAGCCGATTTCCGGTCCCGACGCGGACAAGGATGTCGTCGTTACCAATACCGGCTACTGGATGGGACCCGACATTACCATTGCCCAGGCCAACAAGGGCCGGGTGCGCAGTCACGGCCGGGTGTGGGATTTCGACGGCCGCTCTGCCGAGATCTGCCAGATCGACTGGCATGGCCCCAACTAGAAACTGACAACCCAACCGGACGGGACCGATGGCGAAGAAGCAACAAACCGAACGCAAGAAGGGCGACCTGCTGCTCGACATGCGCGATATCCGCATCGAGGGCTTCTCCGACGACAGGTGGCACCCGATCATCAAGGGCGTCGACCTGAAGCTGCATCGCGGCGAGGTGATGGGCCTGATCGGTGAATCGGGCGCGGGCAAGTCGACGCTGGGCAAGGCGGCCATGGGCTACACCCAGCCCGGCTGCCGCATTACCGGCGGCACGATCCTATTCGACGGCATCGACCTGCGTTCGCTGTCGGACCGGGCGCTGCGCCGTCTGCACGGCAGCCGCATGACCTATGTGGCGCAAAGCGCGGCCGCCTCGTTCAACCCCGCCCACCGGCTGATCGAACAGTGCGTCGAGGCCACCGTGGACCATGGCCTGAAGGGTGAGACCGAGGCCAGGTCCGATGCGGTTGAGCTGTTCCGCTCGCTGCAGCTGCCGGACCCCGACAATATCGGCGAACGGTATCCGCACCAGGTCTCCGGCGGCCAACTGCAGCGCGCCATGACCGCCATGGCCATGTCGCCGCGGCCGGACCTGATCATCTTCGACGAACCCACCACTGCACTCGACGTGACCACCCAGGTCGAGGTGCTGGCGGCCATGCGCGACATCGTTCAACGCTTCAACACCGCCGCCATATATATCACCCACGACCTCGCCGTGGTGGCGCAAATGGCCGATGTGATCAAGGTGCTGCGCTATGGCGAGACGGTCGAGGATGCGCCGGCCCGCGAGATGCTCGAGAAGCCGAAGATGCCGTACACACGTTCGCTGTGGGCGGTGCGCTCGCTGGAGAAGCCGGAAGAGCGCAGCGACGATGTCGTGCTGCGGGTCAACGGTGTTGATGCCAGCTATGGCGGTGTGGTCAAGGTCCTGCACAATGTGACCATCAACGTGCCGCGCGGCTCCACGGTGGCGGTGGTGGGTGAATCGGGCTCGGGCAAGTCCACCACGGCCCGCGTCATCACCGGGCTGCTGCCGCCGATGAAGGGCAACGTGCTGTTCAACGACGAGCCGTTGCCGCTGGCGCTCAAGGACCGGTCCAAGGACCAGCTGCGCCGCATCCAGATGATCTATCAGATGGCCGACACGGCGATGAATCCGCGCCACACCGTGCGCGACATCATCGGCCGGCCGCTGGAGTTCTATCTCGGCCTGTCCGGCAAGGCGCTGGACGCCCGCATTTCCGACCTGCTGAAGATGATCGAGCTGGACGACAGCTTCATGGAGCGCCTGCCGGGCGAACTGTCAGGTGGCCAGAAGCAGCGTATATGCATTGCCCGGGCCCTTGCGGCAGAGCCCGAGGTGATCATCTGCGACGAGGTGACCTCCGCGCTCGACCAGATCGTCCAGGAAGGCATCCTCAAGCTGCTGCTGCGCCTGCAGAAGGAGTTCAACATCACCTACCTGTTCATTACCCACGACATCGCCACGGTGAAGGCGATCTCCGACCAGATCGTGGTGATGTTCCAGGGTAAGGTGGTGGAACAGGGCATGAAGAGCGAGATCCTGTCGCCGCCTTATCCGGACTATACGCAGCTGCTGCTGTCCTCGGTGCCTGAAATGGACCCGGACTGGCTGACCAACCTGCTGGCCGAGCGCGAAGAATCGGGAGCCATGACCGCCTCCGGCCGCTGAAACCTTGGGCCTCCTGCCGCGTTCTGCAATCGATCCCTGAATTCCTTGCCGCGATTGCAGAAGGCGCCACATGAGCGAACAACCCGTTATTGTCTGGTTCACCCACGACCTTCGCCTGGCCGACAACGCCGCGTTGACCGCCGCTGCCGAAACCGGCCGGCCCATCCTGCCGGTCTATGTCCTGGACGACGCCACACCCGGTGCCTGGGCAATGGGCGGAGCGTCGCGGTGGTGGCTCGAACGCTCGCTTCAATCGCTGGAGAAGTCCATCGCCGACAGAGGGGGACGGCTGTACATGCTCCGGGGCGCCAGCCTCGACGTGCTGAGGCAGCTCGCCACAGAGACGGCGGCCCACGCCATCTATTTCTCGCGCAATCACGCGCCCTGGTCCGGAACGCTCGAACAGGACATGGCATCCTGGTGCCGGGACAATGGTGTTGAATGCCGGCGGTTTGCCGGATACCTGCTGCATGATCCGCAACAGATCCGCACCGGTGCAGGTGACCCGTACAAGGTCTATACCCCGTTCTCGCGGGCCTGTTTTGCAACCGAGCCCTTCCGCGAGCCACGGCCGGTTCCGGACCCCCTCACGTTCTGGCTCGGCGGCATCTCAAGCGACAATATCAGCGACTGGAAGCTCTACGACGGCAAGCCGGACTGGGCGAGCGGCTTCGGCGAGCGCTGGACGCCTGGCGAACAGGGTGCGCGCGACAAGCTAGACCGGTTCATTGCCGAGGCAATAGGTGACTACAAGGACGACCGCGACCGGCCCGGCCTGTTCGCCACCTCGCGCCTGTCGCCACACCTGCATTTCGGCGAAATCTCGCCACTGCAATGCTGGCACGCCACCCGCCACGCCATGGCCGACGGGCGCCGCAACGTCGACCGTGGCGCAGAACACTTCCTGAAGGAACTGCTGTGGCGGGAATTCTCCTATCACCTGCTGCACCACTGGCCGGACCTGATGTCGGAACCGTTCCGCCCGGAGTTCGCGGACTTCCCGTGGAGCGACGACGATGAGGCCTTGAGCAAATGGCAGCGAGGCGAAACCGGCTACCCGGTCGTTGATGCAGGCATGCGCGAACTGTGGGCAACGGGCTGGATGCACAACCGCGTCCGCATGATCGCCGCGTCGTTCCTGATCAAGGACCTTCTGGTGCCCTGGCAGCGCGGCGAAGCCTGGTTCTGGGACACGCTGGTGGATGCCGATATCGGTTCCAACTCGGCAAGCTGGCAGTGGGTGGCCGGCTGCGGCGCTGATGCTGCACCCTATTTCCGCATCTTCAACCCCGTATTGCAGGGCGAAAAGTTCGATCCGGATGGCACCTATGTGCGCCGCTGGGTGCCGGAACTGAAGAATGTGCCCAAGGCCTTCATCCACAAGCCCTGGGAGGCGCCCGCCCTGGTGCTGAAGGATGCAGGTGTCGTGCTCGGCAAGACCTATCCGAAACCCATGGTCGATCACGGCAAGGCGCGCGATGCAGCCCTGGCGGCCTATCAGCAGATCAAGAAGCCGGCGTGACCCCTTCCGAAGTCAGATCGGCCCGCCCGGTGGACGCTTGCGGAAGCGGTTGGTAAGGAAGTCGACAAAGGCGCGGGTCTTGGCCGGGCGGTACTTGTCCGGCGGATAGACAGCATGCAATGCCACCGGTGGCGGCTCGAAACCTTCCAGCACCGGAACGAGCGAGCCGGCGGCAAGCTCGTCCGACACTATGAAGGCGGGCAGCAGCGTGATCCCGCGCGCCGCCACGCAAGCCACTTTCAGCACATCCCCATTGTTGGAGCATAGAACTGGCGTGACCGGCAGCCGTCCATTGTTGCCGGCGCCGCGAACGGGCCACGTGAGGTCCGAGCCGATATGTCCGTAATGCAACAGCGCATGCCGGCTCAGATCATCCGGCGTGCGCGGGCGTCCGTGCGCCTCGAGATACGCCGGGCTTGCGCACATCAGCCGCCGGATCGGACAGATCTTGCGGGCGACCAGCGATGACGGTTCAAGCTCGCCGATGCGCAACGTCACGTCGAAGCCTTCCTCGTAGGGGTCGACGAAACGGTCGTTGAGGATCAGCGAAACAGTGATTGCCGGATGTTGCCCCATGAAGTCGCTGACCGCGGGGGCGACTTCGCCAACGCCAAACGTCATCGGCGCATTGACCTGGAGAAGTCCCTTCAGCTCTCCCGTTGCATCGCCGGCAGCGGTTTCGGCTTCCTCCAGCTGAATCACAAGCGACCGTGCCCGTTCCACGAACACCTGCCCGGCCTCGGTGAGGGACATGGTGCGGGTGGTGCGGTTGAGCAGTTGCGCGCCCAGATGATCTTCCAGCGCGCCGACAAGCCGGGAAACCTGTACCCGTGACAGTCCGAGCTTGCGGCCAGCCGCGGCGAATCCGCCTTCATCCACCGCCGTCACCAGCGCCTTCATGCTGTCGAACCGATCCATGCCGATATTGTGCCTGATATAGAAACAATGTGTATCAAATTATCATCATTGTAAGCATTTTGGGAAACTATATCTCTTGTGCATCACGAAAATGCGTCGGCCTTGCGCTGGCTTGACTGACAAGGAGACAGCAAATGATGCACTTGAGACCATCCGAGACGCGTGGCCATGCCAATTTCGGCTGGCTTGATTCGCGCCACAGTTTCTCGTTCGGACATTATCACGATCCCGCTCACATGGGCTTTGGCCCGCTCCGGGTGATCAACGAAGACCGCGTAATCCCGGCTGCCGGTTTCGACACCCATGGCCACGCCAACATGGAAATCGTGTCGTACGTGCTCGACGGCGCGCTGGAGCACAAGGATTCGCTGGGGACAGGCTCCGTCATCCGGCCCGGCGATGTGCAACGCATGTCCGCAGGCAGCGGCGTGGAGCATTCCGAGTTCAATGCCTCGAAGACCGATCCCGTTCACTTTCTGCAGATCTGGATCATTCCCGAGGCCAGAGGGCTTGAGCCATCCTACGAGCAACGCCACTTTCCGGAAGCCGAACGCCGCAATGTGCTGCGGCTGGTGGCATCGGGCACGCCGCGTGACGGGGCGCTGAAGATCCACCAGCAGGCCGACATCCATGCCAGCCTTCTCGATGCCGGACAGCAACTGACGTTCATGCTGGCAGCCGGCAGGCGGCAGTGGCTGCAACTGGCTGCAGGCGAACTGCTGGTGAACGGCGAACAGCTGCGCCGCGGCGACGGCCTCGCCATCAGCGACGAGCCTTCCATCCGCGTCGAGGCCCTCGACGGGTCGGAGTTTCTGCTGTTCGATATGGCATGAAACGGCGGCAGGCGGGGAGGCCAGCAGATGAGTGGAACGGACATGACGGGTCAGGTGGCAGTGGTCACCGGCGGTGCGCAGGGTATAGGCCTTGCCGTGGCGCAGAAGCTCGCATCGCTGGGGGCCAGGCTGGCCCTGTGGGACATGGACGGCCACCTGGCCGCGCAGGCCGCCGCCTCGCTGCCGGGCGGCGCGGCAGGATTTGCCGTGGACGTGACGGACCAGGCTGCCATTGCCGATTGTCTGGCAAGGACTGAAGCCGGGCTTGGCCCGGTGTCCATCCTGGTCAGTTCCGCCGGCATTGCCGGGCCGAATGCCACCGTGGCGGCCTATGATCCCGATGCCTGGAGACGCGTCATCGAGGTCAACCTCACCGGAACCTTCCTCGTCAACCGGGCGTTGGTTTCCGGCATGACTGGCCGGGGCTATGGCCGCATTTGCAACATCGCATCTGTCGCTGGCAAGGAAGGCAATCCGAATGCCTGCGCCTACTCGGCATCGAAGGCGGGGGTGATCGCGCTGACCAAATCGCTGGGCAAGGAGCTGGCCGGGTACGACATCGCCGTCAACTGCGTCACCCCGGCTGCTGCGAGGACCCGCATCTTCGACCAGATGAGCCAGGAGCACATTGACTACATGCTGTCAAAAATCCCGCGAAACCGATTTCTCGAGGTCAGTGAAGCGGCCGACATGATCGCCTGGACCGTATCGCCGGAAAACAGCTTCACCACCGGCGCCGTCTTCGATCTTTCCGGCGGCCGGGCCACATACTGAATCTCTTGAACCCCTTGCACTGAACCACCGCACTGGAGACCTGCCATGTCTGGCAAACTGAACATTGTTGCGCTGTCCGGAAGCCTGCGGACGAAGTCCTACAATACTGCCTTGTTGCGTACCCTTGCCGGGATGGCAGCGGACACTATGACCATGGACATCGTCACGCCAAAGGGTCTTCCGGTCTATGATGGCGATGACGAGGCTGCCAACGGCGTGCCGCAGATCGTCCAGGACCTTGCAGAAAGGATCCGCGCTGCCGATGGCGTGCTGATTGCCACGCCGGAGTACAACTTTTCCATTCCCGGCGGCCTCAAGAACGCCACCGACTGGATCAGCCGGGTGAAGAACCAGCCGTTCAAGGACAAGCGGGTGGGGATCATAGGCGCCTCTGGCGGCCCGCTTGGCACGGCCCGGTCGCAATATCACCTGCGCCAGAACCTCGTCGGCCTTGAGGCGCTGACCATGTCCAAGCCCGAGATGTTCGTCGGCCAGGCTCCGTCCAAGTTCGATGCAGACGGCAACTTGACGGATGAGGAAAGCCGCAAGTTCTTTGCAATCTGGCTCAATGCCTTCGAGGCCTGGGTTCGCCGCGGCTGAAACCCTGCGCGGGGGCCGGGCCTTTGCGCCGGGCCGTCAGCCTCCTATATCATGGAGGCGGGCGGCGCCCGGTATCAGCGAAAGGTTCACGGCAATGAAGCATCATGCATTCCGGATTGAACGTCTGGCGGTTGCGCTGGCAGTGGCGGCGGGCATTGGCCTGGGGCCCGTGCCCGGTGCGCAAGCCGCCGGAACCGGGCCACGGTACAAGTTGCGCCAGACCGGAAGCGACGAGTTCATCAGGCTCGACACAGTAACCGGCAACGTGTCGGCATGCTCGCGGGCGACCGGTCAGTGGATATGCAAGAGTGCAGCAGATGACCGCAAGGCCTATCGTGACGAGATTTCCCGGCTCGAACAGAAGAACCGCCAGGTGGAACTGAAGATCGCCACCATCGAGAAGAAGCTGGATAGCAGCCAGGACGGCGTGGTGCTGCGCTTGCCGGACGAGGCCGCCATCGACCGAATGATGGGGTATCTGCGTTCGACGATGGATAAATTCATCGACATGGCGCGGCAGCTCGATACCCCGCCCGACCGGGTATGAACGGATCCATCAGCCACGTTTGAAAACGAGAAAGGGTAGCCCGCCCGGACTGAGGTCCGGGCGGGCTTGGATCGCGCTGCTCGGGACGGCGACAGGAGCCACGCGACCGTCTCTTTTGCCACCGGAAATCCTTCCCTGGACCCTTCAATGGCATGCGGATCATGGTTTTCAGCCACAGCCTGATGGCCAGCTGGAACCCGGTAACCCGCTAATCTGTTGAGCAGACCCCTCTGCTGATTGGAAGGATGCTTGCGCTTCCGGGCGACAGATGGGCCAAACCTTGACAATTGTGGGGCCAGCCGGTTGCGCCCCAACACCTGCAGCCTTCACATCTGCACTGGACATGTGGATCATAAGGTCTGAATAATGCTTCAAAGACTGGCGCATCGTATCATGACTCCTGGCGGGAGACGGCACGTAGAACGCTGGCTCAAGGAGGAATCCCGGCGAATGAGGGAGCGAGATTTATGGGGTACCGGATTGTCCTTGCAGACGACCACCCGCTGTTTCGCGATGCCTTGCGGCTGACATTGCAGGATGCACTCGGGGACGTAGGGTTTGAAGAGGCCGGATCTCTCGGCGAGGTGATATCCATACTATCCTCCACCGCTGACATTGACCTCGTCCTTCTCGATCTCAAGATGCCTGGCGTGCAGGGGTTCTCCGGCCTTGCGCTGGTGCGGACCCAGTTTCCGCTGGTGCCGGTGGTTGTGGTGTCCGGCACCGAGGACGCTGCGGTCATCTCGCGCGCCCTGACCTTGGGCGCCTCGGGCTTCGTGCCGAAATCGACGCCGGTGCAGCACATGCAGCTTGCCATCTCCACCGTGCTCAATGGCGGGGAGTGGGTGCCCGAAGGCATCAGCCTTGACCAGTGCGGTGACAACGAAGCCGACGACATCGCCCGGCGCCTGGCAACCCTGACGCCGCAGCAGATGCGCGTGCTGATGATGCTGCGCGAGGGCCTCCTGAACAAGCAGATCGCCTATGAGCTGTCCGTGTCCGAGGCGACCATCAAGGCGCACGTCTCGGCAATCTTGCAAAAGCTGAACGTGGAGAGCCGGACCCAGGCCGTGATTGCTGCGTCGCGGGTGGATGGCGAACCTTCAGACGGCGCGAAGGCCGGCGAATACGCGGGCTGAGTGCTGGCCGGATTATTCTGCCGCTTCCTGCCGCAGCCGGCTCATTGACAGGACATTGCGCAGGATGGCCGGCCGGACCGGTTTTCTGAGATAGACAACGTCTTCAGCCTCGGCTCGGGCCTGCACCTCCGCTGACCGTTCAGCGGTGATCAGTACGGCCGCGAACCGGTGGCTGCCGCGTTTGCGCAGCTCGGCGATCAGGTCCAGGCCGTTCTCGCGGTTGAGGTGATAGTCCATCAACACCACGTCGAAACGGCCGGTCTCGCCGGGTGAGCCATCCAGCAGCTTGCGGGCGGCGGATGCTGTGCGTGCGCTTGCCACCTTGCAGCCCCAGCCAACCAGCAGGCTGGTCATGCCATCGATAATTGCGGGCTCGTTGTCTACCACCAGCACTGACAGGCCGGCCAGCCGCGCAGTACCCGGCATTGGCGATGGGCGTGACTGTTCGATCGGCAGGTTCTGGCTTGAGGCGACCGGCAACTGCAGCTGGAACATGCATCCCCCTCCCGCTTCCGAACGCAGGCTGAGCGGATGATCCAGTACTCGTGCCATGCGCTGGACGATGGACAGGCCAAGCCCCAGTCCCGAGACCTCCGATCCCTTGTGATCCAGCCGTTCGAACTCCCGGTAGACCACCTTCTGCTTGTCGGCCGGAATGCCGGGACCGGTGTCATGCACCTCGACAAGCAAGCTGTTGCCGCGCCGCCGGCAACCCATCAGGACCTTGCCAGTGCTGGTGTACTTGATGGCATTGCTGAGCAGGTTCTGCAGGATGCGCCGCAGCAGTCTCCGGTCCGACAGCACCACCTGGCTTGAGGGAACGATGGTGAGCTTGAGGTCCTTTTCGGCGGCGGCCATCGAAAACTCGGTCTTGAGCTGGTTGAGCAGATCGCCCAGGGCAAACCGTGTCACGTCGGGGTTGATTGCCCCGGCATCGAGACGTGAAATGTCCAGCAATGCGGAGAAAATCTCCTCAACGGCCTCCAGCGACTGGTCGACATTCCGCACCAGCTCGCCCTCACTCGTCCGCGCCGTGCGGTCCATCAACGAGGCGGTGAACAATCGCGCCGCGTTCAGTGGCTGCAGGATGTCATGCGAGGCGGCAGCGATGAAGCGGGTCTTGCCCGCATTTGCTTCCACCGCCTGGGCGCGCGCCGTTTCCAGCTGGGTGTTGAGGGCGGTTAGTTCGTGGGTGCGCTCCCGCACCCTTTGTTCCAGCGCCTTTGCGGTCTGCACGCGCTCGGTAATGTCGGTAAAGGTCAGCACCCGCCCGTCGTCCGGCATGGCGTTGCTGCGCACTTCAAGCACCAGGGAATCGTCCTTGCGAACAATCTGGAACGGTTCCGACTGCATCACCATCAGCCGAAGGACCTGGGTATGCGCATCCGACAGGGCGCGGCTTTCATAGACGAAGTGCCGGTCCAGACGCGACAGCACCTCGCCCAGCGGCACGCCGACCTTGCCCATTTCCGGCGGCAGTGACAGCAAGTTGCGGAACTGGTTGTTCCAGCAGACCAGCGACAGGTCGTGATCGAACACCGCGATACCCTGTTGCACATGGTCGATGGCTGACTGAAGCAGGTCCCGGTTGTAAACGATCGCATCCGATGCATCATCGAGCAGGCGCATTGCGCCACGGGTGTTCTCGGTTCCCCGCTGCAGCAGCAGCGCCATGACCACGCGGGCCGAAGCAATGCCGATAGCACTGGCCAGCAGCCGCTCGGCGAATTTCAGTCCCTCCGGGTCAGCAATCGAGCCGCTGCCGGAATGGCTGCCGTTGAGCAGGTGAAACTCGTCAAAAGACCGCTTGCTGCGCTCCTTGCCCAGATACCGTTCAACGGTCGCTTCGACCTGGCGCATGCTGACGTTTATGTTGCGTGGCTTGATCGAGGCCGTCGCGGCGTTCTGGCTGCTTGGCACGAACGCCTGCGCCTGCATTCGTTCGATCGGGTCGCTCGAGGTCATCAGCGATACAGCGGCATAGGCGATTGTGTTGACGCTGAGCGACCAGAAGATGCCGTGCGTGAGTGCATCGAACTCGCTGTTGAAAAGGTGCCGTGGACGCAGCCAGTCGATATTCCAGGGACCTTGGGCAATGATGCTGTAGTCCAGCCAGCCGGCATCGGCGAACAACGGCAGCAGCAGCGTATAGGCCCACAGCAGGAAACCCGCCATCAGCCCTGCCATCGCGCCGCGCGCATTGCCGCGCGACCATACCAGGCCGATGAAGAAAGCCGGTGCAAACTGCGCAATGGCGGCGAACGAAACCAGGCCCGTCTGGGCGAGGGCGGCGTTGTTGCCGATCATCAGGTAATAGGAATATGCCAGCACGATGATCACGCCGATCGCCACCCGGCGGATCTGCAGGATGCGGCCGGTGACATCCTCCTGCCACATGCTGCGATTCGAGGAGCGCAGCATCAGCGGCACCACGATCGAGTTGCACACCATGATCGACAGCGCGACCGTTTCGACTATGACCATGGCGGTGGCCGCCGAAAGGCCGCCGATGAACGTGATCATCGCCAGCAGGCTTTCACTCCGCGCCACCGGCAGCGCCAGCACGAAGGTATCGCCGTCCACCGGCTGCCCCTTGAATGCAATCATTCCGGCGATGGCGATTGGCACCACGAAAATGTTGATCGCAACCAGGTAGAGCGGGAACATCCACGCCGCCTTGCGGACATCGTCGATCGAGGTGTTTTCTACGACCGTCACGTGGAACTGGCGGGGCAACAGGATGATCGCAAACAGCGACAGCAGCGTCATGGTGATGAACTGGCTCGCATCCGGCGGGGAGGCGAACAGGGTGCTGATGGTCTGGTCGTTGACGGCCCGTTCATAGAGGGTGGCAGGGCCGCCCATGAGCCAAAACGTTATGGCCATGCCCACCACGATAAACGACACAAGCTTCACCAGGCTCTCGGCGGCGACAGACAGGATCAGCCCGTTCTGGTGCTCGGTGGCATCGGCGTGGCGTGTGCCGAACAGCATGGCGAACACGGCCATGGCAATGGCGATGAATAGCGGCATGTCGCCAAATGGCGTTTCGAGTTTGCCGGTCTCCACGCCCAGCGGTCCGAGGACTGAAAGAGACAGGGCAACTGCCTTGAGCTGTAGCGAGATGTACGGGATGATGCCGATGACGGCGACGGCGGCAGCAAGTCCGCCCAGCAGCTGGTTCTTGCCATAGCGTGCCGCCAGGAAGTCAGCGATGGACGTGATGTTCTGGCTCTTGGACAGGTTGACGATATGCCGGATAAGCGGCCATCCGAACCCGATCAGCAGGATGGGTCCGAGATAGATGGCGAGGAAGTCGTAGCCGGTTGTCGAGGCAAGCCCGACGCTGCCGTAGAAAGTCCAGGAGGTGCAGTACACAGCGATGGAAAGCGCATACACGTAGGGACGGCTGAAGCCGCGGCGAAAGCCGGATACCCTGTCGCCATAGGCTGCGATGGCGAACAGCACGCCCACATATCCAAGTGCGATCAGTATGACGCCCCAGGTCGACAGCATCGCAACGTGCCTTCTTCGCTGCGGCTGTGCCACTGCCCTCGAATTCAGGTGCCGTCACAGCCATTTGCAAGGCAGATTAGCAGATGCGACCTGTGAGGCAATCTGTGGCTGCGACTATCGGGCAACGTGCACGGACGATTTGCGGGTAATTGTAAATCACCCCCCGAAGGCTATCCTGCGCAGGTTTTCGCCAGACGACGATTCTGGCGGATGAGACAGGCTGCGGATTTCCGCAGCTTTAAAGTACTGGAGGGGAACCAGAAAATGTTGAAGGAATTCAAGGAATTTGCGTTCAAGGGCAATGTGCTCGATCTGGCTGTCGGCGTCATCATCGCCGGGGCATTCGGACTGATCGTCAGTTCGCTGGTTGACGACATCATCATGCCGGTCGTGGGCGCCATTACCGGGGGCGTCGATTTCAGCAACCTGTTTGCGCCACTGGCTGAGGGCGTGACGGCCAATACGCTTGCCGCCGCAAAGGAGCAGGGCGCTGTGCTTGCATATGGCAACTTCCTCACGGCGGTGGTCAATTTCCTGATCATAGCGTTCATTCTGTTCATGGTCGTCAGGGCCGCCAACAGCATGAAGAAGAAGGAAGAAGCCGCCCCCGCCGCACCTGCTGCCCCACCGGCAGACGTGCAGCTGCTGACGGAAATCCGCGACCTGCTGAGCAAGAAGAAGTAAGCTGCTGCCAGGTTGGCTTTCAACCCCGGTCCGCTCCGGCAGGTGGGCCGGGTTTTTCATTTGCCGGCGCCGGAAAGCCGCAGTAGGCATGGGTCTCACCACATCGATGAGACATGCTGATGCATTCCCTTGTTCCCGAGCAGCTGATCGCAGGCATTCGCAAGAGCCAGCGCGAAGAACCCGACAGTGGCATCCTCCGCGCCGTCAACCACGGCTTTGGCCGTCAGGGCCTCATTCCGCTGTGGACCGGTGAGGGCCACCTGCCCACGCCGCAATTCATCTGCGATGCGGCCGCAGCGTCGCTGCGTGCCGGCGAAACCTTCTACACCTGGCAGCGAGGCATTCCGGAATTGCGCCAGGCGCTGGCCACCTACCATGACCGGTTCTGGCCCGGACCATTTTCTCCCGAGCGCTTCTTCGTCACCGGCAGCGGCATGCAAGCCATCCAGACGACATTGCAATTGCTGCTCGACAAGGACGACGAGGTGATCATTCCCTCGCCTGCCTGGCCGAACTTTCCCGGGCCCATCCGCATGATGGGATCGGTGCCGGTGTTCGTGCCGATGCAATACCAGGATCGCACCTGGTCGCTAGATCTTGACCGCATGCGCGACAGCATCTGCCCGCGCACCCGCGCCATCTGCCTGATCTCGCCGTCCAATCCGATCGGCTGGGTGGCCAGCCGCGATGACCTGCTGGCCATCCGCGACATGGCGCGGGCCGCCGGCATCTGGATCATCGCCGACGAGGTCTATGGCCGCTTCCACTATGGCGACGGTGCGCGCGCGTCATCTTTCATGGACGTGTGCGAACAGGATGAGCGCATCATTTATGTGAACACCTTCTCCAAGAACTGGGCGATGACCGGCTGGCGCATCGGCTGGTTGCAGGCGCCGGCGGCGCTCGGGCCGGCCATCGAGCGCATCATCCAGTACAACACGTCCGGCACCGCTGCCTTCCTGCAGCGCGGCGCCGTGGCCGCGCTGGAACAGGGCGACGAATTTCTCGCCATGCAGCTTGCCATGGCGCGCGCCGCCCGCGACCGGGTGGCGGAGGTGCTCGGCCACCATGAAGGCGTCAGCTTCGAGATGCCGCGCGGCGCCTTCTATCATTTCATCCGTATCGAGGGTCTCGGTGACAGCCTGGCGGCGGTGCTGCGCATCATCGACGAGGCCAATGTGGGCCTGTCGCCCGGCGGCACGTTCGGTCCAGGCGGCGAGGGCTTCGTTCGCATGTGCTACCTGCGCGACCCCGCAACCCTTGACGAGGCGCTGGCACGGCTGTCGCGCTGGATTTCGGGTCGCAATGGCTGACGCTGCCTGGCAATTGACCGGCAAGCCGGTAATGCTTATCTGAGTGGCAGAGATATATTGCGTTGATTACGGGCATTCATGACCATTCGACCCATTGTCAAGCTGCCGGACCCGGTATTGAAACAGTTGTCGCAACCCGTCGAGCGGGTTGACGATGAATTGCGTGCGCTGGTCGGCGACATGCTGCAGACCATGTATGACGCGCCGGGCATCGGGCTTGCCGCGGTGCAGGTCGGCATTCCGCGCCGCCTGCTGGTTGTCGACCTGGCCAAGGAAGACAAGCCGAAGGATCCGCATGCCTTCATCAACCCGGAGATCATCTGGTCGAGCGACGAGACGTCGGTATACGAGGAAGGCTGCCTGTCCATTCCTGACGTGTTCTACGATGTCGAACGCCCGGCGGAAGTGAAGGTCAGGTACATCGACGAACAGGGCAAGCCGCAGGAGATGCACTGCACCGGTCTGATGGCCACCTGCATCCAGCACGAGATCGATCATCTCAACGGCGTTCTGTTCATCGATCACCTGTCGCGCCTGAAGCGCACCATGGTGGTGCGCAAGTTCACCAAGATGGCCCGCCAGCAGCGGGAAACCGCGTGAGCTTGCGCTGCATCTTCATGGGCACGCCGGACTTTTCCGTGCCCACTCTCGCCCGGATGATTGCTGACGGCCACGAGGTCGTTTGCGTCTACACCCAGCCGCCGCGCCCCGCCGGCCGCGGCATGGAAGAGCGCAAGTCGCCGGTGCACGTTTTCGCCGAAAGCCAAGGCTATTGAAGTGCGCACGCCCAGGTCCCTGCGTGACGAGGCCGAGCAGGCGGCGTTCGCAGCGCCTGGCGCCGATGTGGCGGTGGTGGTTGCCTATGGCCTCATCTTGCCGAAGCCCGTTCTGGATGCGCCGCGCCACGGCTGCCTCAACGTGCACGCCTCGCTGCTGCCGCGCTGGCGCGGAGCAGCGCCCATCCAGCGCGCCATCATGGCAGGCGACGCGGAAACCGGTGTCGCCATCATGCAGATGGAGCGAGGGTCTCGATACCGGCCCGGTGGTGAGCGAGGTGAGAACCGCCATCACGGACCGCACCACCGCCGGCGCGCTGCATGACGAACTGGCGCAGGCCGGCGCCGAAGCAATGTCGGCGGTGCTCGCCCGGCTTGAACAGGACGGCAAGCTGGACGCCGTTGCCCAGCCCGAAGCCGGCGTCACCTATGCAGAAAAGATTTCCAAGGCCGAGGCGCACATCGACTTCAACCGCCCGGCAACGCAGGTGCTGCGCCACGTGCACGGCCTCTCGCCATTTCCCGGCGCCTGGTGCCTGCTGCCCGGGCCGGACAAGCCGGTGCGGGTGAAGCTGCTTGAGGTGGAACTGGCATCAGGGCTTTCCGGCGCACCGGCCACCGTGCTTGATGACCACCTCGCGATCGCCTGTCTCGGTGGCGCCATACGGCCGGTCAGGCTGCAGCGCGAGGGCAAGGGTCCGATGGACCTTGACGCCTTTCTCAACGGCTTGAGGCCAGCCCCCGGCAGCCGGGTGGACTGACGCCATGGCCCGCTACCGGCTCATCATCGAGTATGACGGCACGCCGTTTGCCGGCTGGCAGCGCCAGCACGGCCAGCCGTCTGTGCAGGCGGCGCTGGAAGAGGCCATCATGCGGCTTGGAGAAGAAGACGTCACCTTGTCCGGTGCGGGCCGCACCGATGCCGGCGTCCATGCAATGGGCCAGGTGGCGCATGTGGACCTTCAGAAGGACTGGACGCCGGACAAGCTCATGGGCGCCATCAACGCGCAGGTCCGGCCTGATCCGGTCAGCGTGCTGGATGTGGCGATGGTTGACGATGACTTCCATGCCCGTTTCTCGGCCACCGCGCGCCATTACCGCTTTCGCATCCTTGACCGCCGCCCGCCGCCCGCGCTGGACCGCAACCGAGTGTGGTGGGTGCCGCATCCGCTGGATGCCGATGCCATGCACGAGGCCGCCCAGATGCTCGTCGGCCATCACGACTTCACCACTTTCCGCTCGGCGCAGTGCCAGTCGAAGTCGCCCGCCAAGACTCTCGACCGGCTGGACGTGGTGCGCGAGGGTACTGAGGTCGTGGTGTACGCTTCGGCCCGCTCGTTCCTGCACAACCAGGTCCGCTCGCTGGTGGGTACGCTCAAGCTGGCGGGTGAGGGCAAGTGGTCGGCGGCGGATGTGCGGGCCGCACTCGATGCAGCAGACCGGTCGGCTTGCGGTCCGGTCGCACCGCCGGACGGGCTTTATCTGATGTCGGTTGATTACTGATCCTGAATCAGGAAACTGCCGGCAATCGACAGCGCCAGGTCACCCGCCACCAGCGCCACGGCGACCGGCGCCTTGACCTCCAGAGCGTATCGCGCCACGAACCAGCGCATGAACAGCGACCAGCCGATGACACCGAGGCTCAGCAGCGCTGCAAGCCCTGGCCCGGCAATGCCCATCTGCCGCAACAGCAGCACCGGCACGATGGCCGCCACGATGAACACGCTGGTCCAGTTGTAGGCGATGATGTAGCGCACATAATTCTGCTGCGCCCCGAGCATGTGGGAGAGCGACACCATCAACCATGGCCACATCACCCACAACAGCGCCAGCAGTGCAAACGAACCGGACAGGGAAGGCTCGTCTACCGGCGGCGACGACAGCCGCGCACCCATGACGGAGGAATAGAGATAGATCGGCGCAACGAGGAAGAATGCCTTGAACGAGGTCCAGAACGCCTCCCTGTCCTGCTCGAAGCCATTCAGCCCCTGCTTGTCGAGGCATATAACCTGCCAGGCGGTCTTGAGCGCGCGTACCGCGTGAATGGCGAAACTCACGCGGAGACCTCCGCGAACCAGTCATCCAGCATGCGCCGGTACACCCGGCTCAGCAGTTCAAGATCGGCCACCGGTATGTTCTCGTTGGCCTGGTGGATGGTCTGGTTGATCGGGCCGAACTCCACCACCGGGCAATAGTCCTTGATGAAACGGGCGTCCGACGTGCCGCCGCCCGTATCCAGCCTTGGCGTCACGCCCGTCTCCGCCTTTACGGCGTTGACGATGGTCGAAACGAAGCTGCCCGGTTCGGTCATGAAGGCGTCGGCACCCTCGACGATGGAGATGGAATAGCTGCCGCCCATCTGCTGCTTCACCGTCTCGCATTCGCGCTCCACCCAGGCCTTCAGGCTGTCGGCCGTGTGTTCGGTGTTGTAGCGGATGTTGAAGCGCGCATTGGCCGAGGCCGGGATGACATTGTTGGCCGGGTTGCCGGTATCGAAATTGGTCACCGCCAGGCTCGACGGACCGAAGTGCTGGTTGCCCTTGTCGAGCTCGTGGGCTGCTACACCGGTCGATCAGCCGGGCCAGCGGCGTGATCGGGTTGACCGCCTTGTGCGGATAGGCGGAATGACCCTGCACGCCGGTCCAGGTAATCTCGAAATGAATCGAGCCGCGCCGGCCGATCTTGACGGTGTCGCCGAACACGTCCGGGCAGGTTGGCTCGCCCACCAGGCACACATCCGGCACTTCGCCCCGGCGCTTGAGTTCGGCCAGCATCTTCACCGTGCCATTGATGGCGATGCCTTCCTCGTCGCCGGTGATCAGCAGCGAGACTGAGCCGGGCAACTTGCCGTCATGATCTGCCGCAAAGCCGATGGCGGCTGCACAGAACGCTGCGACCGAGCCTTTCATGTCGCACGCGCCGCGGCCATAGATCACCCCGTCATGAATTCTCGGCGGCAAACGGCGGATGCCGCCACAGGCTGTCAGCACCCGGCGGCACCACGTCAACATGGCCGGCAAAACAGAAATGCGGGCCGGAAGCTGCCGATGCGCACGAACAGGTTGTCCACGTCCGCCGTGCCGGCTTCGCTGAACGGCATGCGCGTACAGGTGAAGCCGGCAGGCTTCATCAGGCCTTCCATGTAGTCCAGCACACCAGCCTCTGCCGGTGTCACCGACGGGCAGCGGATCAGCGATTGCAGGATGGCGACGGGATCGGGCACGGTCCAGCTTAGTCCCGCAGCAATTCGTTGATCGAGGTCTTGGAGCGGGTCTTCTCATCGACGCGCTTGACGATCACCGCGCAGTACAGCGACGGACCGGGTTCGCCGTTCGGCATCGGCTTGCCGGGCAGGGTGCCGGACACCACCACCGAGTACGGCGGCACCTCGCCATACATCACCTCGCCGGTGGCGCGGTCGACGATCTTGGTGGACTTGCCGATATAGACGCCCATGCCAAGCACCGCGCCTTCGCGCACGATGCAGCCCTCGACCACCTCGGAGCGCGCGCCGATGAAACAGTTGTCCTCGATGATCACCGGGCCTGCCTGCAGCGGCTCCAGCACGCCACCGATGCCGACGCCGCCGGACAGGTGCACGTTCTTGCCGATCTGGGCGCAACTGCCGACGGTCGCCCAGGTATCGACCATGGTACCTGAGTCCACATAGGCGCCGAGATTGACGAATGACGGCATCAGCACCACCGACGGCGCGATGTAGGCTGACCGGCGCACCACGCAGTTCGGCACGGCGCGGAAACCTGCCTTGCGGAATTCCTTCGCCCCCCAGCCATCAAATTTGGACGGCACCTTGTCCCACCACTTGGCCTTGCCGGGTCCGTTGGCGATAGTGGTCATGTCGTTGAGACGAAACGACAGCAGCACGGCCTGCTTCAGCCACTGGTTGACGCTCCAGTTGCCGTCGCTGCCGCGTTCGGCCACACGGGCCTTGCCGCTGTCCATCAGCAGCAGCGCCTTGTCCACCGCCTCACGTACCGCACCCTTGGTCTTCGGGGTAACGGCATCGCGCTCTTCCCAGGCCTTCTCGATGGTGGTTTGCAGCTTGGCGTGGCTCATGGGTTCAACTCCTGCATGTCGGTCTGTATTGGTTGCGCTGTGTCAGGGGGCCACGATCCGGCCGAGGAACCCGGCAAGGTCGTTGGTGAGGTGATGCACGTAAGGCGCGCCGTCGGCATCGCCGTTCAGCTTGTTGATCATCGCGCCGTCCTCGTTGTGGTCGTCACGCACCAGCACCGTGGTCATGCCCAGGGCGGCGGGAACCTCGAGATTGCGGGCGATATCCTCGAACATGGCGGCGCGCGCCGGGTCCACCTGGTGTTCGGCAATGAACTTCTCATAGGGTCCGCGCGACGGCTTGGGGATGAAGTCCGAATGTACGATGTCGAAGATGCCGTGAAACAGGTGGGTCACGCCGATCCGGTGCATGACGTTTTCGGCGTGGCGCACGGTGCCGTTGGTGAAAACGAGCTTGCGGCCCGGCAGCGCTTCAAGATGGGTGGCCAGCAGCGGGTTGGTCGGCACCGGCGAATGATCGATGTCGTGCACGTAGTCGAGAAAGGCGTCCGGGTCGATCCGGTGTTCTTCCATCAGCCCGCGCAGCGTCGTGCCGTACTTGTAGAAATAATCCTTCTGGATGCGCCGCGCCTCGGTTCGGTCCACCTGCAACAGGCTGGAGATGAACTCGCCCATGCGCACGTCGATCTGGTCGAACAGCCGGCACGACGCCGGATAGAGCGTATTGTCGAGGTCGAAGATCCAGGTCTCGACGTGATTGAATCCGGGGGCGCTCATATGGCTCACTTTGTCTGGCGTTCAGAGATGCGGGTGCCAACGCCGTGCGGGGTAAGCAGTTCCAGCAGCACGCAGTGCGGCACGCGCCCGTCGGTGATGACGACGCCTTCCACGCCACCGCGCACCACCGAGGCGCAGCTTTCAAGCTTGGGGATCATGCCGCCGGAAATGGTACCGTCCTCCGCCAGCCGGTCGATGTCGCCCAGCGTCAGTTCAGACAGCAGGTTCTTGTCCTTGTCCAGCACGCCCGCCACGTCGGTCAGCAGCAGCAGCCGCTTGGCCTTCATCGCCACCGCGATGGCGCCGGCGAAGGTGTCGGCATTGACGTTGTAGGTCTCGCCGTCGCGGCCCACGCCGGTCGGCGCGATGACGGGGATCGCTTCGGAATGCAGGATGGTGTGCAGGATTTCCGGGTTGATCTTGCCGGGGTCGCCGACGAAGCCCAGGTCCACCTGTTCTTCCTTGCCGGTGTCCTTGTTGAGGCGGGTCTTGGTCAGCCGCGTCGCCACGCACAGGTTGCCATCCTTGCCGGAGATGCCGATGGCCTTGCCGCCTGCTTTCTGGATAGCGGCGACAATCGACTTGTTGATCGAGCCCGCCAGGATCATCTCGACCACTTCCATGGTCGCCTTGTCGGTGACGCGAAGCCCGTCCTCGAAGCGGCTTTCGATCTTCAGCCGGTCCAGCATGGCGCCGATCTGCGGTCCGCCGCCATGCACCACGATCGGGTTGATGCCGGACAGCTTCAGCTGGACCATGTCACGGGCGAACTTGCCCGACAGTTCGGGATCGACCATCGCATGACCGCCATACTTCACCACCACGGTCTGTCCATCATAGCGCTGCATGAACGGCAGGGCTTCAGACAACACGCGGGCAATGTCCTGGGTATGGTTTTCAGTGGTCATTCCGGTGGCTTCTTGAGAGGGCGGTTCGGGCAAGCCCGCCTTATAGCGGATTGGCCTGTCATTGCGAACAAAAACGCGACCGTTCAAGCCGATTTAGCGGGTCTTCAACCCAGCATCCCGGCGATCTCGGCCCTGAGTTCGGGAATGCCCCAGCCCTTTTCCGACGAGGTGATGATGACGTCTGGAAACGCAGCCGGGCGCCGGGCGATGGCCTTGGCAGTGGCGGCCAGCACCTTGTCGCGCTCGGCGGCTTTAAGCTTGTCGGCCTTGGTCAGCACGATCTGGTAACTCACCGCTGCTTCATCGAGCTGGTCCAGCGTCTCGATGTCGTTGGCCTTGATGCCGTGGCGTGAATCGATCAGCACGAACACCCGGCGCAGGTTGGGTCGTCCCTGCAGATAACCCATGATGATCGACTGCCAGGACTTCACCAGCGACTTCTGGGCGCGCGCATAGCCATAGCCCGGCATGTCCACCAGCGCCACCTGCCCCTCGGCCACCTCGAAATAGTTGAGCTCTCGGGTTCGGCCCGGCGTGTTGGAGGTGCGGGCGATGTCCTTGCGCCCGGTGAGCGCGTTGAGCAGCGACGACTTGCCGACGTTTGACCGTCCGGCAAACGCCACTTCAAGCGGATAGGCGGGCGGCAGCTGGCTCAGGCTGGCCACGCCCATCCGGAACATCACGCCGCCGGCAAACAGCAGGCGCCCGCTTTCGATCTCTTCCGGCTCGTACTCGCGCATGGGATGAGCCTGCCGGGCCCGGCAGCTTACTTGCCGGACTCGTCCTTGTTCTTTTTGCCAAGGCCGAGGGAGGCCTTCATGTTGCCCAGCAGGTTGATATCGACACCGTGCTTTTTCATGATGAACGACTGCTGCAGGATCGACAGCAGGTTGTTCCACGTCCAGTACAGCACTAGGCCCGCCGGGAACGACGCGAGCAGGAAGGTGAAGAACACCGGCATCCAGTTGAAGATCATCGCCTGCACCGGGTCCGGCGGCGTCGGGTTGAGACGCATCTGGATCCACATGGTAATGCCCATCAGGATCGGCAGGAAGCCGATCAGCAGGAAATGCGGCACCTCGAACGGCAGCAGGCCGAACAGGTTGAACAGCGAGGTCGGATCAGGCGCCGACAGGTCCTTGAGGTAGCCGACGAACGGCGCATGGCGCATTTCGATGGTGACGTAGATCACCTTGTAGAGCGCAAAGAACACCGGAATCTGGATCAGCACCGGCCAGCAGCCCGACAGCGGATTGACCTCTTCCTTCTTGTACATCTCCATGATCGCCTGCTGCTGCTTCATCCGGTCATCGGGAAAGCGCTGCTTGATCTTCTCCATCTCCGGGGCAAGCTTCTTCATCTTGCTCATCGAGGCGTAGGACTTGTTCTGCAGCGGGAAGAACAACAGCTTCAGCAGCACCGTCACGATAAGGATGGATACGCCAAAGTTGCCGATGACTCCGTGGATCCAGTGCAGCAGGGCGAACAGCGGCTTGGTGATGAAGTAGAACCAGCCCCAGTCCACCATCAGCTCGAACTTGTCGATGCCGAGCTTTTCCTGATACTCGTCGATCAGGATCGACTTCTTGGCGCCGGCAAAAACCTTCGAGCTGAAGCTGGCTGATGCGCCCGGCGCTGCGGTGATCGGCTGGGCGGTCAGGTAGTCGGCCTGAAAGGCGTCGGTTTCACCCAGCTTCAGATGGCGAAGGCTGCCGGTGAACTCCAGCTTCTGGTCGGGAATGAGCGCGGTCGCCCAGTACTTGTCCTGGACGCCCAGCCAGCCACCGGTGCTCTTCTGCGAGAACGGCGTACCTGAATCGCTCACCAGGTTCTTGTAGGTGATTTCCTCCAGAGTGCTATCGAGAACGGCATTGAGCCCTTCGAAAAGCACGTAGATTCCGGCAATCTTCGGCATCCCCTGGCGCTGGATGCGGGCATAGGCGAACAGGTTGACAGGTGCACCGGTGTTGTTGGTGACGCCCTGCTCGATGGTGACCATGTAGTCCTTGTCGATGGACAGGGTCTTGGTAAAGCTCAGGCCCTCGCCATTGTCCCAGCTCAGGGTGACCGGTGTTTCCGGCGTCAGCTTGGCGTTTGCGGGAGCAGTCCAGATGCTGTCCGGGCCGGGCAGCTTGTTGGTGGCGCCCTGCGGCAGCACCCAGCCCTGCTCGGCGAAATAGGTGCCGGTTGTATTGGCCGGCGACAGCAGCACGATGGTCGGCGAGGTCTGGTCGACCGTCTCGTGGTATTCCTTCAGCCGCAGGTCGTCGAGGCGGGCGCCCTTCAGGTTGATGCTGCCCGAAACGGTTGGCGTGTCGACCTGTATGCGGGGCGATTGTTCGAGCGCGATGTCGCGCGGCAGGCCAGTGGCGCCGCCCGGCACCGGCGCAGTGCCCGGCTGGGCTTGCGGCACCGCGTTGCCAGCCCCGGCAGCGGGCGCCTGCGGAATGCCGGTCTGCTGCTGCGGCGCCTCACCCTGGCTGACCTGCTGTTCGGCCTGCTGTTGTGCTTCCTGCAAGGCGGGCTTTGCCCAGAATGTCTGCCACAGCAGAATGACGCCGAACATCAGCACCATCGCGAGGATGAAGTTCTTCTTGTCGTCCTGGGATTTCATCATTGCCGGTTCTGCCTTGTCCCGCCGTTTCGATCGTTGCCGTTCGGTCCTGAACGGCCCGGTTTTGCTGTCCTGGACGCGCCCCGCTGACGTGGCGGATCGGTCTTGCCTTCGTTCAACCGCTGCGTGGCGCTGACCAGGTCGCGGACCAGCGCCTCAAAATCCTGTGCCGCCGTGGCAGCGCGGCCGATGAACACATAGTCGTGCCCGGCCTTCAGGTCCAGTCCCGATGCAGTGCGCACGGCTTCGCGCAGGCGCCGCTTGATGCGATTGCGGATGACGGCATTGCCAAGCTTTTTGGTTACCGTGAAGCCGATCCTGGCATCACCGCCGTCGCCCCGGTCACGCGCCTGCACCACGCAGCCCCTTTTCGCGCATACAAGCGCAGAGGCGGCGGCAAGAAAGTCCTGCCGCCGCTTCAGATGTTCCACCAATGATTATGATCCTGGCCTGGGCCGGGCGCACCGGCGCGTTAAGCGCTCAAGCGGGCGCGGCCGCGAGCGCGGCGGCGTGCAATCACCTTGCGGCCGCCGACAGTGGCCATGCGGGCGCGAAAGCCGTGGCGGCGCTTGCGCACCAGCTTGCTCGGTTGAAACGTGCGTTTCATTGTCTCGATCTCCAGACTCAATGATTTCCGGCTGAAAGGCTGGCCTTGCGCCGGTTCGCGCTGCAAATGGCCAGACCCGGAGTGCCGGACGAAAACCTGCGCGGGCTTATACGGGCACCTCCCGCACAAGTCAATTCACTAGAGCATCATCCGGTCAGGTTGAAATGCCTGATCGCGCCAGGATGCTCGGTTTCAATATTCTGGGGCAACTTTAGCCGTTCGCCCCGAAAGGCCGTAGCGCCAGCCGCTTCATTCCTTGCCGCAGGTCATGGTGCCGTCACGGTTGGTCATACCTTATCACAAGCCGGTGACCCCCTCTTCCGTACTGCACCACTTTGCCGCACCTTCACTGTCAAGTCCTGCGGGCCGGGTCCGGGGGCAAGCCCACTTGCAACCGGACAGCCGCCGCGCCTTACTGAACCAGATGAAGAAAGACCAACAGGAAATGTCTGATCCGATCACCCTTGAGGACGCCGCCGTTCGTGCGTCATCCTCACGCGGCTCGCTGTTGCGCCGCTGGGCACCACTTGCGGGGCTGGCTGCCGCTATCGCCGCCGCCTGGTCCGCCGGTCTGCACCAGTACCTGTCACTGAACGCCATTGCCGAAAACCGCGACGCCCTGATGGCTTTGGTCAGCGGTAATCTGGTGCTGTCGGCGATAGGCTTCATGGTCGTCTACATGGTGGCTGTTGCCCTGTCGTTGCCCGGCGCATCGCTGCTGACCATCCTCGGCGGCTTCCTGTTTGGCTGGCTAGCCGGCGGCGCGCTGACCGTGCTGGGCGCAACCGCAGGCGCCATCATCATCTTCATGATCGCCCGCACCTCGCTGGGCGAAGCCCTTGCCAGCCGGGCCGGTCCCTGGATGAACCGGCTGTCAAAGGGCTTTCGCGAAGACGCCTTTCATTATCTCCTGTTCCTCCGCCTGGTGCCGGTTTTCCCGTTCTGGCTCATCAACATTGCCCCGGCACTGGCCGGTGTGCCGCTGGGCACTTATGCCATCACCACGTTGATCGGCATCATTCCCGGCACCTTCGCCTTCTCGGTCCTTGGATCGGGCCTCGACTCGATCATCACCGCGCAACAGCAGGCATACCATGAGTGCGTCACGCAGCAGGGTGCGGCCAACTGCCAGTTCACCCTCGATGCCGGCGCGCTGGTCACGCCGCAACTACTGGCCGCCTTCGCAGCAATCGGCGTGGTTGCCCTGATCCCGGTCGCCGTCAGGAAATGGAAGGCCCGCTCATGAGCGCGATCGATTGCGACATCTGCGTCATCGGAGCGGGTTCCGGGGGCCTCTCGGTGGCTGCGGCGGCTGCCCAGTTCGGCGAGAAGGTGGTGCTGATCGAGAAGGGCAGGATGGGCGGCGACTGTCTGAACTATGGCTGCGTGCCCTCCAAGGCGCTGCTGGCGGCCGCCGGTCATGCCCACGCCTTCACCTCCGGCGAGGCCTTCGGCATTGCCCCGCAAAAGCCTAAGGTGGATTTCGCGAGGGTAAACGACCATGTCAGGTCGGTTATCGCCGCCATCGAGCCGCATGACAGCCAGGAGAGGTTCGAAGGTCTCGGCGTCACCGTCATCCGCGCCGCCGGCCGTTTCGTTGACGGCGAGACGGTCGATGCCGGTGGCCAGCGCATCACCGCGCGCCGCTTCGTCATCGCCACCGGCTCATCGCCGGCAGCGCCGCCCATTCCAGGGCTGGACAAGGTGGATTACCTGACCAACGAGACGCTGTTCGACAACCGCGAACTGCCCGGTCACCTGATCATCATCGGCGGCGGTCCCATCGGCATGGAGATGGCTCAGGCCCACCGCCGTCTGGGCGCAAGGGTAACGGTGCTGGAAGCCTTCACGCCGCTCGGCAAGGACGAT
Source organism: uncultured Alphaproteobacteria bacterium (assembly GCA_963700935.1). Taxonomy (GTDB): domain Bacteria; phylum Pseudomonadota; class Alphaproteobacteria; order Rhizobiales; family Aestuariivirgaceae; genus Anderseniella. The sequence continues at coordinate 71,355 of CAVOZK010000009.1, read as the reverse complement.
CCGGAGCTGACCGCCATCGTGCTGGAGCACCTCAAGGCCGAGGGCGTGGATATCCGTGCTGGCGCGAAGATCATTGGTATTGAGCCATCAGCGAAGGGCGTGACGGTGACGCTGGAAGGGGAAGTTCCCCTCACAGGTTCGCACCTGCTGGTAGCGGCCGGCAGGAAGCCCAATGTCGACGGGCTCAACCTCGAAGCCGCAGGCATCGAGTTCGACCGGCGCGGCATCAAGGTCGATGCCTCGCTCAAGACATCCAACCGCAAGGTCTATGCCATCGGGGATGTAACCGGTGGCCTGCAGTTCACCCACGTGGCCGGCTACCAGGCAGGCCTGGCACTGCGCTCGATCCTGTTCCGGCTGCCGGTGAAGAACGAAACGCGTTTCATTCCGTGGGTCACCTATACCGATCCGGAACTTGCCCATATTGGTCTCACCGAAGCCCAGGCCAATGACAGCCATCCCGGTTTCAAGGTGTTGCGCTGGCACTTCAACGACAATGACCGCGCCCAGGCGGAGCGCAAGACCTCCGGCATGATCAAGGCCGTTGTGTCGGCCAAGGGCGACATACTGGGCTGCTCTATCGTGGGACCGAAGGCGGGCGAACTGATCCAGCCGTGGGCGCTGGCGATGTCTTCGAAACTCAAGATCAAGGCGATGATCGACATGGTCGCCGCCTATCCGACACTGACCGAAGTTTCCAAGCGTGCCGCGACCAGCTATTATTCCGATCTGCCAAAGAAACCATTTGTCCGCATGGTCATTGGTTGGCTGAAGGTGTTCGGTTGAGGCGTTCGGGGGAGCTCGATCCTGCCGCAACCGCCGGAAAGATCAGGGTAGCTGTTTGAGCGAGCGAAACGAACCGCGCCAGGAGCGGTCAAGACCATCGCCGGTTTCCGGGCTCACCGGCAAGGTGCTGGTGCTCGCCGCCATCTTCCTGATGATCGGCGAACTGCTGGTTTTCGTGCCCTCGATCGCCAACTTCCGCATCAACTGGCTGAAACAGCGCATTGCAACCGCCGAGATCGCCGCGCTGGCGGTGGACGCGGCCCCCGACGGATCCGTGTCGCGGCCGCTGCGCGAGGAACTGCTCGACCGGGCAGGCGTGCTGGTCATCGTGGTGCGCCGCGATGACGCCCGCAAGCTGGTGCTCAGCCCCGACAGTCCGCCGATGATCGATGCCGCCTTCGACCTGCAGACGTCCAGTCCGCTGGAGGCGATCATGCAGGCGGGCATGACCTTCATGCACGGGGGAAACCGCGTCATCGGTGTGTCTGACAAGCCCTCCAGCATGAACGCCAGCCTGGTCGAGATGGCGCTGGACGAACGCCCCCTTTTCGACGCGATGGTCCGCTACGCTATCAACATCCTGACCCTGTCGGTCATCCTGGCGCTGATCCTCGCAGCCTTGCTTTTCTTCGCCCTGAACCGGTTGCTGGTGCGCCCGGTGCGCCGGCTGTCCGCCAACATGCAGGCATTCTCGGGCAATCCCGAGGACCGCAGCCGCATCATCGAACCCAGCGGCCGCCACGACGAGATCGGCGTGGCGGAGGTCGAACTCCAGCAGATGCAAACCGAACTTGCCAACATTCTGTCGCAGAAGAACCGGCTGGCGGCGCTTGGCCTTGCCGTCTCCAAGGTTAGTCATGACCTGCGCAACATGCTGGCGTCGGCGCAGCTGATGTCCGACCGGCTGGGCATGGTCGATGATCCGACCGTGCAGCGCTTTGCACCCAAGCTGATTGCTTCGCTGGACCGCGCCATCACGTTCTGTGCCGACACGCTCAAGTTCGGCCGTGCCGAGGAGCCGCCGCCCCGGCGCGAGATGTTTGCCTTGCGCGGCCTGGTTGACGAGGTGCTTGACCTGCTGATTACCGAGGCAGCCAGCCAGGTGGTTTTCTTCAACGAGGTGCCGGAGACGATCAAGGCCGACGCCGACCGGGACCAGTTGTTCCGGGTGTTGATGAACCTCATCCGCAACGCGGTGCAGGCGCTGGAGGCGGCGATGCCTGGCGGTTTGAGCGAAGGCAAGGTGCATGTACGGGCCCGGCGCGATGGCTCTGTCTGCATCGTCGAGGTTGCCGACAACGGCCCGGGCGTGAACGAGAAGGCGCGCACCCACCTGTTCGAGGCGTTTCGCGGGTCGCAACGGCAGGGTGGCACCGGCCTGGGGCTCGCCATTGCCAGCGAGCTGGTGCGCGCCCACGGTGGCGAGATCCGGCTGGTAGAGGGGTCCGGTGCGGGGGCCGTGTTCCAGGTTGTCATTCCGGACCGGCTGAAGGAAGTCGCCAGCGGACGGCGCGGCGAGCGCACCGGCTGACGTTACTTTTGCTGCACGGGCTCCACGGCGATGACCACGCCTTCCCGGCGCGGGTCCGCCCCGCCGTCGAGCGCACCATCCGGCCGCCGCCGGATGCCTTGCAGGCCGCTGTTCAGTTCCTTCACCTCGACTTCATGCCCCATGTCGGCCAGTGGCGCCGCCAGCTTGCCGAACTGCTGCAGCTCCCCGTCCAGCCCGCTGCCCGGGGGGACGGTATTCTCTATTTCCGTGGTGCTGGTATTGCGGTTGATGACGTGCGGCAGCGACACCGCCTGCTGCATGGTCAGTCCCCAGTCGGTCAGGCCCATGATTGCGCGTGCGGTGAAACCGATGATCCGGCTGCCGCCCGGCGATCCGACGGCGGCGAATAGGCTGCCGTCGCGGTTCAGCACGATGCTGGGCGACATGGATGAGCGGGGCCGCTTGCCGCCTTCGGGCCGGTTGGCCACCTTGTTGCCGCCATAGGACGGCACGAAAGAGAAGTCGGTGAGCTGGTTGTTCAGCACGAAACCCGCCGCCATGATGCGCGCGCCAAATGCCCGCTCCACGCTCATCGTCATCGACACTGCATTACCGGCCTGATCGACAATGGCGAGGTGGCTGGTGCCGAATTCAGTCAACGAGGCGTCTGCGGCCTTCTGTTCGCCTGACCAACCCGGCGGCGTGCCGGGCGCGGCCTCTCCCATATCCTTCAGCGGGTCGATCAACCGTGCCCGGGCGCGCAGGTAATCGCGATTGATGAGGCCTGCCACCGGCACATCGACGAAATCCATGTCGGCGATGTAGCGGTTGCGGTCGGCGAAGGCTAGCCGGCCGGCCTGGGCGAACAGGTGCGCCGTCATGGCGCCGTTCGGGTCCAGTTCCCCCATGGAATAAGGCTCCAGCAGGCCGAGGATCATCACCGTGGAAAGCCCGCCCGACGAGGGTGGACCCATCCCGCACACCTGCCACAGCCGGTAGGCGCCGCAGACGGCTGGCCGCTCCACCGCCTTGTAGGCGGCAAGGTCATCAAGCGTCATCAGGCCGGGGTTAACCTCGTGGCCGGTCACCGCGGCGACGATGGCCGCAGCCACTTCACCGGTGTAGAAGCCCGCTGGTCCCTGTTCGGCGATCAGCCGCAAGGTGCGCGCATAGGCCGGGTTACGGATCACGTATCCCGCCGGCACCGGTTCGCCGGCTTTCGCCCCAGCGTCATCAGGCAGGTAATAGAGCGCCTGCGCGGCTTCATCGTCTTCCAGCTCTTCGGACTCGGCAATGGCCGCCGCCAGCCGGGGGCTCGCCTCGAACCCGTTCGCGGAAAGCCGGATGGCCGGTTCGAAAAGCTCGGCCCATGCCAGCTTGCCGAACTTCTGGTGCTGAAGGTGCAGCGCGGCAATCACTCCCGGCACCCCGACCGGCCGTCCGCCCAGCGCGGCGTCCAGCCACGGCATCGGCTTGCCGTCATCCTTCAGGAACAGCCGCTCGGTCGCCGCACCCGGCGCGGTCTCGCGGCCGTCAAAGCTGGTGATCTCTCCGGTGGTCCCGTCAAGGTGCACGGAGAACAGTCCGCCGCCGATGCCGGAGGACTGCGGTTCTGTCAGCGTCAGCACCAGTTGCGCGGCAATGGCGGCATCGGTTGCGCTGCCGCCATTGCGCAGCATCTCCGCCGCCGCCTCGCTGGCGTGCACGTTTGCCGTTGCAACCATGCCTGCGGACTTGGCGTCCGGCGCGTTCTCGCTGCAGGCGGACAGCCATGTGGCGGCTGCCAGCAGCAGCAGCGCCAGGCCGATGCGGCGGGCCGGCCTGTGTGAATAAAGCTTGTGTGCGTGAGCCGTCATGGCCTCAATCTAACTGCCTGTCCGGGTGAACTGCAATTGACCTTGTGCCTTGTCTCGCGCCAGTGTTGCTGCGGTCCTTTGTGAAAGCTGCGAGCGGGAAGAGTGCATCATGGCAGACACCGTCAAGCCCGGCCCCGCTAACCTCATTACCGATGTGCCCGGCCTCAAGGTTGGAAACGCCCACGACGGGCGCTTCGCCACCGGTGTCACGGTGCTGTTGCCGGACGAACCGGTTGTGGCAGGGGTGGACGTGCGCGGTGGTGCGCCCGGAACCCGCGACACGCCGGCGCTTGACCCGGCCTGCCTGGTTGAAAGGATCGACGCACTGATCCTGTCCGGCGGGTCGGTGTTCGGGCTGGAAGCCGCAAGTGGCGTCACCGCCAGGTTGTCGGCAATGGGCCGCGGCCTGACCTTTGGCAAGCAACCCTGGCCGACGCCGGTTGTGCCAACCGCCATCCTGTTCGACCTGATGTTCGGACCGGACAAGCAATGGGGCGAGACGCCCCCTTACCGCCAGCTTGGCCTGCAGGCGATGGAGGCGGCGGATACCGGATTTGAGCTGGGCAATGTCGGTGCTGGCTTTGGTGCCACTGCCGGCAAGTTGAAAGGTGGGCTGGGCAGCGCGTCGGCGCAGTTTGACGGCTTCACCTGCGGCGCGCTGGCCGCCGTCAATCCAGTCGGCGCCTGCGTCGACCCGCGCACCGGAGACCTGTGGGCACGGGCCTTCGAACTGGACGCAGAGTTTGGCGCCGCCCCCCGGCTACCACCGGACCGGGCGGACCTCAGCCCGCTGGCCGGCAGCAAGATCGCCGGCCTGCATGCGGGCGCCAACACCACCATCGCCATCGTGGCCACCGACGCGGCGCTTACCCGGGCCGAGGCAACCCGCCTGGCCATCATGGCGGCTGACGGCATGGCCCGCGCCATCCGCCCGGTGCATACGCCGTTCGACGGCGACACGGTGTTTGCGGTTTCAACGGGCAAGCGCCAGATCGGTGACAACCGGGCGGCGGGGCTTGCCATGCTCGGGTCGCTGGCGGCCGATTGCCTCGCCCGTGCCATCGGGCTCGCCATCGTCCATGCCCGCCCGTTGCATGGCTGGCCGGCGTGGACGGATGCCTGATCCCCGCTGCGCAAATTTGCATTCGACGGTGCTTGCGTTTGCAGCCATGAAGGGCTAAGTACTGGCCACCTTGGCGTTAGCGCCAAACTTTGCGGGCGTTCGCGCCTGCCATGGATGCGCCCGTAGCTCAGCTGGATAGAGCACCAGACTACGAATCTGGGGGTCAGAGGTTCGAATCCTTTCGGGCGCGCCATTTTCCCAAAGGTTGCGATGTGTCAGGCGGCGCGTGACCGGGCCAACTCCTCGAACAGCTGACAGGTTTCCTTGCCAACCGCATCGAGCGTCGCTGCTTTTGCCATTGCTGCCGCGTCTTCGCCTTCCATGCAATCCACTTCGATGCTGTTCACCAGCACCTGCAGGCGCATGGCCCCCACGGTAGATGAACTGCCGGACAGCGAATGGGCGGCCTTGCGCAATGCCTCCATGTCACCGGCTTCGGCTGCGGCCTGTGCCTTGCGCAGCATCGTGGCTGCTTCCTCGATGTACTTGCTCAGGACCCGTGAGACGAGGCTGGCGCTGGTTGCGTCCTCCAGCTTCTCCAGTACGCCCGTATCGATGACGGGAAGTTCGTTGCCTGCGGTTTCAGTCATCAGGGCCCCGCCCTCCTTCTGCGCCGCCGCGCCGGACAGTACCGACTGGATGGCGTCCATGAGTTTCTGTTTCCGTATCGGTTTGGTAAGGCAGCCGTTCATGCCTGCCTTGTGGAAGCGCTCCACCTCGTCCGGCATGGCGTTGGCGGTGAGCGCCAGTATTGGCAAGCAGGCTTTGCCTGCCTCCGCCTCGTAATCCCGGATGAGCAAGGTCGCTTCAATGCCATCCATTTCCGGCATCGAAATGTCCATGAGCACAAGGTCGTATGATCCCTGACGGACGGCGGCCACGGCCTCCCGGCCATTCCTGACGTGAACCACCGAATGACCATCGCCCTCGAGCATGTCGGTGACCACCATGGCATTGGTGAAATTGTCCTCGGCCACCAGGATATGACCGGTCAGTTTGCTTCGGGTCTCCGCGGCCGCAACCGCAGCAACCTGGCCCCCGGTTTGCCACCGGGCAGGCCCGTTGTTCAGCTGCACCGGAACAACGAACCAGAACGTGCTGCCCTGGCCCTCGGTGGAACTGACGCCGATCTTGCCGCCCATGGCCTCCACCGTGCGGCGGCTGATGACGAGGCCGAGCCCGGTGCCGCCCTGGCGCCGCCTGAACGACGGGTCGATCTGGGCGAACTCCTGGAAGAGGTCGCCGATCCGGTGTTTGGGAATGCCGATGCCGGTATCCGATATCGACACCCGCAAACTTGCCTCCCCCGGGCCGCTGCCGGTCTGCTCCAGTTGGCAATCGAGACTGATCCATCCCTTGCCGGTAAACTTGTTGGCGTTGCTCAGCAGATTGATGAGAACCTGACGCAACCTCGCGGGGTCGGCCACGATGCCTTCGGGAATGCTGTTGTCCAGGTGCACGCGCAACTGGTTGCCGGTCTCCAGCAGTGAAGGCGCCAGCATGTCGCTCAGTTGCTCCAGCATCTGCCGCAAATCGAGCTGTTCGGGGCGAAGCTCCAACTTGTCCGCCTCCATTTTCGACAGGTCGAGAACGTTGTTGATGAGGTCCAGCAGCAACTCGCCGGACATGTTTGCGGTCTCCACCAGCTTGCGCTGCCGTGGGTTGAGCGGCGTGTCGCACATCAGTTCCAGGGTGCCGAGGATGCCGTTCAGGGGGGTGCGCATCTCGTGGCTCATCACGGCCAGGAACGCCGACTTGGCCTTTTCGCCGGCGCGCGCCCGCTCGGCTGCCTTGCGCAGTTCTTCCTGCTTGGCCTTGCGGTCGGAAATGTCGCGCGCAAAGGCGATGAATATCGGCCCGCTTGAGGTATTGGCGCTGCCGACTGCCAGCTCGATTGGAAATTCGTGTCCTGTGGCGTTGAGTGCGCTGATCTCGATCCGGTTGCCGATGACTTTCGCCTCGCCGCTTTCGAGGTAACGTTTCATGCCGGCCTCGTGGGCCGCGCGCATCTTCTCCGGCACGATAAGTTCCGACATGGTGCGCCCGACCGCATGATCACGGGAGTAGCCGAAACAGGCGACTGCCTCGTCGTTCCAGTCGATGATCGTGCCGTGCTTGTCGGCAATGATGACGGCGTCCAGCGCACTTGCCACTGTCGCCTTGAGTTGCTGCTGGCTCTCAACCAGGTTGATGCTCTGCTTGCGCAGCACATGCGCCTTGCGCTGCACGTTCAGCAGCGAAGTTGCCAGCATCATGCCCATCAGCGTTACCAGCCCGGCAAGGGTCAGCAGAAGATGTTCAAACTCCTGGCGTTCCTTGTCTGATGCCTTGGCGAACTGCTTCAGCGCATCCGCCACCAGCGCGGTCACTTCGGGTTGAAGCGCCTCGATGGCGGCGCCCAGCTGGTTCCAGCCGGCCGGCGTTTCATGTCCTGCTGCATCGACGATCCTTGCATTCTCATCGAGGAACTGGCCAAGGCTCGTGATGTGCGCCGCGACAGACGGATCCTGGCGCAGATTGCTGGTGATGCGCGCTGTCCTGAGCAGGTTCACGCGGCTGTAGAACACGTCGAACCGCTTGCGCAGCTCATCCGCCCCGGGACCCGGTTTGCCGCCCGCCTCCAGCCACGCCGTTTTCAGCGCCATGAACTCGGTGCTTGTCTGGAACAGCGTGTACTGGGTGTTGTCCCGCGGAGCAGTGCGAAGCTGGGTTACCTTGTCCGCCAGTTGCATGCCAAGCCCGACCAGCAGGCTCAGGCCGACAAGACTGGCGAACAGCACCAACAGCAGGCCGGGTCTGTGCCTGTCCAGTCTGCCATGGATGCGTGCAGGATGGTTCATCGTGTCCCGACGAGGCGCAGCCGGTCAGGCCTGCAGCCGGTTGAGCTGCCATATGCAGCGGCTGTAGTTGGTTTCGGTCTTGAGGGCAGGCGCATCGGAAAACGGGTACATGACCCAAAGCGGCCCCTTGTCGCGCACCGGCATCTCTTCGCCGTTCAGGCGAGTGGTCACGATCACGTCGTGATCCAGCGCATCGGCGACCGGGATCGAGACCGCGTAGTCGTTGAGCGCAACAGCCTTGATCTCGCCGCCGTCGATCATCGTCTTTGCCAGAATGTCGCGCAACAGCGGGCCGGAGAACCTTGCCTTGCCTTCGAGCCAGGGCGTTTCGCTGTCGAATTTGCGCTGTGGCATGGCGTCGAGGTCTGCCAGCATGAAGGCAATGTTCTCGCCGGCCGTGTTGGTGACCGTGAGCACTGCCTCTGCCGCACGGGCCAGGCGTACGCCGGCAAACGGCAGAGCCACCAGGCTGGCGCCAGCAAGCAGCATCAGACGGCGGTTGAGCGCGTGGCCCGGTTGAGTGGAAATGGTATCCATGATGTGAGGCTCCATGATCTGATGGAAGATGAAAGAAAAGGTGAAAGGGCTGTCAGTGGCCGGCAAGGCGGCTGGTGGCGTCCGCTTCCCATTCGGCTTTCTTGCGATAGATGGTTGACACTCCCACCTCGAGGAATGCAGCGGCGCGGGGCACGCTCCCCCCGCAGACATCGAGTGCATGCAGGATGGCTTCCCGCTCCACCTGCCAGAGTGGCCTGATCTGGCGGCTGTATCCCTCCGCCTTGCCAGCGCCTTCTGCGGCGTGTTGCGGCATTGCGGCATGCATGGCCCGGGCGGCGGCATTCACCTGCCGGATTGCCGAGCCGTTCACCCAGCCGGGCAACATGGCGGCGGTCAGCTGGTCGCCGTCATTGAGCACGATGGCATTGCGGATGGCGTTCTCCAGCTCGCGCACGTTGCCGGGCCAGTGATGCGTACGGATGGCCGCCACCGCGTCGTCGGAGAACGAGTTGAAGGTCTTGCCTTCCTCCTCGGTGAAGCGGACCAGCAGGGATTCGGCGATCTCGATGAGGTCATTGCCGCGCTCGCGCAGCGCCGGCAGCTCAACCGGAATGACGTGCAGCCGGTAGAACAGGTCTTCGCGGAACCGTCCGGCGGCCACTTCGTTCTGCGGATCGCGGTTGGTGGCGCAGACCACGCGCAGGTCGGTCTTCTCGACCTTGTTCGAGCCTACCCGACTGTAAGTGCCCGTTTGCAGCAGCCGCAGCAATTTGGCTTGCAGGTCGAGATCCATCTCGCAGATTTCGTCGAGAAACAGCGTGCCGCCATTGGCTTCATTGGCAGCGCCCGAGCGGTCCTGGGTGGCGCCGGTAAACGCCCCTTTGACGTGACCGAAGATTTCCGACTCCATCAGGTCACGCGGGATGGCTGCGCAGTTTATGGCGACGAATGACCGGGAGGCGCGCTCGCTGGAGGCATGGATGGCGTTGGCGCAAACCTCCTTGCCCGTACCGCTTTCCCCGGTGATGAAAACCGTGGCGCGCGAAGCCGCGGCGCTTTCGATGATCCGGTAGACGGCCTGCATCTGCGGTGACGATCCGATGAAGCCGCTCAGCGCCTTCGGCTTGCGGGCAAGTGCCCTGAAGGTCTTCACCTCCTGCTGCAGCGTTGCCCGTTCGATCGCATTGCGCACGGTTGTAACGAGGCGCTCATCGGAGAACGGCTTGACCAGGTAGTCGAAAGCGCCCAGCCGCATGGCATCGACCGCGACCTTCAGCGAGGCGTTGCTGGTAATGACGATGACCGATGTGGCGATGCCTTCGCTGCGGATGATCTCGATGATCTTCTGGCCTTCCATGTCCGGCAGGCCGAGATCGAGGACCAGCACTGCCGGCGGCGCGCTGCGCAAGGCCTCAAGGGCCTGTTCGCCGGTTTCGCAGGCGACGGTGGCATAGCCTGCATGCTCGAGATAGCCGGTGTAGATCAGCGACAGCGATGCGCTGTCCTCCACCACCATGATGGTGGACTTGGTGCTGGTGGCTTTTTCCATGTAAGGCTCGCTTCTGGTCAACTGGCTTCGGACGGAAGCCAGCGAAATAATGTTCGCAAATGAGGTCATGGTCTCACTTCGGTTCTAATTCCGGGTTCCGTTTCGGTTCTCAATTTTAATCAAATGGCCCGGCAGCGGGCGCCCTGCTGACTCTGGACTTCACCTGTCCGGCCGCAGATCACCCGGGGACCATCGACGACGCAGTCCTGAAGCAGCGACCCGGTTCCGACATAGCTGTTGCCAAGGACGATGGTGCGGCGCAGCCTTGCCCTGACATCGATGATCGAGTTGTCGCCAATAACGACATGGTCTCCCAGTTCCGTTGAAGTCTCGACAAGGCAGTTGCTGCCGACCGCCACGGTGATCTCGGGTGCACGCCGGCTGCGCACCACCGAGCCGCTGCCGACCAGCATGTGGTCGGGTGCTTCGCGGCCCGGTGGGCGCACCCCCGGTACCTCGCCGTCCAGCGCCATCATGTTGGCGTTGTGATAGGCGGGAACTGAATCGAGCACGCAGGCGGAGAAACGGTTGTTCTGGCTGATCACGTCCCACGCGATGGAGTGGTGCACCGCGTCTGGCGATGCCGGCAGCGCCAGCCCCATGACGCTGAAGATCTGTTCGCCACGGCTGCCCTTGCCGGCCTGCAGCGCCTCGTCGAGAAAGCCGAATGGGCGCAGCATGTCGCCGCGTACCACCAGCGCCGGATAGGGGGCATCCACGCCAGCCAGGGCGATGGCCTGGCGTGTGTCGAGCGGCTGCGGCGTGAACAGGTGGGTGAGCGTCATGCCGAAGCGGCGGCCGGAGCCGAAGGCCTCGCGCACCATGGCGTGATGGCAGCCCGATATGACCGTCGCAGACCGGATGCCGGCGGCGTAAAGTTCCTCCAGGGTGATCTGCAGCAGCAGCTTGTTGCCGATCGGCAACATGCACACGGGCCGCCGGTTGGTCAGGGGCGCAAGTTCTGCGCCGTCGCGGTCGGCAATGATGATGGCTTCGGTGATGCCGGTCATGATCAGTAGGCTCCCTTTCCGGAAAGGACGGCCGGTATCGTCTTGAGCATCAGCCTCAAGTCGGCCGTCAGTGATGGTTCGTAGACATAGTCGAGATCCAGTTCGATCTGGCGTTCCCACGGCAGGTCGGCGCGGCCGGAAACCTGCCAGGTGCAGGTGATGCCGGGCTTCGACTTCAGCCGGTCGAGCTCCTCGACACGGTACTTCGCCACCTCCGCCGGCAGGTTGGGGCGGGGCCCGACCAGCGACATGGTGCCGTTCAGCACGTTCCACAGTTGCGGCAGTTCATCGACCGAAAGCCGCCTGATGATCCGCCCCACGCGGGTAATGCGGGGGTCATGCTTCATCTTGAAATGGGTGCCTTGCCGGTCGCTGCTGGCCAGCAGTTCGGCTCGGCGCTTTTCTGCATCCATGTACATGGAGCGGAACTTCCAGATCAGGAACTCCTCGCCCTGCCGGCCCACGCGGACCTGGCTGAACAGTACCGGGCCTTTCGACTCCAGCCTGATCGCCAGGGCGGTCAGGGCTAGCACCGGCGACAGGACGGCAATGGCAGCGCCGGCGCCGGCGATGTCGATGAGCCGCTTGATGCGCTCGTGGCGGCGTTGCCGGGCCTTCCAGGCAGACGCCTGGCGGGCGGCGCGAACCTCTACCGGTATCCGGTCGAGCTTGCCGGCGCGAACGGTTGCAGCCCGGTCAATCAAGGCGCGGCACACGAACAGCGGATTGCCGATGACGTAGCGGACAAACAACCGGCGCGGCTCCTGGGCCAGCCGCCACATCCACTCGCAACCCGCTTTGCGGATCCACAGGGGGGCGCGTGGAATGCGGCCACTGTAATAGTCGAACAGCCCGCCCACGCCGATCAGCACCTTTGCATCGAGGCGATTGCCGAACTTCTCGATCCACATCTCCTGGCGCGGCGCGCCAAGGCCCACCAGCACGATGTCGGGGGTCTGCGCATTGATGGTATTGATCACTTCGTCTGTTTCGCTGGCATTGAAGTATCCGTGGCTGACGCCGCAGATCTTGAGGCCGGGATAGGCCTTGCACATGTTGGAGGCCGCCTCCTGGGCAACCCCTTCGGCGCCGCCCACCAGGAAGATGCGCAGTCCCAGGTTCGCCGCTTCGGCGCACAGCAGCGGAAACATGTCTGTACCGTTGACATTGCCCCGGATCGGTACGCCGTTCAGCCCTGCAGCAAGCGCCACGCCTGATCCATCGGCAAACACCCGGGTCTGGCGCGACAGCACCCGGGCATAGGCCATGTTGCGGCCTGCATGATTGAGGCAGTCGGCGTTGACGAAGGCATAGCGGCGCCTTTCGGTCCCGAGGGCGTGGTGGGCAACGTCCCGCACCGCTTCATCCATCGTCAGGTTGTCGATGGTGACACCGAAAAGGTCGAACCGCCCGGGTCCGGCAGGGGCATCGGGGGTGTCGAGCAGGTTGTACGTGGAAACATCTGCGGCTCTCATCGGACTTCTCCTGGGGTTGGCCGGGGCTTGTGGCCGTGGCCAGCAAATTCATGCCTGGGAGAGAGGCAAGCCTTGTGCCGACCGGCGTGCAGAATGCAACGAACTGAAAACATTGGGGAAAATTTGAGTGGAGGGGTGCTGTCAGACCCGGCCTCTGCCGGATCAAATCCCTTTCTGCCTCCCGATTTGAGAGTGCGCCGCCCGGCCCGGCCGCACCTGCAATCGCAACGAATGAGCCAAGCTCATGAAACTGCGTGCCTTTTCGGATTCTGCGTGATGCAGCTCCGAAGTGGCACCCGGCTTGCGGAGTAGCGGGCAGTCATTCGCCAAACACTCGCAAGGACCACTGGTCATGCCCATCGAACTGAAGAACGTTTACTCGACCCGCAATCTCGGCGATGCCGCCATTTATGCAGCGCTGGTGTCGATGTCGCCCGACCGTGCAGCCTCATGTTCCCTGAATGAAGACAATCCCACCCGCGTCGAAGGCCTCGGCCCCGTACGCGCTGATACGCAGCCGCTGGCTCGCGTCGGCGTTGGCGGGGACATCTTCAACAACAGCCGGCCGGCTCTCGTGACCCGCAAGTTCCTCTCCCTTGCGCGAGAGCTGGCCGGCCATCGCCAGCCTGCATTCGTGTTCGGCCAGTCACTGCCACCGTCGTGCCGCGGCCTCGCCCTTCGCTATCTCAGCCGCGTATTCCGCCAGCTCAGCAGCGTTACCGTGCGCGACGAGGAAAGCGAGCGGCGGTTGCGGGCGATGGGCGTGAAGGTCGAGCTGTCATTCGACACGGCTTTCGTGCTCCAGCCCGATGCCGCCCACCGGAACGAGGCCCGGAAACTGCTGGACTCACAAGGTCTCGCGCCGGAGCGGACAACGGTTGTCTCGCTGCGCGGCGGCAGTTCGCACTACGGCGCTGGTGACGCGGCAATCATGTCGGAGCTGGGTCATGTCGTTCAGCAGCTGGCAGGCCGTGGCCATCAGGTTGCCCTGCTGTTTCAGGCCGACTGCAGCGTCTCGGACACCGACCGCCACATGGCGGACGCGCTGGTTGAGGCATACCCCTTCGTCCGGGTGATCGATCCGTTCGGATGTGATGAGCCGGGCATTGAACATTGGCAGCTGCTGCAGGCCATCCTGGCCGAAGTCAACATCGCGGTGGCAGTGCGCTATCACACTGCCGTGCTGCGCCTGGCGGCGGGCAAGGTGCCTTATGTCCTGCACTATTCCAACAAGGGCGAAGACCTTTGCCGCCGGTTGCGCCAGCCCGGCGCGGCGCTGGGCGGTGGCACCGCCGGCATCGACATCAGCGCCATCGAGCGTTCGGCCGACGCGTCATTCAACCCCGCCCTGATCGCGGCTGACGTGCGCCAGCACTTTGCTGCGGCCCTTGAGGACGCAGCATGAAACCGCTCGCGAAACTGCGTGACCGGCTGTCTGGCGGGCGGTCATTCGCCGGCGCCATGGCAGCGATGGTCCTGTCGGAAGGCGCCAACCGGCTTACCCGGCTGGCGACCGCCATCGTCATGGCGCGCTACCTCACCCCATGGGAATTCGGCCTGGTCGCCATCGCCATGACGACCGCCGAACTGCTGCGGGTGCTGACCTCTTCGGGTCTCGGCGCGGCCGTCATCAAGGCTGCTGATGAGCGGTTGGGAGCGGTCTGCACGGCCACCCGGCGGCTGACGTTCTGTTTGTACGGCTCGGTATTCGCCGTGCAACTGGCGGTGGCCTGGCCGGTTGCTCATGCCTATGGCGAGCCTGAACTCGCCTGGCTGGTGCTTGGCCTCGCATTGCCGCTGATGATCTATCCCTTTGCCTCGGTGAACGTGTTCCGGGTGCAGCGCGCACGCCGGGCAAAAGTGACGGCTGCCATGCTGACCATGCAGCTGTCGCTCGACAACCTTCTGGTGGCGGGCCTTGTGATTGGAGGCTTCGGCGTCTGGGCCGTGGTCTGGCCCAAGCTCGTCTGCGCCATCGTGTGGGTGCTGGTCTACCGCCGCCTTGAAACGTGGCAGCCTGAGGCCACGCCGGACCGCGATGTGATGCGTGAATGCTGGCAGTACTCGCGCAAGGTGCTGGGCAGCGAGTGCCTGCAGGCGCTGCGCACCCACGCCGACAAGCTGATCATCGCCAAGCTCATCAGCATCGAGGCGGCCGGTCTTTACTACTTCGCCTTCAACGCAGGCGTCGGCATCACCACTGGCCTGGTCAATGCATTTGCACTGGTGCTGCTGCCCGAGATCTGCGCCGGCCGCAATGCCCGCCAGATCCAGGAGAACTGGCAGCGTTCAACCGGCATGATCTATGCGGTCATTGCGCCATTGATCCTGGCACAGGTGCTGCTGGCGCCATGGTACGTGCCGCTGGTGTTCGGCGCCAAGTGGACCGACGCGGTGCCGCTGGTGATGTTGCTGTGCACCGGTGCGCTGGCGCTGCCGCTGTGGCGGTCCGTGCAGCAGTTGTTGCGCGCCCGCGGCCAGGCAGGCCTGGAGTTCAACATCAACCTGCTGCTGACAGTCTCGTCTGTGGCTTGCGTTCTGGCCAGCGCCCCGTTCGGGCTCATCACCGTGGCCATGTCGCTTCTCGTTCTCAATCTCGTGCTGCCGGCCCTGCTCACATGGCTGGTGATCCGGCAGCCTGTCCCAGCCATGAAGGAAGCCGTGTCATGAATGCGCCCGCTCCGAAGATTTCGGTTGTCATCCCCTGCTACAATGCCGGGGCCACCATCGCCCGTACCATCGCCTCGGTGCAGGACCAAAGTGAGCCCGGCTGGGAGATCGTCGCTGTCGATGACGGGTCGTCGGACGACACGCTGGACAAGCTGATGGGGTTGGCCGGTCAGGACCCGCGCATCCGCATCGTACGCCAGCTCAATGCCGGGGTATCGGCGGCCCGCAATACCGGCATCAAGAAGTCGACTGCGCCGGTCATTGCCTTCCTTGATGCTGACGACATCTGGTATCGCGACTACCTGTCCCGCGTACTGGCCAAGCTGGCCGCACAACCGGAGCTCGGCTTCACCTTCAGCCGCGTCGACATTCTCGACGAACACGCCAATCCGACCGGCCGCGCCAGCACCTTCGAGATCGGAGAGATCGGTCTCGACAGCCTGCTTCGCGGCAACCCCGCCACCACCTGTTCCAACCTGGCCGTGCGCCGTGAGGTGTTCGACGACACCGGCTATTTCGAGACCCGCCTGAACCATGCCGAGGACCAGCTGTGGATGGTCATGGCGGCGCTGCACGGCTGGAAGATCGAAGGCATCAACGAGGTGTTGATGGGCTACCGCACCAATCCGCGTGGTCTTTCATCTAACCTCGAGGCCATGCGCGCCGGCTGGGAAGTGATGGCGCATCTGGCCTGGCTGCATTCGCCGGCAGAAGTGGGTCGCATCATCGTGGGCGCGCGCGCCGACAACCTGCTCTACCTGGCCCGCCGGGCGTTGCGCCTGAAGGCCGGCCTTGGGCAGACCTGCCGCTACCTGGCCCACGCTCTGCTGATCGATCCGGCCCTGGTGACCCGCAGGCTTGCGGCAGTGCCGCTTCGCATCCGTCCCCGGCTCGCTGCCGCCGCCAATCTGAAAGGATAACCGTCATGACGCCGGAAGTTTCCGTGATCATGCCCGTCTACAATGTCGAGCGTTACGTGGCTGCGGCCATCGGTTCGGTGCTGCAGCAGACCTTCAGCAGCTTTGAACTGATCATTGTTGATGACGGCGGCAAGGACGCGAGTCTCGATATCTGCCGCGCCTTCAAGGATCCCCGCATCCGCATCATCTCGCAGGCGAACCGCGGCCTTGCCGGCGCCCGCAATACCGGCATTCGCCATGCAAGGGGCCGCTTCATCGCCCTGCTCGATTCCGACGACCTCTGGTTGCCGGTGAAGCTGGCCGCTCACCTCGAACACATGCGTACCAATCCGGAGATTGGCGTCAGCTACAGCGCCAGCGAACTGATCGATGGCGACGGCAGCAGCCTTGGCCTGTTCCAGTCGCCCAAGACCCGTGACATCACCGTGCGCGATGTGTTCTGCCGCAACCCGGTCGGCAATGGCTCGGCACCGGTGTTCCGCCGCAAGGCGCTGGACGCCATCCGGTTCGTGGACAGCCGCCATGGCGAGCCCGAGCATCACTGGTTCGACGAGGATTTCCGGTACAGCGAAGACATCGAGTGCTGGATGCGGATTGCCTGCCTGACCACCTGGAAGTTCGAGGGGCTGCCGGCGCCGCTGACCCGCTACCGCATCGTCAGTGGCGGCCTGTCCGCCAACGCCGACGCGATGTATCACTACTGGTGCCGCATGCATGACAAGGTGGCTGGCTATGCCCCGGAAGTGGCGGCCCGTTACGGCGCCCAGGCGCGCGCCTACCAGCTTCGCTACTATGCCCGCCGCGGCGTTCACGCGGGCTCTGCCATGGCGGGCATGAAGTATTTCTGCCGTGCGGTGGCAGCTTGGCCGGGCATGGCGATCGAGGAACCTGCGCGCACCGCATCGACGGTGCTGGCCATCGCTGCCGGCTGCCTGCTTCCTGTGCAGCGCATCGTTGCCATGCGCCAGGCCGCCCGCAGCCGCTGGCTGCCGGCGCTGCGCGGCAGACTGGGGGTGAGCCCGCAAGCCTGACAACTGAGTGCCGTTTGCTGCCGCCAGCCCGCTGACCCTCCCCGATAGCCAAACAGCGCGCCGCCGCAGCATCGAGGGCCGGTCTTCCTGATCAGGAAGGCCGGCCCTTTACTGTCTGGGGTTGGACTTGAGAATGCTCAGCCGCGAGTTGCGGTGGCGCGCAGCCACGCTTCGCGCAAGGCGATGCCGATGATCACCAGGCCCGGCCAGTACATGTAGACCTGGATCTCCAGGTTCTCGCCGAAGGTGAACAGCCACAAGGTCAGCATCACCGCCAGCCCGGTTCGCGCAGTGGTGCTGGACTGGGCGCGGATCAGCATCTCGGCGGTGGTCCAGACCATCGGCACGGCCAGCGCCGCAAAGCCCACCGCGCCCTTCACGAACAGCAGGCCAAACCAGCTGTGATGCGAACCGATCGGCATATACTCCACCAGGTGCGGGCCGGGCTCCACCACGCCATGACCGAACACCGGCGCCTCGGATTGCCAGCGGTGCAGGGCGATGCGGCCCAGCGCAGCGCGCACCCGGCTTGAATCGGGCCGCGCCTGCGTAAACCGTTCTTCGAGTGCCTGCAGCGCTTCCATCAGCGGAAGGGCGATGAAGCCGCCCAGGGTAAACCCGGCAGCCCCGAGCCAGGCCATTGACGGTTCTTTCAGCCGCGACAGAACGTAGGTGACGGCGCTCACCGCGATCATCGCCAGCAGCGCAAGGCGCGACTGGCACATCAGGCACATGATCACCGCGCCCCCGCACCCCGCCAGCCGCCAGCGCCAGTCGCCGTCCCTGAACGACAGCAGCAGCAGGATGATCGAGGCAAAGCCGGCCGCCGGTGCCCACGGCGCAAAGAACCGCCAGCGCAATGCCCCGGAACCCGCGTTGCGGGCATAGAGCTCGACCTGAAAGAATTCCGGTCCCGGTCCGCCGATGGCCCTGAGTGGTGAGGTATACAATACCTCGGGTAACCCGGCGAAGGGAGCTGCGATGAACAGGGGCGTCAGCAGAAGCGTTTGCAGGCCCACAAGGCAGGCTGCCCGGTAGACGATGGCAGGCCGCACCTGCAGTGCCGCGCCCGCCACGATGAAGATCGCCATCAGCGCCCATCCCTTGGCCCAGCCGATGCTGGACTTGATGGTGGCGCCCACGCCGAGGTCGAAGTTGAGGTGCCCGGCGACCAGCGCCACCTGCATGACCAGCATGGCGATGATCCACACCCAGGCGCCAACGGGAATGAAGACGCGCTGTTCCAGCGGCGTCCGGGGCGTCTGCACCAGCCACTTGAAGGCAAGCCACATGACCAGCACCCAGCCCAGCACCGGCGCGGCCGCATACAGCGCGCCGAGCACATAGAGTGCCCAGGTGCCCGCCAGCCCGTAAAAAACTAGGCGTTCTTCAAGAGTTTGCGGGTGAGGTTGTGCCGGTACCATAACAACGCTACTGCCAGGAGGATGAAGAGACTGCCGACGATGCCGCCGGCTACGGCGAACATGCGGCGTGGACCGGCAGGCGCGACCGGCAGCGATGCCGGTGCCAGCACCTGGATCAGCGGATAGGACGCATAGATGTCCTGCCGCTCCGTATCGACGCGCGCCAGCGCCGAGGAGAACACCGTCTCGGCGATCTTGTGGTCCCGTTCGAGGTCTGCCAGCCGGGCAGCTGCGGGAGAGGCCGCTTCGATCTTGCGGCGCAGTTCCTCGATCGATCCGGCCAGCGAACTGACTGCAAGTTCAAGCCCGGAGCGGCGCACGTCGGCCTGCACCAGCGCATGCATCAGATCCAGTTGCTTGCTCTGCGCATCGGCAATCGCCAGCACGTCAACCAGCTTGCCGGCATCGTCCGGCAGCAGGCGCGCGGCATGGCGCTTCAGGGCCTGTTCGGTTGCTGTCACCTGCTTGCGCATCGACATCATCTTGGGATGGTTGGGGCCCCAGCGGTCGAGGTTTCCGTCATATTCCTTCAGGGCTTCGGCGCGGCGGGCCAGCAGGCCGGCAACTGCGGGATCTGCCTGCAACTCCAGAACCGATGCCGCAAGGCCGGCGCGCAGGCCCAGCAGCTGCTCCAGGCGGGCAGCCTCCTGGGCCGTCTGCTCCAGTTCCGCCTTGCGGCCCGTGAGCGTCTGTTGCAGCTGCTCCAGGTTGACCGCCATTGCCTGGAAGTGCTCCAGCGACACTACGGGAGTGTTCGCCTGGAACTCCAGCAGTTTGCGCCGGGCCGCCTGAAGGGTGCGTTCGACGTCGGACAGCGATGTCCTTACCGAGTCGGCACGCCGGTCGATCTCGTCGCGGCGCAGCACGTCCAGCTGCGCCGACAACTCTTGCAGCAGCACCTCGTTGAAGCGCTGCGCCTCGTCCGGTGAGGGGGCGTCCATGATGATGGTCATCAGCGCCGTCTGGTCCACCAGCTTGATGCGGGGGGCGGGAAACTCGGCAAACGGGATTCCCAGCCGCTTGGCCGCCATGCCGCGCACCCGGCTGCTGCGGGCAATCTCCTGGTAGATGATCTTCGGGCTCATCGACTTGTCGCCGAACGCTGAGCCGGCGCCGGTCGAGGTCTGGCCGATATCGCTGAGGTTGATACTGGCGCTGGCGCCGGCGCCTGGAAGGTTCAGCACCATCTCGCTGCGGAACGTTTCCGGCCATAGCAGGCAATAGGCGGCAACCAGCGACCACACGGCGAGCAACGGCGGCAGCAGCACGACCGCATAGCGCCGGTTGCGGTAAAGCGGATTGCCCTTCCAGCTGAGCACTTTGCGCAGCACCTCGTAGAGCTTCTTCTCGGCGTCCGGGCGATTGGGACCTGCAGCCGATGGCAATCCCGGCAGCGCTGCCGCAGGATGAAATTCGGATCTGGCGTTCATCTTGTTCACCTGTTCATCCGCGCTCAGAACGCGCTCTTCCTCAAGGTGAACGGGCTCAGGATGTCAGTGACGGTCCGGGCCACCTCGCGCACATTGGTCACCGCGCTGTCGTAGCAGGCCACCGCATCATTCGGCATCAGGTAGGGGTTGACGCTTGCATCGTTCACCCCGGCCATGACCTCCTCGATGTCACGGCCGATCACCTCTTCGCGTCCGGTCATCGGGTTCTTCGAAATCAGCACGATGGAGCGCCCGGCATTGCTGGCCACCGCGCCGCCAACACAGTTGCCCGACACGGCCGCATCCATCAGCCGGCTGCCATAGGGCAGTTCGGTGGAATTCTTGCCGATCGCCGCGGCATTGTTGGAGGCGGCCGGTTGCGTCAGGTTGGAAATGAAGATGCGGATGCCGGCAGGCGTCAGCACGGAAGGCCGGATCAGGCCGGTCTCAAGACAGCCGGTGGATGGCACGTGGATGCTGTCACCGTTCATGAGCGCGATGTCCGGCGTCGCCGTGCCGGTAAAGACGCCGGAAAGGTCTACCGTGTGGGTGGTGCCGTTGCGGGTCAGCTGCACTGCGGTGAGGTCTGCGTCGGGGCGCACCCCGGCGGCAGAGCGGATGCCGGCATCGATAAAGCGCATCCGGGTGCCGTCACCGGCGCTGGCCATCACGACAGGAGACGTCTTCTCGGCGTTGAACTCGTTGATGTGGCCGCGGCCGGGTTCGAAGACCGCACCCGATACGGCCACCTGGATTTGCGCCCATGCCATCGGCACGACTGACACGACCGCCGTGCCGGCCGGGAAGAAGCCGCCCTTCACCAGCCTGACCTCAATCGCCTTCCCCAATTCCCGGGCGCTGCGGCCGGCGGCCTGCACCTGGCCGGTAAAGAGCAGCGCAATGCTGCCATCGATGTTGACCGTGTGCGTGCCGGAAAACTCTTCGCCATCGGCCACATCGATTCTGACCGTGTCGCCTTTGGACAGCACGGCCTCTGCCCGTTCCAGCTGCCGCAGCGAGTCAGGCAGGCTGGCGGACCGGATGGGCGCGCGCCGCACCCGGCAGGTGTCCGGGTCTCGCGCCACCTGCACAGGCGCTGGCTCGAGCCTCGCCGACGCGGGGCGCATCTGGATGTCGTCATTGACGGCAATGCCTGACGAGCAGCCGCCGGTGCCGAGGGCACCCGAAAGCGCCAGCACGCACAATGCAAGCCGGGTCCGATTGGTCATGTCATTTCTCCCGATGGAAGCCTGGACTTCCGATTAGCCGAGGGGGACGCGCGCAAGTGGTGTGCCATTGCCAACTGTCTGAAATAGTGTGATTTTTTAAACGTATCCGGAAAGACTTCCCAACCCGGCTCCCAATTCGGGAGGAGAAATGAAAACGGCCTTCACCGGCCGAATCGGCTTCGGTCAACACAAATATGCAATCAAAAGTATATTTAATTATAATAAATACAACCTATGAGACGCGGCATGCAGCCTGGCCTTCAGTCTGGCGCACGGGCGGGGTGTGTGTTTTCAGCTTGTCCGTTGACAATCGGAAGGGCTTCTGTTTTCTTTTTCGAATTCTGAATTCAGAATGTGGATTTTGCGCATGAACATGATCCAGACGGCGCCCGCCCTTGCCGAACAGGTCTACCAGGCCATTCTCGATGAAATCTGTTCCGGCAATCTCGCTCCCGGCACCCACCTGAAGCAGGAGCAGCTGGCCGAACGGCTTGGCGTATCGCGCCAGCCGGTGCAGCAGGCAATGGCCCTGCTCAAGGCGGATGGCCTGGTGGAGGAAGCCGGCAAGCGCGGCTTGCGTGTTTCGCCTCTCGATGTGGAGAGCATGCACCACCACTACGAGGTGCGCGCCCTGCTCGACGGGCTGGCGGCCCGCAACGTGGCCTTCCGTATTGCTTCCGGCGAGTTGGTCGCAAGTGACTTCGAAAAGCGGGTCCGCGCCATTCTTGCCGCGGGAAGGCAGGCCGTGGATCGTGGTGACGTGCCCGCCATGGTGCGCGAGGACGAAGCCTTCCATCAGCTCTTCTATGCCGTGTCAGGCAACCCGCTGCTTGCCCAGACCGCTGAACCGCACTGGCGTTACCTGCGCCGGGTTATGGGCGATGTGCTGCGCCACGCCGAGCCCCCGCACGACATCTGGTACCAGCACGAGACAATCGCGCAGGCTGTTCTGGCAGGAGACGCTGACCGGGCCGGCGAACTGATGACCGGGCACGCCACCCGCGCCGCCAAACTGCTCGCCAGCAATTTCTCCGCACAGGACCCGGGCCAGCCATGACCGTCACCGAACCGCTCAATATTGGCCAGGTCCTTGCCGCCCAGGCCCGCCTCCAGCCGGATCGTATCGGCGCTCGCGATCTCTACCGCGCCATGACCTTCAGGCTCTGGAACCAGCGCGCCTGCCGCCTTGCCAATGCGCTTGCCGGGTTGGGGATGGTCAGGGGCGACCGGGTGGCCGTGCTTGCCTACAACCGCATCGAATGGGCAGAAATCTTCGTTGCCGCCGCCAAGGCCGGCATCATCGCCGTGCCGATCAATTTCCGCCTCACCGGCGTCGAGGCGCAGTACATCGTCGAGAACTCTGGCGCGACGGCGATCATCTGCGAGGATGTGCTCTTGCCCACCATCGAGACCGTGCGCGGCAGTCTCGATATCCCGGCAGACCGCTTCATTGTGATCGGGGACGGCAAGGCAGAAGGTGGGTGGCGGCGATACGAAGACCTGATCGCGGCCGCATCCGATGCAGAACCGGACGCAGCCGTTGCGCCGGATGACATCTGGTGCCTGATGTACACCTCCGGCACCACCGGGCGTCCCAAGGGTGCCATCCGCACCCATCGCGGCATCGCAATGCTGGCGCTGATGACCTGCGTCGAGCTGGCCTCGCGCCGGGCTGACAACGCACTGCTGGTCATGCCCATGTGCCATGCCAACTCACTCTTCTTTTTCTCGGCGTTCGTCTACGCCGGTGCTGCCGTTACCATATTCTCGCAAGCGAGTTTCGATCCCGCGCTGTGCCTGAGGACGATGGGCGAGACCGGCACCACCTTCACCTCGCTGGTGCCGACCCACTACACCATGATGCTCGATGTGCCGCCTGCAGAACGCGGCAAGGCCAGCTTCGACCGGGTGGAAAAGCTGATGATCTCATCGGCCCCGGCCCGCGCAGATACCAAGCGCGCGGTGATGGAGATGTTCCCCAATACCGGACTGTTCGAACTCTACGGTTCTACCGAAGGCGGCTGGGTCACCATGCTGCATCCCGAAGAGCAGTTCGACAAGCTGGGCACCGTGGGCCGCGAGACCATTGGTTCAGCGCCTGTCCGGCTGCTCGATCCCGATGGCAACGAAGTTCCGGACGGCGAGCCCGGCGAACTCTACTCCTGCAATCCCTACACGTTCACCGGATACTGGAACAATCCGGCCAAGACGGCCGAAGCCTTCCGCGGGCAATACATGAGCGTCGGCGACATCGCCATCCGCGACGAAGACGGCTACATCAGGCTGATCGACCGCAAGAACAACGTCATCATCACCGGTGGCGAGAACGTCTACCCGTCCGAAGTCGAGGCGGTCATCGGCTCCCACCCGGCAGTCTCGGACGTCGCCATCATCGGCCTGCCTGACCAAAAGTGGGGCGAACGGGTGACCGCTGCCGTCGTCCGCCGCGAGGGATCATCGCTGGATGATGCAGCGCTCACCGAGTGGTGCCGCGACAAGCTGGCCGGCTACAAGCGCCCCCGCTCGATCATCTTCATCACGCCCGACCAGATGCCGCGCAACGCCACCGGCAAGATCCTCCACCGCCTGCTGCGCGAGCGGCTCGGCTGACCACCGCTTCAGAAACAAGGACGACACACCAATGACCGTGAGTGCTCGCGACATCCCCCGCCAGGACCTGAACGATGATCCCCTCAGCGTTGCCGCCTGGATCGCCAGGTCCCTGAAGGCCCGCGACATCGACCGCATCTTCGGCCTGCAGGGCGGTCATATCCAGCCGATCTGGGACTACCTTGCCCAGGCCGGGGTGCGCATCATCGACGTGCGCGACGAGCGCGCCGCCGTGCACATGGCCCACGCCCACGCCGAGCTCACCGGCATGCTCGGCGTTGCCATGGTGACGGCAGGCCCCGGCGTCACCAACACCGTCACCGCCATGGCAAACGCATCGCTCGCCCGCGTGCCCGTCCTGCTCATCGGCGGTTGCACGTCGCGGCCGCAAGCCAACATGGGGCCGCTGCAGGACATCCCGCATGTCGACATCCTGAAGCCCGTCTGCCGCTATTCCCGCACCGCCCGCGTGGCTGACCAGGTGTTGCGCGAAATGGATGAGGCCATCTCGCGCGCCTTTGGCGACATGGGAGAGCCGGGGCCCTCCTATATCGAGATCCCGACCGACGTGCTGCGCACTCACGTGCAGCCACAACTGGTGCTCGACGAGTGGCTGAACGGCACGCCCCGCCGCAAGCTGCAGCCGAACCCGGACGCCGTGGCTGAAGCTGCCGCTGCCATCCGCGCGGCGAAGCGGCCGCTGGTCATTACCGGGCGAGGCGCGCGCAATACATCGAAGGAACTGGTGCGGTTTCTCGATGCCGTCGATGGGCTCTACCTCGATACCCAGGAGAGCCGGGGACTGGTGCCATCGGACCACCCGGCGTTCGCGGGCGCCGTGCGCGGCGCGGTGATGGGCCAGTCCGACCTCGTCATCGTGCTGGGCCGCAAGCTCGACTACCAGACCGCCTACGGCTCGCCTGCCGTTTATGGCGATGCCCGTTTCATCCGCATCTCCGACACGGCAGGTGAGCTGATAGACAACCGGCGGGGAAGCCCGGAACTGCTGGCCGATGTCGGCCTCGCACTCGACGCCATAACCGATGCGCTGGGCAATGACCGCGGCGCGCGGGATGAGGCTTGGCTGTCGGCCATGCGCGCGAAGCAGAAGGAGCGCACGGCAAGGGGTGATGCCGCCAGAACCCCACAAACCGGCGCTGATGGCAAGATCCACCCGATGGCCATTTTCGACGCCATCAGGGCAAAGGCCAACCCTGGCTACATCGCCATTGCCGACGGCGGCGACCTGCTGAGCTTCGCCCGCATCGGGCTTGAGGCCTCGACTTACATGGACGCAGGCGCCTTCGGCTGCCTCGGCGTCGGCGTGCCGTTCGCGGTCGCTGCAAGTCTTGCGTTCCCGGGCCGTCAGGTGATTTCCGTCAATGGCGACGGCGCGTTCGGCCTCAATGCCATGGAGATTGATACTGCCGTCCGCCATGGCGCGACGCCGGTATGGATCGTGTCCAACAACGCCGCCTGGAACATCGAGCGCTTCGACCAGGACACCAACTATGGCGGCCGCGTCGTCGGCACCACGTTGCGCCATGCAGACTATGCAGCCATGGCCCGGGCGCTGGGTGCACACGGCGAGCGGGTGGAAGACCCGGCAGATTTGCCGGCCGCCATTGAGCGCGCCATCGCCAATGCACCCGCGCTGGTCGACGTGGTCACCTCGCAGGATGCCGTATCGTCCGACGCCCAGAAGGGGCTGGGCTTCGTGCCGGACTACCAGGCGCTCACCGCCTGGGACGACGCCGAGCGCAAGCGGCGCGGCGAGATCTGACACGGCAGCTGTATCGCGTTAAAGAAGCGGATTCATTCACTTCCATTCACAAGGTCACGCCCATGCATCCCCAGACTGTTCCACATACCGTTTTCAATGTGCGCGTGCGCAATGACGCGCTGGGTGGTGCGAACCCGTTTGAGTGGGCGCAACTGACCAGCGCTGACGTCTTCGCCGGCTGCAAGGTTGTGCTGTTTGCCGTGCCGGGCGCTTTCACGCCCGCCTGTTCCGAAAGCCATCTGCCGGGATATGAGGGTCTGCATGATGACCTCATAGCAGCCGGAGCAGACAAGGTTGTGTGTCTGTCGGTGAACGACCCGTTCGTGCTGTTCCAGTGGGCAAAGGCACATGACATCGCCAAGGTGATGATGCTGCCGGACGGTAACGGCGATTTCTCCCGGCTGATGGGCATGCTGGTGCAGCGCACGACCACCGGCATGGGAATGCGCAGCTGGCGCTACTCCATGTTCGTAGAGGACGGCCACATCCGCCGGATGTTCATCGAGCCCGGCCTTGCCGACAATCCGCCCGGTGTCCCGGTCGGGGTGTCCGCTGCCGCGACCATGCTGGAGTATCTGCGGTCCGGTGCCGTCTGACTGCCGTCAGAGCCTATCCCGCATCGTGGAACCTTTTGGCGTCCAGTGACATTCTGCACTGTTGCAGGATAACGCAAAATCATATCGATAGGCCGGTCTGTGCGCGGCAGGGGCTGGATTGTGCAGGCTGACAGCCTTAAAACCGCTGAACCATCTGTCATTTCGGGAGGCAACTTGATGAAGGTTGGCACACCAAAGGAAACCGTTGCCGGTGAGAACCGCGTCGCCATGACGCCGGAAAGCGCCGGTTTCCTGCAGAAACTGGGCTATGAATGCCTGGTCCAGTCGGGCGCCGGCGAGGCGGCGGGCTTTTCTGATGAAGCCTACAAGGCCGCCGGTGTCGAGGTGGTCAAGACCGCTGCGGACCTGTGGAAGCAGGCCGACGTGGTTGCCAAGGTGCGCCAGCCGTCCAAGGCCGAGCTCAAGCATCTGCGCGAAGGCCTGACGCTGATATCCTTCTTCAACCCGGCCGCCAACAAGGAAGGCATGGACGCCGCGAAGAAGTCCGGCGCCAACGTCATCGCCATGGAAATGGTGCCGCGCATCTC
Organism: uncultured Alphaproteobacteria bacterium; assembly: GCA_963700935.1. Lineage (GTDB taxonomy): Bacteria > Pseudomonadota > Alphaproteobacteria > Rhizobiales > Aestuariivirgaceae > Anderseniella. The sequence goes on along the minus strand of CAVOZK010000009.1, from coordinate 44,485 downwards.
CCGCGCCCAGAAGATGGATGCGCTGTCGTCGATGGCCAACATCGCCGGCTACCGAGCCGTCATCGAGGCCGGCAACAATTTCGGCCGCTTCTTCACCGGCCAGGTCACGGCTGCCGGCAAGGTGCCGCCAGCCAGGGTGCTGGTCGTCGGAGCCGGCGTTGCCGGCCTTGCGGCCATCGGCACGTCGGTCAGCCTCGGCGCCATCACCTATGCCTTCGACGTGCGCCCCGAAGTGGCCGAGCAGGTCGAGTTCGATGGGGGCTGAATTCGTCTATCTCGATTTCAAGGACGAACAGCAGGACGGTGCCGCCACCGGCGGCTATGCCTCGGTTTCGAGCCCTGAATTCCGCGAGGCGCAGCTGGCCAAGTTCCGCGAGCTGGCGCCGGACATGGACATCGTCATCACCACCGCGCTGATCCCCAACCGGGAAGCCCCGGAACTGTGGACCGAGGACATGGTCAAGGCCATGAAGCCGGGCTCGGTGATCGTCGATCTTGCCGCTGAAAAGGGCGGCAACTGCAAGCTGACCAGGATGGACGAGAAGATCGTCACTCCCAACGGCGTGACCATCATCGGCTACACCGACTTCCCCTCGCGCATGGCCGCGCAAGCCTCGTCGCTGTACTCCAACAATATCCGCCACATGATGACGGACCTGACGCCCGGCAAGGACGGCAAGCTGTTTCACAACATGGAGGACGATGTCATCCGTGGCGCCACCGTCACCCATGCCGGCGAGATCACCTATCCGCCGCCGCCGCCGAAGGTGCAGGCCATCGCCGCCGCCAAACCCAAGGAAAAGGCCAGGGAACTGACGCCGGAAGAAAAGCGCGCAGCAGAGCTTGCCGCCTTCAAGGCGCAGACGAAGCAGCAGGTCACCCTGCTGGCCATTGGAGGCGCGCTGATGCTGCTGGCCGGTCTCTACACCCCGGCAAGCTTCATGCAGCACTTCATCGTCTTCGTGCTGGCGGTGTTCGTCGGCTTCCAGGTGATCTGGAACGTGTCGCACTCGCTGCACACGCCGCTGATGGCGATCACCAACGCCATCTCCTCCATCATCATTCTGGGCGCGCTGATGCAGATCGGTTCGGGCTCGTGGCTGGTGATCATCCTGGCCGCCCTGTCGGTGTTCATGGCAGGCATCAACATCTTCGGTGGCTTCCTGGTCACGAGGCGCATGCTTGCCATGTTCCAGAAGTCTTAAAAGGGGTAAGGGGCAATGGAATTCGGATTTACCACTGCAGCGTATGTCGTCGCCGCCGTCCTCTTCATCTTGTCGCTGGGCGGTCTGTCGGGCCAGGAAAGCGCCAAGCGCGCGGTCTGGTACGGCATTGCCGGCATGGCGCTGGCGGTGTTCGCCACGCTGATCGGCCCGGGCTCCGGCCTCTGGCTGCTGTCCGTCGTGCTGATCGCGGCAGGCGGCTTGATCGGTTATTACGTGGCCAAGCGCGTGCAGATGACCGAGATGCCCGAACTGGTCGCGGCCATGCACTCGCTGGTTGGCCTCGCCGCCGTGTTCGTTGGCTACAACGCCCACATCGAGCTGGGCAACGTGCTGGCCATGGACGATACGGCCCGAAAAGGCCTGGAAGGCTTTGCCGCCCTGCTCGCCAAGAAGACGGAAGTCGAGCACAACATCCTGCGTATCGAGCTGTTCCTCGGCGTGTTCATTGGCGCGGTTACCTTCACCGGTTCCGTCATCGCCTATGGCAAGCTGGCCGGCAAGGTTACCTCTGCCGCCGTCAAGCTGCCGGGCGGCCATGCGCTGAACGCCTCTGCTGCGGCCATCTCGGTGCTGTGCCTGGTCTGGTACATCATGTCCGGCGGCGTGCTGCCGCTTGCCATCATGACCGTGGCGGCGCTGTTCATCGGCTACCACCTGATCATGGGCATTGGCGGTGCCGACATGCCGGTGGTGGTGTCGATGCTCAACTCCTATTCGGGCTGGGCAGCGGCTGCCATCGGCTTCTCGCTGGGCAATGATCTGCTGATCGTGGTCGGCGCGCTGGTCGGCTCGTCGGGCGCCATCCTGTCCTACATCATGTGCAAGGCGATGAACCGCTCCTTCGTCTCGGTCATCCTTGGCGGCTTCGGCAACACGACCGGCCCGGCTCAGGCCATCGAGGGCGAACAGATCGCCATTGATGCCGAAGGCGTGGCCGCAGCCCTTGACGACGCTGACAGCGTCATCATCGTGCCGGGCTATGGCATGGCGGTGGCCCAGGCCCAGCAGAACGTGGCCGAGCTCACCCGCCGGCTGCGCGCCAAGGGCAAGGAAGTGCGCTTCGCCATCCACCCGGTGGCGGGCCGCCTGCCGGGCCACATGAACGTGCTGCTCGCCGAAGCCAAGGTGCCCTACGACATCGTGCTGGAAATGGACGAGATCAACGACGACTTCCCGTCCACCGACGTGGTCATCGTCATCGGCTCCAACGACATCGTCAATCCGGCCGCCCAGGACGACCCGAACTCGCCCATCGCCGGCATGCCGGTGCTGGAAGTGTGGAAGGCCAAGCAGGTGTTCGTGTCCAAGCGCGGCCAGGGTGCGGGCTATTCCGGCATCGAGAACCCGCTGTTCTTCAAGGACAACACCCGCATGTTCTACGGCGACGCCAAGGCCTCGCTCGATACCTTGCTGGGCATCCTGCACTGACCGGGTTGGCGCAAGCCTGAAACCATCAAGCCCCGCCTGTTGAACAAGCAGGCGGGGCTTTTGCTTTCAGTCTCAGCCGCTGGCCGGCATGGCCGTCTCGACCAGCTTCGCCCAGTACGAGCAGCCGATCGGGATGATGTCGTCGTTGAAGTCGTATTCGGGGTGATGCAGCGCAGCGCCCGCGCCCTGACCGACGAAGATGAACGCGCCGGGCCGGGCTTCCAGCATGAACGAGAAGTCCTCCGCCCCCATCACCGGCGGGGCGTTTTCGTTGACGTTGCCCTCGCCGACGATCTGCCGCGCCACGGACGCCGCGAACGACGTCTCCGCCGCGTGGTTCATCGTCACCGGATAGTTGCGCTTGTAGCCCAGTTTCACCTTGGCGTCGAAGGCAGCACCAACGTGCTCGCAAATGGTGTTCATGCGCGCCTCGGCCAGGTCGCGCATGGCGGGATCGAGCGTGCGCACCGTGCCGTTCATCCACGCGGTTTGCGGGATCACGTTGTTCGCGTCGCCCATGTGAATCTGGGTGACGGAAATGACCATGCTCTCGATCGGGTTGGCGTTGCGCGACACGATGGTCTGGAACGCGTTGACCAGTTGCGCCACCACCATGGCTGGGTCGTTGCTGGTGTGCGGCTGCGCGGCGTGCCCGCCCCGGCCCTCGATGTGGATCTCGAACAGGTCGGCTGACGCCATCAGCCCGCCGGGCCGGATGGCGAACTGGCCGACAGGCAGGTTGGGCATGTTGTGCATGCCATAGACTTCCTGGATGCCGAAGCGGTCCATCATGCCGTCGTTGACCATCTCGCGCCCGCCGCCGCCGCCTTCCTCCGCCGGCTGGAAGATCACCACCACGGTGCCGTCGAAATTGCGCGTCTCGGCGAGGTACTTCGCAGCGCCCAGCAGCATGGCCGTGTGCCCGTCATGGCCGCAGGCGTGCATCTTGCCCTCCACCGTGGACTTGTAGGGCAGGTCGCGGATATCCCTTATCGGCAGCGCATCCATGTCGGCGCGAAGGCCCACCACCTTGCCTGATGCGTTGGTCTTGCCATGGATGACGCCAACCACGCCGGTGCGCCCGATGCCGGTGACGATCTCGTCGGCGCCGAACGCCTTCAGCTTCTCCGCTACCACGCCCGCCGTGCGATGCACCTCGAACAGGATTTCCGGGTGCTGGTGCAGATCGCGCCGCCACGCGGTGATCTCGTCATGAAACTCGGCAAAGCGGTTGATGGTGGGCATGAGCGTCTCCGTGGGGCAAATGAGGATGGGCGGAAGACTGCGAGAGATTAGGGCAGGCGGTCAACCACGATGAAGAGAGGAGGGTTGGATGGCAGCCATGCGGACAAAGCTGACTTTTGTCATTACTTTCCGAAGAGCCGCATTAAAGTTGGCATTCCTCGGCAACAGGTTCATCGTTTGAGCAGGCTCCTTATGGCTGAGTTGACCGAACGAGAAAATCAATGACTTCCTGTTTGATTATTTTCCAATCTTGTAGATCAGAATACTCGTAGGAAGCTGATATGTTAAAATTATTGAAATCAAATCTATGCTGACAAGCCCTCCGACCAATCATAGGAGGGAAACATGAGATTATGTCTTTTGTCGTCTTGAAGTCTCCAGAGTAGTACTTTTCCATATTAGCGGACGAGCAACCCGGATGAATATGTTGGGGCGATCTGTTTAAGACTTTCTTCAAATCGTAGTCTTCTTGAACAAGTTCACAATGTTTTTCGTCTACAGAGCGATTCATTAATACATATGGTGGATTTATAGACATATTTGTAATAGAAATTCTATTAATTGAATTACGAATATTAAAATTGTTTTTAATGTCATCCGACTCAAATATCATTACCAGAGAGTATGAGGCCAGATCAATACTAGTAATATCATCAATTTTATTTAGTTGACCGTCTCGGATTGACCCCAAATTAGATATGCTAACGGTAATTCTCTTGTCCAGCTTCAGAGTAATCGATGTGATTGGACCATCGATTTGCGCGCGGTCATATAAAGTATACATCCCATAATTTGGGTCAGAGAGATCGATCTTTGGTGCCGGGACGTGGGATTGATTTTTCTGCAGTTGCGCATTTGAGTCTGCTGACGGATCTGCGGGCGCCATCAACATCAATGCCATTGATCCAATCAACATCAATGCCATTGATACGATGACGATCCAGGATCGCGTGTTCATAAAGAATAGCCTTCAGCAACGGTTGTCAAAGCCAACTCGTACCATAGCAGTTGTCATTCAGCGGTTTAAACGAATGTCAGCTTCGGGCTCAAAGCAGCCGTTCAGCCCGAAGGCTCACCCCTTCGCCTTCAGCCCCTGCTCGCGCATCTGGGTCAGGGTCTGGCGCGGGGACAGCGCCTCCGCCGACACCGCAAGGTCCAGCACGGCACCCGTCTTCGACGCGCACGCCCGCTCAAAGGCGCTCGCAAAGTCCGCCGTCGTTTCCACCCGCTCGGCATGGAAACCGTAGGCCTTGGCCAGCGTCACGAAGTCGGGGTTCTGCAGTTCGGTGCCCGACACCCGCTCCGGGTAGGTGCGCTCCTGGTGCATGCGGATGGTGCCGTAAGTGCCGTTGTTGAGGATGAGGATCACCGGCTGGCAACCCGCCTGCATGGCCGAGCCAAGTTCCTGGCAGTTCATCTGGAAGTCGCCGTCGCCGGCAAAACACACCACCAGCCGCTCGCGATGTTCGGCCTTGGCGGCAATCGCTGCCGGCACGCCATAGCCCATCGCGCCGGACTGTGGCGCCAAGAGCCGCTGGCCCTTGCCGAAGCGGAAGAAGCGGTTCGGCCAGATGGCGAAGTTGCCCGCACCATTGGTCAGGATCACGTCATCGGGCAGCGTATCCCTCAGGTGCGCCATGATCGCGGCCATGTCCACCGGGCCGGGCTGTTCCGGCGCGTTGACATAGGCGAGGTAGCCGACCCGCGCCGCCTGGCGCCATCCGGCCCATTCGCCCTTGACGCGCAAGCCTTTCACGGCGGCGGCAAACTGGTTCGGCCCCGCGTGCACCGGCACGTCGGCTGCATAGATCTTGCCGATCTCGCGGTCGCTTGCATGCACGTGCACCAGCCGTTGTTTCGGGTTGGGCACCTCCAGCAGCGACCACGCATCGGTGGTCATTTCGCCGAAGCGCACGTTGACTGCAACGATCAGGTCCGCTTCCGAGATCAGCTTCTTGGTCTGCGGGAACATGCCGACGCCCGCATCGCCCGCATAGACCTCGCTCAGGTTGTCGAAGCGGTCGTGGAATCGGAACGCCGCCAGCACCGGAATGTCGTTGGCCTCGGCAAACGATTGCAGATTTCGGCAACCCTGCTCGTTCCAGCCGCCGCCGCCGGTGATGATCAAGGGCCGCTCGGATTTCTCCAGTTCGGTCTTCAGCGCCTTGATTGCGTCAGGCGCCGGGGCGGCCTCGGGAATGGTGACGGGCTTGCACGGGGCCGCATCGCTCATCGAGGTCAGCATGTCTTCCGGCAGCGCGATCACCACCGGGCCGGGCCGTCCGGACAACGCCGTGGTCCACGCGCGCGACAGGATTTCAGGGATTCGGTCGACCTGGTCGATCTCTGTCACCCACTTGGCGACGGTGCCGAAATAGGCCCGGTAGTCGATTTCCTGGAACGCCTCGCGGCCCTTGTCGAAGGTGGCCACCTGGCCGACGAACAGGAGCATCGGCGAGGAATCCTGCATCGCCGTGTGCACACCGATGGAGGCATTGGTGGCGCCGGGACCGCGGGTGACGAAACAGATGCCGGGCTCACCCGTCAGCTTGCCGTGGGCGGCCGCCATGAAGGCGGCACCGCCCTCGTTGCGGCACAGCACGAAGTCCACCTTGCCGCGCGTATCGTGCAGTGCATCGAGCACGGCGAGATAGCTTTCACCGGGCACGCCAAAGCCGCGCCGCGCGCCCAGCGCCTGAAGGCATGCCACCAGCAACTGGCCACCGTTTCTCATGCCATTCCCCTGAAGGTTGCAGGGGTCGCCTACGCCACAGCCCTTGCCAGCGCGCACTGCGACCACAGCTTGTTGAGTGCGGCCACAAGATGCTCGATATCGGCCACCGTGTGCAAGGGGGTGGGGGTGAAGCGTAAGCGTTCGGTGCCCTTGGGCACGGTGGGATAGTTGATCGGCTGCACGTAGATGCCCTCATTGTCGAGCAGCCAGTCGGAGATCCACTTGCACTTGGCCGCATCGCCCACCATCACCGGCACGATGTGGCTGTCATTGGCCATGTGCGGAATGCCGGCCCGGTCGAGCCGCTTGCGCAGTTCCGCCACCATCACCTTCTGCCGGTCGCGCTCGACGCTCGACTGCTTGAGGTGCCGGATCGAGGCGACCGCACCAGCCGCAATGGCCGGCGGGATGGCGGTGGTGAAGATGAAGCCCGACGCAAACGAGCGCACGAAGTCGATCAGATTTTCCGAGCCGGTGATGTAGCCGCCCATAACCCCGAACGCCTTGCCCAGCGTACCCTCGATCACGTCGATGCGGTGCATCAGCCCTTCGCGCTCGGCAATGCCGCCGCCATGGGGGCCGTACATGCCCACCGCATGAACCTCGTCGAGATAGGTCAGCGCGTTGTGCCTTTCAGCCACGTCGCAGATCTCGGCAATGGGGCCGATGTCGCCGTCCATCGAGTAGACGCTTTCGAATGCGACCAGCTTCGCCCGGTCGGGGTCGACCTGCGACAGAAGCTCGTCCAGGTGTTTCGGATCGTTGTGGCGGAAGATGAAGCGTTCGGCCTTGGAATGGCGGATGCCCTCGATCATCGAGGCGTGGTTGAGGGCATCGGAGAACACCGCGCAGTTGGGCAGCTTCGAGGCGAGCGTGCCGAGCGAGGCCCAGTTGGAGACGTAGCCGGAGGTGAAGATCAGCGCGGCTTCCTTGCCGTGCAAGCTGGCCAGTTCTCGCTCCAGCTCGACGTGCTGGTGGTTGGTGCCGGAGATGTTGCGGGTGCCGCCGGCGCCCGAGCCGCACGAGGCGATTGCGTCTTGCATGGCGGCGATCACGTCCGGGTTCTGGCCCATGCCGAGATAGTCGTTGGAGCACCACACGGTGACTTCGCTCGTCGAGCCGTCTGGCCTGTACCGCGTCGCCTTCGGGAACTGCCCCATCCGCCGCTCAAGCTCGGCGAATACCCGGTAGTTGCCGCCGTCCTTGAGGCGTTTCAGTTCAGTCTCGAAAAACGCGGTATAATCCATGCGAAATCCAACTCGTTTCACTGCCTGAATCCGGCGCAATCGCGCTGAACAACCGGCGTTTTAAGATCACCCTTTCCGGTTGACCATGCTGCCCCTCGCCGCATCCGTTCAATTTGCCGCAGCCGTGGCAAGCTGGCTCACCGCCTGATGCTGGCTCAGGAAGACTTGACCGGTCAGCTCGTCAAGGAAACGCGACTTTAGCAGCCTGTCCATGACCGGGCCTTTGACCTCGCTCAAATGAAACGCCACGCCGGACGATTTCAACCTTTCGTTGATGGCCTCCAGCGACTCCAGCGCGCTCATGTCGATGGCGTTCACCGCCGGGCACATAAGGATGACGTGCTTCAGCTGCGGCCGCTTGGTCACGGCGTCGTAAATGTAATCCTCCAGGAAACGCGCATTGGCGAAGTACAGGCTCTCGTCCACCCGGAGCGTCAGGATGTCGTCATGGGTGATCACCTTGTGCCGCAGCACGTTGCGGAAATGCTCGGTGCCGGGCACCTGGCCCACCTCGGCCACGTGCGGCCGCGAGCTCTTGTACAGGTGAATGAGGATCGAGATGACCACGCCCGCCGTCACCCCGATCTCCACGCCGAGCGCCAGCGTGGCCAGGATGGTCACCAGCACGGCAATGAAGTCGGCGCGCGAATAGGCCCAGGTCTTGTTGAGGATCGACAGGTCGACCAGCGACAGGACGGCGACGATGATGGTCGCCGCCAGCGTTGCCACCGGCAGGTAGGCGATCAGCGGCGTCAGCGTCAGCGAGGCGATGGCCAGACCCACCGCGGTATAGGCGCCGGCAGCGGGCGTCTCTGCACCGGCGTCGAAATTCACCACCGAGCGGGCAAAACCGCCGGTCACCGGATAGCCGCCCGTAAAGGCGGCGCCAAGATTGGCGGCGCCAAGGCCAATCAGTTCCTGGTCCGGGTCGATGCGCTGGCGCTTCTTTGCGGCCAGCGTCTGGGCCACCGACACCGATTCCACGAAGCCGATGATCGAGATCAGGATGGCTGAGCCGAACAGGCTTGCCCACAGGTCGGGCGAGAACGACGGCAGGGTGAGCGGCGGCAGGCCTTGCGGCACGTCGCCGACCAGCGCCACGCCCTTGCTGCCGAGGTCAAGACTCCATGCCAGCAGCGTGGTCACGGCAACGGCGAACACCGGCCCTGCCTTGGCGATGATGTCGGCAGCCCGTGGCTTGAGGCCGAAGCGCACAAGCAGCGGCTTCAATCCCTTGCGTACCCAGAACAGGAAGACCGCGGATGCAACGCCGATGGCCAGCGTGATCAGGTTGGTGCTGCCCACGTGTTCGGCCAATGACAGCACCAGTTCGTACAGGTTGTGACCGGACGCCTTGATGCCGAGAATGTGCTTGAGCTGGCTGGCGGCAATGATGATGCCAGACGCCGTGATGAAGCCTGCGATGACCGGGTGTGACAGGAAGTTGGCAAGGAAGCCCAGCCGCAGCACGCCGAGCAGGACAAGAAACACGCCGGACAGAAACGCCAGCGTCAGCGCCGCCGCGATGTACTCGGGCGATCCCGGCTTCCGCAATCCGCCCGACCGCCGCCGCCGTCATCAGCGACACCACCGCCACCGGCCCGACGGCCAGCGCCCGGCTGGTGCCGAAGATGGCGTACAGGATGATCGGCGCGATCGAGGCGTAGATGCCCACCTCCGGCGGCAGCCCCGCCAGCAGCGCGTAGGCCAGCGATTGCGGGATCAGCATGATGGTGACGATGACCGCGGCAACCATGTCGCTGGTCAGCGCATCCCGGTCATAGCGCCGGCCCCAGTCCAGCACGGGAAAATAGCGGGCGAGCCCGCGCGCAGCCGGGGCAGATGTGGTGTTCATCGGTTTCAATGCCAGTCAAAGGGCTGCAGGCCAAGCGCATGCCAGCGTGCCTGCTGTTGCGGTTCAGCCAACCATTTCGGGCTTGGCCATCCATTCCTTGCCGCGCAGCATCGCCTTCCAGTAGATCGGCGGCAGCATCTTTTCCTTCAGTAGCCACGCCAGGTAAGATGGCCTGGTGCCGTCGATCAGCCAGTTCGGGAACGATGGCAACAGTTTGCCGCCATAGCCGAACTCGGCCAGCACGATCTTGCCCCGCTCGACCGTCAGCGGGCACGAGCCATAGCCGTCGTAATGAGCGACGCCGGACGCCCGGCCCATATCGGTGAGCACGTTCTGCGCCACCACCGGCGCCTGCTTGCGCGCCGCCGCGGCGGTCTTGGCGTTGGGCGCGTTCATCACGTCGCCGAGCGACCAGATATTGTCGAACGACTTGTGACGCAGCGTGTTCTGGTCCACGTCGATCCAGCCTGCCGCATCGGCCAGCGGGCTGACGCGCACGAAATCCGGCGCCATCTGCGGCGGCACCACGTGGATCATGTCGAAACTGGTCTCGACCGTCTCGGTCTTTCCCTCGGCATCGGTACGGGTGAACCAGGCTTTCTTCGCCGGCCCGTCGATCCGTTTCAGGTTGTGCATGAAGTGCAGGTGCGCATCGTATTTCTTGATGTACTCCATCAGCGCAGGCACATACTCCTTCACGCCGAACAGCACGCCGCCGGCATTGTAGAAGTTGATGTCGATGTTCTTCAGCACGCCCGAGCGGTGCCAGTGGTCGGCAGACAGGTAGAGCGCCTTCTGGGGTGCGCCGGCGCACTTGATCGGCATCGGCGGCTGGGTGAACAGCGCCCGGCCGGACTTGAGCTCCTGCACCAGCTTCCAGGTGTAGGGGGCAAGGTCGTAGCGATAGTTCGAGGTGACGCCGTTCTTGCCAAGCGTATCGACGAGGCCGGGGATGCCGTTCCAGTTGAGCTTCAGGCCGGGCGTAACGATCAGGCGCTTGTACTTCACCACCCGGCAGCCGTCGAGAATGACGGCATTGGCCTGCGGCTCGAACGCCGATACGGCAGCCTTGATCCAGTGCACGCCTTGCGGAATGAGCGAAGCCATTGTCCTGGCGGTTTCGGTCGCTTCGAAGATGCCGCCGCCCACCATGGTCCAACCCGGCTGGTAGTAGTGCACGTCGGCCGGGTCGATGATGGCGATGTCGAGGTCGGGTGCGCGCGCCAGCAGGCTTGCCGCGACCGATATGCCGCCGGCGCCGCCGCCCACGACCACGATGTCATGCGAGGCGTCGGCCACGTCGGTGGGCGTCTTGCCGCCGTTGGCGATGCGGCGGACCACGCCTGACATGTCGTAGCCGGCCTGCTTGGTGGCAGCCAGGATGTCGGGCAGCGGGGTGCCCTTGGCTCCCTGATCCAGCGACCAAAGGGTGGCCGAGCGGGTGCCGGTGCGGCAGTAGGCAAAAACTGGCTTGGGCAGTTCCGCGAGCGCTTCCCCGAACTTCTCTGCATCCTCGTCCTGCACCCGGCCTGACACGACCGGCAGGTAGCGGGCTTCGAGGCCGGCTTTCTTCGCCGCTTTCTCGATTTCGGCAAAGGTTGGCTGGTCGGCGCCTTCGCCGTCCGGCCTGTTGCAGATGATGGAGCGGAACCCCCGCTTGCTGATCTCCGCCACGTCGGCAGGCGATATCTGCGGGCTGACCGAGAGCCCCTTGTCGATAGCCTTCAAGTCCATCTCTCTTCCCTTTCAGATGTGCGTGACGAAGCGGCATCGATGATGCCGCCTGGCATTGCCTTTTGCCTTACAGGGCGTTGATCGGCAGTTTGAGCATGGGACGTCCGTCCTTGTCTTTCGGCACTTCACCGGCGCGCATGTTGACCTGCAGCGACGGCAGGATCAGCCGTGGCATGTCGAGCGTGGCGTCGCGTTCGGTGCGCATCTTGACGAACTGTTCCTTCGTCTTGCCCTTGCCGACGTGAATGTTGTGCTCCTGTTCGTCGCCAACCGTGGTCTCCCACTGGATGTCGCGGCCATTGGGTCCGTAATCGTGGCACATGAACAGCCGCATCTGGCTTGGCAGGGCGAGCACCTTCTGGATGGAGTCATACAGCGTGCCGGCATCGCCGCCGGGGAAGTCCGCCCGGGCCGAGCCGCCATCGGGCATGAACAGCGTGTCGCCGACAAACGCCGCGTCGCCCATCACATGGGTCATGCAGGCAGGCGTATGGCCCGGCGTGTACATGGCGAATGCCTGCAGGGTGCCGATGTTGTAGGTGTCGCCGTCCTTGAACAGCCGGTCGAACTGCGAGCCGTCACGCTGGAACTCGGTTCCCTCGTTGAAGATCTTGCCGAACGTGTCCTGCACGACGAGGATCTTCTCGCCTATGCCGATCTTGCCGCCCAGCTTCTGCTGGATGTAGGGCGCGGCTGACAGGTGATCGGCATGGACGTGGGTCTCGATGATCCATTCCAGTTTCAGGCCGTTGGCCTTGATGTAATCGATGATCTCGTCGGCATGTTCATAGGTGATGCGGCCAGCAGCATAGTCGATGTCCATCACTGAATCGACGACGGCGCACGAAGGGCTGCCGGGATCCTTTACCACGTAGCTGATGGTGTTGGTGGCCGGGTCGAAGAACGCCTTTACCTCGGGCCTGACCGTCATGTTGACCGGATATTCCATGGTAGTGCACCTCCAGATAAACATTCGTTTTTTTGAATATATATATTGCCGTCCCGAAAAACAAGGGTCCTTGCCTGCTACGTTGGTCTACTTCAGCGAATGGCGTACAGCATGACCAGCGAAGCCAGGTAGATCGCCATCACGCAGGCAGAGTCCATGCCCATGCGCAGCACTTGCGGCTTCCGCCTGACCAGCATGCCCGCCACATAGACCGCGGTTACCAGTATGCCTGTCACAAGTGTCAGCATTTCGGCGCGGCCGGCTTCGGCCAGCAATGGGCCGCCGCGATAAAGCGCATCCGCCGGCAGCAGCAGGGCCAGCATGATCAGGTTGCTGCCGAAGATGTTGGAGATTGCCATCGTGTAGGCGCCAAGCCGGGCTGCGGCGAAGGTGGTGCTGACTTCGGGCAATGAAGTCGATGCGGCCAGGACCGTCGAACCGACAAAGGTGGCGCCAAGTCCCGACTGGCTGGCAATGGCATCGGCTGTCCAGACCAGCCCGACACCGCAGACCAGGATGACCATGCTGAAGCTCGCCATGCGCACCCCGAGCAGTCTGCTGGTCATGTCCGGTTGGCTGTATTGCATGGTGGCTGCCTCGCCGGCGGGAAGATCGGGCAAGTCCAGCGGTACCCAGTCGCTGTTGGCGTCGTAGTGGCGCAGCAGCCAGACCGCAAACCCGTAAGCGAGCCCGAGCAGCAACGCCCCGCCGCCGATGCCGAAGACGAGTTCGGCATCTCCGAATATGCATACGCCCAGCAGAATCGACAGCAATGCGATCAGCAGCACAGCTTCCAGCGCATGGGTCGGTTTGCGTGGGTAACGGGTCAGTGCACCGCGCACGATAGTCGCGTCGGCAAACGCCAGGATGGCCGTTTGCACCGTGACGCCGCCGAGAATGTTGCCCAGCACCAGCGCCGGCTGTGCCGAGATGGATGCCGTTACGGTGGTAGCGATCTCGGGCAGGGACGTGACCGTTGCCAGCAGCACCAGCCCCGTGAAAGCACTGCCAAGACCGGTGCGCCGGGCAAATTCATCCGCATCGCGCGCCAGGCTGTGGCCTGCCACCCAGACGCCTGCAGCGGCAGTGAGAAAGATGGCAATGTTTGCAGCCAGCGGCAGGCCTTGCAGCATTTCGTTGTGCCTCTTGTGGGCAGGCAGCCGGCATCATGCCTGCTAGAGCATCATCCGATCAGATCGATTCATCTGATCGGATAAAGATGCCCGGTTCCAAAGTGCTAGAGCAACTTTAGCCGTTCAAGCTGAACGGCTGTTGCTCTAGTGCGACATGAACACCGGAATGGTGCTGTCCCTAAGTGCGGTGTCGGTGGCGCCGCCCAGCACGAATTCCCGCAGCCGCGAATGGCCCCAGGCTCCCATGATCAGCATGTCCGCGCCGAGTTCTGCCGCGCGGGCCAGCACATCAGGCCCTGCATTCAGATGACGCTTGTCGAGGCCCGAAACCTCGGCGCTAACGCCATGACGAGACAGGCTTTCGGCAAGTTCGGCGCCCAAGGGCAAGGTTTTGCTGTCAGCTTTTTCACCCGGGCAGACGATCTGCACGCTGCCAGCCGGCGCGGTAACCAGCAGCGGCATGGCATCGTGCACCGCGCGTGCCGCCTCGCGCGAGCCGTTCCAGGCGATGGCGATGCGCTGGCCGGGCGTTCCGCGTGCATCGGCGCGCGGCAGCACCAGCAGCGGACGTCCCGACCCCATCAGCAGGTCTTCCACGATCAGGTCCGGATCCATGAAGTCGGAATCGCCTTGGCTGCGGCACACCATCACGAGGTCGGCGCGGCGTGCGAACTCGAGCGGCCGGCTCGTATCCGGCACTTCCGCAGGCTCTTCGCTGCGCCATTCTGCACTGTCTGCGCCGGCTGCCCGGGCGGCCTTGTCGAACGCCTCCTGCACATGCCCGGCTGCGGCTGCCTGCTCGCGCAACCGGCTTTCCATCCATTCGTCAAGCTGCCGGCCGCGCAGCGCCGGGTGCACGGCGATGGGCGCGGCGGCATAAATGCCGGTGACGTGCGCATCCCAGCGGGATGCGAGGTCGAAGCTCTGTCCAAACAGCCCGGCTGCCATCCGTGGATCGCGCGCCACGGCAAGGATCGTCTTGTACGACTTCATTTCTGCAAGTTCTCCTGGTTGAGGCTTCAGCTTGCAATGCATCCCCGGCAGGCCGCCTTGATTACGGTCAACCCGGTGCGCGATGCCTCAGCGTTTAGGCCTCGCCATGCATCAGGGTCAGGAAGTTGCGGCGGAAGCCTTCGCGCAGGATGCGTTGATCAAGAACGGTGAGGTGCGATGAAAGGTCTGCAAAGATGGCCGCGTCTTCCCATTCAAGGTGGCGGGCAATGGTCTCGAAGCAGTGCCGCATCAGGTATCCCAGTGCGTTCGGATTCCAGTTCATGATGCCTTCACGGGCTTCGCTGAGCGGCTCGGCCAGCTCTATCGAGCAGGTTTCGGCGCGGTTGTGCTCGGCGATCGCCACGTCCACGCAGCGCATCAGCGATGACGGCCCCGCCTGCCTCGAAACCAGCAGCCGGTAAACCAGCTCCTCGTTGCGATGACACAGCGGCAACTCGCATCGCAGCCGCTTCAATACCGAGCGGCACGCCGCCGGCGCAAGATAGCGTTCGCCAAGCTGATCAGCCAGCCCCTCCATGTCACCGCAAAGCCTGCGCACCCCCTCCCGGCACTGGTCGAGTGCAAGCAGGGGGTCGTCGATATTGTCCAGCTGGTTGAATTCAGACATCATCCCAAATCCGGCGATGCGGGCTGGTTGCTTCGAGGTATCATCAGCCATAGTGCGATCACCGGCCTGGCTTGTCCTTGATCAGCGTCAATTCCGCCGGACGCGCCGCAGCAATGGTTGATCGTTGGATCTTTGGTCAGGGTAATGACGCATGCATGAACTTGAACTGAAGCTGGTCATGGACGCTGCTACTGCGCGACAGGTCTGGCCGCGCGCGCTCGCGGCAGGTCTGGCCGCCACCGAGCCACCGCAAAGGCTGCTTGCAAGCACCTACTTCGATACCGACAGCCAGCCGCTGCGCAAGGCAGGCATCAGCATTCGCCTGCGCCGCGACGGCCGCCGCATTCTGCAAACGGTGAAGGCGCGCGCTTCCATTCACGGTGGCATCTCCCGCGCCACGGAACTTGAAAGCGAACTGGCCAGGCCCGAACTCGACTTGTCGGTGATCGCCGCCACCGCCATGCGCAAGCTGATCAGGAAACTGGCCGGTGACGCCGCGCTCAAGCCGCTCGTTGTTACCGAGGTTCGCCGTGCCGAGGCGGAGGTTCGCCATCCGTGCGGCACCCGCGCGCTGATGGCGGTGGATGAGGCCCTGATCACGGCGGCTGGCAAACGGGAAGCCTTCTGCGAACTCGAGATCGAGCACATTGACGGGCCGCTGGAAGGTCTGTTCGCCATTGCGGATGAGGTGTTGCCGCCGGGCCGGATGAGAGTGTCGGACATGTCCAAGGCCGATCGCGGCTTCCTGCTGGCTGAAACCGGCGAGGTCCATCCGGCCGCCGCGCCGCGTCCTGCCTGCAAGGTCAAGCTGCAGAGGGACATGTCGGCAGGTTCCGCGTTGCAGGAAATCCTGCGCGAGTGCACCGGGCAGATTGCCGCCAATATCGAAGCCGTTCTGGCGCTCGATGCACCGGAAGGGCCGCACCAGCTGCGCGTCGGATTGCGGCGGCTGCGCAGTACGCTGGCACTGTTCGGAACGGTTGCTTCATGCGAGGTGGCAGGCAGGCTGAAGACTGAGGCCCGCTGGCTGGCGCTGGAAGCCGGTCACCTGCGCGACCTGCAGGTGATTGTCGCCGAAATCGTGCCGGAACACGCGGGAACGCATTCAAGCCATCCTGGGTTCGGGCTGCTCATCGGGGCTGCCGGCAGAGCGGCGGAAGGTGCCCGTGCCAGGTTGCGCCAGACGCTCGAGGGAACTCGTGTCCGGGCCTTCCTGATCGACCTGATGCGTTTCACCGAATGCCGGGCCTGGGAGGTTTCGGAACCTCCCGGCGCAACAGGGGATGGCGCGCGAACGCCGGTTGGCGTGCTTGCTGCGGCGGCCCTGGGCAACAGGTGGCGCAAGGTCCGCAAGACTGCCAGGCGGATCGACGTCTTGTCGGTGGATGAGCGTCATACGCTGCGCAAGGAATTGAAAAAATTGCGATACGCAACAGAGTTCTTCGCCCCTCTTTTCCCTGGCCGGCAGGTGAAGCCGTTCCTGGCCAGCCTCAGGTTGCTGCAGGACCTGTTCGGAGAACTCAGTGACGCGGCAATGCTTGAGACGAGGATTGCCGAACTGGAGAAAGGCATGCCGCCGGACCCGGATGTCCGGTTCGCGGCAGGCCTGCTGATCGGTTCGGCAGTCGCGCGGGCCGACGTTCACTGGCACGAGGCCAGGGCGTTGTGGAAAGCGCTCAGACAACAAAGGTTGTTCTGGGAGTAGGCGTCGCGGAGATGCACGGGCGGGCAGACAGCCGCGCCACCCTTGCATGAGCAATGCCCGTCAGACGCCTTCATGCTTCAACTTGTCCAGCTGCCGGACTTGAGGCCGGCAGGCAGCCGGTTAAACTGAGCGGCAGGCAGAGCTTGGGCGAACAGGGCTAGGGGCAGGATTAATGCAGGATGGCAGCACTGAGGGTTTGCTTGGGCAACGGCTGCAAGCCCACCTGGGGCTGATTTATCCGTCTCATGACGCAGCTGGCCTGGCGAAGAGAATTGCCGCTGCCTTCTGGCCCGGCGATGCATCCGGGCCTGTGTCGCCCCGTACCGCCGATCCGGTTTCGCTTTCGCCTGCTGACAGCGTGCTCATCACCTACGGCAACACGATTGTGGACGGGAAGAATCCGCCGCTGGTGCTGCTCAACGATTTCCTGACGCGCCATGTGGGCGATGCGATAAGCGCTGTGCATATCCTGCCGTTCTTTCCCTACACCTCTGACGATGGTTTCGCCGTCATAGATTATTACCGGGTGAACAGCACGCTGGGTGACTGGCATCATGTCAGGCGCATTGCGGAGAACTACCGATTGATGGCGGACCTCGTCCTCAATCACGTGTCGAGTTCGCATGCCTGGATGGTGCAGTTCCGCCAGAGCCAGGCGCCAGGCGCCGCCTACATCCGGACGGCCTCTCCGGAAGACGATCTCTCCGCCGTGGTGCGCCCGCGCTCCCATCCGCTGCTGAATGCGGTGGAGACCACGACCGGCGTCCGGCATGTCTGGTGCACCTTCTCGCACGACCAGGTGGATGTCGACTTCTCCAACCCGGACCTGCTGGTGGAGTATATCGCCATCCTGCGCTTCCTCATCGACCAGGGGGTGCGCATTGTCCGGCTGGATGCGGTTGCCTTCATCTGGAAGGAGCCGGGCACCACGTGCATCCACCTGCCGCAGGCTCACGAGATCGTCCGGCTGATGCGCACATTGTGCGACCACTGCGAGGACGAGATCACCCTGATCACAGAGACCAACGTGCCGAACCGGGAAAACCTCACCTATTTCGGCAATCGTAACGAGGCCCACGCGATCTATAACTTCTCGTTGCCGCCGCTGTTGCTGCATACCCTGCTGTCACGTTCGAGCGCATCGCTCAACCGATGGCTGATGAGCATGCCGCCTGTTCAGCTCGGCTGTGCCTACCTCAATTTTACCGCCTCCCACGATGGCATCGGCCTCAGGCCGCTGGAGGGGTTACTGAGCCAGGAGGAACTGCTGCAGATGATCGAGGCGATCACCGGCTTCGGCGGCCTGCTCAGCATGCGCAAGACGGCCAACGGTGATGATCACCCCTACGAAATGAACATCGCGCTGTTCGACGCACTGCAGGGCACGCTTGACGGACCGGACGATTACCGGGTGGAGCGGTTTATCTGTTCGCAGGTTGTCATGTTGTCGCTGCAGGGCATCCCGGCCATCTACATTCACAGCCTGCTCGCCACGCCCAACAATACCGAAGGCGTCGCCCGCACCAGCCACAACCGCACCATCAACCGGGCTCAGCTTGACTATGCCGCGCTGGAAACATCCCTCGCAGATTCGGACGATGTGCGCCATGGCGTCTTCTGCCGTCTGCTCTCGCTGCTGAGGCTGCGTGCGCGCCAGCCGGCGTTTCATCCCAACGCCATGCAGTCGGTGCTGCAACTGGGCGACGGCCTGTTCGGCGTTGAGCGAATCTCGCTGGACCAGCGCCAGACCATTTTCGCCATAGCCAGCGTCAGCGATCAGCCGCAGCGGCTGAACACGGTGGCGCTTGACTTGCCACCTGGCTCGGTCTGGACCGACCTGCTGAGCGGCGAAAGCCGCGATAGCAGCCCGGCAGAGATCGAACTTTTGCCCTACCAGTGTCTCTGGCTCAGCAGCATTCAGGGCTGAGGCGGCTGCCGCTCCGGCGTTGCCGGTTCAGACCTTGCCATTGTCTTCGGCGACCGCCTTCAGGATATGATGCATGATGTCCGGATCCGCCGCGGCCACCCGCGACCAGGACGGCACGAACGGCGTTTCCATCGGGTTGTCCAGGAAGACCTGTCCTGCCTCGATCAGGTTGCCGGCGAACAGTTCGATTGCCTCTTCTTCCTTGTGCCGGTCCACGTAGAGCCCGTTCATGCGGGCGTCGTTGTAGTACATTTCCAGCACGTCGAGCGCGCAGCGATAGTAGGTCGCCTTGAGCGTGCGGAAGGTCTCGGCCGAGAACACCACGCCGTCGGTGGCAAGTTTGCGGATGATGGCCTTGGCGATGTCCGTCGACATCTTCGACAGGCCGGCCTCCGGGTTGTCCTGCGACAGCGGCTGGTGCTTGTGGTCATAGGCGTCGGAGATGTCGACCTGGCAGATGGCGCGGATATTGGTGTTGCGGCGCACCTCCGAGAGGATGCCCACCTCAAGCCCCCAGTCCGACGGGATGCGGATGTCCGGCACGATCGAGGTCCGCATGGCGAACTCGCCGGCCAGTGGATAACGGAAGCCCTTCAGGTAATCCACATAGTCGCTCGCTCCGATGGTGCGCGAAAGCGCGTTCAGAAGTGGTGTCACCAGCAGGCGGGTCACCCGGCCGTTCAGCTTGCCGTCGGCAATGCGCGGATAGTAGCCCTTGCAGAACAGGTAGCTGAACGACGGGTCCACCACGGGGTAGACCAGCCGGCCCAACAGCTCGCGGTTATAGGTAATGATATCGCAATCATGCAGCGCGATTACGTCCGAGCGTTGCGCCGCCAGTACGTAGCCGAGGCAATACCAGACATTGCGGCCCTTGCCTGGCTCGCCCGTCGTCAGGCCCGCATCGGCAATGCGCTTCTGCACTACGCCCATGGCCGGTCCATCGTTCCAGATCACCACGTGGTCCTGCGGCAGGCGGCTGAAATACTCGCGCGCATGCCGGAACTGTTCCTCGTTGGCGCGGTCAAGCCCGATGACGATCTGGTTGAGGTATGGAACCTCGCTGAGGTGATTGATGATGTTCGCAAGCGCCGGTGTTTCGAGCTCTGAGAACAGTGATGGCAGGATGAGGGTAATGCGCCGGGTCGAACTGAAATGAACCAGCCGGCGCTCGACCTCGGCATAATCATAGCCGACCAGCCGGTGCAACGTCGCCACCGCGCCGGTTTGATGAAAGTCAGCCATTGGCGCTCCTTTGCCGTTCTCGGGTCATGGTGTCGAATTCTTCAAGGGCGGTCAGGATGGATTCGTTCCATCCGGCGGGTCCGGCGGCGTGCGATCGGGTTATCCGCCCCGATGCTTCCGCGTCGAGCGTGGGAACGGTAGCCCCGTGTGGATTGGCGATGATGAAACCCCGGTCCGCGGCCTCCAGCATGGCGGCGTCATTGGGCGCATCGCCCAGCGCAATGGACCATGGCCTGCAGGCCACGCCCGCCTGTCCGGCATAGGCATTGCAAACTTCGCGCAGCCGCGAGGCCTTGTCATCCTGGCCGCAAAGCGTGTTGAAGCGGCCGCCGCGCACCAGCCGCAGGCCGGCGGCTCGGGCGCGCCGGGCGAGGTCATCCAGCTGCACCACCGTGCCGGTCCAGCTGAACGGTTCGGAGAACTCGCGCTGGCGGGCAAGCCGTGCTGCGGCTACCGGCAGCCCGGTTGCGGCGGCGACACCGGCCTCGTCCATGTCGCCAAAGCCAGTCAGGTTTTGGCGCAAGTGCTTCGGCAGGGCGGCAATGAAGCGGCGGATAACGGTGTATGGGAGGCCTTGTTCTGCGCCGGTGGCCGGCGGCTGCAGTCCATGGGGCCACTCCACGCCGCCGCCGTTTTCGAAGATCAGCCCGGCTGCCTGCAACTGCCGTCCGATCGGCCGCATCTCGGCGCGCGTCTTGCTGCTGGCGAGGATCAATGGAATGCCGCGCTCTTGCAGCCTTTGCAGCGCCTTCAGCGCAGCCGAGAAACTGTAGTCATCGTGATCCAGCAGCGTGCCATCAAGGTCCGAGAACACCAGTGGCAACAGGGCCGGATCACTTTTGGTTGGCTGGTCCATGCTCCCGGGATTGTGAAGCATCGCACCCTGAGGGGCAACGCGTTCGTGATCGGTAGCATGGACGGGCGTTGATCTAGTCGGCGCTACGGAACACGGTGGACTGCACGGCGACAATGGTGACGAGCGGCGCCAGCAGGGAAATGATGGCGACGGTGATCAGCAGCCAGCCCAGTTCGCCATAGTCGGCTGGCACCGTCACCTCGCCACCCGGCCCGCTCACCTCGCGCGTCACCACGAACAGCTGGTTGAGATACTTCGTCAGCAGGCTGCTGGCGGACAAGGCAAGATTGGTGAAGGATGCCATCACCGCAAAGAACGTCGCCTTGAGCGAAGCCGGCGCGTTGCGGGCGATCCACGCCAGCATCGGAATCATCGCTACCTGGCCCAATGGAGACTCCACTGCCGTATCGATAACGGCAATGAAGCGGGCGTCCACGACGCCGCCGGTCAGCGGTGCGGTCCAGTGATGGATGCCGTAATAGAGACCGATGTTGGGCAGCGCCAGAATGGCGGAGGCGATGGTCAGCAGGACGACAATCCAGGAGATGGTCCGGCTGGCCATCAGCGGCCTCAGCACGATCATGCCAAAGATCGCCAGCAGCGATGCAATCAGCGACAGCACGGCAAGGAAGCGCTCGTCAAAGCCAAGCACATCGATCTCGAACCAGGTCGCACCCGGCCCCGGCAGCGGCACGGCCCTGAACACGAAGATGATGATCGCGGTGCCCACGAGAGCCCGGGCCTTGTCCTGTTCCATGCTCGAAAGAAGCTGGCGCATCAGCAGCACCACGATTCCCATGGAGCCGCAGAACACGATCTCCTGGGACAGCGGAACGTCGCTCAGGCCGATGAGCAGCGTCAGCGCAATGAAGCCGCCGCCACCCAGGAAGTACCACTGGTTCGGCTCGGTTTCACTGGCAGGCCCGGCGAGTGCCGCTTCGGCCTCGATCCGGTCCATGCCCCGGGCCTCGAGCGCCCGGCGGCGTCTGCGCTGCTGCAGGCCGGCAAGGACGACGCCGCTGACCGATATCACCGGGATCAGCAGGGCGTAGAGGTATATCGATGAGTAGACCTCCGCCTTGGCCGCCTGCGACATTTCCTCGACGCCCGAAAACATCAAGATGTTCACTGTCGCCACTGCCACGGAGCCGCCAATCAGCGCGATGCGGCCCAGCGTCTGCATGGTGGTATGCAAGGCCTTGGCCTCATGGTCGCCGATCGGCGAGCCGTCCCTGGCGATGCGCGGCACGGCTTCCACCGACATCGCGTCGGCAACGGCGTCCTGCAGCACATAACCGCAGGGCGCCAGCAGCACCGACACCACATACCAGCTTGCCACCGGCATGACCCGGGCCATCCCGCCGGGATCGCTGATCAGGGCGTACATGATCAGCAGGCTGGCCGCGATCATCGCCGCGCCCGCCACGACCAGCAGCCCCTTCCATCGCCACAGGATGTCAACCAGATGTCCCAGAGGCAGCTTGAGTGCCCACGGCAACCCTGCCCAGAAACCCAGACCCGCCAGGAAAGCGGCCGGCAAACCCAGATAGTCCTTGACGAAGAACACTCCCACGATGGCGGTGAGGCCTGAAATGCCGGCTGCGAAGTAAACCATCAATGGCGGCAGAAACGACCACCTGAGCTGGCGAACCAGGTCGCCGAACACCTGGTCCAGCCAGCCGGCGGCGTCATTGAGCCATTTGCCTGTCGCCAGAGATGCCATGACTGCAGTCTACCTGCGGGGGGTTGTGTCCGGCCAGTCCTATCCGGCCGCGCCGCTCAGCCGGTGCATCGCCCGTCCGCAGAAGCGTGGTCCTTGTGACACCCTGCGGGTTTGAACCATCGAACCCAGGGCGGCACCGCCGGGAATGTTGACCAGTCATTCGTCAACAGCGCGACAAGGCGTTTCTTGGCGCTGGTCGCTACCGTGCTTGCGTCCCAGGTCGGGGATGTTGCCGTGTCGATGGTTGGCTCGGCCATCCTGCTTTCCGCGGTGTTCACCATCCTGCTGCTGGGCGCTGGCTGGTGCGTTGCGTGGCTGACGGCGCCGGTGATGCGACAGCGGCGGACAATTGGGCTGATGATGGGCTTCCCGGCTCGTAATATTGGCCTGTCGACGCTGCTGGCCGCCAATGTCTTCGTCAAGATCGAGTTGGCAGCCTTTGGAGCCATTTTCTTCGTTACGCAGCTCCTGATGCTTGTCCCGCTGGCGCTCTGGCTCAGGCGATCAGCTGCTGAAGCACCGAACCAGGGTATCATCCGGCCGTAGTGAAACGAGGTTCGGCACGACGATTCCGAAAGAAACGGCGCTTAGGGCAAACTATGCTCCCGGATCGTCACCTGGCAGTGCCCGCGTTCGCGATTTGCATGTGATGAAGGATATTGGGGACGCCGGCTGCAACATTGGCTGCCGGCGTCCACCTTCCCCCGGTCCTGAACAGGCAGCGCAATTTCTGCCTCGCTACCCGTTCAGCCGAACCGTGCCCCTAGTGCTGCCGTACCAGCCTGCCGCGTAATCTGCCGGGCAAGCGGATCATAGCTGCGGGCACAAAGACGAGCATCTTCTGCCGACAACATCGATGGCCGTCTTTTTCCTTCTGCATTTCCTGCCGCGGCAGTCCCTGCAGCTTGCTACCGGTTACCATGAACTGCGCATACCGAATGTTCTGCGGTGCACATTCGATGCGGAAACACCGCGTCAGGGCCATCGCGGCCCGGAGACGGCAATGGCAGCACAGGCTGAGCGCCGGTCGCAGACCCGTCCTCTGACGCCCGGCGGGATTTGAACCATCCACGGCAGCCTTTTGCTGGCGCTTGCAGACGGGTCAATCGAACCGTTGCCCGCCTGTCGCAGGTGGGCTATAGCTTTGTCCGCAACTGCCTGAGAGCACCCGTAGCTCAGCTGGATAGAGTGCTGCCCTCCGAAGGAACAACGGTTCCGGAGCGGCGAATTTCACAAACCGCAGTTTTCAGCGGTTTCCCATGATGCCCGGTGATCGGCACCATGCAGGCACGTTCGCCACGGCACACTAGGGCCACACTGGCAACTCGACCATGCCGAGTATGTGGTCGAGGCGTCGGCCATTTTCAATGTCGGACATCGCTTAATCTTCCGCCCTTCGGCTGAAGCCATCCTTGTTCCTGTCCTGACCGTCTCCTAGCGCTAGCGCAGGGAATTGCCCCTGACCAGTTTACGGCTTGGAGATTCATGCATGTGTAACAAGCCTGCCAGACTTGGTGCCTTGCTCGCCGTCTGCCTGCATATCGATGTTGCTATGGCGCGTGAAACAATCACCCGAGCAGAAGCGGAACTGGCTGTTCGAGATGGCGCTCGCTACGCCATCGCCGACGTCGACAATCACGACCTACAGATTGTCCGTTTGAAGTCACCGCGGAACAACGGTGATGCGGGGTTTGCCTGTGGCATCATCGAGCCGATTGGCAGTCCGCGTATCAAGACGCAGATGCAGTCGTTCCACGCTTCACTGGTGATGCACGACGGCGTGTTGAGCGCGATCGTCGCCGGCTTGTTCATGTCGATTGATGAACTGCTGGAGCAGGACATATGTCGATAGCGCACTACCCATCATCCTGCTGCGGGGGCGTGTTGAGCCAGTGCAAGTTCAGAACCCATGATCTGGAATTGCACTGAAGATGGCGGAAGGCTGGAACCTTGCATCGCCGCTAGTATCCCATCTGTTCGAATGCAAGTCGAAGTCCTAGAGAAAATCGTGCTCCGCCATCCCACTCAAGCCTGGTGCCGGTGGAAGATGATCATCTGTACCGGATAATGCTGGGGTGGTTGGATATATGCCACGTGACCATCCGGGCGAGGGTGGGTGATACCGGAACGATAATGTCTCCTCCTCCCCCAAAAGCGGACCACTTCGACGATCAAGCAGACCGTCCGGAATGTGCCAGATTCGGTCAAACACGGGTCTAAGCCCACATCACGCATTGCGAACTCGACATTGAACTGCAATGGAGCCTGAAGAGCCGTATCGCAGTTCACTACAAAGGCAGAAACCGGTCGTTAGTCTCAGACCGGAAAGCCTTGGGCAACAATGTGCCGGCGGATGTTCAGGTTCAGGCGCTCTATGCCGGATATCGTTTCCCTGATCCTTCCCAGCTGACTGGCATCGACGCGTTCGCGCTTGCCATACCGGATGCTGTCTTTGGAATCGACTATGCGCAACTGAATCGTGTCGACGTTGCTGGAACTGTCGTCGAATGCATAGATGCAGTGGTTGTACTTGTTGCGTATCTTGGCGAGGCGCATGAAGGCGCTGATGATTGAATGCAATTCAGATTGCGCATTATCGTTCACCCTGTCCAGCTTCGACAGTCGTGACACAAGGTCGAGCCTAGCGCGGGTCGTGTTGAGTGTCAGAAAGATCACCGTCGCCACGTCCTTCGGTACAGCCGCAAGTCCAGCGATCAGGTGAATGAGCAGGCTCTCGGTGTTGGTCCAGGCCAGGTTCATTTGTCCGATCATGAGCAACAGCCGATCCAGTTGCTGCTGGTCGTTGCCGCGCCCTGTGGTAGCAACAGTTTCCTGGCCGTCGCGCGATGCGCCCTGGGTGTCAGTTGTCGAGACCATTTAGATATACCGCGGCAGCTTCGGTGCGGTTGTGAACGCCAAGCTTTGAAATGATGTGATGGATGTGCAGCTTCACCGTATGCTCGGACAATGCCAGCCGCGAGGCGATGTTCTTGTTCTGAAGTCCTTGCGCCACAAGACCGAGTACATCTGTCTCACGGTCGGTCAAAACACTACTGACACTTGAGGCGCCCGCGTACGCAATTACATTTGCTGGCCGTCTCGGGCGGTTTTTCCTGTCGTTCGCGGGCAATAGATGAACCAGCTCAATCGGACAGTAGTCCCCACCGCTGAGCAACAGGCGCAGGGCGGATAGCCAGATGTCCAGTTTCAGGTTGAACGGCAGGACGCCGCGTACAAGTTCGCAGGAGAACAGCCGGCGGATCGGCGCTCCATGGTTATCGGTCGAGGTGCAGGCAATCGCTACCGACGCGCCTGGCATTGCTGCAAGAAGCCTCTCGTGGGCGGCGAGGCAATCGACGCAAAGCCGTTCATGAAGCAGGAGTAGCTGGGTGCAGGACACGTCCAGGCCGGGCGCGAACAATTCGTCCAGCGATGCCGCCCTCATGATGCCAAGATTGCCGATTTCAGATTGAATCGCGCGAATGTTGCAATCGGGGAAATCGTGCCTCGGGCCAGCAAAAATCAGATCTATGCGACCGCCCACATCTGCCGCGTCTGAACCTGCAACAGAGTTGTCCGCCGGGTGCATTGTACCACTCTTTCTACTCACTCAGTCTTACGCGTACAGAAGGCTGACCTGTTCTTAAAATCCCGTGAGTGCCTGAAAATCTCCTGCGCGTTGCCGTCCAAAAGAACCGTGGGGTAAACCTATACCGAACTTATCAATACGTAAACTGATAGATCGATTTATATTCGTATGCGGACAACTGTTGTGTAGGTAACGTACCGAAATTGCCGGCAAGCTACCCAGATCAACCCATAACCATCTGAAAATCGGCTTCTTTTGCAGCAGCTACAGTAGCTGACGGCATCGGCGGCCGTTGCGCGGACAAACGGTCTAGACCGGTGCCGGTTGCGATGTAACTCGAATTGTCGGCTGTAAAGGCGGCGCTTTGACCGGCAAAATCAGAGGGTCCCTTAAAGGACGGCGCGAAGCCAGAAAGCATCAGCATCCCAACACGGAATCCTGTGGATTCGGTGAACAGGAGAGCCTTGCCGGCGAGGCTTCACCGGACCGCTAGGGACGCATCGCGTCGCGCACAAGCGCTTAGGCCTGTATCTGCGGGCTGGGGATTGCTTGTCGGGACGAGGTGCCACCCAGAACCGGCAGCCGAATGCCACTCTTACAGAAGACTGGTGGCGAAGCTGTCTCCAACCGTGAGGATACGGACATGCCAAAGAAGAACTTCCTTCCCTTCTGGTGGAATTCAGACAGTCAGGATCAGAGCCAGGATCAAGGCCAGGGTCAGGGCCAGGCTGAACTGCAGGCACAGCTTCAGGCAGAACTGCAGGCACAGAAGCAGGGTCAGCACCAAGGCCAGGATCAGGGTCAACACCAGGGTCAGGGCCAACATCAGGGCCAGCACCAGTCCAGCGAAAACTGGAACGGGAATGCCAATGGTAACGCCAATGGCAATGCAAATGGCAACGCCAATGGCAACCTGAACGGTAACCTCAATGCCAACCTGAACAAGAACATCAACTACAACAAGGCCGAAGTCATCCTCGAACAGCGATGCCACCAGCCACTCGTCGGCAAAGGCGAATGTGAATGTGGACCTCAGCGGATACCTGCCGAGCGATGACGACTTCGCCGACATCGACATGTCGGGCGGGCGCATCGACAAGCTGTTGATCAACCGTGATGGTGAAATCAACTACAACCCTGGCGATGATGTCTCCATCGAAGACATCCTCAACGGGTCGCTCAACGGCCCCGGCAATGACAGCGCCTTCGTGATCGGCCAGCAGGCCCATCTGGAAGACAACGACAAGCTGATCAATCCCGTCGTGGGAAACCATGCTCCGTTCAACCAGAGCGGCAGCGCACACGGTGGCACTGCCTATGCTGATGAAGGCATCGATGCTGGTGGCAGCGGTGGCTCGAATTCGGGCTATGCCAAGGCCAGCGGCGGCGATGGCGACGACGCCTATGGCGGCCACGCAGCAAGCGCAGCCCTGGCGGCTGGCGGCAACGGCACTGGTCTTGGCGTGGGCCTAGGCGGCCTGGGTATCGGCGTCGGTGAAGGTGAGCAAGGTGGAACGGCCGGTGGTGGCGCGCCCGGTGCACCTGGGGCACCTGGTGGTGCCGGCGGCGAAGGCGGCGATGGTGGCGACGCCATGGGCGGCAACGCGATCGGCGCCGGTCTTGGTGTCGGCCTTGGCCTGCTGGGCCTGGGTGCAGGCCTCGGCGCCGCGCAGGGCAACAACACGGGTGACGGCGACGGCGCTGCTGGTGGTGCCGGTGGTGCCGGTGGAGTTGGCGGTGCCGGCGGCGCTGGCGGCAATGCCAATGGCGGCGATGGACCAGGTCTCGGTTTTGGTGTCGGCAAGGGCCTGGGTGCCGGTTATGGCGAAGGTGGTGATGCCGGCGCCATCTCCAAGGCCTATGGTGGCGACGCCCATGGCGGCAATGGCGGAAACGGCGGAACCGCAACAGTCGGTGACGGCGGTGCCGGTGGTGCCGGCGGCATGTGGGGATCGCACAATGGTGACGATGCCTTCGTGAACGGCATTTCCGAAGCCTCGGCCAATGCTGCCGTTGATACTACTGCGTTCAACATGAGCAACATCCTCGGCGCCAATATCTTGGGCAACCAGGTGGACATGACAGTGGTCGGTGGTGACTACACCTCGACGATCACCGGCGAGGACGATGCCGCATGAGAAACAAGGTTACCCGGGTGGCCAAAAGCCGCCCGGGGGCCACATCACAATTTCAGCGCTGCCCGGTTTCCGGGCAGTGCCTTCCGGGTGGACCTGACAACAACACCGCACTCTTCCAGTCGAAGCGGGCGGCAATAATGAGGAAGCCCCTTCCATGTTTCTGGATCCCGTCAGCGAGGCCATTGCCCACTTCATCGGCCATTTCAATCTTCTCAACGAACAAGCCCGAATGCGGGAGGCGTACGACCGCATCAAGGCAAAGGCTGACGAGAAACAGGACACAGACCCGATTGGCACAATCGATGCTGCCGGCACGCAAGATCACGAACTTGTCGATTTTGATCCGGGTGTGCGCTACGTGGGGACCGGCGACCCGATACCGCCCGGCGCAGTTCTGTCAGTGCGCGATATCTACCAAACCCAGATCCCGGAGCTAGGCCGGCTTGGCTTGCCTGAACCTGTCAATCCCGATCTGCTGTGGGTTACAGCGGCTGGCGGCGGTGGAGGTGGCTCCACACAGTTCGTTGTTGAGCCTCCATCTAGCATGGCTGCCCTGATCAAGCAGGATATCTGGCTGTCGGACCACGACTACTTCAACACCACCGACATCGATATCGAGCCGCTTGACGCCGAAGAGGCCTGGCGCCAACTGACGGCGCTGGCTGGCAAGGCTAAGACGCTCGACTGGTTCGATGATCAAGCCGGCTTGTCTTCAGAAGATGGCATCGGTGAGTTGGTAACGGCTGCCCGTGACGGCCTGGACTACTTTGACCAACCCTACGAAGGCGGTGCCTCGGTTACTGTGATTCATGAAATGGTCTTGTCCGGTAGCTGGGTAAACGGGCAGACAGCAACCGAGTTGCCAAGTTATGTCGGGAATCTGCCGCCGTCACTGCAGCCTTCTGATGGTGAAGATGGGGCTGGCCTAGTCAATGCGCTGGAGACCGACGGTTTCCACGATCTGACGGCCGGCTCGAACATGATGATCAACCAGGCCGGTCTTGCCAGCAGCTGGGTCGTCTCGCCTGTAATCCTGGTCAACGGCGACAGCATCAACCTGGACATCATTTCGCAAATTGGCGTTATCCACGATGTCGACAGCAACGGTGCAGGTGCCGGGTTCAGTTCCGGTCCATTCCAGGCCAATGGCATGTTCAACATTGCCAGCTTCAACGTCATATCCAATCCCGTCAGCGGACCATCGGGCGAACCAGGTGAACCAGTGATTTTCCCCGAAAACTGGGCAGTCACCACCATCGACGGCAACATCATTTTCCTGAACTGGATAGAGCAGTACTCGCTGATGTCGGACGGTGACACTACGGTGCTGTCGGCGTCTGGCGCGGCGACGGTGACGGTCTCCGGGGGCAACGTCGCAGTAAACGATGTCTCGTTGCTGGACCTCGGCCACTACTACGACCTCATCATCATTGGCGGGGACATGTATCACGCCAACATCATCAACCAGCTCAACCTGCTGCTGGACGATGATCAGGTCTGGACGCTGGGCGAACATCCGGTCGAAGCCGGAGGCAGCATCGGGACGAGTGGCAACCTGCTCTGGAACCAGGCGACCATCAACAAGTTTGGCACGATAAATCTTGAAGGGATGGAAGGAGATTACCTCCAGACCCTGCAGAACTTTCTTGCCGGTGACGAAACCGTTGAAGTTGGCGTGCTGACGGATCCTGCGTTTGCGGGTCTCGGTGCGTTGCGGGTCTTGTACGTAACCGGCGACATGCTGGACCTGAAGTACCTAAAGCAGACCAATGTTCTGGGCGATCAGGACCAGGTTGCCGTTGCGGGTGAACAGTTGCTGGCATCCGGGCAAGCTGACTGGACCATCGAGACCGGCGAGAATGCGCTCGCCAATTTTGCGACCATAACCGATGCCGGCGTTGATGCGACCATTCATGTCGGCGGCGAGCAGTACTCGGATGCGTTGCTCTATCAGGCGGAGCTGATCAGCACCGAACCCCTGGAAGGGGGAAACGATCCGCTGGCCCTGGCCAATGAGGCCGTGGCCTTCCTCGTAGAAGACGTCACCATCCAGGATGACGGGGACGGTGGTGACCAGATCTACATCCATGCAGAAGAGACACCAGCAGATATCATGCAGACCATGCTGGCCTGACACGCGTAAACCACCAACAAGAAGCTGGACGCAAGATGGCAAAGAAACCTGTGACCACGATCGAGGGTGATACCGGCCCCGTTGAAGCCGGCGATGGCGAGCAGCTCAAACGAGGTGATAGCGTCACCGGTGCAGACGGCAAGTTTCACAGACGGCTTGGCCGAATCGACTTTAACGAGAACCTCAAGAAGGCACTCAAGGCCGTCCGTCGCAACATGTTTGCCGTCATGGTGTTCACGTTTGCCAGCAATGTGCTCGTGCTGGCCATTCCGGTATACCTGTTCCAGATTTCCGACCGTGTGTTGACCAGCCGCTCAGTCGATACGCTGGTTATGCTGACAATAGTGATCGTGGGCGCGGTGTTGTTGCAGGCCGTGTTCGACGCGATCCGCCGCTTCATCCTGATGCGTACGGCAGTCAGCGTGGCGGCTCAACTGGGCGGCCCCATTCTCAGTGCAGCTGCACGGGCGTCGTTGTACAGCAACGGCCGCGAATACCAGACACTGGCAGACTTGCAGCAGGTGCGCTCATTCCTGGTATCCGGCACCTTGCTGTCGTTTCTGGATGGTCCGTTCGCGCCACTCTTCATGCTGGCAATCTTCCTTATTCATCCGCACCTCGGCACGATCGTAATTGCCACCGCGATGCTGCTGCTCCTGGTGGCACTCATCAACCAGCGCATAACCGAAGCCCCGTTTGCAGTGGCCAACACCTATCTGAGCCGGGCCAACCTCCATCTCGATGCCATGGCTCGCAACTCGCAGATCATCAACGCGCTGGCCATGATACCGGAAGCTGTCAGCATCTGGGGGAAGGACAATGCGAAGTCGCTGCGCGCGCAGGTCATCGCACAGGACCGCAACGTCGCAACGGCGGCGATTTCCAAGGCGATCCGGTTGCTGACGCAGATAGCCATGCTGGGATGGGGCGCCTATCTTGCCATCCAGGGACAGATTACCGGCGGCATGGTCATTGCAGCTTCCATCATCGCCGGGCGTGCACTGGCTCCCATAGAGGGCGCCATCGAGGGCTGGAACCAGTTCTCGCTGTCGCGCGCCGCCTATGGCCGCATATCCGCTCTGCTTAAGGCATCGCCTTTCAATTTCGAGCGCCTGAATCTGCCGAAGCCTGAAGGCCGGCTGGACGTGGAGCGATTGTTGTTCGTGCCGCAGGGCACCAAACGGGTGGTGCTCAATGGCATCAGCTTCGCGCTAGAACCCGGAGATTCTCTCGGAATTATCGGCAATTCGGGGGCGGGTAAAACCACGCTTGGTAAGATGCTGGTCGGTTCTATCCTACCAACCTCCGGCAACGTGCGAGTCGACCTGATGGACCTGCGCAACTGGGACCAGCGCCAATTTGGCGAAAACGTCGGCTATCTGCCGCAAGACGTGCAGCTGTTTCCCGCAACCATCAAGGAAAACATCGCCCGGATGCGGCCGGACGCGACGGATGAACAAATCTATCGCGCGGCGGAACTGGCTGATGTGCACGAGATGATCGCCAGCCTGCCTGAAGGATACGAGACCCGGGTAGCTGCCGACGGTTCGCCGCTGTCTGGTGGCCAGAAACAGCGCATCGCACTGGCGCGCGCATTCTTTGGAGAGCCGAAGCTGGTGGTGCTGGATGAGCCCAACTCCAACCTCGATACTGCCGGTGACGAAGCGCTGTCGCGGGCGCTCGTTCATGCCAAGAAGAACCTCATTACCACGGTTTCGATCACGCAGAAGCCGTCGCTGCTGCGCAACGTCGACAAGGTGATGCTGCTGGCCAATGGCACGATTTCCATGTTCGGCCTGCGCAACGATGTTCTGCAGGCATTGAGCGAGCACCAGCGGGCCGTACCGGCTGGCCAAATGCACTAGTTGCCAGGAGGCAAACTTTCCATGACCGACATAGCCGTAATCCAGAATGTCGACTGGTATAGCGATGTGCCCCGTTCAATTCGCGGATTGACCGTGGCCGGCATCATCCTGTTTGCCGGCGCGTTTGGCGGCTTTGGCTACTGGGCGGTATCAGCGCCGCTGGCTGCTGCGGTCATTGCGCAAGGCAGTTTCGTGGCAACCGGCCAGAACAAGCAAGTGCAGCATCTGGAAGGCGGTATCATCCAGGAAATTCTTGTTGCCGAAGGCGATCACGTCGCGGCTGGACAACCTCTGGTCCGACTGGATGAAACCGCTGCATTGGCAACTGAGCGCCAGTTGCTGTTGCGGCAGTTGCGCCTCGAGGCCATCTCGTCCCGATTGCAGGCAGAATCTGCCGCTGAAGACGAAATACGATTTCCCAAGCGGTTGAGGGCGCAACGCAGCGATCTCGAGATCGCCACCATGCTGGACAGCCAGATAACCAATTTCCGTTCGTCCAGGCAAAAACTGCAGAGCGACACCCAGCTTCTCTTGAGCAACATTGAATCGCTCGAGTTCCGGGCGGAGGGATATGAGAAACAGCGCAAGGCCATGGCAAGGCAGCTCGAGTTCCTCCAAATGGAGTTCAAGGCAAAGAACGAGCTGTTTCAGCAAGGTCTGATCCGGCGGACCGAGGTGAATGCCATCCAGCGGGCAATGGCGGATGCAGAAGGCCAGGTCGGCAGGCTCGCAGCGGAGGTCTCTGAAACGCAGGCACAAATCAAGAAGCATCGGGATCAGATCCGGCAGACGCAGGCAGTGTACAGGCAGGCAGCGCTGGACGAACTCCAGACCGTCCATGCCGAGCTTGAAACCGTGCGTGAACAATCACGCAACGCCAGCAGCGTTCTCAAGCGCGCCACGATCCACGCCCCTGTCGCAGGAACAATCATCAGGCTGCATTACAACACCCCGGGTGGCGTGGTTGAAAGCGGCAAGACTATTGTCGAGATCTTGCCAACCGGCGTACCGCTGATCATTGAGACCCAGATTTCCCGGAGCGATATCGACACGGTCCGTCCCGGACAGAAGACGATGGTGCGCCTGACGGCACTCAACCAGCGCACGACGCCGGTCCTTAATGGAGAAGTGTACTATGTGTCTGCCGACTCGATTGCGGAAACGCATGACGGACTTCGCAGCGAGGTCTATCTGGCGCGCGTGTCGCTACCAGTCAGCGAGCTGCAACGCGTGCACGGCTTTACGCCGACGCCTGGAATGCCGGCGGAAGTGATGATCCAGACCGCAGAACGGACATTCTTCAACTACATCACAAAGCCCATTGCCGACAGCATGAACCGTGCCTTCCGCGAGCAATAGAACATCTGATAGGGCGCCTGGGTCGATCTCTAGGAAGCGTCGCAAGATGAGGATCGTTTAGCCTAGCGACGGCCTGACCTAGACTTGATTGACAAGCAATCCGGTTATGCTTGGCGAGATGTCCGTTTACGCATTTTCGGACTTCTAGCTATGGCTCAAAATGATGAGCGTCAGATAACTTGATCGCCGCCGGACCGGTCACTTCGGATGTCCGAGTGGGGTCTTGGCTGTGTGAAAACGCCTCCGGCGCGGGCGTTGGGGCTGGGACTGTCGGTTTGGGGGGTCTTGGAGACTGCTTTTCTCGGGAAACGGTTGAGAGTGACGTTCTGACATCCCGATCAAGGCACACGCGGTGGCTGAAGCGGCTTGAAGGCCGGGATTGGGGCGTTGAGGCGCCTGTCACGCCCTGATGGCCGCCATCAGCGGCTTGATGCCGATGATGTTGATGACCCGCGTCAGATTGTAGGCCAGCACGCTCAAGGCCATCTCGGTGCGGACATTCTTGAGGCGCTTCATCAGGAAGTGGGTTGCACCCATCCACATCTTGATGGTCCCGAACGGGTGTTCGACCGTCTCGCGGCGCTGGCGCATGGCTTGCGGGTTCTCATCGAGGCGCCGCTGCACCGCTTCCAGGACCTCTTCGTGCTCCCACCGGGTGACCACCCGGTGTGTGCTTTGAGTGCAGCGGGTCTTCAGCGCGCAGGTCCGGCACTGCTTCGTCTCATATCGCCTGAGATTGAGACCATCGCTTTGCCGCTTGTGAGAGACGAACGGCAGCGTCTGGCCAGCAGGACAGACATACACGTCGTGTTCAGCCACGTAGCGGAAGTCCTGTTTGCCGAACTGCCCCTTGGCCATCAGTCCGGACGTCACCGGCTTGGGCAGCGTGACGGTCACATCGATCTGGCTGCATTGAAGAATCTGCTCGGAGTTGAAGTATCCCCGGTCGGCGACAACATCCAGTTCCTCAACGCCCAATGCCTGCTTGGCTTTTTGCGCCATTGCCACCAGCTGTGCACGGTCGCTGCCGGTCTGCACCACATCATGAGCAACAATCAGATGATGGTCAGTCTCCACTGCGGCTTGAACATTATAGCCGACCACCCCTGAGCCTCGGCCACTGGTCGCCATCGAGCGGGCATCAGGATCGGTCAGCGAGATCTGCCCGTCCCCTGCCTCTTGCATCTGTTGTTCGAGCGCCCTGAGACGGGCCATCTCCTCGCGCAGCCTGGAGATCTTCTCATGCAGGCGGTCGACACGCGAACTGATCGCAGCGGTTGGGTCCTGGCGGTCGGCGGTGTCGAGTTGATGCAGATAGCGTGCGACGCTGTCCTCGATCTGTTGCATGCGTCGCGCCATCTTGGCCCTGGTGAAGTTCCGGTCCCGGTTGTTGACCGCCTTGAACTTCGACCCGTCAATGGCAACGCTTGCCACCGACAGAAGACCGATCCGGCGGCATAGCTCGATAAACTGCGCACACACCTTGCGGATCGCAGATCCGTTATCCCTGCGAAAGTCCGCAATCGTCTTGTGATCCGGTGCCAGTCGGCCCAGAAGCCACAGCACTTCCACGTTGCGCCCGGCCTCGCGCTCAAGCCGACGGCTTGACTGCACCCGGTTCAAATAGCCGTAGACATAAAGCTTCAGCAGCACTGCAGGATGATATCCAGGCCGACCCGTGGCGGCTGCTGTTGCGCGCTCAAACCCCAGCCCTGTGAGGTCCAGTCCATCAACGAAGGCATCGATCACCCGGACAGGATTGTCCTCGTCGATCCAATCCTCCAGCCGATCAGGAAACAGCGTAACCTGGTTGCGATCGGCACCCTCTATATAGCGGTTCATCACATCCTCCGAGACCTCGGAGAACCATACCTGACTCGGCCGTTTCCACACAGGCTGGGTCAAAACCGGCCGGTTTTGATTTTTGCTCAAACCGGCTGCTGTGCCCCCGAAAGCAGACATGTCTGCAGCTACTCAAGGCCCGCCCACCGGAACTCGCATTGGTCCCCGCTTGGCTCCGTCCTACGCATGTGTAGCGGCACACAACGAGGACCTGATCGATGGCGACAATCCGTAAACTGAGGGGACGCTGGCAGGCCATGATACGGCGCAAGGGCATGGCCCCGCGCGCCAAGTCGTTTGACAACAAGACGGACGCCGAGCGCTGGGCGCGTCACCTAGAGTTGGAACTCGATCGCTGTGCCTGTCCCTCCGTGGGCACCACATCGGTATGGCCGGACAGCACCACGCCGGGCACGTCTTCCGGCCCGATGGAGGCATAGAGATTGGCCTTGCGGCCGTCCTCGGACGGCGCGCGCAACAGCCGGAAGCCCAGCGGCTCCACCAGCCCGCAGACATGGTCGATCAGCGCGAGATTGCTCTCGCGGCTGACCGTGTTGAACGAGATGAGCTTGTCGAGGTGGGTGATGCTGTCGGTCATGCAGACCGGATTATCACGCCGCGCGGGCCGCCGCCACTGCCTCGTTGCGCAGCGGCACCCGCACGCCGGCCTGCACCGTCTCCGGCTTGTAGGGCGGCCGCGCAAACACCTCGCGCACCATCGGCTCGAAGAATTCGAGCGGCAGCGTGTCGTAGTCCGGGTCAAAGCTGGCCTGGTCCCAGAACTCGCAGAAGTCGACGCAGGACGGGTAATAGGGGCTGCCGGCAAACTTCTCGCGCTCGTGCTGGTTCCAGCCATAATGGTGGGCGTAATAGACCATCTGGAACGCCGCGTGGTGCTGCACCGACCACACCACCTCCTCGCGCATGTAGGGGCGGATGATGGCGGCAGCGAACTCGTCATGGTTCTGCGGAGCGAGGCCGTCGCCGATATCATGCAACAGCGCGCCCACCACCCAGTCGATGTCGGCCCCGTCGCGCCAGGCGCGGGTGGCGGACTGCAGGCCGTGCTGCAGCCGGTTGATCTTGTAGCCCTCCAGCGTCTCATCCGCCTGGTCGCGCATGGCCTTCAGGATCCGGTCAGGCGTCATCTTCACGAACGGTTCCTCGAGCTCGCGAAGCATCAGATATTCATCGCGGGTGCCGTCCTTCATTCGGGTGAAGGCGACGGTCTTGCTGTGCTCGTTCATGGGGCTTCAGATCCTCTGTTCGCCGCCGGCATAAAGCCCTACGGTCTGCGTGGCGCCTGCGGCAAGGGCCGTAGATTGGTCCTGCAGGATGCGGTTGTAAAGCGCCATGGCATCGGCGTCGAAGGCGGCTGCCGGCGGGGCCACGTTGATCCAGTTGCGCATGGTGTCTGCCCCGCGCACCAGCATGGCATAGTCTCGCTCGGCCACCAACTGCTTCACGCCAGGCGTCACATAGCGGATGGCGCAGCCGATGCGCCGGTCATCCGACACATTGGGCCCGGAGGCGTGGAACATGCGGCCATGGTGCAGCGACATCTGCCCCGGCTGCAGCACCACGTCGGTGGCATCTTTCTCGTCAACCTCCACGGCAATCTCCTGACCGCGCGAGAGCAGGTTGTCGGCGTGGAAGGTGTCGCGGTGTTCGACGATCGCGTTATTGTGCGAGCCCGCCACGAACATCATGCACCCTGATTGCCGCGTGGCCGGCGATAGGGCGATCCACGCGGTCACCTGTTCGTCGGTCTCACCCATGCCCCAGTAGGTCAGGTCCTGGTGCCATGACACGATCTTCGCCGTGTTGGGCTCTTTGATGAACAGCTCGCAACTCCACACCAGCAGGTCCGGCCCGAGGATTGACTGCACCGCGTCGAGCACGGCCGGGTGACGGGAGATCTCGGCCATCAGCGGCAGCACCAACTGCCCGTTGATGCGGAAATACTGGTTGAGCGGCTGCGGCAGCGACCCGTCAGGATAGTCCGCCTCCAGCGCCTCGATGCGGGCGCGCCATTGGGCGGCCTCGGCGCGGTCCATCACGTCGACGGGGAACAGGAAACCGTCACGCTTGTAGGCGGCGGCCTGGGCGGATGAAAGGCTGGCGGGCATTGAATGTTCTCCGGTTCTGCTGCGGCAAACCATGCCGCGCCGCGCCGCGCCGGGGAATTCATCTCTCGTTGCACGCAGCATAAGTTTTACTTAATCTCATTGTTCATGTCCCTGAGCCGCATTCCATCGCTGAACTGGCTGCGCGTGTTCGAGGCCGCGGCGCGCACGCAATCGTTCGTGCGGGCGGCTGAGCTGCTCAACATGAGCCCGCCGGCGGTGAGCCAGCAGATCAAGTCGCTGGAGACCTACCTTGGCCGCGAACTGTTCGAGCGGGGCGCGCATTCGGTGCGCCTCACCCCGGCGGGCGATGCCTTCCTGCCGTCGGTGCAGCAGGCGCTGCTGTCGGTAGAGACCGCCGCTGCCGGCCTATTCGGCACCCGTGCCGAGACCACCGTCCACCTGCAGGCCACGCTGGTGCTGGCGGCGGGTTGGCTGGCCCCGCGCCTTGCCCGCTTCCACGCCGCCAACCCCGGCATCCGCGTGCGGCTCACCACCGCCAACCTCAATGCCGACTATCTGCGCGAGGAGCCGGACGTGCGCATCGTCTATGGCCACCTGAACCTGGCAGGCCCCGCGCCGGAACGGCTGCTGGCCGAGGCGCTGGTGCCGGTCGCCGCGCCGGAACTAGCCGCCAGGATCAGCACCCCTGAAGACCTGCTCGCCCACCCGCTGATCGAGGTGGAGACGCACCGCTCCGGCTGGCTGCAGGTGTTTGCCGAGCTTGGCCTCAACCCGCAATCGCCGCCGCGCTTCGAGTTTACCAATTCAACCGTCATGGCGCTGGCGCTGGCCTCGTCGGGCGAGGCCATTGCGCTGGCCCGCATACCCGCCGCCCGACGCCTGGCGCAGATGCACGGCCTCGTGCCGTGCCTGCCGGATGTCGCTCCGGTGGTGGCGGTGGACCATTACTGGCTGCACATGCCACCGGCGCCGTCGCGCGCCTCGCGCAGGTTCCGCGACTGGCTGCTGGCCGAGGCGGCGCAGGCGGACGGTTGACTTCCCCCGCCCCGGCGCGATGAAGGCAATGGCGGCCTGGAGACCATAGACGCTTGAGTGTCACAGGGCTTGGCTGAACCTTCCTGCTCTCGACATATCAGAGTTGCTGATTCAGCGTTTGTGATGTGCCCGATTTTTGGGCACCTTTTTTATGTGTCGAACGGCAATGACGCTGGAGGAATGGATAAGCCGGAACCAACTCCGTGTGCTGATCATTCAGTCTGCACCGGAGCCGGGGAAGTGGGCGCGGCGACCAACCCGGGGGGAGAAACATCGCCGCGCCCTTCGCCTGGAGGCAGGGCGGCCCACCAGACGCCGTGACAGATTGTTCTCGGGTCGAGCTGATTGCAAGTCGGACAGGGTCATGCCTGCCATGTCACACGGCTTAGGGCGTTACGCAAAGTTGCAGTTTCCCCACCCACCGGAACGCTTCTTGGTCCCCGCTTGGCTCCGTCCTACGCATGTGTAGCGGCACACAGCGAGGACCTGACCGATGGCGACAATCCGTAAACTCAGAGGACGCTGGCAAGCGATGATACGGCGTAAGGGCATGGCCCCGCGCGCCAAGTCGTTCGACAACAAGACGGACGCCGAGCGCTGGGCGCGTCACCTAGAGTCGGAACTCGATCGCTGTGGGTCACTACCAGATTCTCGCGTTGCCGAGCGTATGAGTCTCTCTGTGCTGCTGAGACGCTATCTAGCAGAGGTCACACCTCACAAGCGCAGCGCGCGTACGGAAACACTGCGCATTGAAGCCAGACACACCGTCTCAACATCACCACGCGGTTCCGTTTCCCAATCCATATCCATCGGCGGGCTGTATCGCTGCATGCCGATGGTGAACTCCCACAGATGACAGTCACCCCAGCCCATCACCGCCTGAATGACCTCATGCAGCGTCTTCAACGTAATGGCGATCGGCACTTCGACCTGTCGCCAGATCAAGGGATCGCTATCGCGTAGTTCAATCCGGATCGTGGCGATCTGGTTGAGGCTGTCGGAGGTCGTGGTGCGTGAAGATTGGCTCATGCTGCCGAGCGTCCAGATTGCGACGTGGAAGGTCAGATGATCGTGTAGGGCTATCCGCGGTCTTTCGGCAACCTCGTCAGCACTGCCCGCTGCGTCTTCATTGCGAGCCTGTTGAGATTATCTGGGAACGATTTGGAGCGGCAAGCTCCTGCAGATCGCAAGGAGACTGTCGCTGAGACCGGATGAACAGAAAAGCCGATGCAGACAGTCGCTGCGGGTTATTCATTCAGCAACTCCAGCTGGGGGTGACGTGCAGAGACGATGTCGTGAGGGCGTGGATCGGGCAAGAACCGAGATGGCCCTGTCAACTTTGTCAACTTTCATGTCCTTTAGGGGCTATCAAAGTCTAATTTTGGGCTCAGTGAATGTCCAAAAAACTTGACAAAACTTGACAAAACTTGACACGAAACCGCCTGAAAAACTTTTTTGACGCTCAAGCACCAGGCCGGCAGCGGGGCAATCGCCTCTGATACAGCGCTGAATTCTACATGAGTTTCATCGCTTGAGGATAGCCACTCACGTCCGGCGCCGTTCGGAAAACGACGCAAAAGCAACCGCATCCGGGGAAATAGAGCATTCAAACGACGATTGCACGGCGACTTTGCAGGTCATGGCAAAGAGGACATGGGGCTGATCGAGATAGTTGGCGCGGCGAGTTGAAAGCCATGGCAAGGCGTTTACGGCGTTGTTTCTTTCGCCATCATGGCTTCTGCGCCGGTAGTTCGATGAAGTCATATTGGAACAGTCGCCATATTCGCGCATCGCAAATCATGGGCACAGCTTAGTCGACCGCTAGTTCCGCTTTCGGAGCAACAGCAGACACTTTCAGCGACGAGCAAGACCGGCCGCTGTTGACCCTCTGCCGACATTCGCTACAGAGTGTCAAAGGCACTTCAGTGACGACAAACATCTGCCCCGTTGGCACCAGGACATAGGGGTTGAGCGACACGTCACATTCAACCACACTATTTGGGACGTTTGCTACGACAAATGAGGTTGCAGCGTGAAGCTCCTTATTTGTTGTCTTCTATCTTCGTGAAGCTGGCCGGAGAGCAATGAAACCTAGGATTGCTGTAATTGGGGGCGGGGTTTTCGGGCTCATGTGTGCCGCCAGATTAGGTGAAGCAGGTTTCGTGGTGCATCTCTTCGAGCGGCACCGTGATCTGATGCAGGGGGCTTCCGCATGGTCAAACAGACTGCATATGGGCTACCACTACCCGCGAGATGACCTAACGGTTGCCCAGTGCCTTCTCGGACACTCCAGATTCAGGAATGAGTTTGAACCCGCGATCTTAGAGAATGTGCGCAATGCATATTTCATTTCAAACGAAGATTCCGCAACGCCGCCAGAGGAATACATCGAGTTTTGCCATAGAAACAATCTTCCATATGAAGTAATTCATCTCGACTGGTATGAACCGAACATAACCAATGTCAGTCTCGGGATTCAGACTGACGAAGTAATTTATAATCCAGATATTTTGAGGAAATTATTGGTTGCGCGTTTGGTGAAGGCCGGGGTTCAGATCAGAAGCGGACTCAGGGTTGTGGAAATAGAAAGAAAAACTGATATGACGTTCTCGATTTTTCATGGCTCTCGAAATTCGGAGCCGTTTGATCTCATAGTAAATTCTACATATGCCAGAAGTAGTGAACTTGATTGCGTTTTGGGAATAAGCAAACCCGATATGCAATATGAGCTTGTCAGAGGAGCAATTATTGAACTGGATTGGAGGACGTGCAGGAGCATAACGATTATGGATGGCCCCTTCTTTTCTCTATTACCCCTGGGAAGTCATGGGCGGTACCTTTTGATCCATGTCGAGAAATCGGTTATATTTGATAGTATTGGGAAGTTCGCTCCCCCTGAGTGGTTCAACATCAAGGAATCTGCATCAAGGCCCGCAGATTTCCACAATTGGTTTGCTGACCTGATTGAGAGTTGCGTCCGGTTCGTGCCATCGCTCCAGCACGCCCGATTGATAGATGTGTTCGAACAACCACGAATGGTGCTTGCCAACAAGGAGTTGACTGATGAGCGGCAATCGCTGGTGCAAGCGCATGACGGTTACATCAGCGTTTTTTCAGGCAAGAGCGATCACTCGGTCTGGGTTGCTGATCAAGTTTTTGACCTCGTGAGGGCTCATCTGATGCACGCCTGCGATCCATCGTATTTGCTTGATGAAAATACTCAGAAATGAAGATATCAATTGAAAATAGTCCAAATCCGCGTGTTTCAATAATAATTACATCAATGACAAGGCAGGATTTGCTTTTGCCCTGTCTCAAATCTATTGAGTTGTTTGGGCCGACGGATATTCCATACGAAGTGATAGTTGTCCTTAACGAGGCTGGTGAACTTGCCGAGAGGGCGCTGAAAGAAGTAGCGCCTGGCATAGTGGTTTGTCGATCTAGCATCAACCTGGGCTTCGCCGGGGCAAACAATCGGGGTCGATTGCTGTCTCGGGGCGAGTTCCTAGTGACCCTCAACGATGACGTGGAAATTGAGCTCGGTTGGCTTGAGGCACTGGTGCAAACTGCTGACGAAAGGCCGGAAGCAGGCGCGATTGGCGGTATGGTCCTCCATATGGACGGTCAATTACAGAACGCTGGCATGATTCTCTGGCAAGATGCCTTCACATCACCACCATGGGTCGGGAAGGCGCCACCTCCTGA
Source organism: uncultured Alphaproteobacteria bacterium (assembly GCA_963700935.1). Classification (GTDB taxonomy): domain Bacteria; phylum Pseudomonadota; class Alphaproteobacteria; order Rhizobiales; family Aestuariivirgaceae; genus Anderseniella. Next base: position 2,100 of record CAVOZK010000009.1, on the reverse strand, counting down.
GACGTTCGACAGGGTACGGGCGGTCGATTACTGCGGCACCAACTCTCTTCTAGTGAGGAGCAGCGCCTGGGATAGCCTTGGTGGGCTGGATGAAAGGTATTTTCCGCTCTACTACACTGATGTGGACCTCTGCATGGCATTGCGCGAAATTGGCCTTGTCACCCTGTTCCAGCCTGCGGCGCGTGTTCGGCATCATCGTGGCGCCAGTACTACACATCATTTCAAACCATTCGTCTCTGCACGCAATCGCGGAATTTTCATGGAAAAGTGGGGAAACAAACTGTCAGTTCATGAACCGCCTGATCGGAAGTCAATCAAGGGGGTTGAACGGGCAATTGCGCGGGCTGAACGCGCAGCCGAGACTGTCAGAACAATTGAATATCGACGCTTACCGGAGCGAAGGAAACCAGCTGATCTCGATCTTGAAGAGCAGGAACGCCGGCAGCTTGAGAGAGGACGAATTGTCCAGAAGGAATATGTGAAGCATCTGGAAGCAAAACTCGACGCCATGTTCGTTGTAGCAAAGGTGCAAGGCAGTCGCCGTTTACTGCGGGCGTGGCAAAGGATTTCAGCTTGGATAAACCGGCTGTCGGGTGGGAGCTTTGATTCCAAGCTTTGATGATGCAGTCTTTACCCAAGACTGCAGGGATGCATTATGGGCTAGCTGGTGGCTCGTGGTTCGTACCTCATTCAATTCCTAAAAGGCAAGTTTTGGCACATCTCGGGCTCTCCAGGTGGCCGCGAGCCTAGTGTATGGCGAGTGTCGATCCAATGCGATGTTGCTCTCAAGTGACCGGGTGAAAGCTGAGAGCTAGGTGTGGCGGGTCTGTTTTCTGTTGCCGGCGCCGCTGCTTGCTAAAAATGGCGGGATATCCAGATCTACTCTAGCGCCCAGGCAGCCCTGCCTGGTCCGAGAAGGCCACCGACCATTGCACCGGCAGAATGACAGACAGCGAGAACGGCTACCCGCCAAAGCGTCCCAGCTGGCACAACACCGTAATGAGGGTGCTGCCGGATCAATGTTTTCACTTCTCGTCGTCTTGGGCCGACATTGGAAAGCGCGTGGCGAAACACGTGCCGCAAGCCTCCGGGGTGATAATCCCGAATGGCAGCGCCAGTCACGCGGCCGTTGCAGTAGTGGTAGTACAGCACCTCTGGGAGAAATCGGTGCTGGACATGATCAGCCGGAAACGCCGCTGACGCATAGGACTCCTGCATCAGCCGCGGAACACATGCGACTTCAAACTCGCCAGGCCTGAGCGAGTAGTTTGGCAGCAAGTCCCGCTTGTAAGCCACATTGAACCCCAGCGGCTTGACTGGTTCGATCAGATTAGGCGCCCAGTGGTAGGTTTGAACATTAAGAAAGTTGGCCCACGACCAAGGTTCGTGTGACGTCAGGTTGGCGGCCGCACCGATAACGCATGTCGTTCCCTCCGGGACTTGGCTTAACGTGTTGTGCAACTTGTTCAGCCAGTCGGTGCTGACAGAGATATGGTCCTCTAACACTACGATCCAATCACACGATCCCGCTTCGGCTGGCACGAAACCACGAAGGTCTATCGCGGAAGATCCGGGGAAAAACCTGAACTCTACGTAAGGTCCAAAGTCCTCGATTGAGCCTTGCGCTCCTTCGGCACACAGCACCAGGATCCGGGTGTTTGAATCCAGATTTGGTCCCAGGGTACGCAGAAGCGGATAATTCTTTTCCGGCCCTTCTGCAGAGCAAACCAGAATGTGCAAAAAAAATCGGGACTGTGCCTCGGTCGAAACGTGCTTTCCAGTTGTCATGTAAATCCTGTCCCATCAATTCAGCGCGTGCGCATAGCAATGTAATGTCTCTTCAGCACACCGTTGCCAGGAGTAGGAAGCAGCTCTTTGAAGGCCGTCTTCGATCATCCGTGCCCGAAGATTGCCATCTTCCAGAACCTCAAGAAGCTTGTCTGCCAACATATCCGCACGGTGCGGATCGAAACAAGCGCTGAGCTCGCCAGCGACTTCTGGCAGACTGCCTGCACGCGAACACAGCACTGGAACGCCAGACGCCATCGCCTCGACCACCGGCAAGCCAAACCCTTCAGTTACTGATGGCAACACAACCAC
>CAVOZK010000008.1:0-73465 GCA_963700935.1 uncultured Alphaproteobacteria bacterium | reverse complement strand
TCAATGTCACGGTCCGCGACTGCCTCATCGAACAGCTTCTGGCAATCGACGGCAGCGGCAGGCGCCGGGGCCGGGGCCGGTTCCGCCGGCGCCGGCGGGGCCACGATCTCGACCTCGTTGACAGTGGTGTCAGAGCGCTGGTTACCGGCCTTGTCGGCCACCACGACCTTCACGTCATAGGTGCCCGGCTCATAATCCCTGGTCGTCAGGATCGACCAGTTGCCCTTGCCATCGCTCGACAGGTTGGACGACGACCCCTTGGCGGCGGTTCCCGGCAAAGGTCACCGCCATTGATTTCGGCATCGCCTTCAGGGAAGGTGCCGGACAACAGCGGCCGCGGGAATTCCGACTTGTAGCTGTTGACAGTCGGCACCGCCGGCGGCGTGGCGTCGATGGTCAGTTCGGCATCGCTCTCGTCGGTTGCCGCATCGCCCGCCTTGTCTGTCACCGTCGCAACAACGTTGTAGGTGCCATCCGGCAGGTTTTCGGAAATCCGCAAGGTCCAGTTGTCGCCATCGGCAGCAAGTCCGTCGCCTGCCCCGGCCAGATAGGTCCGGTCGCCAAGCTTCACCGACAGCGCCGCGGCATCTCCCGACGGCCACGATCCGGTCACTACCGGCTGGCGCTGGCGGGTCAGCAGCGTGTTGACCGTCGGCACGGCTGGCGCCGAGGCATCGACGACCACCTCGCCGAAACCGCGGTCCGACGCGCTGTTGCCGGCCTCGTCCGTAGCGGTTGCCACCACATCATAAGTATTGTCGGCCAGGTCGCTGTCGAGCCTGAGCGTCCAGTTGCCGGATCCGTCCGAACTCAACTGGCCGTCGGTTCCCAGTGTATAGGTCTTGTCGGCTAGGGTTACCGTCAGCTGCTTTGCATCGCCTTCCGGCCAGGTGCCCGATATGACGGGGCGGACCGAACGGCTGGAGATCGGCTCCACGGTAGGCGCCTGCGGCGGCGTGGTGTCCACCCGCACTGCGTCCGCAGCCGTGGCGGAGGATGAAGCGCCAGCCGCGCCGGTGACCGTGGCAGTGACATCGTAGTTTCCGTCAGCCAGCGGCGAAGACGGCGTCAGTGTCCATTTGCCGGATCCGTCAGAGGCAAGTTCGGCGTCGGTGCCAAGCTTGTACTCCTTGCCGGCCAGCGTCACCGCGAGCGAATTGCCGGTAAGTTCCGGCCAGGTGCCGGTGATCGTGGGTGTGTTGCCAAAGCCTGCGGAGATCTCGACGCCCGGCGCATCCGGAGCCACGGCAGCCGGCGTCTCCACCGTTACGGCTCCCGCAACAGATGCAACAGCCTCGGCCCGAGCGCCATCAGTGACCTTTACGTCAACGTCGTAGACGCCAGGCTGCAACGCGCTCGACGGGACCAGTTTCCAGTTGCCCGCGCCGTCGGACGTCAGCTCGGCACTCTTGCCAAGCTCGTAGGTGGCGCCGGCCAGCCCGACAGCAAGCGTCGTTGCCTTGCCCTCCGGCCACGTACCGGTGATCTCCGGCGTGCCGGACACGCCCGAGACCGGACTGACCGTCGGCGCATCAAGGCTGACTGGCGGCGCCACGGTGATGCCCGACACATCCACCCGGCGCACGCCATATGTGCCAGCAACCAGTTCTGCGGCTTTTGCAACGGCGGCCTGCTCGGGCGCTTCGCCCGTCAGCTGCGCGTCGCGGCCATCCATGACAACCCCCGCCCATGGCGCGCCGCCGGAGGCAAGCTGGCTCTCCGCCGCACTCTTCAGCTTGTCTTCCAGCGAATCCGAATTGAACAGCAGCGCAGCCGCGCCCAGGCCCAGGGGCAGAATCGCCCACGGAAACAGCCACTTGGGCCAGTTACACTTCATCATTATACGTCCCCTCGTCCAGCGAACCGGAACCGGCCCGCAATTATCTCCGGTCGCACGCCGCCTGATCGCATTCCGGCAGGCAGCGCCCGGCAGTCAACCGATTATACCGGAACCCCCCGGTCAACGTGGCAGCAAGAATCAATTGATTCGCCCGCCATCAACATGATTCACCTTCCAGGCCAGCAAGATGCGGCAAGCGCCGCCTCGGGTCCCTCGATATGGTCAACCATACGTTAACTTAGCGACAGCACGTTTCACCAGCAAGTTGAATCAAGGTCCATCCGACGTCTCTGCACGGAAAAGACACTGGAAAACGCCACAGATTTCGCAGATTTCGGCGATTTCCCGTCGTATTTGGCGACTGCGCCCTGCTGGTAGCGTATATAATGTATCCAGCCAGTCGCACGCTGGAAGGCGCCAGCCATCCCCGATCCGCCGCCGGGGCCACTGTTGCAATAAGGACACACTTTCCGGAATAGTTCATCCGGAGCGTTTGCGGCGGTTGATTTCCGGATGAGTTGGAGAGACAACAGTGCACGTGTGATTTGACGTTGCACGCCGTCCTCCTAATCCCGGTTTGCAGGGGAAGTTTCCGGGGGGCAAACCCAACTCTAGAGATTATGGGAGAAACCATAATGATCAATCTTCGCAAGGCTCTGCTCGGTGGCGCGGCTCTCGCCGTCATGGCTACCGGCGCTCAGGCCGACGAACTGACTGCTCTGAAGGCTCAGCTTGAAGCCCTTCAGACCAAAGTAGACTCGATGGAGTCCTCGGCTTCCTCGTACAACCTGCCGGAAGGCGTGAGCCTGCTCACCGGCCGTCGTGGCGTTGCAGACTACAACTTCGCCTACAACTCGCCGCAGATCGACCGTGACTGGGCCGGTGGTGAAAACTCCGGTTACACCATTGCCATCACCCCGACCGCCGACATGCCGGCACCGGTGGCTGAAATCACCGTCAGCGGCTATGTCAGCAGCTGGGTGTCCCTGGGCATCGACGGCCACACCCCCGGTGAGGCTGGCAACTTCAACCCCTACTACTTTGAAGGCGACGATACCCACCTCGAGATCAACTCGCGTGGCTCGATCCGCGTTCGTTCGCGCATCGATACCGCTGTGGGCCAGATCCGCACCGACATCGAACTGCGTGCTGACGCTCCGGGCAACGCCCAGATGCGCTATGCATGGGGTGAGTGGGACATGACCCCGAACTGGACGCTCGGCGCCGGTTCGTTCTGGCAGCTGACCAGCCTCATCGGCGTTCCGACCACCGTGCAACTCCTCCACGCCGCTTGGTGTGTCCAACACCACCCGTCGTGACCAGGTTCGCCTGACCTACCGTGACGGACCGCTGTCGTGGGCCGTTGCTCTGGAAGAGCCGACCTTCGAGTCCGAACACGGCCATGCCGGACATCACCACCGCCATCCAGTACGATCTGCCTGGTGGTCACCAGCTGCAGCTGGTTGCTGGCGTGGGTGACTGGGGTGCAGCTGGTACCCGCTGTCATGGCCGTTCCGGCACTGCTCAGGACGAGCTCGGCTGGGTGATCGGTGCTGCTGCTGTTGCCAACCTGGCTGACGTCGCAACCCTGTCTGTCAGCGCCGCTTACGGTGAAGGCATGGTTGGTCGCAACCTGGTGTTCCTCGGCGGTACCGGCAACACCGTTCACGACGCTCCAGGGCAACCCGCGTGAAATGTGGGGTGTTGTTGCTGGCCTCGGCTTCGCAGTCAACGACGTGACCACGGTCAACGTGTTCGGTGGCTACGAAGAAGACCTCGAAACCCTTGGCGCTGGTGCGCAGTCGCTGGCGACTTCAAGCAGGGCTGGGTCGTTGGCGCCAACATCATCTGGCAGCCGGTTCGCCAGCTGCGTCTGGGTTGGGAAGTCAACTACGGCGAAGCTGAAACCCATGGTGCTGCTGGTCCGGCACATGCGCAACGGATGCCGAAACCACCCAGTGCGACACCGACGCACTCAACCTGATGTTCCACACCCGCTTCTTCTTCTAAGAAGCAGTCTGGACAAGCCTACAGGCCGGCCCGGGTTTTCCCGGGCCGGTTTTTTTGCGCCTCACGCCTGCCCGCCCTGCCCTCATCCCCCTGCAGAATCCCCTTGCCCCCGGCGTCGGCTCCCGGCAGACAGGTATCGTCCACAGCACGGGCAGCCATGCCCCGCAAGCCGGAGCCTGAGGCCTGATGAACTTCGCCGCCAATCTGTCCATGATGTTCACCGAGCACGCCTTCACGGACCGCTTCGAAGCGGCTCAGGCGGCAGGTTTTGCCGGCGTCGAGTACCTGTTCCCCTATGACTGGCCAGCGCAGAATCTCTCGGACCGGCTGCGCCGCACCGGCCTGCAGCAGGTGCTGTTCAACCTGCCCCCCGGCAACTGGGATGCAGGCGAGCGTGGTCTTGCCTCGCTGCCGGGCCGCGAGGCCGGGTTCGAAGCCGGCATCGCCACCGCACTCGATTACGCTCAGGCGCTGAAGCCGCCACGGGTGCACTGCATGGCTGGCCTCACCGCGCCCGGCACGGAGCCGAAGCTGCAACGCGCCACCTACGTGGCCAATGTCCGCAAGGCAGCCGCCGCCTTTGCCGGAATTGACGTCGATGTGCTGATCGAGCCCATTAATCCGTTCGACATTCCCGGATACTTTCTCAATGATTTCGGCCTTGCGCTCGATATTCTCGCTGAAATCAACCTCGAGTCAGCCGCGCCGGTGAAGCTGCAGTTCGACATCTACCACTGCCAGCGCATTCATGGCGACGTTCCGGCCTGGTTGGAGCGTTGCCGCCATCACACCGCCCACCTGCAGATTGCCGGCACGCCGGACCGGCACGAACCGGACCGGGGTAACCTGCCGTTGAAGAAATCCTTGAAGCCGTGGAAGCCCTGCACCCGGACCTGTGGATCGGCTGCGAATACCGCCCCGCCGGACGCACGCAAGACGGGCTGGGCTGGCTTGCGCCCTATCGCTGAACGCCGGGCACATACCCGGCAATTGCCTCGCCATAATCGGCCAGCAGCTTGCTGAATATGCTGTCCCAGTCATGCTCGCGGACGGCGATCCGGCGCGCCTGCTCCCCGAACCGCGCCCGCAAGTCAGGATCGGCGATCAGCTCCGCCAGCCGCTTCACCATCAGCCCTTCATCGGCCGGATCCACGAGGAAACCGGTTTCGCCCTCGCGCACCAGCGAGCGTGAGCCCGTGGCGTCGGCATTCACCGCCGGCAGGCCGGACGCCATAGCCTCCAGCGTCACGTTGCCGAAGGTTTCGGTGATCGAGGGAAAGAAGAATATGTCGCTCGAGGCATAGCCCGCCGCCATGTCATCGCCATGCAGGAAGCCTGCGAACACCGTGTCCGGCATGGCCTTCCTCATCCACCCCGCCTCCGGTCCGTCGCCCAGCAGGATGGTGCGATGGGGCAGCGCCTCCTGCTTCAGCCGCGCGAACACCCGCGCCATCAGCGCCATGTTCTTCTCCGCCACCAGCCGCCCGGCATAGGCAATCAACACCTCGCCATCGCCAATGCCGTGCGCCCGCCGCCAGCCGGCAGAACGCCGCGCCGGCGAAAACCGTTGATGGTCCACCCCGCGCGTCCACAGTCGCAAGTTTTCGCCGCTGATGCCTTGCGCCCTGAGTTCATCCATCATCGACCGTGAGGGCACGTATACATGCTCGCACGCCGCATAGAACGACCGCAAGCGCCGGTGAAAAAGCGGCTCAAGGAATTTCAAGCCGTAATACTGCAGGTAAGTGTCGTAGCGGGTGTGAAACGAAGAGACCACCGGCACCTGCATCCGCCGCGCCAGCCGCAAGGCGCTGTGGCCGGTAATGTCCGGCACGGCGATGTGGAACAGGTGTGGCCTGAATGCCTCGATCTTGCGCCGCAGCTGCGCCGTCAGCGTCAGTCCGATGCGGTATTCCTTGCGGGTGGGAATGGCGAACGACGCCACCGGCTTCAGCCTGCCTTCATGCTCCATGGCAGCCACTTCCGCCACCGGCGCCACCACCAGCACCTCGACACCATGCTGCTCCAGCCAGCCCACCAGCCGGTTCAGCGTCAGCGAGACGCCATCCTTGATGTAGTTGTAGTTTCCGGTGGTCAGCACCACCCGCAATTTGTCGGCCACGCGGCAACGGCTCCCGAGACTGCTGGCGCGGCACGCGGCGCACCCAAGGCTGGGCCGATCAAGCCCAACCACGTAGAAGCTGTCAACTTGTATGGCTTCTGTTATGAAAATCAATGCAAGCCCCGGTTTCTGCACCGGATGATCCCGCCGGAGTAACGCACCCCTTGTTCGCCCTGCCCACTACCATGACCGTTGCCTTCGTGGCGCTGGCGCTGGAACGCTTCCTCGGCTTTCCCGCTCCATTGCGGCGGCTCATCGGTCATCCGGCAAGCTGGCTTTACCGCTTTACCGGTATCTTCGCCGTGCTGTTGCCGGGCGCCGGAACGGGACGGACGCAAGCCAGCCTCAGAGGGGCGTTGTTCTGCCTTGCCGCCATGTCTGCAACGCTGGTGCTTGCCATTGCGCTGACTGCCTGGCTGCGGCCCCTGCCCTGGGCATGGTGCTGGGAGGCCGTGCTGGCGATGCCTTTCCTGCAGCAATATGCAACGCGCATGCGCGCCCGCGCCGTGGCGGCGGCCCTGTCTGGAGGCAATCTGACGGAGGCAGCCCGGGCCGTGACAGTCATCAATCCCTCAAGCCCCGTGCCCGAAACCGTGGCGCAGACAGTCCGCCGCACCACAGAGGCAATCGCCTGGAACCTGTCCACCGGCATCGTCACGCCAGCCTTCTGGCTTGCGCTGTTCGGGCTGCCCGGCATCGTCGCCATCGGCGCGCTCCACGCTGTTGAACGCCGCACTGCAGCCAGCCACCCACAGGCTGCCGGGCTGGCCGGCGCATTGCTCACCGCTGCCCGCTTCCTGCCGTGCAAGCTTGCCGGATTGCTGGTGACGGGAGCCGCCAGCATGGTGTCCCCTGCCGCGGGTGCCCGGGCGCTGGAACACATCCACGCCGACGCCCGCCTCGACCGGGTGCGCGATGCCAACTGGCCACGCGCGGCGTTTGCCGGCATCCTTTCCATCCGTCTAGGCGGCCCCGAAATGCCCGACCAGACCGAACGCACCGATCACTGGGTGGGCAACGGCAGCCGCGATCCGGCACTGCCGGAGCTGCGGGCTGGATTGCGGCTGCTCGCCACCACCCTCACCCTGTTCACCATCCTGACGGGAATTGCCGCCGCCTTCGCCTGATGTCACGCGCCGTTTGACTTTCCCCGCCGCAGCCGACTAACTGGAACCGACTTCACTCCCCGGTTTGCCACTTGCAGGGTTCTGCTGCCGTCATGAAGCTGCATTTCGTCTCATCAAAGGCGCCCGAGGCGCTCGATGCTGCCCGGCAGCTCAAGCACGTCTGGGGCCAGACGCCCCGCGACGATGCGGAAGTCATCGTTGCGCTGGGCGGCGACGGTCTGATGCTGGAAACCGTTCACACCGTGGTGCAGTCGGGCCAGGCCATCTTCGGCATGAACCGGGGCTCAGTCGGCTTCCTGATGAACGATTACAGCGCCGACGGTCTGCCGGAGCGCATATCAAAGGCTACCGAGACGATCATCCACCCGCTGTCGATGACGGTGACAGCGAAGGATGGCGCAGTACACTCGGCACTGGCCTTCAATGAAGTCTCGATGTTGCGGCAGCAGCACCAGGCCGCCAAGCTGAAGATATCGATCGACGGCATGGTGCGGCTGGACGAACTTATCTGTGACGGCATCATCGTTGCGACGCCTGCAGGCTCCACCGCCTACAACCTGTCGGCCCATGGCCCCATCCTGCCCATCAATTCACCGTTGCTGGCGCTCACCCCGATCAGCCCGTTCCGTCCCCGACGCTGGCGCGGCGCAATCCTGTCACACGAGGCACGGGTGGCGATTGACATCCTCGAGCCCGGGAAACGCCCGGTTTCGGCGGTTGCTGACCAGACCGAGTATCGTGACGTGGTTCACGTGGAAGTGGCCGAAGACGCCAGCAAGTCGGCCCGGTTGCTATTCGACGACGGTCATTCGCTGGCCGAGCGCGTTTTGAACGAGCAATTCCGGTTTTGAGACACACGGTTTAAGGGTTCGGCAAGCCTTCGTTTAGCTGCCATTAAGCACATGCCGCTATGTTCATGACTGTGAGTTGCGTAACCGGCCTGTTGCCGGAAGTTGAGTACCCGAAGCGCCAGGTTCCCAGGAGCCTGGCGCTTCTCTTTTGCGCGCCTGCCACTGCAATGCCCAACAGCAGCAACGAAAAGGCTGCCGGCGTTTGCCGGCAGCCATTCATTTTCAGGCATGTGGAAATATGACCGCGCCCGGTCAGGCGACGCGTGCGTACCCCTCGTTCAGCCGGTTGACCAGCGTACGGGTCCGCCCCTGGGCGAACTGCAAAAGCAGCTGGATGACGCGTTGGCGCTGGTCGGCATCGAGGCCCGCGGTGCGGGTCATCGTCACTTCAACCAGAGCACGGCCAAACGCATCCTGATCTGCCTTCTTGCCAGCAGCACCGGTGGCCGAGGACACCATGCAGATGGCCATGAACAACGCGTGCGTATCCTCCGGAATGCCGGCCCGGCGCAGCATGGTCATTGCGGAACGCTCGGAAGACCGCGCCGTCGCCATGCGCACACGCCGCATGGATACGTTGGCAAGATAGGCCAGCGCCCACTCGAAGAACGGCAAATGGCCGTTGATTCCGGCCCGTAGCAGCAGCGAGGTTGTCAGCATGTTGCGCGCCGACATCAGTGCCACGAGGTCGCGCAACTTGTCATCGGCCACATCGGCAAGGATCCGCAGCGCAGTCAGTTCCTCATTGTCCGAGATGTAGTCGTCACTCTTGAAGTCGGCCACCCAGCCCTGCAGCCGGGCAGACCGGCGCAGCTCTTCAGCCGTGCGCTGGTTGTGCACGAGCGCGATTTCCGGCGGCAGGTAAGGCGCATCCATCAATGCGGTACACACCTTCGGCTGGTCATGGAAGCGGTTGTAAAGCTTGCGGCAATAACCGGCGCCAAGCCGCACTGCCTTGTTCCTGAGAAGCGCGACAGCCGACAGTTCCAGCCCGTCATAAACGATCTTCTTCACCGCAGCCGCAGACACGTCCTCGCGCCCGGCAACCGCAGCGCAGCGCTGGGCATCGCCTACCGTCAATATCGCGCACTGGATGCTGCAGTTGATCGACGGATTGGACGCTATGAAGCCGACGGCAAGGTCGTCATCATCAGCCACCATGGAAAACACCAGGTCCGCGCTCAGGCAATCCGCCTGCGCAAGGCTCGAATGAAGGATTTCCCGCACCAGCCGATCACGATCACAGGCCAGCCGTGCCAATACAGGCATGACGGCGCGCCGGTCGGCCATGTTGGTTTGCGGATCAAGAACCAGGGCGCACAATTGCCGTGCAAGCGCGAGACGATCCTCGATCGGTCCATGATCGATGACCTGTTCGAAAACAGCCGTATCGAGCGTCGGCAGATCCCCCAGCGTGATATCTTCGTTCATGCAGCTTCCCACACTTGCCTACAAACCAGCCGCTCAACTGAAGCGACGGCAATTCGAATCATTTTGCGTGGACGGCACCGCCGCCTGTTGCACTGAACAGGAAGGTTAACGCTGCAAGAGTTAAGGATTGGTTCACCATAATGCGCCGCGGAAATCCGCCACTGCGTACCGGCAATCCGGGCAATCTCACGCCGCGGGGCGGTCGTGATCTGCAGTCTCGGCCATTTCCTCGGCCACAGCCGTGGCAGCAATCGCCGTGGCCATGGGCGCAACCGGCACCAGGTCGCCGGTCTCAGAGGGTGGCAGTACCTTCGACTGCGTCATGCGGTAAACCGCATAGACCGCCAGGCCGCCATAAATGACCACCATGTAGAACATGAAGCCCTCCGACCCCATCTGCTGCATGAAAAGACCGGCAATCGAAGGTCCCGCAATGGCGCCTGCGCCATAGAGCAGCACCAGCTTGGAACCCGCCGCCAGCATCTGGTCCTTGTTGAGCTGATCGTTGGCATGGGCAATCGCCAGTGAGTAGAGCGGCATCGATATACCACCGAACACCGCCACAATGCCGATCAGCACGAATTCGGTCGTGGCCGGAGTAAACATGGCGATGCCCGCGAGCACCGAAGACACGATTGACAGAGCCACGATCAGCAGCCGCCGGTCATAGCGGTCCGACAGCCAGCCGATCGGCATCTGCGAAACCAGCACCGCCATGGGCGCAACCGCCATCATGGTCGAGACATATGGCAATGACAGTCCATGCATGACGCCGAACACAGCGCCAAGGTTGAAAAAGGCCGCCTGCCCCAACCCGTTGGCGATGGCGCCCACAACGGCCAGCGGCGAGGCATGAAAGATCTCGGCAATGGATATCCGCCGCGGGTTGGCCAGCACCGGCGCCGACACCTTGGTCAGCGCAATCGGCACCAGGGACAAAGACATGACTGCCGAAACCACGATGAACCGGATGAAGCCGGTCGGATCATCAATCAGCAGCGCAAACGACCCGAGACCGGCACCCGTATAGAAGATGATCATGTAGACCGACAGCATGGTGCCGCGGGTCTCGTTGCTGGAACCCTCGTTCAACCACGTCTCGATGACGATGGCCAAGCCCGCCGCGCAGAAGCCGATCAGCGTGCGCATCAAGAACCACCAGACCGGATCGACCCAGACGGGGATCAGCAGGACCGCCGTCGACAGCACCGATGCATAGGCCGCAAAAACCCGGATATGGCCCACTGCCCGCACGATACTCGGGGTAAAGATTGCCGACAGGAAAAGGCCAAGCGAGAACCCGGAGGCGATGATGCCTGTGGTGGTGCTGGAGAAGTTCGCTACCGCAGCCTGAATGCCGATAAGCGAGCCCTGCAGGCCATTGCCGATGGACATCAGCAGAATGGCGACCATCAACGGCCATATGGTGCGCAATCCGGTGATCATTGTGCCTGCCTAACAGTGCATGCCGGCGGCAACAGGGCCGCCAGCGACATACGATGTGTCATTAGAGGCAGATCATCAATGCGCGCTCATTACAAAAGGCCGCTTTGCCGCAGCTTGGTGCCGAATATCTCGCGCGAACACGGTTTGATCATGTAATCGCTCGCCCCGTTCCAGATGGCCTGCGTGACCGTCCTAGCATCGCCATGGCCCGTACAGTGGATGACGATGGGGTTCTTGCCGCCCAGCCGCCTCAGCTGGCGGATGAAGTCCGGCGCCCGCGGCGTACCGACCAGCACCACGTCGGGCATTTCTGCGGCGCAGTGCTGGATGGCATCCTCCTCGCATGAGGCGGCGACGAATTCGATGCCGAGGCCCGCGCAGTAGCCCAGCACCTGGTCTTGCCAGTCGCGGTCTTCATCAACGATAAGGCACCTGGTCATGTCAAACTGTCCGCTCATGTCCATCTCTCAACTGCTCACCCCAGCCATTCCCGTGATACAAGTCCTGCGCCCAGCTGGTTAACGACAGGTTAACTGCCTGAACAGGTGTGCGGGAAACGGCATTTACATAATATTTTCAATGGATTGAGATTCTCTTCAGAATCAGTTTGTGAATCACCTATCCGGCCTGATCCGGTGGAATCAGCGACTCGCAAGGCGACTCGTTTGACGCATGAATTCCCGCAATGGTTGCGCTATCCGACCTGTCGGACACGCATCGCGCCCCCCTCTCCCGCCATTGCTACCGGCGCGCAGGTGGGCTAGCAGTTGGGGTGACGATCACGATGGCAGCAGGGATACCGCCGGCATGGCAGGAAAGTGGTTTGACGAACTCGAAGAAGGCTTCTCGATGCAGCATGAGGTACGCCGCACCGTGACCGAGGCGGACAACATGTGGTTTTCCAACATGACGCTGAACCCGCAACCGCTGCATATCGACCACGACTTCGCCTCAAGGACCGAGTTTGGCCAGCCGCTGGTCAATTCCATGTTCACCCTGTCGCTGATGATCGGCATTTCGGTGCAGGACCTGACGCTGGGCACGCTGGTGGCCCAGTTGGGCATAACCGATGTGAAGTTCCCTGCCCCGGTCTTTCATGGCGATACCTTGCGGGTAACCTCCACGGTGGTGTCCCGGCGCGAAAGCCGGTCGCGCGCCGATGCAGGCATCGTCGAGTTCCGCCACGAGGCGCACAAGCAGGACGGTACGCTGGTAGCCGTGTGCACCCGCCAGGCGCTGATGCGCAAAAGACCTGACGGAGCCTGACGCCGATGCGATCCCTGTTGTTCGTTCCCGCTGATTCAGAGCACAAGATCGACAAGGCGCTCGCCTGCGCTGCCGACGTGGTGATCCTCGACCTAGAAGATTCGGTCGCCCCCGCCAACAAGGCCGCCGCCCGTGACATCGCCGCAGCTACACTGACAAGGCGCCGCCGCCACGGCCAGAAGCTCTATGTCCGGGTCAACGCACTGGACTCCGGCCTCACCCGGGAAGATTTGGAAACCGTGCTGCCAGGCAAACCCGATGGCCTCATCCACCCGAAGACGGAAACCGGCGCCTGCGTGGAAACGCTGGCAGGCTGGGCGGGTAGCGACATGCCCATCATCGCCATAGCCACCGAAACCGCCAAGGCGATGTTCGGGCTCGGCACCTATGGCGGGCTCAAGGCCAACCTGCACGGCCTCGCCTGGGGCGCAGAAGACCTGTCCAATGCGCTCGGCGCCCAAGCCAACCGCGACGGCGCCGGCAACCTGACCGAGCCCTATCGCCTCGCGCGCACGATGTGCCTTTATGCTGCCCGCGCAGCAGACGTCGAGCCGGTCGACACCGTCTACGTGGACTTCCGCAACGAGCACGGCCTGATCGCTGATTGCGAGCAGGCCGTGCGCGACGGCTTCACCGCCAAGATGGCCATTCACCCGGCGCAGGTGGACGTCATCAACATGGTGTTCACGCCCTCAGCCGGGCAGATCGCCGAGGCCCGCAAGGTGATCGATGCGTTCGCCGCCGCCGGGGATGCAGGCGTTGTGGGGATCGATGGCAAGATGTTCGATATTCCCCACCTCAACCGGTCAAGGAAGCTGCTCGAACGCGCCGCGCTCTACAAGCTCGTCTGAATTGCCCTAAATCACCGCCTCAAACAGCGCCCTGGTGTTCTCTGCCGTCAGCTTCACCGGATTGCCGCCCGCAGACGGGTCTTCCAGCGCCATCGCCACCATGTCGTCTATGCGGTCATTGGCAACGCCAATGGCCGCCAGCCGGTCCGGAATGCCAAGTTCGCCATTGAGCGCCACCACGAAGGCAAGAAAACCATCGAACCCTCCGGCAATGCCGAGGTACGCGGCGGCCCGGTTGATGCGTTCCTCGATGGCCGGCCGGTTCATCTTCAGCACGGCCGGAATGCAGATGGCGTTGGTGGTGCCGTGGTGGGTATTGTAGACCGCGCCCACGGGGTGCGACAGCGCATGCACCGCCCCCAGGCCCTTCTGGAACGCCACCGCCCCCATGGACGCCGCCACCATCATCTGGGCGCGCGCTTCCATGTCCTTGCCGTCCTTGTAGGCGCGCGGCAGGTACTCCTTCACCAGCCGCATGCCCTCCAGCGCAATGCCTTGCGACATCGGGTGGAAGAACGGGCTCGAGTAGGCCTCGAGGCAATGGGCGAAGGCATCCATGCCCGTGCCTGCGGTGATTGACGGCGGCATGCCGACGGTCAGCGCCGGATCGCAGATGACCACACTCGGCAGCACCTTCGGGTGGAAGATGATCTTCTTCACATGCGTCTGCGAGTTGGTGATAACGCTGGCCCGGCCCACTTCAGAGCCCGTGCCGGCCGTGGTCGGCACCGCCACGATGTGCGCAATGCCGGCAGGGTCGGCGCGCGTCCACCAGTCGCCAATGTCCTCGAAATCCCACACCGGCCGCGTCTGGCCGGACATGAACGCCACCATCTTGGCAAGGTCCAGGCCCGAGCCGCCGCCAAACGCGATGACACCGTCATGGCCGCCATCACGATAGACCTTCAGCCCTGCTTCCAGGTTGATCTCGTTGGGGTTGGGGTCAACGTCGGCGAACATGGCGCGGCCCAGCCCTGCCTTGTCCATAAGGTCCAGCGTCGAGGCGGTGATGGCCATTTGCGCCAGCCCCCGGTCGGTCACCAGCAGCGGCTTCTTCATGCCCGCCTGCGCGCAGGCATCGCCGATTTCGGATATGCGGCCCTCACCAAAGCGGATGGCGGTCGGATAGGACCAGTTGGCGGTAAGCGTCATGGAGGTCAGGCCTTTCTGAGGTGGTATGACTTTGGCCGGGTGAGCGCCTGGATGCCGAGCACCGACAGGCCGGCACCGCGCCCTGTATCCTTGCAGCCCGTCCAGCACAAGGCCGGATCGAGATAGTCGCAACGGTTCATGAATACGGTACCGGTTTCGATGCGGTCGCCGATTTCCTCAGCCTTGGCGGCATCCGCCGTCCAGATTGAGGCGGTGAGGCCGAACTGGCAATCGTTCATTAGCGCGATGGCCTCTTCGTCGTCCTTCACCGGCATGATGCCGACGACCGGACCGAAGCTTTCATCGCGCATCACGCGCATGTCGTGGTTGACGTTGGTCAGGATTTGCGGCGTCACATAGGTCCCGCCATCGTCCGCCGGCGACTTTGCTATGTGCGCCACCGCGCCATCTGCAACGGCTTCGTCTATCTGGGCGCGGACTTCGCGGGCAAAGCGCACGTTGGCCATCGGGCCGATGGTAGTTTCCTTGTCCAGCGGATTACCCAGCTTCAGGCCGTTGTTGACCCACGCCACCGCCTTCTCGACAAACGCATCGTACAGGCTCTCGTGCACATAGATGCGCTCAATGCCGCAACAGCACTGGCCCGAGTTGAACATGGCCCCGTCCATAAGCGTGTCGACAGCCTTGTCGAGATCGGCGTCAGCGCGCACGTAACCGGGGTCCTTGCCGCCAAGCTCGGTGGACACCGGGATGAACGTACCTGCCGCCGCCTGCTCCATGGCCTGCCCGCCGCCGACAGAGCCGGTGAAATTGACAAAGTCCACTGCCCGCTTGCCGATCAGTTCCGAGGTCGTCTCATGATCGAGCACGACATTTTGGAACACGTCTGCCGGCACGCCCGCCGAAGCAAAAGCCTCAGCCAGGTGCTCGCCCACCTTCAGCGTCTGAGCCGCGTGTTTCAGGATCACCGTATTGCCCGCCATCAGGGCCGGGGCAATGGTGTTGATTGCCGTCATATACGGGTAGTTCCATGGTGCCACGACCATCACCACGCCATGCGCAATGCGCTTTATCTGGCGCTTGAAGGCATCCGAGTCCTCGACCTCGATGGGGGCCAGCGCGTTCTCGGCAATGCCGGCCATGTAGCGCACACGCTCGTTGAAGCCGCCATATTCGCCGCCATAGCGCACCGGCCGGCCCATCTGGTGGGCGAGTTCGGTTGCCATCCGGTCCGTCTGCTGGCCGATGATCTCGTTGGCGCGCAGCACCAGGCCGATGCGCTCCCGGATCGGCCGTGCTGCCCACGCAGGTTGCGCTGCCCGCGCCCGTGCCGCCGCCGCAAAGGCGTCATCCCGGCCTAGAACCTCACGTTCCAGATACACCGACCCATCGACCGGCGAGACAAGCTTTACTGTTTTGCTCATGTTTGAATTCAGGACCTCTCAAAGCCGCGGGCGATTTCCCAGTCGGTCACCCGGCGGTCATACTCGAATTGCTCCCACTCTGCCGCGTGGACATAGTGATCCACCACCTCGTCGCCAAAGGCAGAGCGCAACATCTTTGACTTCTTCAATGCAGCCGCCGCATCGCGCAGCGTGCGCGGGATTTCCCGCGCCCTCTTTGCCCCATAGGCATCGCCCCTGAACTCGGGCTCAAGCTCCAGCTGCTGCTCGATACCGGCGATGCCGGCGGCTATCTGGCTGGCGAAGGCCAGGTACGGGTTCAGGTCCGCCCCGCCAACCCGGCACTCGATGCGGATGCCCTTGGTATCCGTGCCGCAGATCCGATAGCCTGCGGTGCGGTTGTCCATGGACCAGATCGCCTTGGTCGGCGCAAAGGTGCCGGCCTGGAAGCGCTTGTAGGAGTTAATGTTGGGGGCGAGGAAACAGGTAAAGTCGGACGCATGCGCGAGCAGACCTGCCAGGTACTGCCGCATCATCTTCGACATGCCGTACTCGCCCTTCTTGTCGAGGAACACCGGCGTCTTGCCGTCCTTCGACCAAAGCGACTGGTGGATGTGCGAGGAAGACCCCGCAGCTGTGTAATCCCACTTCGCCATGAACGTCGCCGCGCGACCCTGCGCCCAGGCCATTTCCTTGACGCCGTTCTTGGTGATGACATGATTGTCGGCCGCCGTCAGCGCATCGGCGTAGCGGACGTTGATTTCCTCCTGGCCGGCCCAGGCCTCGCCCTTCGAACATTCCACCACAATGCCCGCGCCGTAGAGCCCGTTGCGCACCGTGCGCATCACGTCCTCTTCCTTGGTGGTCTGGAAGATGTGGTAATCCTCGTTGTAGGGGCTGATGAGGTTAAGGTCGCGATAGCCCCTCGCATGGGCCTCCTCGAAGCTTTCCTCGAACAGGTAGAACTCCAGCTCGGTCGCCATCATCGCCGACAGGCCCATGACATCAAGCCGTTGCAACTGCTTCTTCAGGATGGCCCGTGGGCTGACCGGCACTTCGGCATGGGAATGATGGTCGAGCACGTCGCACAGCACCAGCGCCGTGCCTTCAAGCCAGGGAATGCGCCGCAACGTCTTCAGGTCAGGCTTCATGGTGTAGTCGCCATAGCCCTTCTCCCAGCTTGCCGACTTGAACCCAGGCACCGGCTCCATCTCCATGTCGACGGTCAGCAGGTAATTGCAGGAATGGGTCTCGTTGACGCCCGAGTCCAGGAAGTGCTGGGCATGAAAGCGCTTGCCCATCAGCCGTCCCTGCATGTCGATCTGGGCCATGATGACCGTATCGATTTCTCCGGCCTTCACGGCCTTCTTCAGTTCGTCAAGCGACAGCATTCCGGGCATACTGGAAATCTCCTGCGGATTGTCATTGAACGCTCCGGCCGCGCCGCAGCGGCGGGCCGGAGCATCTGAGAGTGTAAGACGGATCAGGTATAGCGGTACGGCCGTCCGGCCTTGCCCATGATGTCGTTGTATTCCTTGATCTTGGCAACCACCTTGGCCTTGGTTTCGGACTCGGCCGCGATCTCGTCCCAGAACTTCTGCGCTTCCGCCTCGACCGTGGCCCATTCCGCATCCGGGATGGTGGTGAGCTTCATCTTGTCGCCGTTGACGCGCAGATTGGCCTCGCCGCCCCAGTACCACCGCTGGCGGTAGTAGTGCGAGCTGTCGAAGCACATGCGGACCAGCTCCTTCAGGTGGTCGGGAAGCTCGTTCCAGCGGTCCATGTTGGCAAAGAAGTAGCCGATCCAGGCGCCGGAGATGTTGTTGGTGAGGAAGTAGTCGGTCACGTCGGCCCACCCCACCGTGTAGTCCTCGGTGATGCCCGACCAGGCGATGCCGTCGAGCTCGCCGGTCTGCACGGCAACCTCGACGTCTTCCCACGGCAGCGTCACCGGCACCACGCCGAAGTGCGACAGGAACCGGCCGGCGGTCGGGAAGGTGAAGACGCGCTTGCCCTTGAGGTCGGCGAGCGAGTTGATCGGCTCCTTGGTGGCGAAGTGGCACGGGTCCCACGAACCGGCGGAAATGTGCTTGACGCCGACCTTGGCGTATTCCTCTTCCCAGATCTGCTTCAGGCCGTACTGGTTGAACAGCACCGGCACATCGAGCGAGTAGCGCAGGGCGAACGGGAAGTAGCCGCCGAACACGGTCACTTCGGTCGGCGAGGCCATCGAGTCGTCGTCCGACTGCACCGCATCGATGGTGCCCTTCTGCATGGCGCGGAACAGCTCGCCCGTCGGCACCAGCTGGTCGGCGAAGAACAGCTCGATCTCCATCTCGTCGCGGGCGATCTTGTTGAAGCTGTCGATCGCCGGCTTGATGACGTGCTCGGCCAGCGCCGGTCCGGCATAGGTCTGCAGGCGCCACTTGATCTTCGACTGCGCATGCACAGCCGGGGCGGCCAGCGATGCAGCACCTGCAACACCGGCAGTCTGGATAAACTTGCGTCTCGTGGTCATTGGCTTACTCCTCAGGTTTGGTTGGCTCGTACTCACACATCAACTCACTCTCCACCCCCCGGCACTGCCCTACTTGCCGTAGACGTACTCCGGCAGCCACAGGGCAATCTGCGGAAACAGCATAACCAGCACCAGCGCAAGCGCCATCACCCCGACGAACGGAACGATCGAGCGGTAGATGTCGCCCAGCGAAATCTCCGGCGGCGCCATGGCGCGCATCAGGAACAGGTTGTAGCCGAACGGCGGCGTCATGTAGGCGATCTGGGTGGTGATGGTGTAGAGCACGCCATACCAGATCAGATCGTAGCCCAGCACCGCCACCAGCGGCACATAGAGCGGCGCCACGATCACCAGCATCGCCGTGTCGTCGAGGAACGTGCCCATGACGATGAACGACAGCTGCATCAGCACCAGGATCATCCACGGCTCGAGCTGCACCTTCTCGGTGAACAGGCTCTCGATGGCCTTCACCGCGCCCAGCCCGTCGAACACCGCGCCGAACGCCAGCGCCGCAAGGATGATCCACATGAACATGCACGAAATGCCGAGCGTCTTGCGAACCGAGTTCTCGAACACCTGGCGCGTCATCCGGCCCTTCAGCACTGCCGCCATGAAGGCCGTCATGGCGCCAATGGCCGAGCTTTCCACCAGGCTGGTCCAGCCGTTGATGAAGGGCACCATCATGGCGAGAAAGATCCCGACGGGCAAAAGCCCGGCCGTGAGGAGCCGCAGCTTCTGCCCCATCGGGATGTTGCGCTCTTCAGGCGGCAGCGCCGGGCCCAGCGACGGGTTCAGCTTGCAGCGGATCACGATGTAGATGATGAACATCGCCGCCATCATCAGCCCCGGCACCACGCCCGCCAGCCACAGCTGGCCCACCGGCTGGCGCGCGATCATGGCGTACAGCACCAGCACCACTGACGGTGGCACCAGGATGCCGAGCGACGAGCCCGCCTGGATGACGCCGGTCACCATCCGCTTGTCATAGCCGCGCCGGAGCAATTCAGGCAGCGCGATGGTGGCGCCGATTGCCATTCCCGCGACAGACAGCCCGTTCATCGCCGAGATCAGCACCATCAGCCCGATGGTGCCAATGGCAAGCCCGCCGCTCACCGGCCCCATCCAGACATGGAACATCTTGTACAGGTCATCGGCGATCTTCGATTTCAGACAGCACGTAGCCCATGAAGATGAACATCGGCAGCGTCAGCAGCGGATACCAGTTCATCAGCTTCATGGCGGCGGCAAAGCCGATGTCCGACCCGCCCGTACCCCACAGCGCCAGCGACGCCACCACGGCCACGAAGCCGATGGCCCCGAACACCCGCTGTCCGGTCATCAGCAGCACCATCATGCTGGAGAACATCAGCAGTGCGATCATCTCGTAGGACATTCAGACCTCTTCCCCGCGAATGCGGAAGATGTCCTTGAAGAACTCCGACACCGCCTGCATCAGCATCATCAGGATGCCAAACACCATGATCGCCTTGATCGGCCACATATAGGGCCGCCATGCCCGGCGGCTGACTTCCAGCCGGCCGATTTCCTCAGACCCCGTAATCAGCCCGATGAAGAACTGCACCGGATGGTCGCCCCAGTAGCCCAGTGAATAGGCAAGCGAGGTCAGCCCGCCATACAGCAGGACACCCAGAAAGGTGACCAGGCAGACGATGGTAATAGCGTCGAACCAGGCCTTCTTCTTCACGCTCCAGTCGCCGTAGAAAAGGTCCATGCGCACGTTGGAGCCCATCTGCACCGAGTATGGCCCGCCGATGATGTAGTACGCCACCATGGCGAACTGCGCCATTTCCAGTGTCCAGTTGGCTGGCGCATCAAGCCAGTGAAACGGATCGTCCGAGAGGATTTTCGAAACCGTCGACCACAGCAGGATGGCGATCAGCACGAAGATGCCATACATGGCAAACCGGCCCATGCGGTAGTTGAAGGCGTCCACCCGGCGGATATAGGCGCGCATGAACCCGGTCATCACGCCGCCCCCTCTTCCCGCTGCCGCAGCGCGCCAATGCCCGCCGCCTGCATGGCCTCTCCCACCAGTTCGCACAGCATTGCTGCCATGGCCGCCTGCTGTTTCGGCGTGGCGATCAGGTCATTGCGGATTTCCAGCATCACATTGGCGATGCCGTTGGCCAGCCCGTGCTCCTTCAGGGTGTGAGTGACCCCGTCAGCCGGGCCATAGGGTTCGTTCTTGCGCACATCCAGCGTCGTATGGGCAGGCGCCAGCCGCAGCATCGCCTCGGCCAGTCGCTCGTCGCTGTCACACAGGATGCCAAGCTCGACGTCGCGCGCCACCCCGCGATAAACCGGCGTGAACGAATGCACCGTCACCAGCGCCGCCGGGCCCGTCTTGCGCTCCTGGACAACCCCTGCCAGCGCCTGCCGGAACGGCTCATAGACCAGCGCCGTGCGCTCGTGCCGC
The DNA here is from genome assembly GCA_963700935.1 of uncultured Alphaproteobacteria bacterium. Taxonomy (GTDB): domain Bacteria; phylum Pseudomonadota; class Alphaproteobacteria; order Rhizobiales; family Aestuariivirgaceae; genus Anderseniella. The sequence goes on along the minus strand of CAVOZK010000008.1, from coordinate 53,050 downwards.
TCCGCCTGGCTCAAGCCGGCATTGCCGGGTACGTCGAAAACCTCGCTGCGCGCGGGCATGGCGTCAGGTGCCGATGGCGGCCGGTTGCAGTCATAGACCAGCCGCGACACCTGCGCCGACACCAGCACCGCATCAAGCTGTGCGGACATCGTCTCAGCCACCGGCAGCGCGCCGGGGTCCCAGGCGATGTGTGCTTCTAGCGTGTCTGCGTCCAGTCCAAGGCGAGCCAGCTCAGGCGGCACGAAGTTGCTGGCGTGCTCGCACACCAGCACCACGCTCGACCGGCCCTGCCGGTTGCGCACCCGTGGCGCAGGCGCGCTGAATCCGGCCGGATCATGGGTTGGCTGCGGCTTAGGCAAGATCGGACGCCCCTTGTTGTTGTGTAAAATTTTTTACAGACGCTGGTGACTTGTCAATATGTTTCCGGTCTGGAATGCTGTCTGCATTGCCCCTGTGGAACGCAATTCCGGCATCTGGAGCGCGCGACCATGATTACACAGGCCACCGGTGGCTGACCTGCTGAGCGACAACACCGCCAGCCTGACCCGCGCGGAACACCAGCTTGCAGCGGTGCTGCTGGACAATTACCCCCTGTCAGGGCTCGGCACGATCACCGAACTGGCCGCTAAGGCAAACGTGTCCGCGCCGACCGTCATGCGGCTGGTGCACAAGCTGGGCTTCAAGGGCTTTGCCGACTATCAGGCCGCGCTTCGCCACGAGCTTGAGGCCCGCATGTCCAGCCCCATCGCCAAGCAGAACTCATGGGCAGGGGCCGCACCGGAGGGCCACATTCTCAACCGCTTTACCGAAGCGGTCATCGGCAACATCCGCCAGACGCTGAGCCACATCGACCACACCTCGTTCGACGAGGCCTGTGAACTGATGGCCAGCCATGACCGCCACCTCTACATCGCCGGCGGTCGCATTACCCGCATGCTGGCCGACCACCTGTTCCTGCACATGCAGGTGATCCGCCCGAATGTCACCCGCATCGAGGCGAGCGCCAACACCTGGCCGCATTACCTGCTTAACATGAGCGAAGGCGACGTGCTGACCGTGTTCGACATCCGCCGCTACGAGGTCTCGACCCTGAAGCTGACCGAGATGGCGGCAGAACGCGGCGCGCGCATCATCCTGCTCACCGACCAGTGGCGCTCGCCCGCGGCACGCATCGCCGATCACTGTTTCCCCGTGCACATCTCGGTGCCGTCGGCGTGGGACTTGACGGCCGCCATGGTCCTGCTGGTGGAAACCATGGTCAGTGCCGTGGTCACACGCACCTGGGACACCACCCGCCAGCGCATGGAGGGGCTGGAGGTCATGTTCGACTCCACCGGCCTGTTCCGCAAGTTCAAGTAGGCAGACGCGCGTCAGCCGGAGTTCCGCTTGCGCGCAGCAGGCTTGCGAGCGGGTTTGGCCGGCTGAACGATTTCCACCTGCACCGGCCCGCGAAACGCCACGTCGCGGTGGGGATAGGGAATTTCCATCCCCGCTTCCTTCAGCGCATCCCATAGCGCCAGGAACAGGTCGCCGCGCACGTTGACCGTGCCCTGCCCCGGATCGCGTATCCAGAACCTAAGCTTGTAGTTGATCGAACTGTCGGCAAACCCGGTGATGTGGCACACCGGATTGGGCACCGCCTGCACCCGCTTGTGGCTAGCCGCCACCTTCTTCGCCAGGTCGCGCACCTCGTGCGGATTGGCGTCGTAACTCACTCCGAAGTCGAGATCGAGCCGGACCAGGTCCGACGAATACGACCAGTTGATCACCTGGCTGGTGATCAGGTCTTCGTTGGGGATGAGATATTCGCGCCCGTCACGCGAGATGACCGACGCATAACGCGCCGCCAGTTCGTTGATCTTGCCATAGGTGTCGCCGACGCTGATCACGTCGCCCGGCTTGATTGATTTGTCCGCCAGCAGGATGAACCCCGAGATCAGGTTGGACACCACTTTCTGCAAGCCAAAGCCGATGCCCAGGCCGATGGCACCCGAAAACACTGCAAGCGCCGTGAGGTCGATGCCCACCATCGACAGTGCCGCAAGGATGGCGGTGATCAGCAGGATCGCCTTGACCAGCTTGCCCAGCAATACCTGCAGTGACGGGTTCAGGTCCTCGCTGGCGCGGAACTTGGTGTCGGCATATCGCCCCAACACCAGCGCCAGCCAAACCATCACGCTCACCGTGAGGACCGCCTTGATCACCAGCAGCGGCGTGATGTGCACCCCGCCTTGCATCTGAAAACCGATACTGTCCAGCAACGCAATCGTTTCAGGCAGCAGGTCGAGAATACTCAGTGCCGCCACTGTCCACGCGAATACCGCCGCCGCATTGGCCATGAAGCGGTTGCGGATGATGCGCGTGAGGATGGAGATCAGCACCCACGCCGTCGCCAGGTTGGCGGCTATGCCCACCAGGTAGCTGCGCGAAATCCACGTGACCTCGCGCATGATGCTGAGCGCGATCCACAACGCCAGCGCAAAGAATATCCATCGCGACCGGCGCAGAAAGATGACGATGATCCGCAACAGCTGCGGCTTGCCCTTGATCTCGCGCGCCCGCGCTTCAAGCTTCGGCGTGAAGGTGCGGTCCAGCACCAGCGCCACCACGAACGCGGCAATGATGACGGCCAGCTGGATGGATGCCCATTGCAGGCCAGTGGCCGTCGAGGTGATGCCGATCTGGTTGAGCCAGTTGGCGAAAAAATCCACCGCCCGGCCGGCCATGTCGCTGATGCTTTCGACCGTCACCCCATCCTGCGCCGGTGCCGTGGCAGTCCCCGCAGCCTCGCCGCCACCCGGCTGCGTATTGCCGGAGGCGGCCTGCGCAAGGATGAAGCTGCCGGTGCTGTCGCTCATTGTACCATCATGATCCGGCCGCCTCAGCCCGGCCTGCGCATGCGGAAGGCTTCCGTCACCACGGCGTATTCCGAATAACCCATGCGCGCCAGCGGTTGCATCCCGGCGGTGTTTACCCTGCCATCCTCGATGAAGGCATCATCAATGTAGACACCGATCACCTGCCCCACCACGATGGCATAGCCGCCAGTGGCATTGTCATGCCCCGGCAGATCGACCGTCTTCACATAGTTGCACTCAAGCGCCACCGGGCTGGCAGCAACCCGCGGACACTTCACCAGCTGGCCAGCCGCCTTTTCAAGCCCTGCGGCCTCGAACTCGTCCACGCCATACGGCAGGGCCGCCGACGAGGCGTTCATCTTCTCCCGCAGGTCCCAGGTGGCCATGTTGCAGATGAACTCGCCCGTGGCCTCGATATTGCGGATGCTGTCCTTCCGCCCGGCCGAGCCGAACACGACATAGTGCGGGTTGTCCGACATGGCATTGAAGAAGCTGTAGGGCGCGAGGTTGGCGATGCCATCGGGCGACATCGAGGATATCCACCCGATCGGTCTCGGCGCCACGACCGCCTTGAACGGGTCAACCTCGTGGCCGTGGTCGTTGTTCCGGGCATCGTAAAACATCTGGCGTCAGCCTCGCTTGCTTGTCTCGACAATGGACCTCCGTGATGACGGACCTGCCCTCTTGCTGTCAACCAGTCGTGAAAAAAAGTCAGCAGCACTTGCTCTCGGACACAGATACCTTCCAGCACGAAAATGACATCTTGCAAGAGCAAGGAGACAGCTGTGCTGAAAGGTAAAACTGCCCTGGTTACAGGATCAACATCCGGTATCGGGCTTGCAATCGCCGAGGCGCTTGCCGCGCAAGGTGCAACCGTCATCCTGAACGGACTGGGCGAACCGGCCCAGGTGGAGAAGGCCCGTACAGACCTTCGACGGCGCACCGGCAGCCAGATCCACTTCATTGGCGCCAACCTGACGAATGGCGAGGCATGCGCACAACTGGTGAGGGACAGTGTCGCCACCTGTGGCGGTCTCGACATCCTCATAAACAATGCCGGCATGCAGCACGTCGCACCGGTTGACGAGTTCCCGCCGGACAAGTGGGACGCCATAATCGCACTCAACCTCTCAGCTGCGTTCCATCTCATCAGGGCCGCAGTGCCTCACATGCGCCAGGCCGGCTGGGGCCGCATCATCAACAATGGCTCGGCTCATTCCCTCATCGCCTCGCCCTACAAGTCCGCTTATGTTGCGGCCAAGCACGGCCTGGCCGGCCTTACCAAGGCCGTGGCGCTTGAAACCGCCGAGGACGGCATCACGGTCAACACCATCTGCCCGGGCTACGTGCACACCGCCCTGGTAGACGCCCAGATCGCCGATACGGCACAGGCACGCAACATGAGCGAGGATGAGGTCGTGCGAAAGGTCATACTGGAGGCCCAGCCGACCAAGAAGTTCGTCACTGTCGAGCAGATTGCGGCCTTCTCGGTATTCCTGTGCTCGCAGGCTGCAAGCAGCATCACGGGCGCCATCCTGCCGATTGATGGCGGGTGGACCGCGCACTAGGCGTAATCAAGTCATCCAAGGAGAACGGCCAATGGCCAACAAGAACACCACTGCAAAGCGGATCGCGCTGGCGCTGCAAGGCGGAGGCGCACACGGAGCCTTCACTTGGGGGGTACTCGACAAACTGCTCGAAGATGGACGCTTCGATCTGGCCGCGATCTCCGGCACTAGCGCCGGGGCCATGAATGCCGCCGTGCTGACCCAGGGTCATGTCAGCGGCGGCCGTGACGGCGCGCGCCAGTCACTGGAGGATTTCTGGCTCGCGGTCAGCCGGTTGGGTGCAGCAAGTCCCATCCGTCGCAGCTTGCTCGACATGGTCACCGGCAACTGGAGCATGGACCAATCACCGGCCTATAACTGGTTCGATCTGGTTACCCGCGTCGTATCGCCTTATGAAAGCAATCCCCTTGATATCAACCCACTGCTTGAGCTGATTGAAAGAACGATCGATTTCGAAAAGGTGCGCAGCTGCAGTGCGATAAGCCTGTTCGTGTCGGCAACCAACGTGCGAAATGGCAAGATCAAGGTATTCGAGGGACACGAACTCACTGCCGCCACCATCATGGCGTCGGCCTGCCTGCCGAAGATCTACAGGGCAGTCGAGATAGACGGCGAACACTACTGGGACGGTGGCTTTATGGGCAATCCGCCGATTTTCCCGGTGTTCTACAAGACCGACATTGCTGACATCATTCTTGTCCAGATCAATCCCATCGAGCGCGCGGAACTGCCCAGGACGGCACGCGATATCGACAACCGGCTCAACGAGATCACGTTCAATTCCTCGCTGCTGCGCGAATTGCGCGCGATCCATTTCGTGACCCGGCTGATTGACGACGGCAAGCTCGACCAGAGCGAGTATACCCGCGCGCACTTGCACCAGATCGAGTGCTCGAAGCGGCTGAACCCGCTGTCTGCCTCGTCGAAACTCAACACGGAATGGCCATTCCTGCTGCATCTTCGCGATATCGGGCGCGAAACTGCCGAGGAATGGCTGGAGCAGAACGCTGACAAGGTCGGAGTGACCTCGACGCTCGATCTACCCGCGATGTTCGACTAGAGACGCCAGCAATGGCGGCAGGTGCGAAATGTCATCGATCACATGATCCGCCAGCGCGCTGAGTTCCGCATGGGCGGAGTTGCCCGACAGCACGCCGACGCACAAGGCCGCCCCGCCGGCACGGCCGCAGTGCATGTCGTGGGTGTTGTCCCCCACCATCATGACCGCACCGGCAACAATGCCCGTGTGATCGGCAAATGCGAGCACAGGATCGCCCGCCGGCTTCGGGTTGGCCACGCTGTCATAGCCCAGCACGATATCGAACACGTCAGCCAGCCCGAAATGCTCGACCGTCGCCCGCGCAGACGCCGCCATGTCGTTGGTGGCGACACCAAGCTTGAGTCCCATGGCCTTGAGCGTTTCGAATATGCGCCGTTGTTCTTCGTGGCTCAGCACCGGATGCGGCGCAGCACGTACGCAATGGCCCTCGACGACGTCGAACAGCTGCCCCTTGCTGACACCGCCGAGCATTGGCAGCCAGGCCTCGACCAGGTCATCGGCGTGACCGGCCGCCCAGATCGACCCGGGCAGAAACCTGTCCGCCGAGGCATCGAAACCCGCCACGTGCAGGAGCCGGTGCGCGTGGGCTCCATCTCCGGCCGAGAGATCTGCGGCGATGGCCTTGAGCACCGGCGTCCACGTTTTCTCGAAATTGACAAAGACGCCGTCCTTGTCGAAGAGGATACCGCTGATCTGTGCCATTCGCCGTACAGGTCTCCGTCAGAACCGGGTGGTTATACTTGCAGGCACCGGGCGCGGACGGTCTGCCTGCACCTCGACCTGTGTGCCTACATATATGTAGCCGGCGATCCGTTCGCCATCGCCGAGGCCGAATGCCTGCAAGACCTGCGGATCATAGGCAAACCACCCGGTGATCCACTGCGCGCCATAGCCCATGGCCGTCGCCGCCAGCACCAGGTTCTGGCACACCGCACCCGCAGACATCACCTGTTCCCATTCCGGTATCTTCGGATGGTCCGCTATCACGCTGCTCACCACCGCCACCACGCACGGCGCGCGGGTGAACATCTGCCGCTGCTGTGCCAGCGTCTCCTCGCCATGGCCGGGGTGCAGCTCGTGATAGCGCGCCATCACCACTTCGCCTGCCCGTTCGCGCGCCGCTTGCTCGAACACGATGAAACGCCACGGCGTCAGCTTGCCGTGGTCCGGCACCCGCGCGGCAATCGCCAGCAGCCGCTCGAGTTCGGCCGAATCCGGTCCCGGCCCGGTCATCGCCTTGGCCGAGCCTGACCGGCGCGTTTCCATCAGCCGCAGCATGTCACTGCGGTCGTTGAGCGCCTCCAGCGGCAGTCCCTCGTTCAGTTCTGCGGGCATCCTGTATCTCCGGACGAGCATAGTGAAACCTTCGACGAAGTATCGCCGATTTAGCCTTTGTGTACGCATTTACTAAATCCTGCGCCACCCTGTTAACCCTTTATTAAGGAGATCGTTGCCGCCGGCACGGGTCCGTGGTTTCTTTCACCTGCCGGCCGGGAAATGGTCGGGGGAAAGTTCAGACAGGGTGTTCCTGGAGTTGGGTACCTCGAAGTCTGACAGGGAAGCAAAAGCATGCACGTCTCTCTCTCACGTGCGCGCAAGCACCATCGGGGCCGCCTTCTCACAGGGGCGGCCCTGACGCTGGCGGGCACCATGCTCACCACCGCCTTACTCACCGCAAGCTCGACCGCTGCCCAGCGCACCGAAGCGGAAACGATCATCACAGGTTCCCTGCCCGATCCGGTAACCGACGCGCCGTTCGAGGTGCGCATCGAGGTTACCAGGCCGGGCAACGAAGGTATCGAACTGTCGGCCCGCCTGTCCGAGGACGGCGGCCTGATAACCCGACCGATTCAATGGAAGGTACGTCACGCTCTCAAGGATGGCGGCATCTCGGCAGCCGCTGCGAATGAGCTGTTCGAAGCCGAAGAACCCATCGGCACGGTATTTGTCGAGCCTGGCACCTACACCGTCGAAGCGACATACGGGACAGTTTCGATCATCCGCGACGTCGAAGTGCCGAAAGGCCATTTCATCGGCGCCACCTTCGTCCTGAACGTCGGCGGGCTTCGCACCCTGTCGACGCTGGACAGCGAGCCCTTGCCCGCACCGTTCCGCGCCGTCCACAAGGTCTACGCCATCGGCGGCAAGGCCTCCGGCCAGCTGGTCGCCACGTCCGACGTGCCCGGCGGCCTGATGCGTCTGGGCGCGGGCAGCTATCGCCTCGAAAGCGAGATCGAGCCCGGCAACACCGTGACCCACACCGACGTATCCATAAAGCCGGGCATCCTGACCACCCTGCAGCTTGATCATCAGGCCGGCATTGCGGCGGTCAACGCTGACGCCGCCCAGGCCTGGACGATCGCCGACGGCGACAGCAAGTGGACGGCCTCGGGCACCGGACCGCAACTGCTGACGCTGGCGCCCGGCACCTACAGCTGGACAGCTGGCAGCCGCCAGCGAACGGTGATCATCGAGGCCGGCAAGCGCACCGAGGTCCGCGGCGCCGACTGAGCCTTTACCGCTCGGGAAGTGGTATGAAGTCTTCCGCATCGCCCGGCACGATGTCGAACTTGCCCTGCCGCCACTCGTGCTTGGCCTGCTCGATTCGTTCCTTCGAGGACGACACGAAATTCCACCAGATATGACGCGGACCGTCCATCGGCTCGCCGCCCATCAGCATGATGCGAGACACCTTGGTGGCGATGATGCTGATCGCATCGCCGGGCCGCAGGATCAGCAGCTGACCGCCCTCGAACAGGTCGCCGGCAATGCGGATCTGGCCCGCGACCACGTAGATTGCCCGTTCCTCGAACACCGGCGGCAGCGGCATGGAGGCGCCGGGATGCATCACCGCCTCGCCATAGAACATGTCGCTTGCGGTCTCCACCGGCGATGCTTCGCCGAACATCTTGCCCGCGATCACCCGCAGCATGACGCCGCCGTCCGAGATGATGGGCAGATCATCCGCCGCGTGGTGGCTGAAGGCCGGGGCATCTTCTTCCCGGTGTTTCGGCAGCGCCACCCACGACTGGATGCCATAGAGCCGTTTGTCTGTTGCTCGCTCATCCGGCGCGGTGCGCTCGGAGTGCACGATTCCCCTGCCCGCCGTCATCCAGTTCACTGCGCCAGGATTGATCGGCAGTGCCGAGCCAAGGCTGTCGCGATGAAATATCTGGCCTTCAAACAGCCAGGTCACCGTCGACAGCCCGATGTGCGGGTGCGGACGCACGTCGATGCCCTTGCCGGCCTCAAGTGCGGCAGGTCCCATCTGGTCGAAAAAGATGAACGGACCGACCATCTGCTTGCTGGTCGACGGCAGCGCCCGGCGCACCTCGAAACCGCCAATGTCGCGGGCGCGCGGCACCACGACATGCTCCACCGCATCGCACGAACGCGGATCTCCGGGGATCGGGTCATCACAATCAAAACGGCTCATGCGGACTCCATTTCACCCACAATGGTGTTGTTCAAATCACTCTCGATGGGCCACGATACCGCAAAATCGCACGGTGAGTTCAACCTTGGGCAACATTTCTCTCTTTCAGGTCGCCGTTCTGCTGGCTTCGGCAGCCTTCATTGCGCCGCTGGCCAAGCACCTGCGCATCGGCGCGGTGCTGGGATACCTGTTTGCCGGCGTGCTGATCGGCCCTTATGTGCTGGGCATCTTCGCCGATGCCGACCGGATGCTGCACGTAACCGAATTCGGCGTGGTATTGTTGCTGTTCCTGATCGGTCTGGAACTGCGGCCCCAACGGCTATTCGCCATGCGCCGTTCCGTTATCGGCGCCGGCGGCACACAAGTTGCCGTGACTGCCCTCATCCTGTTCGCCATGATGGCGGCCGCCCAGTACAACTGGCGCTATGCACTGTTCACCGGCCTTGCCCTGTCGCTGTCATCAACGGCCATGGTGCTGCAGGTGCTGAAGGAACAGGGCGAACTCGAACACCGCCATGGCCGGCTTGGCTTTGCGGTCCTGCTGTTCCAGGACATTGCCGCCATCCCGATGATCGCTTTTGTCGGACTGCTGGCGGTAGGCGGAGCCGATCAGGCAACCATGACCTGGGAAGGCGCGCTGAAGGCGTTGGGCGCCCTGTGCGCGGTCATCCTGGCTGGCCGCTATGTGCTGGGCTGGATCTTTCACCTGATTGCCAAGACCGGCATCTCCGAAGCCATGACGGCCTTTGCGCTGCTGTCCGTGGTCGTCATCGAGATCATCTTCAAGGGCGCGGGCCTGTCGCCGGCACTGGGAGCGTTCATCGCCGGAGCGCTGCTGGCGGACTCCAGTTACCGGCATGAGATCGAGGCCGACATCAAGCCGTTCGAGTCACTGTTGCTCGGCATGTTCTTCGTGTCCGTCGGCATGTCGCTTGACCTGAAATTGATCACCGACGTGCCGCTCAAGGTATTCGGGGCGGCAGCGGCGCTGATGCTGATCAAGGCCGGGATCCTGTTCGTCGTGGGCCGCCGCTTCGGCCTCGACATCGCAGGCGCCCGCCGCTTCGCGGTCGCCATGGCGCAAGGCGGAGAATTTGCCTTCGTGCTCACCGGCGCTGCCATTGCCGCGTTCGTCATAACCCGTGACTTTGCATCGCAGATCAATGTCATCGTGACCATGACCATGGTTGCGACGCCCCTCGTCATGCTGGCTGAAAGCTGGTGGACACGGCGCAAGGCGCCTGTCGAGCAAGGTCACGCAGGTCACGACGACATGCCGGAACAGGGCGGTCATATCGTCATCGCCGGCCTCGGGCGCATGGGCCAGATCATCGCACGCGTACTCGCTGCCCGGAAGATCCCGTTCACCGCACTGGACGGCGACCCGAGCCAGATCGAGATCGTGCGGCGTTTCGGCGGCACCGTCTATTTCGGTGACGCCACCCGCGCCGACATCCTTGCCGCCGCCCAGACGGACAAGGCGCGCGCCATCGTTGTCTGCGTTTCCAATGTTGAGGCTTCACTGCGCATCTGCGAACTGGTGCGCAAGAACTACCCGGACCTGCCCATCTACGCGCGTGCCCGCGACCGCCGCCACGTGCACTGGCTGATGGATCTCGGCGTCGAGCACATCATGCGCGAAACCTTCCTGTCGTCGCTGGAACTGGCGCGCCGCGTCCTGCTGGAGACCGGCATGAGCCGTGATGAGGCCGCCACGACGATCCGCATGTTCGCCGAGCGTGACCGCCGTCGCCTGCATGATGACTACGCGCACAAGACCGATGACGAGAAGCTGGTCGAAAGCGCCAAGCGCCACGCCCAGGAACTGGCAGACCTGTTCGCCTCGGATGCGCCCGAGAACGCCGGCATCGACGATGCGAAAGCACGGTCTGAACGAACCGCCGCAAAACGCTGAGAAGACTCGAGACTCGGCGTTGCGGCGCTTCACGTCCGGCGGTGTCGCATCGTCAACCAGTGCCGCCGTCACCTCGTCCAGCGACATTGACGTCTGCGACTGCGAACCAAGCCGGCGAACGTTGACGGAATTCTCCTCCGCCTCGCGCTTGCCACACACCAGGATGACCGGCACCTTGGCCAGCGAGTGCTCGCGCACCTTGTAGTTGATCTTCTCGTTCCTGAGATCGGTCTCGACCTGCAGTCCCGCCTTTCGCAGGCGCTTCGCCACCTTCTGCGCATACTCGTCGGCATCCGAGGTGATGGTGGCGACGACAACCTGCACCGGCGCGAACCACAACGGCATGTGGCCGGCATAGTTCTCGATCAGGATGCCGAGAAAACGCTCCATCGACCCGCAGATGGCGCGGTGGATCATCACCGGCTGCTTCTTCTCCGAGTCCTTGTCGATATAGAACGCACCGAAGCGTTCAGGCAGGTTGAAGTCCACCTGCGTGGTGCCGCATTGCCAGTCACGGCCGATGGCGTCGCGCAGCACGTATTCGAACTTCGGCCCGTAGAACGCGCCCTCGCCCGGGTTGATCTCGGTCTTGATCTTGCCGCCTGACTGTTCCTTGATCTGCTCCAGCACGCGGCCCATGATCTCTTCGGCATGGTCCCAGTTCTCGTCGGAACCGACGCGCTTTTCCGGCCTCGTGGACAGTTTCACGGTGATCTCGTCAAAGCCGAAATCCGCGTAGGTCGTCAGGATCAGGTCGTTGATCCGCATGCACTCCGCCGCAAGCTGTTCCTCGGTGCAGAACACGTGCGCATCGTCCTGGGTGAAACCGCGCACCCGCATCAGCCCGTGCAGCGCACCCGATGGCTCATAGCGGTGCACGTTGCCGAACTCGGCCAGCCGGATCGGCAATTCGCGATAGGACTTCAGCCCGTGCTTGAATATCTGCACGTGGCCGGGGCAGTTCATCGGCTTGATGGCGAACACGCGTTCGTCTTCCGTCTCGGTGACGAACATGTTCTCCTTGTACCAGCCCCAGTGGCCGGAGGTTTCCCAAAGCGCCTTGTCGAGGATTTGTGGCGCATTGACTTCTTCATAGGTTCCTTCAAGCCGCCGGCGCATGTAGTTGACGAGATTCTGGAACATCCGCCAGCCCTTGGAATGCCAGAACACCACGCCCGGGCCTTCCTCCTGGAAGTGAAACAGGTCCATCTCGCGACCGAGCTTGCGATGATCGCGCTTCTCGGCCTCCTCCAGCATGTGCAAATAGCCTTCAAGGTCCGCCTGGCTGGCCCAGGCGGTGCCGTAGATGCGGGTCAGCATCTCGTTGTTGGAGTCACCACGCCAGTAGGCGCCGGCCACCTTCATCAGCTTGAACGCCGAGCCGATCTGCCCGGTCGATGCCATGTGCGGGCCACGGCACAGGTCGAACCAGTCGCCCTGGTAATAGATCTTGAGGTCCTGCTCGTCGGGAATGGCGTCGATCAGCTCGACCTTGTAGTTCTCGCCCTTGTCGCGGAACACCTGCTTTGCCCGGTCACGGTTCCAGACTTCCTTGGTGAACGGCCTGTTGCGCTGGATGATCTCGCGCATCTTTTTCTCGATCACCGGCAGGTCTTCGGTGGTGAACGGCTCATTACGCTTGAAGTCGTAGAAGAAGCCGTTCTCGATGACGGGGCCAATGGTCACCTGGGTGCCGGGCCAAAGCTCCTGCACGGCTTCCGCCATCACGTGCGCCGCGTCGTGCCGGATCAGTTCCAGCGCTTCGGGGTCGTCACGGGTAATGATGCGGAAATCCGCGTCCGCCTTGATCGGGTCCGCCAGGTCGGCCAGCTGGCCGTTCAGCATCACCGCCACCGCCTTCTTCTGCAGCGACTTGGCGATCGAGCCTGCCACGTCATGGCCGCTCGTGCCGGCTTCGAACTCGCGAACCGAACCATCGGGAAATTTAAGGGAGATCATCGTGTCACCTCTTGCTCACTCTCTGCATACGAACGCAGGTAAGCGTCTGATGTTGATATTGGGGCTGTGACCGGTTGGGTCAAGCGCGGCTCTAAATGCCCGCGCACGGCCTGCTTCGTCAAGCTTGCAGCTGCTTACCGTCGCTTAACCACGTTTCCGAACCTGTGGTTAAACAAGCACATTTACCATGCGGAAATGTAAGTCAGTTGCGTTGAAAGCTTGAGTCCCCACCTTGCCAGCCACCCCCGTCACGACCGCCGGCCTTGTGTGCATGGCAGCCACATGCCTGGCTGCAGGCGCCACACCAGCCATGGCCGGCGAGCTCAAGGCGGTTACCCCCACACAGTTCCTGCGCCCCGGCATCACCCGATGGGACGGCCCATATGCCGGCATCATCGCGGGCGGTCACTCCGTATCGGTTGATCAGGTTAATGGCGCGACGGGAGTGAGCAGCCGCCGGTTGTCGGCGTTGGCCGGCATCACCGGGGGATACCAGTGGCGCGTGAGTAACGGCCCCTCCCCGGCGTTCTGGGGCGTCGAGGCAGATGTCATGTCGCTTGCCCGCCTCAATGGCAGCGGCGGCGACAAGCCGGCATGGCTGGCAAGCGCCCGCGCCCGCTACGGGCTGAACCTCACCCCCGGCCTGCTGGTCTATGGAACGGCCGGCTTTGCCATGACCTCGCAAGACGCAACGGCCGGGGGCATCTCCCCCGCCCTGATTGGCGGCCTGGGCCTCGAAAGCGCAGGCGCCGGCAATCTGCGGACCCGGCTCGAATACCTCTATTCTCACAACACCCACGATGAAGGCTCACACATCGTACGGGCGGCGCTTGTCCTCAGCTTGAGATAAACTCACGCAATAACAACAACTTGACAACGTGGTTAATGCGGTCACGTCGATTTTGCCGGTCAGGAAACCAAAGATTAACCATCCCCGCCCTATGGTCTCGCCAGTGTTAACCATAACTCCAGACCAAGGAAACCACGATGTATTCCCTCACCAAGCGTGTTTCTCTGGCGGCGGCTTCTGCGGTTGTCCTTTCGCTGAGTGCCCTGCCCTCTTTTGCTGCAGATCTCGATCTGCCACCGCCGCCGCCGCCGCTGCCTGAGCTTCGCGCTTCGGTGACCGACTGGTCCGGCCTCTATATCGGTGCCCAGATCGGCGTTGGCTGCCTTGAAGCCAACTACATTCCCCCGAGCGGCAGCGATCCCAACATGGCCGGCTGCGCTGGCATGGGCGGCGTTTATGGCGGCTACAACTACCAGCTCGGCTCATCGTTCGTCGTCGGTTTCGAGGCTGACTACTCGGCCTCTTTCGATGGTCACCTGTTCTTCGCCCCAGGGCCTGAAGATACCAACTATTACCTGAACGACCTCGCCACCGTGCGTGCCCGCCTCGGCTGGCTGGCCAACGACAGCACCATGCTGTTCGCAACCGGCGGCGTGGGCTGGATGGACACCACCTTCGACGGTCTCGTTGGCCCTGCGCCTTCCGAATTCATCTCGGATGACCAGGTATTGTTCGGTTGGGTCGCCGGCGGCGGTATTGAAACCAAGGTCACCGACAACTTCCACGTAAAGGCCGAATACCTTTATGGTCAGTTTGAAGACGGCGGCTATGACTTGACGCCGACCGGCGGTTGCGCAACGGACTGTGTGGTCGACATGAACGTCGATGACTTCCACTCGTTCCGCGTTGGCGCGAGCTACAACTTCAACTTTGGTGGCGGTTATACCGCTGTTCCCACCAAGTGGTAACCTCGCACTGATTTCTGCAAACAATCTTGTGAGTTGGGTGAACCGGCTCTCCTTCGGGAGGGCCGGTTCTTGTTATTGCGGCCGGCCCTTGATGTTCGCATAGCGCCAGAAGCGCAGCTCGGCGCGCGGCGCCTCGTCCGGGACTGGATCAAAGCCGCTGGTTCCCCAAGGATTGCACCGCGCGATCCGGAAGAAGCCCAGCCAGAAACCCGCCCACGCGCCATGCCGGCCGATGGCCTCCATCGAGTAGCTGGAACACGTTGGCAGGTGCCTGCAGGTGCGCCCGAAAAACGCCGACAGCGTAAGCTGGTAGACGCGGATGAGCATCATCATGGCGCTTGCGGCAATGCCCGGGTTGGTCTTCTTCTGCACTGTATTCATCCGACATCTTCAACTGCAAGCCGCGAGCGCTGATCCATGGCACAAACCAGGCCCAACATTCTCTTCATCATGGTCGACCAGCTGGCCGCTCCGTTCCTTGCGGCCTACGGCCACAAGGTGGTGAAGACCCCGAACATCGACAAGCTGGCAGCACAGGGCGTGGTGTTCGAAAACTTCTACTCTCCCAGCCCGCTGTGCGCGCCAGCGCGAGCGGCCATGATGTCGGGCCAACTGCCCTCGCGCAACCGCGTCTACGACAACGCCGCCGAATTCGCCTCGATGACGCCGAGCTTCGCCCACTATCTGCGGCTTGCAGGGCTATCGCACCTGCCTGTCCGGCAAGATGCACTTTGTCGGCCCCGACCAGTTGCACGGCTTCGAGGAACGCCTCACCACCGACATCTACCCGGCAGACTTTGGCTGGACGCCAGACTGGCGAAAGGCCCAGGAACGCGTCGACTGGTGGTATCACAACCTGCTGTCCGTCAAGCAGGCAGGCATTGCTGAACAGACCAACCAGCTTGAATACGACGATGAGGTCGGCTTCCAGGCGGTGCGCCGCATCTACGACTATGCCCGCAACCCGGACCAGCGCCCGTTCTGCCTGCTCGCCTCCTTCACCCACCCGCATGACCCCTACGCAGCCCGAGGCCGGTACTGGAACATGTATGACGAGGCCAGCATCGATGGTCCCGCCACGCCCTGCCCCGGCTACGACAACCTGGACCCGCACTCGCAGCGGCTGTGGAAGGTGTCGGCCATGGACGATTACGACATCACGCATCAGGACACGCTCAACGCCCGGCGCGCCTACTACGCCAATATCACCTACCTCGACGACCATGTCGGCAAACTGCTGGCGACGCTTGAAGACTGCGGCCTCGCCGATGACACCGTGATTGTGTTCACCTCCGACCACGGCGATTTCATGGGCGAGCGTGGCCTGTGGTACAAGATGAGCTTCCTCGAACACTCAGCCCGCGTGCCGCTGATCGTTCACTTCCCGAAGCGCTTCAAGCCACGCCGCGTCAGCCAGCCCGCGTCGCTGCTCGACATCCTGCCCACCCTGTCAGACATTGCGGGCCTGAACAGTCACGCCGCCACGCTGGACGGCCGTTCGCTGTTGCCATTGCTTGACGGCGCGGATGAAGACGCCACTGCGCCCATCTTCGGTGAACTGACCTGTGAAGGCTGCGTGGCACCGGTGTTCATGGTGCGCCAGGGCAACTGGAAGCTGATCACCTGCCGGACCGACCCTGACCAGCTGTTCAACCTGTCAGATGACCCGCATGAGAGGACCAACCTCGCTGCACATCCTGACCACGCCCTCACCTTGCGCAAGCTGAAGGGCATGGCGGCGGCCCGCTGGAACCCGGCGAAGCTGGAAGCCGACATTCGTGAAAGCCAGCTGGTGCGGCTCACCGTCTGGCACGCCCTGCGGGAGGGCAAGTGGTATCCGTGGGATTACCAGCCGCTGCGCGATGCCTCGGAGCAATACATGCGCAACCACAAGGACCTGAACGTGCTGGAAAAGACGGCGCGGTATCCGGTGCCGCCGCAGCCGGAGAAAAAATCAGGCTGACTGCGCCTGGGCTGCCGCAGCGCCCGACTTGCCCTCGGCCATGTCGAGCGCCTTGACCACCGCGTCGAAGGTCAGCAGCGTCGAGGCGTGACGTGCCTTGAAATCGCGTACCGGCGTCAGCGCCTGCAGGTCCGCCCAGCGGCCTTCCGGCGCCGGACCGTTTTCCTTCAGCATGGCGTGCATCTGTTCGCGCAGCGTCCGCAGTTCGTCCACCGTGGCCCCGATGATGTGCCGCGCCATGATCGAGGACGACGCCTGGCCAAGCGCGCAGGCCTTCACGTCATGGGCAAAATCCGTCACCACGCCGTTTTCCAGCTTCAGATCGACGGTAACCTTGGATCCGCACAACTTGGAATGGGCTACCGCCGTGCCATCAGGCGCGTCGAGCCGGCCGAGCCTCGGAATGTCGGCAGCGAACGCAAGGATCTGCTTGTTGTAAACGTCGTTCAGCATGATGCACGAGAATATGGAGATGCTTGCGTTGTATTGCCAGAGCTTTCCTACCATATGGCAGCCGCGCCGGCCAAAGACCCCGGCGTGAACGGAATGGGCAACTTCTGGTTTTGCACACGGCCTCAACCGGTGGTAAAGATTTCAGTTCCGCCTCAGGCGGCAAAAAGTTGCCGGCATCGGGGAACCCGTATCATCGGTAGAGCATTTGAGGGGGGTGCAAGCGGGTATGCCGTCTAACTCAACCAAACCGTCCGAGGTTATCATGGATGCTGTCGTAAAGCGCCTCAAGCCAACCCAGCCGGACATTGGCGCAGGCCCCGATATCGCAAGGCCGTCCGAAGAAGAAGCGCTTGCCGCGGTGCGCACCCTGATTGCCTGGGCTGGCGACGACCCGCAGCGTGAAGGCCTGCTCGATACCCCGAAGCGTGTACTGAAGGCTTATGGCGAGCTGTTCTCCGGCTACCAGGTGAGTGGCCGCGACGTGCTGGAACGCACCTTCGAGGAAGTCGGCGGTTACGACGACATCGTTCTGGTGCGCAACATCGAGTTCTTCTCGCATTGCGAACACCACATGGTGCCGTTTGCCGGCCATGCCCACATTGCCTATTTGCCGACCGATGGTGTCGTTGGCCTGTCCAAGCTGGCCCGTGTGGTGGACGTGTTCAGCCGCCGCCTGCAAACCCAGGAAAACCTGACTGCGCAGATCGCCCACGCCATCGACATGGAGCTCGACACCCGCGGGGTCGCGGTCATGCTGGAGGCCAAACACCACTGCATGAGCATGCGGGGCGTGCAGAAACGCGATTCCTCGACCCTCACCACACGGTTCACCGGCGAGTTCAAGACGCAAGTCCAGCAGCAGGCCCGTTTCATGGAGATGATCCGCTATCGCAAGGCGGATTGAACCTGAGCCTTGACCAGAACCGCCTTCCCCTCGCCCGGCAGTGTTGACGACATCGAGGAAGGCCGCGTGTTTGCTCCCCGCTTCGGCCACGACGGCCTTGTCCCGGCCATGGCGGTTGAGGCCGGAACCCAGGCGCCGCTGATGTTCGCCTGGATGAACGCCGAGGCGCTGGCGCTCACACTCGACACCCGCATCGCCCACTACTATTCGCGCTCACGCGGCAAACTCTGGAAGAAGGGCGAGACATCCGGCCAGCTTCAACGTGTTATTCGCATCCGCACCGACTGCGACCAGGACATTGTCATTCTGGATGTGGAAGTGGCCGGCGACGGCGCCGCCTGTCACACCGGCCGCGCCACCTGCTTCTATCGCGAGGTAACGCCGGACGGCAGCCTGCGCACCATAGATGATGAGCGTCTCATCGATCCGGAAAAGGTCTACCGCAAGCCCTGACCCTGGAGCGACAGCCGTTTTGATCGAATGGCCAGGATTGCTCTGACACCTTGAGAACGAGCAGCCTTATCCGGTCAGATGTTTCAATCTGATCAAACAAAACCCTAGCTGTTGAATGTCGCCCAGGCGCCTGGCGCGGCAGCGGGTTGCGGCTGCGATGGCTGCGGTTGCGTCGGGAATGCCGCGTGTTGAGGCTGCAGCTGTGGCATTGGCTGTGGCTGATGCATCCCGGGACCCTCGGCATGATGCACCGGCAACGGCGCGGGCTGGCCGGGCTGCGCAAATGCTGCCGCAGGCGGAACGTCCGGCATTGAAGGGTAAGCCGGTGGCCACTGTCCTTGCTGCTGCGGCATTGCAGCCACCTGCGGCTGCGGCTGTGGCTGCCACTGCTCCGGGACTGCTTGCGGCTGCACCTCGAAGACAGGTAGCTCCGGCATAGCCTGGGCTTGCAATAGCGGCTGCTGTTCGTGCTGAACCTGTTGCGGCATGACCTGCTCGGCTACCTGCGCAACCGGCTGCTCTGGCAACACAGTAGCCGCCGCAGGCTCGCTCTCTGCATCGCCACCGCCAAGCGCCGTCACCAGCAACTCTGTCAGGTCCTGCACGGTCACAATACCCTTGATCTGGCTGCCGTCAGCGACCACCGCGAAATCGCTGCCGGTTTCGGTCACCAACTCCAGCAGTTCGATCAGCCCGTCACCACTCTGGCACACCGCCACCTGCTCGCGCATCAGTTCCTGGGCCATCATCTGCATGACCGAAGAACCAAGCCGGCCTGATGCATGGATGATGTCGCGATGCGAAAGCACGCCACGTAGTTCACCCCGCGAGGTGAGCACCAGTACCGCGGGCGACTGCGTCGAACGCAGATACGCGCACACGTCAACGATCATGGCTGTATCGAGCGTGACGGGAATGCCTCGCCCGAAAGTTTCAATGATGGATGCTGCGTTCATGACCCGGACTGGCGAAAAAACGTTGATTTACGTGCTGTTTTTCTCAGGCAGACAATCTCGCACGAAACCATTAACCAGTCGTTTCAGTGCCCGCCCCAGTTGTGCTGCCGGCCACGTCTATCGAACAGCGGAAATGCCAGCAGCCCGGTCAGGAAGCCGCCAAGATGCGCTTCCCAGGCAATGCGGCCTTCGGTCAGGATGCCGCTGCCGGCGGTCAACACGTCGATGCCGAGCCAGATCACCAGGAAGATGACGGCAGACCTGTTGGAGAACAGCCGGATCAGCGGTTCGGGCGGCGCCTGTGAAACATCGCGCTGCATGATCGTGCGCAAGGTGCCGCCGTGGGCAAAGATCAGCCGCACCGCAATGGCCATCTGTCCCGCAATCGCCCCGGATGCCCCAACCAGCACAAGTTCCTGACCCCAGTTCAGGGCGAGCGAAAAACTCGCCGCCACCACCGCGGCCAACGCACTGAAGGCGAGAAAGTTCACGGCGCCAAGCCGGCGCGCGGCGACCGACCCGAACGCCAGCATCCAGAACGAATTCATCGCCAGATGCATCCAGTCACCATGCACGAAACCGTAGCTGACGAACTGTGTCACCCGTGCAACCTCACCACCGGGTAACGCCGCACCCCCCTCCATAAGCCGCACCGGAATGAAGGCCAACGCCAGCACCAGCCAGTTGGCCAGCTGGTCCCCGGCGAACTGGATCACCAGGTGGACCGCCAGAAAGGCGCCAGCCAGCCACAACACCACAGGCGGCGCATTGAATAGCGGTTCCGGCACTTCCGGTCCGGGATCCGAAGGATAGCCCGGCCCGTCCGGCCGCGCCTCATCGCCAAGCCGGTCATGGTCCGGATGATCCGGCTTTTGTTCGTTCATGTGGAGATTGCGCCTCCCGGGGCAGATCAGTTTGGCACGCGGCCTGCATCCATCTTCACACAGAGTTCAGCTTTGAAACAGCGTGGACGGCAGTCGCGAACAGGCAAAGACGTTATGGCAAGCAAGACACACATTTTCAACAACGGCCCCGATGAAGTGGCAATGCATCCCGCCAGCCGGTCCCTGCTTCGCACCTGGGAGCGCCTGCGCGGCGAAAGCAGTGCGCCAAACCGGTCCGACGTTACCATGCGCGATCTTTCCGACATACTGCCGTGGGTCTGCGTCCTGCACCGCGACCCGCAGCAGATGGCCTATACCTGGCGTCTTGCCGGCAGCGGCGTGTGCGAAACCTGGGGCCGCACGCTCACCGGGCTGCCCGCATTCAATGACTGGGCAAGCTTTGACCGTGAAACCATCATTCGTGGTCTGGACACAGTGGCTGGCATGAAACAGCCTTGCGTAGGCCGCTTCCTCGCCCGCTCGTTCGGCGGTCGCGAGGTAGGCTTCGAGTTCGCCGCCGTGCCGGTGATCGCCAGCGATGGCGAGAGCGTGCATGTGATGGCCACCTTCGCCACCTTCCGCGACCAGCAACGCATCAGCGGCGACCCGCTGGTGGATTTCGAGATCCGCCGCATCCGCATCCTGTGGAACGACCAGTTGCCCGGTGCACCTGCCACAACCTCGCCCGCCTATACCAACAATGACGTGCGCCGCATCAATTCCAGCTTTCTGCGCGTAATTGACGGCGGCAAGCGCTGATTGCGCAACTTCGTTCCTGTTGACGTACGGTGAAACAAATTGCCGGACAACGGCCTTGCCTTAACAAAGCATTCACTTCAACCGGCATAAGGTTTTGTTGACCGGGTATGGAAATTGTCCATTCACCCGTGCGGGGAGAGACAATCCACAGCCTCTCAACAAGGAACACTGTCGTGAATGCTTTTTCACTTTCCGCCAACGCGGGCATGTTTGAAGAAACTGCCGAACCTGCTGGCAAGCGCATTCTCTTTGGCCGCTTCATGCTGCCGGACATGAGCGAGCATCCTTGCCAGGTCGGCACCATTGATGCCGATGGCGTAACCTTGCTCACCGAAACGCCTGCTGCCACCGGCACCGCCATCATTGCCTATCTGGATGATATCGGCCGCGTCGATGGCGTCGTGACGGGCAAACAACCCGATGGTTTCCACATCGCTTTCAACCTCACCGGCGCGCGCCGCGAACGGATGGAAAAGCGGATCGAGTGGTTGCAGGATTCCAGTCCGGACCAGCGCCGTCACGACCGCTTCAAGCCGAAGGAAACGGTGTCGCAGATCACCCTCGCCGACGGGCGCGAATATGACTGCGAAGTTCTCGACATCTCGATTTCAGGCTCCGCCATCAAGTGCCACGTGCTGCCGTCCATCGGCACCTATGTGAACCTCGGCAAGATGCGTGGCCGGGTGGTGCGTTACACTGCCGACGGTTTCGCCATCGAGTTCATCCGCAAGATGGACCCGTCCAACCTCAAGCTGCACGCCCAGCTCTAGATCTCCCGGTTTCCCACCGGCGCAAAGCCCGCCCGAGCCCTGCTCCGGCGGGCTTTATTTTTGACCCGGCCAGATGCCTTGCAATGCCCCGTCAACGATTTGCTCACCAGTTAGCACAGCTTTCATGATTAACGGATTTCGCTGGCTTCGATTCAAATACGGGACATCTGTTTAGCTGAATCTCAAATCGGCCCCGCTAGTCTTCAATCCAATAACAAAAGGGATTGGGGCGTCAAAATGAACATTCTCAAGGGGACCGCTGTGTGTCTGGCGCTGTGCGCCATGGCATTGCCGGCAACAGCCTATACCAAGTCGAATTCAGCCAACCTGGCATCGCCGGATGCCATTCACGCACCGGCCTTCGGTGTCACGCTGCCGCCGATCGGTTACGTGCAGTTCTGCGCCCGTTACAAGGCCGAGTGCCGCGAAACCGGACGCGGCGACCAGCAGGCCGAACTCAGCGAACGCAGCTGGTCGCAGATCGTCGAAGTCAATTCGTTCGTCAACGCCAAGATCGCGCCGGCCACCGACATCGATCTGTACAAGACAGTGGAACGTTGGGAATACCCGTCAACCGCCGGCGACTGCGAAGACTACGTGCTGCTGAAGAAGCGCTACCTGGAAGGCCTCGGCTTTCCCTCCGAAAGCCTGCTGATCACCGTGGTGCTGGATGAGAACGGCGATGGTCATGCAGTGCTGACGGTGCGCACCGACGGCGGCGATTTCATTCTCGACAACCGCCGCAATACGGTGCTGCGCTGGTCGGAAACCGGCTACCAGTTTCTCAAGCGCCAGTCGCAGCAGAACCCGCGTATCTGGGTGTCAATGACCAACCAGCACCCGCGCAACAAGGAGACGATTGCCGGCGCCAACTGAGGCGCAGGGCAAACGGACAAGAGGAATACGAAACGGCCCGGTCGGCGTCCCCTCCCCATCCCCCACCAGACCGGGTCCCAGGGGCCAGCATCGATCCCACCCGATGCTGGCCCCGTCCCTTTTCAGCCTGCGTGAAGTTCAGCTCTCGATCAGCTTGAGACCGTTCTGCCGGGCATAGCGGTGCACCTTGTCGACATAGGCAGCCGCCGCCTTGGCCAGCATGGCCTCAGCTTCGGGTCCCACCGTCTTGACCACCCGGCCCGGCGCGCCCAGCACCATCGAGTTGTCGGGAATTTCCTTGCCTTCGCCGATCAGCGCGTGTGCGCCGACAATGCAGTTTCGCCCCACAACCGTACCGTTCATCACCGTCGCCCCCATGCCGACCAGCGAGCCGTCGCCAATGCGGCAGCCGTGCAACATGGCGAGGTGGCCCACTGTCACCCGGTTGCCGATGGTCATTGGGAAGCCCGGATCGGTGTGCAGCACGCAATTGTCCTGGATGCTGGTTTCTTCGCCGATGGTTATCGGGTCGTTGTCGCCGCGGATGACCGCGTTGAACCACACGCTCGATAGCCTGCCAATGGTGACCTTGCCGATCACCTGCGCGCTTGGCGCGATGTAAAACGGCTCATCGCCCGGCAATTGCGGACAGTGACCCTCAAATTCGTAAATGCTCATCTGGTCTCCCGGCTGTGGCAGGCCGCGCTGCGGCCCCCCGGCGCAAGGCCGTGCCTCAGGCGGACATCATCATGTCGAGCACCACGATTAACACGATCCCGCTCATGAAACACCACAGCACTGCCGCCAGCAGCCCAAGTGCCGTCACCCCGGCATAGCGCCAGCCATGCTCCAGTTGGCGCAGCGCCGAACCCGCAAGGATCAGCGGCGCGGCGAACATCACGCCAAGCACGCGAAACGGCACCGTCAACACCGGCCCCTCGTCGATGATGGATACGAAGGCCGGCCGGGTGGCGCCCAGCCACAGCCAGGCAGAATGCGTCAGCCCCGCGCCTGCAAGACCAAACGCCATAACCAGCAGGAAGGTATTGTAATCCATCTCGCCAAATCCCCATACTCACTCACATCCCCGCGAGGCCCAAGGCTCCGCCGGGTTCATCGCAGCACACTTCGAGCCGCTTGCGCCAGCACCTTGCAACAGGCATACCAGTTGCGCACTGTCCGTCCGGCAAGCCTTGAAGAAGGCACGAGCAAAGAAGCACCATGCGCCGTCACCGTCAGCACGCCGGTCCCCAGGAGCGTTCAGTCGGACGGCTGGCGCTCAATCTTGCCGGCATGATCGTGATCACCGCCGGCTTCATCCTGACGTGGCTGTTTCTTGCCGACCGCGACCTGCTGTTTTCTGCGCCCACGGCCAAGCCGGACCCGCAGGCCGCCCCCGTCATGGCCCGCTACCAGTTTGACGGCGCCGAACTGATTGCCCCGACCAGGCTGGTCACCCGGGTCAACAAGCGCACGCTCGGCAACATTACCAAGCTCGACTTGCTTTTGCCGTTCCCCTATCAGCCCGGCACCGCTCCGGCGCTTCCCGAAACTGCGGCCGAGTTCGACAACTGGCTGATCCTGACGCTGGAAACCGGCGTGCGGGACGACCTGACCCCGGTGGAGCGATATGGCGAGATATATCCGGTCTATTTCGACGGCGAACCGGAACAGGTCGACGGCAACCTGCTGCGTTACCGGTTCCGCGAAGGCACGCCCTATGCGGATCTGGTGCTCTACGTGGCCAATGCCGGCGGCAACCAGGTGGTGCACCGCTGCGATCGCAAGCCGTCTGTGCTGGGTCCGGTGCTGTGCGAGCGGACCTTGCGTCTCACACCCGACATACGTTTGAAAATCCGCTTCGCCGAGGTTCACCTTGCGCAGTGGGCCGCCGTGGAGAGCAACGCCCGTCTGGCGATGGTCAACATGTTCCGCAGCTATCAGCCACGGTAGACCGCAAGCCGCTGGGCGTCGCTACTCGAGATCGTAATCGAGGATGGCCATGGAGAAGTTGTAGGACAGATCGTCCGGGTCCTCATCGTCACGAAACACCACGCCGATGAACTCCTCGCCCATGTAGACTTCGCAAGAATCGTCCTTCTGCGGGCGCTGACGAAGCTGGAGGGCCGGTTGCTTGAAGGTCTTCTGGAAAAACCGGGTCAGCTTGCTGATTTCGTCAGGGGTCATGTCGGCCTCTTGTATTGTTCACGACGGCGAAATGGGCAAAAGCCCTGCCGGAACCGACTCGCAAGGCAGCGGCCAGCTCCGTTACGCTCAGGTCTAGCCTTTATTTGCCACCCGGAACAAGCCCCGCCGCCGGTGTCACTCGCCCTGCGGCACCGCCCGTTCATCTTCCGGCAACAACTGGTCCATGATGCGCGCCGGTTCGCTGCAGCCCGCATAGCCCACAACCTTGGCCGGCACGCCGGCCACGGTGCGGTTTGGCGGCACGTCGTGCAGCACAACCGACCCGGCAGCCACCCGCGAGCAATGACCGATTTCAATATTTCCGAGGATCGACGCGCCCGCCCCGATCAGAACGCCCTGGCGCACCTTCGGGTGCCGGTCGCCATCTGCCTTGCCGGTGCCGCCCAGTGTCACCGAGTGCAGCATCGACACGTTGTCCTCGACCACCGCAGTCTCGCCGATGACGATGGAGTGGGCATGGTCGATCATGATGCCGCGCCCGATGCGGGCGGCAGGGTGAATGTCCACGCCGAAGATCATCGAGGACCGGCTCTGTAGGTAATAGGCAAAGTCCTTGCGGCCCATCTGGTAGAGCCGATGAGCCATCCGGTGCGTCTGCACCGCCTGAAAGCCCTTGAAGTACAAAAGCGGATCAATATAGCGATGGCACGCCGGGTCGCGGTCGAACACGGCAAGAATGTCGGCCCGCGCCGCCACGCCGATATCCGGGTCGGCCTCCAGCGCGTCCTCGAAGCCGTGCACGATAAGCTCAGCGCCGATGTCCGCGTTGCCCAGCCGCTGCGCCAGCCGGTGGCACAGGGCCTCTTCGAAGCTGTCGGGATTGAGTACCGAGGTGAAGATGAACCCGCCAAGGCTGGTATCGGCACGAGTGATGGCCTCGGCCTCCTCGCGAATGCGATCCCAGACCGGGTCGACGCTGGCAACGTGCGGAATGAACTGCTGCTTGGGCATGATGTGGCCTCCTTCGGGAGCACCGCGCGGGGGCGAACGGACCGGCGCGATGGTTTCAGGCCCTTATGTACTCCCGAACCATGTCAGCGCCAAGTCAACTCGTCAAAGAAGGTGAGTAACGCATCCGTGAACACGTCGTTCTTGTCACCGGCCACCATGTGCCGCGCACCGGCAATATCGGCGAATTTAGCCTGCGGAACCGCCTTGACGAACGCTTCCACCTCATCCTCGCCCACCAGTTCGCTTTCGCGTCCGCGCACCAGCAGAACCGGCACTTTCAGCCGCGCCGCCGCCTCGAACCCCTTGCGTTCAACCTCGTGCGCATGTTTGGCCGGGTCTTCGCGGGTGATGATGAAATTGGGATCCCAATGCCAGCGGTAACGCCCGTCGGCGTCCTTGCGCAGGTTCTTCGACAGGCCGGAGAGGTTGGTTGGCCTGGGCCGGTGCGGCAGGTAGGCCGATATCGCATCGGCTGCCTCTTCCACCGTGCCGAAGCCTTCCTCGGCGTGCTCCTGCATGAAGCCGATGATCCGCGCCACGCCATCCACCCGCATCTTGGGCGTGATGTCCACCAGCACCAGCGCCGACATGGACGCAGCGCCATGCGCGCAACCACCGGCAAACAAGCCGGCCAGGCCGCCCAGCGAGGCGCCCACCACCGCCGGCACGAAGCCGGTCAGCCGGTGCAACTGATCAAGCACGCACAGCATGTCCTCGGCAAACCACTCGAAGCCGTACTCGCCGGTCTTGATCCAATCGCTGTCGCCGTGGCCGCGCTGGTCGATGGTGACGGCGGTGATGCCGCGCCTGGCAAGCGCGCGCGCTGTGCCGCCCCACGAATGCCGGGTCTGCCCGCCGCCATGCGCCAGCAGCACGCAGCCGCGCGGCTCATCGGCAGGGTGAATGTCCGCCACGATCCGGTTGCCCTGGGCACCGGTGAACACTGTCGTCTGTTTTGCCGTCATGGCCGCCTGTCGAGAAAATCCAGAACGGAGAGCTTGTAGGTCTTGTCGCCCACCGCCTTCATGTGATCGCGACCCGGCAGCACCACGCCTTCCGCCCCGGGAATGGCGTCTACCAGCGGATCGACCGGGCCTGCAACCGTATCTTCCTCGCCCACCACGACCAGCGTGGGCGCCTTGATGGTGGCAAGCTCTTCGCCGCTCACCAGCACGCGTTGCGACGACATGCAGGCCGCCAATGCTTCGAGGTCGGATTTCGTCTGCTCGGCGAAGGCGCGGAACGCCCTGCCCTGCTCGCCCTTTGCCTGCGCCAGTGACGGCGCGCGCAGGGCGGCAACGACCTCCTGCGATCCCGGCACGCCTTCAATCATGTTGCCTGCAAGCCCCGCAATGACCAGCGAACGCACCTGCTGTGGGTGGTGGATGCCCAGAAGCGCGCTCAGCCGGGCGCCCATCGAATAGCCCATGATGTCCACTCTTTCATGGCCGAGATGTTCGATCAGCCGGCTCGAATCGAGCGCCATCTCGCGCGCCGAATACCTCGCCGGATCATGCAGCTTGGCGCTTTTGCCGTGGCCGCGATTGTCGATGACGATCACCTGCCGCCCGGCGCGCGTCAACAGCTCCACCCATCCCGTCGAACCCCAGTTCACCCGCCCGTTCGAGGCAAAGCCGTGAATGAGCAGGATAGGCTCTCCTTCGCCCTGCACCTCGTAGGCGATCTCGACATCGTCTGACATGAAACTGGGCAAGGGAAGATGCTCTCCGGTTCGTGTTGGCAGGTATTGGCCCGAGAGGCCAAGGTATGCTATCGCCAGCACAAGGACCACCTCAAGCAGGGCTCCATCAACACCCAATTCTGTTGCGTCCTCGCAGCTCAAGGCAGGCAAAGTCATGGCATCCACCGGCACACCTAAGTTCCACAACGACATGGGCGTGGCCCAGATCGAAATCGGCGCCCGGGAGTTCCAGTGCACCGGCGCCCATGCCCCGTTCGACCATCCGCACGTGTTTCTGGACATGGGCGACGACAACGAAATCGTCTGCCCCTACTGCTCCACCCTGTACAAGCACGTACCCGGCCTGAAACACGACGAGGCGCGCCCGCCGGAAGCCGTCTTCCACGATTGATCGAGGCATATCGCTGAAATGAGAACGGCGGCGCTGGCCCCTCAACCAGCACCGCCGTCATTCGCGTTCGCGCCGCCTTGGCGGACCAGGGCCCTCACCCCTCAGAAAGGGCTTGCCGGTCCGGCGATTGAGTCCAGCGAGCGGCGCTGAACTGAACGCTTGAGAACACTGTCTCACTGCGCCTGCGTTGTTACAATTTGAATTGAATTTTACGGTGAATGGAGACTTAACATTCACCATGTCTCAAGCTCCTGACATTCGCGACTATGTTGACGGCGACGAGGACGCCCTGATCGGCCTGATCCGGCAGTTGCAGGTCCATGAAGGCCGCTACTATGACCGTATGCTGCCGCCGGAGGAGATCGCCGGCTGGTACATCGATGCCCTAAAGGCCGATTGCCGCCAGCACGCAGGCCATATCCGCATGGCCTGCGCCAACGGACAAGTGGCCGGATATTGCGCCATCCTGACCCGCGTCGAGGCGGATGACGTTGACGAGGTTCCCTACTGGTACGCCTATGTGAGCGAGCTTGCCGTGGCCGGGCACGCACGGGGGAATGGCATCGGCAAGGCCTTGCTGACCGACGCCGAACGCCTCGCTCGCGCTGCCGGTGCGAAGTGGCTGCGCGTGTCAGTATTGACGCGCAACACCCTCGCCCACGAGGTCTACAAAAGCTATGGTTTCGCCGACCGCCTCGTGAATATGGAAAAGCCGCTCACATGAGACTTGCAGGAAAGACCGCCATCGTCACCGGTGGCGCATCGGGCTTCGGCGAAGGCATCGTGCGCCGCTTCGCCGAAGAAGGCGCAAGCGTGATCATTGCCGACATCAATGACACGCTGGGCGAACAGGTCGCTTCGGACATAGGCGGCAATTGCGTCTATTGCCATTGCGACGTCACCAGCCAGGCTGATCTCGATGCCGCAGCCAGGCTGGCCACCAGCCGCTTTGGCAGCCTGGACATCATGGTCAACAACGCGGGCATGCCGCAAACCAACCAGCCGATGCTGGACGTCGACGAAGCCACCTTTGCAAGGCTGTTCGACGTCAACGTGAAGTCGGTGTTCCTCGCCGCAAAGGCCGTCGTGCCGATCATGCGCGACCAGGGCTCCGGCTCCATCATCAACACCGCCTCGACCGCAGCACTGAGGCCGCGACCGGGGCTCGTGTGGTACAACGCCTCGAAGGGCGCGGTCACCACCATGACCAAGGCCATGGCCGTCGAGTTGGCGCCCGACCAGATCCGCGTCAACGCGCTGTGTCCCGTCGCCGGTGAAACGCCGATGCTGGGCGCCTTCATGGGCGGCGAGGTCACCAACGAGATGCGCGCCGCCTTCATCTCGACCATTCCCATGGGCCGCTTCTCGACGCCGCGCGACATGGCCAACGCAGCGTTGTTCTTCGCCTCGGACGACAGCGCCTTCATCACCGGAGTGTGCATGGAAGTGGACGGCGGGCGCTGCATCTGATGGCCCGGCCGGATGCCATAAGCCTGAAGCAGGCACGGCGCATTGCCTTGACCGCCCAGGGACTTTCCGGCAGCCAGCCTGCATCCGGAGCCACGCGCTGGGCCACGCTCGGCAAGGCGATTGATGACCTCAACCTGTTGCAGATCGATAGCGTGAACGTGCTGTCGCGCTCGCACTACCTGCCGCTGTTCTCGCGCCTCGGCGCCTATGACCGCCAGGTGCTGGACCGGCATACGCTCCATGACCGCAAGCGCCACTGCTTCGAGTACTGGGCTCATGAGGCAAGCCTGCTGCCGCACCGCTTCCAGCCGTTGCTGAGATGGCGGATGGACGATGCCCGCAACGGGCAAGGCATCTACAAGGGCTTGACTCAATTTGCCAGCCAACAGCCGCACGTCATTGATCAGAACTCTCGAAAAGGTGCGCGCAGAAGGCCCGCTGCGGCCAAGGGATTTCGGCCAGCCTGCCGTGAGGTCCGGCGAATGGTGGGGCTGGAACGACCACAAGACGGCGCTCGAATACCTGTTCTGGACCGGCGATGTGACCACTGCGCGCCGGGACGGCTTCGAGCGGGTGTATGACGTGCCCGAGCGGGTTCTGCCCGAAGACGCGCTCAACGCCCCCACGCCGTCGCGCCCAGACGCCATGCGCGAACTGGCGCGCCAGTCAGCCCGCGCGCTCGGCATCGCCACCGAAACCGACATCCGCGACTATTTCCGCCTGCCGGTGGAGGATGCCCGCCGGGCCGTGCAGGAACTGGCCGAGACAGGCGATGTCGCCGAAGTGCAGGTCGAGGGATGGAACAGGCCGGCCTTTATCTGGCGCGAGGTGCGCCCGGCCCGCCGGTTCGCCCGGGCCACCGTGCTGTCGCCGTTTGATCCACTGGTGTGGAACCGCGACCGCGCCCACCGGCTGTTCGGCTTCCACTACCGCATCGAGATTTACACGCCCGCGCCAAAGCGGCAATACGGCTACTACGTGCTGCCGGTACTGGTTGGCGAGGACCTTGTGGGCAGGCTGTGCATGAAGGCTGACCGCCAGGCAGGCACCTTGCGCATCAATGCCGCCTGGCATGAGAACGACGTCGCGCCCGAACCAGCGGCCGAGGCCATCGCCCCAACCCTCGCGGAAATGGCGCAATGGCTGGGGCTGGAGCGGGTTGAAGTGGCGGACAAGGGAAACCTGGCCAGGGCGCTGCGCTCGTCAGCCTAGACTCTGCTCCGGCTTAAGGCCGGGACACGGAAGCAATCAGACCACGCCTTCGCGCACCAGTTCGTCCGTTATCTCGGAAATCGCCCCGCGCAGGGTTTCGACGAGGAAATCGGCCTCGTCGCGGGTGATGGTCAGTGGCGGCGACATGACGTCGAGATGGCCCATCGGCCGGACCAGCAGCCCGCGCGATTCACACAGATTGGAAATGCGCTTGGAGATGTTCACCTCGTGCGGAATGTGGGCCTTGGTTTCCTTGTCGGCGACATACTCGACACACATCATCATGCGCTTGCCGCGCACATCGCCCACCAGCGGCAGGTCTTCCAGTTCCATCAGCCGGTTCTCGAAATAGTCGCCGACATCGCGCACGTGGCCGCAGATGTTCTCGCGCTCCATGATCTCGATGTTTTTCAACGCCACCGCACAGCCGATCGGATGGCCCGCACAGGTGAAGCCGTGGGCGAACCAGCCGTCCGGATTGTCGGTGGAAACCACCTCGTGAATTTCATCGGAGTACAGCGTTGCCCCCATCGGGAAATAGCCCGAGGTGATGCCCTTTGCCACGACGATCATGTCCGGCTGGATGCCGAATTCGTCCCATGACGCGAACATGTGGCCGATGCGGCCGAACGCCGTCACCACCTCGTCGGCAATGAACAGGATGTCGTGCTGCTTGCAAACCTCCAGCATCTTCTTGAGGTATCCCGGCGGCGGCGGCACCACCCCGCCCGACGCCTGGATCGGCTCTGCGATGAAGCAGGCAATGTTTTCCGGCCCCAGTTCGGCGATCTTGTCCTTGAACTCCTGCACCAGGTCCTCGGTAAACTGCTCCGGCGTGCGCCCTGCCCCGAAGCGGTAATAATAGGGCGACTCCAGGTGATGGATGAAGCTCGACAGGTACTGGAACTCATCCTGCCGGTCGCCCTCGCGCAGGCCGATGGAGGCGGTCAGCACGGTGGAGCCGTGATAGGAGTTCTTGCGGCTGATGATGTGCTTGCGCGAGAAGTTGCCCTTCCGGCCGTGGTAATACTGCGCCATGCGGATAGCGCCTTCATTGGCTGCAGATCCGGTGAGCGAATAGATGACGCGATTGAGACTGCCCGGCGCGAGCGATGCAAGCTTCGACGCCAGCATGGCGGCGGGCGGGTTGGACACATCCACGAAAGTGTTCGAATAGGCCAGCTGCATGGCCTGCTCCGCCATTACCTGGCCCAGTTCCTGCCGGCCATAGCCCACGTTCACGCACCACATGCCGCCAATGCCATCAAGATAGCGCCGCCCTTCAGAGTCGGTGACGTGACAGCCCTCACCCTTGGCAATGACCAGAGACCCCTCTTTCTCGAAGCTGTCGAAATGGGTCCACGGATGCAGGAAGTGGCTGCGGTCCATCTCCCACAGCTGGCCGGGGTTGAACTGGTTGTGAAGCGGATTAAGCATTTGGGCACCTGTTGACTCGTCACATTCGTTTTGAATGTACGTTCAAAATGCCACAATCGCAGAAATTAGGCAAGCTGCGTTTTGAATGTCTGTTCAAAATTCCTGCCGGCATGAAGGAAAGAACGCAGATGCCGTGTGCCGCTTCTTCCCGTTGCGCAATCAGCTTGGTTGCTGGACCGGACCGATGGCGTAACCTGCACCGTCGATATAGTGCTGGATGCGCAGGCCAAGCTCGGGAATGTCCTTGATCATGGCGTGCAGCACTTCTTTCTTGATGCGCAGCACGTGCACCATGGTACGGGCCACCACGCTGGCCATGCGCGGGGTGTTCTTCATCACGGCTATCTCGCCGAACAGCGCGTTTCGGCCGAGCTCACGCACCAGTTTGTCCTGCCCGCCCGAATTGATGCGAACATCGGCCACGCCGTCCAGCAACACGTAGACGGCATCACCGGTGTCGCCCTGCGCGATGATGGTGTCCCCCGCCATGTAGACGGCATGCTCGCTGACCACGGCCAGCAGCTTCTGCTTAACCGGGCTGAGCGCGGCAAACGGGGGAATCTGCTGAAGGCAGGTAACCTCGTCATAGATGGTCATGCGTTTCCTCCCGCCAAAGGTGGTGCACGGAACATGGAAGCCGTCAGCCATCGGACAGTATATGTCAAACCGCATGAATGCGCCGCAGGATTTTTGGGTAAAGGCGAACGAACAGACATCAACATACAGCCGCTGTATCCCGTGCTCCGTGCCAGGATGATGAGAGCAACGCAACCCTATAAGAATAAATTGACAATGTTTCCCACGTGGAAAACTGCCGGTCTTGCATGGCAGCAGGGAGCCCAGAGCGGACATCTGTCGTACGGAGCCAACGGCAGCAACGTGCCACTCGCGGATACAACCTGCCAATCCCGGCATGCAAATATCAAGACGTCACTGAGCAGAAAGAATGTCGTGCAGCCTTGGTGAAGCGGATCAATCAGATCTGCCGGTTCCCGTTGACTCTCGCGAGGGTAGCCGAGGGCAACTCCCCGAACAGCTCGGCGTATCGCCTTGCAAACCGGCCAAGCTCCCAGAAGCCGCAGACCGTCGCAGCTGCGGTAACTGTCTGGCACTCGCCGCTGAGAATGCGCTGACGTGCAATATAGAGCCGTTTCAGCATCAGATAGCGGGTCGGTGAAACGCCAAACCACTCCACGAATATCCGCCGCAGCGTCGGATAACTCACGCTCGCCAGCTTCGCGAGTTCGGTGGCGTAAATTGGCTCCGCATGGTTTCGCTCAAGCGCATGCCGCACCCGCGCGAGGATGGCGGAACGCGGCATTGGCAACCTTCCAGGCGCCTGAACCTCGGTGCTGTTCCGCAATGCGCCGACCAGAGCAAGTTCCAGAACATCCGCGACGCTTCGCTCCAGGTCCGGGCTCGCTACGGAAGGCTCGGGCAGTGACCGGCAATGGCGCAACACCCCCTTAAGCGTCTCGAATCCGGCTCCGGGCACTGCTGTAACCGCAGAGCCGAATCTGATCAGGTTGATCTGCTCGCCACGATCTGCAGATTCATCCAGAGTGCCGATGGGCGGGGTGACGACCACCTCCGATAATCCTCCAGTGGAGACATCGGCATGTTCGCCTCCCGGTGCGTACATCACCATCCTGTCCGCTGTCAGATCTTCACCCAGAACACGACAGGGACTGCTCACGGAAAGAGGTATGAGAAAGGCATGCCGCCTGCGCGCAGCCGTGCCTGCAGCAGACGACTGGCCCTCATGGAAGCGGATGTACTGCAGCGTCCATCCGCCCAAAGACCGCTGCGCCAGGTCCGCATGAAACTTGCCCCGGCTAAGCTGAACGGCGCTCACATCCGTATGCTTGAGGACCGAAGACAGGTGCTCAGTGTCCCGGAACTGCAGACTGTCGCTCAGCATGGCGTTGCCCACGGATGAATTCCTCCGTCAGCAGAATAGATCAATTGATCGAAAGTGCATAGTGGTCCTCAGCGGCCCTACCTAGTGTTGAGACGTGTGCAGAGTATCAGCTTTGGCATTCATGGGAGACGCGGATGGCTACCAAAGACCTGACAAGCAGACCCACTCGTCGCGACCTTGCAAAACTCGCTCTTGGCGCAGGTGCACTCGCTGCCGCGCCAGCCTTCGCGCAATCGGCAGCAACGTCGGCAATCACGGGCCGGAAGCCTTCAAACTTCAGGTCGGAAAAGCCGAACATCCTGTTCGTCTTCACTGACCAGGAACGTTACCGCTCAGAATGGCCCAAGGGCTTGAGCCTGCCGGGCCACGACCGGCTCAGGCAGTCCGGCGTGACGTTCCACAATCATCACTGCCCGGCTACCATGTGCACCTCTTCCCGCTCAGTCATGCTGACGGGCCTTAGCACGGTGGACAACGGCATGTTTGAAAACACAAACATGCGCTACGTGGGCAATCTCTCCACCAAGATTCCCACTGCAGGCCACATGCTGAGAAAGCTTGGCTATTACACCGCATACAAGGGAAAATGGCACCTCAACCGGGACTTTGACAACAATGACCGCGTGCTGCTGACCGAGGAAATGGAGGTCTATGGTTTTGCTGATTACTTCCATCCCGGCGACATCATCGGGCATACGTCAGGCGGATATCATTTTGACCATCTGGTCGCGGGCAGCGCCGTAACCTGGCTGCGCAGAAAGGCTAGGCCGCTTGCGGACGAGCGCAAGCCATGGGCGCTGTTTGTCAGTCTCGTGAACCCGCACGACATCATGTATTTCAACACGGACGAGCCCGGCAAGGACGTGCAGGACTCGGGCAATCTCATGTTCCATGCTGCCCGCGCACCCGAGCACGAGTTTTACCGGGCGACCTGGGACGACCCTGTCGCCAGCTCGCTACGCGAACCCATGGATGCGCCGGGCCGGCCCAAGGCACATGGCGAGTTCCTGAAAGTATGGGATTACATACTAGGACACATCCCACTTGAAGAGGCTCGTTGGCGCCGGTTCAATGACTTCTACATCAACTCCCAGCGCATGGTGGATATGGAGCTCACCAAGATCCTGAATGAACTGGATGCGCTCGGATTAAGTGACAACACCATCATCATGTTCACTTCCGACCACGGGGAAGCCGGCGGCGCCCACGGCCTTCATGGCAAGGGCCCGTTCGCCTACCGCGAAACCATGCACTTGCCGTTCTATGTATCTCACCCGGATGTCCGCGGCGGTCAGGACTGCGTCTCCCTGACCGGGCACATCGACATCGTGCCAACGCTGCTCACCCTAGCGGGCGCAAGCCGCGACCAGTCAGCCGAGATTGCCGGGCGGGAGTTGCCCGGAAAGGACTTCTCGTCCGCGTTGTCGGATCCGAAGGCGGCGAAGGTCAACAGCACGCGGGAGAGCGTCCTGTTCACCTATAGCGGCCTAGCCAGCAACGACAGCGAGATCTTCCGCATCAATGCCGAGGCGAAGGCGCTCGGCCGCAAGCCAATCATGCAGCTGATCCGGGAAGGCTACCTGCCGGACATGAAGAAGCGGGGTTCGCTACGCACGGCCTTCGACGGCCGCTACAAGTTTTCGCGTTACTTCGCCCCCACCGAGCGAAACAGCCCGAAAACCATCGAGCAATTGTACGGCAACAATGACGTCGAGCTTTTCGACCTCCAGAGCGACCCGAGTGAAATGAAGAACCTGGCCGCCGACCGCGAGGCAAATGCCGACTTGATCATGCAAATGAACGGCAAGCTGGAGGCGGCAATCAAGATGGAGATCGGCGTCGATGACGGCCGTGAACTTCCGAACATTCCGACCATCGACTGGACCATCAACAAGGCCGACCTGTAATCTGATTTGACTTGGTTTCAATGTCTGCTGAGGGTCAGCAGCTGTAATTCGGGGGCTTGAATGCACGGCAGCTTGGTCCGCATAGCTGCCATCCGGCTGGCGCATTGCGGCTTCCTGCCTGTTGCAAAGGTCAGGGCCTGCTTGAGCCGAGCGCAGGAAACCTCAACTCCACGCCTCGTCCGGTGGGCGGGCATTGATCTCGGCCGGGATCTTCTCGACCTCTTGCGCCGCCGCCTTCATCCGGTCCTCGTCGCGTGAGCGGATGACGATGTTTGTGCCATAGCGCCCGTCCGGCTTCTCGAACGGGTAGGAACCGATCATCACACCCTCGTGCGCTTGCTGGATTTCCTTCAGCCGCTTGGCCACGTCACCCTCGCCAAGGTTCAGCGGCACGGTGCGCGACAGCATCTTCCTGCCGCCGGTGAGTTTCGGCGTCACCGCCTCCAGCATCGACTGCATGATCTTCGGAACACCGGCCATGACGAACACGTTGCCGATGTGAAAGCCCGGCGCTTTCGACACTGCGTTGGGGATCAACTCGGCCCCGTTCGGAATGCGCGCCATGCGCATCCGGGCCTCCGTCTCCGGCAGGCCGCGCGCCGCAAAGTGTTCGCGCAGGATGGTCACGGCCTCCGGGTGATGATCGATACCGGCGCCGAACGCCTTCGCCACCGCATCCGCCGTGATGTCGTCATGAGTGGGGCCAATGCCGCCGGTGGTGAACACGTAGGTATAGCGCGCGCGCAGTGCATTGAGGGCTGCAACGATGTCGGCCTCGTCGTCGGACACCACGCGGGCCTCCTTCAGGTCGATGCCCAGCGCCGTCAGCCAGTCGGCAATCCAGCCCAGGTTGGCGTCCTTGGTGCGCCCTGACAGGATCTCGTCGCCGATCAGCAATACGGCTGCTGTGGGTATGGTCTCGCTCATGGCTGGAAACGTCGCCTCTGGTATGACACATCAAGGGATGACGCGAGTAATGTCACAACCGGGTTCAAGGTCAAGCAAGCACATGCAGATTTCCGACAGGCCGCTCAAGCGCGGCAAGCTGATCAGGCGCTACAAGCGCTTCCTCACTGACGTCGAACTGGACGGCGGCGAGGTGGTGACGGCCACCTGCCCCAATACCGGCTCGATGCTGGGCCTGCTGGAACCGGGCAACCCGGTGTGGTTGTCGGTGTCGGACAACCCCAAGCGCAAGTACGCCCACACCTGGGAGATGGTCGAGGCGCTGAACCCGGCAGGCCAGCCCGCCCGCGTCGGGCTCAACACCGGGCTTCCCAACAAGCTGGTGGAAGAGGCAATCCTCGCGGGCAAGGTAGACGCGCTTCAGGGCTATGCCACGCTCAAGCGCGAACAGAAATACGGCAAGAACTCGCGCATCGACCTGCTGCTGTCGGACCATGCGGACGGCAGGCTTGCCTATGTCGAGGTCAAGAATGTTACCCTGTCGCGCCAGGGCGGCATCGCCGAGTTTCCGGATGCGGTGACCGAGCGCGGCGCCAAGCACCTGGTAGAGCTGGCGGACATGGTGCGTGAGGGCCACCGGGCAGTGATGGTGTACCTGGCGCAGCGGTCTGACGCGCAGGCCTTCCGGCTGGCCCGCGACATCGACCCGGCTTACGTGGATGCCTGGCGCGCCGCCACGCAAGCAGGCGTTGAAAGCATCGCGCTGGCGTGCCAAATGGGAGATGATGAAATTTTCGTCGACCGGACGATTGACCTTGACGTGAAGTAATCAGTTTGCGGTATTGAAGAGCATGCACACCACTTATGTCGATGCGGCCACGGCGCCGCTGGCGAACAACGGCCAGATCAAGCTGCATGGCGCAGCCGATTTCGCAGCCATGCGCAAGGCCGGGAAGCTGGCCGCGCAGGCGCTGGACATGCTGGTGCCGATGGTGCAGCCGGGCGTCACCACCGAAGAGCTGGACGATGCGGTGATGGCGTTCGCGCGCCAGCACAACGCCATCCCTGCCCCGCTCAACTATCGCGGCTTTCCCAAGGGTATCTGCACCTCGATCAACCACGTAGTCTGCCACGGCATTCCCGGCCCCAAGCCGCTGAAGGAAGGCGAGATCGTCAACATCGACGTGACGCTGATCGTTGACGGCTGGCACGGCGATTCAAGTCGCATGTACCCGGTTGGCGAGATCAACCGGCGCGCCGAACGCCTCATCGAGGTAACCTACGAGTGCCTGATGCGCGGGCTGGAGGTGATCCGCCCCGGCGCGTTCACCGGCGACATCGGCCACGCCATCCAGACCCTCGCCGAGGCCGAGCGCTGCTCGGTGGTGCGGGATTTCTGCGGCCACGGCTTGGGCAGGCTGTTTCATGACATGCCTAACATCCTGCACTATGGCAGGCCGGGCGAAGGGGTGGAACTGCGCGAAGGCATGTTCTTCACCGTCGAGCCGATGATCAACCTGGGCCGCCCGCACGTGAAAGTGCTGTCGGACGGCTGGACGGCGGTGACCCGCGACCGCTCGCTGTCGGCCCAGTTCGAGCACACCATCGGCGTCACGGCGGACGGCTGCGAGATATTCACCCTGTCGCCGGCCGGGTTGCACTGCCCGCCCTGGCACACCTGACAGGTGCACCCATGGGCTTCAAGGACGCACAGGGCTTCAAGGTTCCGCGAACTTCCGCCAGCAAGCCCGCAACCGATACCGGCAGTCCGAAGCCCAACGGAACCGAACCGGATGCCCCGCACTATCTTGGCCACCGCGAGCGCCTGCGCGACCGGTTCATGGGCGGCGGGCCGGACGCCCTGCCCGACTATGAAATGCTGGAGCTGATACTGTTCCGCGCCATCTCCCGCGCCGACACCAAGCCCCTCGCCAAGGCGTTGCTGGCGCGCTTCGGCAGCTTCGGCGACGTGCTTGCAGCACCGCCTGACCGGCTCAAGGAGGTGAAGGGCGTCGGCGACAAGATTGTGTTCGAACTGAAGCTCATTCACGCCGCCTCGGTGCGCCTTGCCCGCAAGTCGGTGCTGGCCCGCCCGGCCCTGTCCAGCTGGACGGCGCTCATCGATTACTGCACCGCCGCCATGGCTTATGAGAACCAGGAACAGTTCCGCATCCTGTTTCTCGACCGCAAGAACGTGATGATTGCCGACGAGGTGCAAAGCCGTGGCACCGTCGACCATACCCCCGTCTATCCCCGCGAGGTGATCAAGCGGGCACTGGAATTGTCGGCCACCGCCATCATCCTGGTGCACAACCACCCCTCCGGCGACCCTACGCCAAGCCAGGCCGACATTACCATGACCCGCGAGATCGTGGAGGTGGCAGGCAAGCTCAACATCGCCGTCCATGACCACCTGATCATCGGTCGCAACGGCCATGCCAGCTTTCGCGCGCTGAAGCTGATGTGACAATGTCGCGCCCTGCCGCGCGGTTGAAACGGTGGTTGCTGAACCTTACGTCGGACTCATTATGATCACGAAGGAGGAGCAGCCAATGAGCAACGACACAACCTTGAAAAACCTGCAGACAGCCCTGCAGATGGAGATGACCGCCGCCCACCAGTACCAGCTGCACGCCCACGTGCTGGATGACTGGGGCCTTGACTTGCTGGCCGCGCAGATGCGCGAAGAGATGCAGGAAGAGCTCGGCCACTCCGACCAGTTCATCGAGCGCATCATGTTCCTCAATGGCAAGCCGGAGGTGGCGTTCGCCAAACAGCCCGAGGCGGCATCTTCGCTTGAGAACATGTTCAAGGCGGACCTTGCCGACGAGGAAGAGGCGATCCGCTTCTACACCAGCGCCGCGCAACAGGCCACCGAGGTGGGCGATATCGGCTCGCGGACCCTGTTCGAACAGATCGTGCTCGACGAGGAAGGCCACAAGAGCTGGCTCGAACAGCAGCTGAGCCTTATCAAGCGGCTCGGCGAACAGGCCTACAGCGCCAAGTTCGTCTCCGGCGGTCTGGCCGGCAACGGCAGCGCGGAATAACCGTCAATCAGCCGGGCCCGGGCAGCGGCGGCAGGCCCACCCTGCCCGGCCCGGACCCAGGCTTGTCACACACCAGTTTTTGATGGAGATCAATGAACCCTGAAAACTTCTCCGCGTACGCTTCAAGTCAGGGCGGATGTCACCAAACGAAGCAACCCGGAGGAGAATTCCTTTATGCGATCCATCAAACCCTTCGTCCTCGCCTCGGCGCTGGCCTTTTGCGCTGCAATCACCGCAACCGCCCCGGCATCAGCCACGCCCCTCAACGGTCTGACTGCCGCAATTGCCGCGCCGCAGACGTCGGCGGCCGATCTGTTGCCGGTGGAACAGGTAGCCCAGCGCCGCTACAACCGTAACCGCCATGGCCATCGTCACCGTCACCGCAGGCCGACGCACCGGCATTACTATCGCGGGTACTGGTATGCCTTCCCGTGGTGGCTGGGCGCAGCCCCGTACCGCTATAACCGCTGTGACCGCTGGCGCCGCGAATGCCGCCAGCGCTGGGGCGGCGGCGCCAACTATCGCGGCTGCATGCGCCACCATGGCTGCCGTCCCTGACGGCTGAGCGCATCGCACAAGAACTCCGGCCGGGCCGCGCAAGCCGCCCGGTCTTTCGCATCGACGGAATCGAAAATCAGTTGCTGGCCGATGTGGCGGCAGCAGGATTGTAATCGTAGTGCCAGGGCTCGTCCGGATTTTTCAGCGGGCCGGAAAACGAAGGACCAGCAGCCGTCATGCTGGCCTTCAGCTTGTCATCCCAACCCTCGGCCCGCCAGACGCTGTCGACGTGCTTCGAATTGGCGCCAGCATATATCTGGCCGTCCTTCATCACCTGGAAGTCGATTGCGTGGGCGCGGCCATGCAGCGTCAGGCCCGGAGCTCCAAGGTTGGCGCGCTTCGACGGCTGGAAACCGCGCAGCCACGCTCCCAGCTTCTTCTCGTCGATCCGGTCCGGCTGTAACCCGTCCTCGCCGAACTCGGCTCTGTGGGCGGCAAGAATTTCCGCCGCCCCCTCGCCCACCGAGGCATTGCTGTTCCACTTGGCAAGCTGCTCATCAAGACTGCGCACGGTCCCGTGGACATAGATCTCGTAGCCCGGATTGGCCGCCTTGAAGTGCTCGTTCACAGCCGCAATTGCAGCCAGCAGCGCCTGCTGCTCCGGTGAACCCTGAGACGCCTTGATCTGCTCGTCAGTCCAGCTCCACCGATCGACGATTTTCGGCCCGTACCGGACGTAGCTGCGCAGCGCCAGCAGTTTGCGCCCCGGGTCGGGTATCAGCCCCAGTGCCGCGTCTGCTGGCGGCGGCGCCAGCTTTGCCAGCGCAGCATCCAGCGACGCTGCATCATCCGCCACTGCCCTGCCCGCCGGCCCAGCCGCCAGCAGCATCAGCGCA
The DNA here is from genome assembly GCA_963700935.1 of uncultured Alphaproteobacteria bacterium. GTDB lineage: Bacteria > Pseudomonadota > Alphaproteobacteria > Rhizobiales > Aestuariivirgaceae > Anderseniella. The sequence continues at coordinate 11,932 of CAVOZK010000008.1, read as the reverse complement.
ATGAGAACCACAAACAGCCGATTTAAACCCTGCATGATCGGAAGGTTTGCGAAAATGCCCGCAAAATTCAAGACGCTTCGCGCGCTGCCCAGGATTTCTGGAAAGCCGGCCGCGCCCGCACCCGTTTCATGTAGGCGGTCAGCGGGCCTTCCGGGATTTGCCACTTGTGCATGCCAATGGCCCAGCCGAAGCAATGCACGATGATCAGGTCCGGCACGGTGAACTGCGCCCCCATCACGTAGTCATTGCTGCCAAGGCGCTCTTCCAGCCAGCCCAGCGCCCGGCCGAAGTCGTGCTCGCAGGCCTTGATCGCCGTCTCGGTGCGCAGCTCTTCCGGCAGGATGAAGGTGTGCTTGGCAGCCCACCAGCAGGCCGAGTCCAGTTCGTCGATGGCAAAGTGCAACCAGCTATCCTGCCTGGCGCGCTCGATGGTGCCGGCCTTGAAAGTGCAGACATCGTGCCGGTCGGCGAGGAACTGGCAGATGGCGGTGCTGTCGATAATCACCTCGCCATCCACCACAAGCGCCGGCACCTTGCCCGACGGGTTGTACTTGCGCGCCTCGTCGCTGCGCGCGGCAGCGGGAATGATGTCGTAGGTCTGGCCCGCCTCCTCCATCATCCACATCACACGGAAGGCACGGCTCTTGGGTGATCCGACAAGCGTATACATGGGTTGAACGTCTCCGGTTACAAAGCTGAAATGACTCTAGAAAACACAGCCGCGCGCGGCGACTGGCCAGACGGTCTCCACCACGCCGTCCACCAGACCGCCACGCACGCCGACATACCAGTCGTGCAGGTTGACGGTCGGGTCGATGTGGCCGGGGATTAGCCAGATGCGGCGGCCCAACTGTGGTTGTTCCGCGCCGGCATTGACATTCACAACCCCGTGTTCGTCATTGGCGGCGGCATAGGTCAGCCCGTCCACGCCCCACACCACCGGCAGGCCTGAATCGATCGCCGCCGTCTTGTGACCGGCGTCGATGACGCACTGGCCGGGCACCGCCACGCTCATCACCATGGTGGCGATGAACAGCGCATGTTCGAACTGCGGCAGGTTGGAGCCCTCGCCCGGCTGGTTGCGGGCATAGTCGGCGTCCATGAAACAATAGGAACCCGCCTGAAGCTCGTTCCACAGGCCCGACGACGCCTCCTCGTAGAAGGTGCCGGTGCCAGCCCCGCTCACCACCGGACAGGCAATCCCAGCCCCGTCGAAAGCGGCAAGGGTGTCACGAACCCGCCCTGACGACATGGCGATGGCGGCATGCCGTTCTTCCGGCGTGCGCAGGTGCTGGGCGCCGCCGTGATAGGCCTGCAGGCCGGCAAAGTTCAGCCCCTGTGTGTCCGCAATGACGCGCGCCAAGTCCGCCGCCGGTTGGCCCGCCGGAACGCCGCACCGGTCCGCCCCGGCATCGATTTCCACCAGCACGTTGAGGGTGACCCCGGCTGCCCGCGCCGCCGCGCCATAGGCCTCAACCTGCGCAATGCCGTCGGCACAGACCGAAATCCGCGCCCGGGTGGCCAGGTCGGCCAGCCGCAGCACCTTGGCCTCGCCCACGATCTCGTTGGACACCAGCACATCGCCGACGCCGCCATTCACCAGCACTTCCGCCTCCGACACCTTCTGGCAGCATTGACCCACCGCCCCGCGGGCGGCTTGCGCCAACGCCACGTCCGGGCTCTTGTGGGTCTTGGCATGGGGCCGCAGCCGAACCCCGGCGGCCTTGGCGTAAACGGCCATGGCGTCGAGATTGCGCTCGAAGGCGTCCAGATCGATGACCAGCGCAGGCGTGTCGATACTGCTGACAGGAGCGCCCACGCGAGCGGGCTTTCGGGTGGTCATGCCAGCGCCTCCGGCGTATCGATGTCCCTAAGCACGGCGTCAGTGTCCATCTCCACCAGCGTCACGCCCGACCCTGACAACAGCTCACGCGCGCCCTTGTCGCCGGTGAGTTTCTCCAGCACCGGAAAGTGCGCCTTGCCAAAGATCACCGGGTTGCCGCGCTGGCCGCCGAACTGCGGAACGACAATCGAGGCTTCACCGGCAAAGGCATCGATCAGCGCGTTGATCTCACCGGGGCAAATGCGCGGCATGTCGCCCAGCAAAAGCATGGCCCCGTTGCACCAGCCCGGCACGGCCGCAACGCCGGTCCTGACCGAGCTTGCCTGACCTGAAGCGAAATCGGGGTTGCGCACAAATTGCACGTCGAGTCCGGCAAGTGCTGCCTCGACCTGCTCCGCCTCATGGCCGGTCACCACGATCACCGGGTCCAGTTCGGTGGCAAGCACGGCTTCCACCACCGTGCGCAGCATCGGTTGGCCGCGCCAGTCAGCCAGCAGCTTGTTCGCCGCGCCGAACCGCGATGACGTGCCCGCCGCCAGCACGATGCCCGCAAGCGCGCTCATCGCCCGGCCTCACGCGGAGAGGGACGTGTCTCGATTTCCATCAGCAGCCCGCCTGCCCCCATGTCCATGATGTCCTGCGGGCGCACGTCGATACCCGCCAGCACCCGCGCCAGCACCCAGTCGAAGCCGTTCAGCTTGGGCGAGCGCGCGCACGACGGCACGCCAATGACCGGCTTGCCGCCGAGCGAGCCGAGCATCAGCAGGTTGCCCGGGTCAACTGGCATACCGAGGTGAACAACCTGCCCGCCCGCCGCGACAAGACCCGCCGGCACCACGTCGCCCCGGTCAACGATGGCCGAAGCGCCGAACACCAGCACCGGGTCATGACCGGCGGCCTTCAGCCGGGCAATGCCTTCAGCCACGCCCTCGATCGTGTGAGGCACCTCGACGATCTCGCCCAGCGTGCTGCCGAAGCGTTCCAGCCGGTCGCGGATCACCCGGGCCGACTTGTCCAGCAGCGATGCCTTCATGCCCTCGGTGCGGGTAAGCACAAGGCCTGCCCGATGCGGCGTAAATGGCTTCACTGACACCAGGCAGCCCGCTTCCGCCAGCGCACAGGCCTCGTCCACCACGGTGCGGGGTGCCGCAAACGGAATGATCTTGACGGTCGCCACCATCTGCCCTGTCTCGACCGGCTGGAACGGCGTCACCGTGGCCAGCGTCACCGCCTCGTCGAGCCGGTTGAGCGCCCGCACCAGCCCCGCATCCACCAGCGCCACACCGGCTGCGGCTGCATAGATGTTGGCGCGGCCCGTCGAGGCCTCCTGAATGGAGACGCCCTCGCCCGACACCGCCGCCGCCAGCCGCGCCGCCGCCTCGTCCTCGTGCACGTCATCAGGTCCCAGCGTGGCGACGTACAACGTGTCCAGGCCTGCCTGCGTCAGGGCGCTCACGTCCCCGGCAGACAGCTTCCTGCCCTTCTTGAACGACACCCCGCCCCGGCGCACCGAATGGGCAAGGATGGCACCTTGCGCCGCACTGACTGCGATCTCGCCAAAGGTCATGGCTTGCCGCCGCCAAGCCTGAGGTGACGGGTCATCTCGGCCATGATGGAAATGGCGATCTCCGGCGCACCGCGCGCCCCGATGTCGAGGCCGATGGGGCCGCAGATACGGGTGGGGTCAAGACCCGCCACCTTGAGCCGCTCGTGCCGGGCGGCCTGGGTTTTCCTGGAGCCCAGCGCGCCGATATAGAAACACTCCGACTTGAGCGCCAAAGTCAGCGCAGGGTCGTCGATCTTCGGGTCGTGGGTGAGCGCGATGAACGCAGTGCGCGCATCCAGCGCCAGGCCCGGCAGCACCTCGTCCGGCCAGTCGGCATGGAGCGTCACGCCGGGAAACCGTTCGTCCGTGGCGAAGGCACCGCGCGGATCAATGACGGTGATGTCATAGCCCGCCTGCCGCGCCATCGGCGCCACCGCTTGCGCAATGTGCACCGCGCCGATGATCACCAGCCGCAGCGCGGGGTTGTAAACATGGATGAAGATTTCGCCCTTGTCCGTTGAAACGACTCCCGATTTGTCGAACCGGAACGCCTCATCCAGTTGCGCCGCCAGCGCGTGCTCGCCGGCATAGCGGCGCGTCACCAGTTCCTGCTCGCCTGAGGCAAGACCGGTCAGCACCGCCACCGCCATGCGGGCATCGCGGGCATCCGCCAGTTGCTTCAGCAGTTGGACGTCCATCGCCTCACGCCTCGCCCGTTACCGGCTCGACATAGACCCGGATCTTGCCGCCGCAGGCAAGGCCCACTTCCCAGGCGGTTTCGTCTGCCACGCCAAAGGCCAGCACCTTGGACTTGCCGGTCGAGATGGCGTCCAGCGCTTCGGTCACCACGGCAGCTTCAACGCAGCCGCCCGACACCGAACCTTCGAAATTGCCTTCGCCGTCGATCACCAGCTGCGAGCCGACAGGCTGCGGCGCCGAGCCCCACGTTTCGATGACCGTGGCCAGCGCCACCTTGCGGCCTTCCGAAACCCAGGCGTTGGCCTTCGCCAGCAGGTTTGCATCGTTCGCGCTCATGCCGTCACCTCCTTGCCCAGCCGCTGCGCCGCCCGGTCCATCCACCGGCGCGGATCATGCGCCTGCGCCCGCGAGCCTGACAAGACCTCGGCAAGATCAGCCAGCGTGTTGAGCGAGTGGCACGGGCGGAACTCGTCCACATAAGGCATCATCGCCTTGATGCCGGCGGCCCGCGCCTCGAAGCCCGAATAGCGCAGCAATGGATTGAGCCATACGACGCGCTTTGCCGATCTGTGCAGCCGCGCCATTTCCGCCTCCAGCACATCCACGTCGTCGCGGTCGAGGCCGTCGGTCATCAGCAGCACGTGCGCGCCCTGTGCCAGCACCCGGCGCGACCACTTGAGGTTGAACTCGCGCAGGATGTGGCCAATGCGCGTGCCTCCCGACCAGTCGTTGACGTGCGAGCCTACAAGCTCCATCGCCTCGTCCACGTCGCGCCGCTTCAGCTCTCGGGTAATGTTGGTCAGCCGCGTGCCGAACGTGAACACCTGCACCCGCGACCGGTCGTTGGTGAGGGCATGCAGGAAATGCAGCAATATCCGGCTGTAATTGGCCATCGAGCCGGAAATGTCCAGCAGCACAACCAGCGGCGGCTCGCGCGTCTGGCGCGCCTTGAATTTCAGCTCGGCCATGGTGCCGCCAGTGCGCATCGACTTGCGCAACGTGGCGCGCAGGTCCACCACCCCGCGAGGGCTGGCGCGGAAGCGGCGCATCGTCACCACCAGCCGGTTCATGCGCATGCGCTGGATGGCTTCACGCGCCTGGCGTTCTTCCTCGGCGCTCATCTGCTCGAAGTCTTTTGAGCGCAACACCTCGCGCGCCGACGAGGTATACTCGCCCTCAAGCTCGATGTCGTCGCGCGGGCGTTCGCGCTGCGACTGTTGTTCTTCCTGGTCAAACATCGCCTCGGCCAGCCGCTTCTGCCCGGCTTTCTTTTTCGCAGGGTTTGCCTCCACACGCACCTGCTGGAACAGCAACTGCATCAGTTGCTCGATCATCCTGGGCTTGCGCCAGAACACCTCGAAGGCGTGATCGAACAGCACCGTATGTTCGCGCCGCTTCACGAACACCGCATGCAGCGCCCAGTAGAAATCCTGCTTGCTGGCCATGCCGCCGCCGCGCACCGCCTCCAGCGCGTCAAGTACAGCGCCCGGCCCCACCGGCAGCCCGGCATCGCGCAGCACCCGGGCGAAGTGCATGACGTTCGCCGGCAACTGGCCGGTTGGCGCGGGCTTGTTGGAGTTGGCCGCAGCAAGCGCCATGGGATCAGCCACGGTTGCGGATTTCAGACTGGATCTGCTCAACCAGCCGTTTGGCCTCTGATCCCTCCATGCGGGCAATATCATCCTGGTACTTCAGCAAAACGCCCAGCGTGTCGTTCACGGTCCGCGGGTCAAGTGCCACAGCGTTCAGCTCGTTCAGGGCCGACACCCAGTCGAGCGTCTCGGCCACACCCGGCGACTTGAACAGGTCCTTGCCGCGCAGCGCCTGTATGAAGCCTACCACTTCCTGCGCCAGCTGCTCGCCCACCCCGGGCTTGCGGCGCTTGATGATGTCCAGCTCGCGCTCGGCCGAGGGGTAGCCCACCCAATGGTAAAGGCAGCGCCGCTTCAGCGCGTCATGCACCTCGCGGGTGCGGTTGGAAGTAATGATGACGATGGGCGGTTCCGGCGCCTTGATGGTGCCAATCTCGGGGATGGTCACCTGATAGTCCGACAGCACCTCCAGCAGGAACGCCTCAAACGCCTCGTCGGTGCGGTCAAGCTCGTCGATCAGCAGCACCGGTGCCCCGCCCGTGTGCGGTTCCAGCGCCTTGAGCAAGGGCCGCTTGATCAGAAACCTGTCCGAGAAAATATCAGACTGCAGCCGGCTCCGGTCATCGACACCCTCGGCCTCGGCCATGCGGATCTCGATCATCTGCGCCGGGTAGTTCCACTCGTAGACGGCAGCGGCAAGGTCCAGCCCCTCGTAACACTGCAGCCGGATCAGGTCGCGGCCCAGCGTGGCGCTCAGCACCTTGGCGATCTCGGTCTTGCCGACGCCCGCTTCGCCCTCGAGAAACAGCGGCCGGCCCATCTTCAGCGCCAGGTAGACAACGGTCGCCAATGGCCTGTCGGCGATATAGCTGCCGGTGGACAGCAGCTCGACGGTTTCGTCAATGGAAGCGGGAAGTGTCACTGGCATGGATGCCTCTCGGTTACAACGATACGGCCCGCAAGCGCAAAAGGCTCACGGGCCGCAGCGGTTTTCGTCAAACGGCTCAGAAGGCGGCCTACTTGGCGGCCGCCACCGCGCGCTTCGCCATCACGCCAACCAGGTGAGCGCGATACTCGGCCGAGCCGTGAATATCGGCGTTCATGTCATCTGCCTTGACCTTGACGCCGGCCAGCGCATCCGCCGAGAAGTTGGCCGTCAGGGCCTTCTCCATCGCCTTTTCGCGATAGGCCGAGCCCTTGGCCCCGGTCACGCCGACGCGCACGCCCTTCTTGCCGAAGTCGGCCACGAACACGCCCACCATCGCATAGCGCGAGGCCGGGTTCGGGAACTTCGAGTAGGCCGCCCGTTCAGGCACCTCGAACTCGATCTGCTTGATGATCTCGTTCGTCTTGAGTGCCGTCTCGAACAAGCCCTTGAAGAACTTCTCGGCCTCGATGGTACGGCTGTCCGTCACCACCTTGGCGTTGAGTGCAATCAGCGCCGAGGGATAATCGGCAGCCGGATCGGCATTGGCCACCGAGCCGCCGATGGTGCCGCAATGGCGCACGTGCGGATCGCCAATGCGGCCAGCCAGCGCTGCAAGCGCCGGAATGGCCTTCTTCAGTTCCTTGTCGTTGGCCACCTCCGCATGGGTGGTGCCGGCCATGATGGTGACCTTGGTCTTGGTCACCTTGACGCCGGTATTCTTGAGCCCGCCAAGGTCGATGATGTCCGATGGCGTCGCCAGGCCCTGCTTCATCGTCGGGATCAGCGTCATGCCGCCCGACATCAGCTTGCCGTCCTTCTTGGCCTTGATCAGCTTGACCGCATCCGCCAGCTTCGAGGGACGGTGATATTCAAAGTTTTCCATTTTTCTGTCTCCTGTCCCTGGATTTATTCAGCCGCTTCATGCAGGTGCGCCATGGCGTTCCACACGGTCTGCGGGCTGGCCGGCATCGCCACATCCTTCACGCCCAGCGCATCGGTGAGCGCGTTCATCAGCGCAGCCGGTGCAGCAATGGCGCCGGCCTCGCCGCAGCCCTTGATGCCCAGCGGGTTTGACGGGCAATCGGTCTTGGTGAAGCCCAGACGCAGCGGCGGCAGGTTGTCGGCGCGCGGCATGCAGTAGTCCATGTACGAGCCGGTCAGCAACTGGCCACCGTCGTCATAGATCACGCCTTCGGTGAGCGCCTGGCCCACCCCTTGCGCGATACCGCCGTGCACCTGACCTTCCACGATCATCGGGTTGATGATGTTGCCGAAGTCGTCCACGGCCACCCAGTCGACCACTTCGGTCACGCCGGTCTCCATGTCCACTTCCAGTTCGCAGATGTGGCAGCCTGCCGGGAAGGTGAAGTTGGTCGGGTCGTGGAAGGCGCCTTCCTTGAGGCCCGGCTCCACCTCCGAGGTGGGGAACTTGTGCGCCACATAGGCTGCAAGCGCCACCTCGCCGAACGCCATCTTCTTGTCGGTGCCCTTGACCGAGAAGCTGCCGTTCTTGAACTCAACGTCGGCTTCGCTGGCCTCCATGACATGGGCGGCCACCTTCTTCGCCTTGGCCTCGATCTTGTCGAGCGCCTTGGAGATGGCGGTCATGCCGACAGCGCCGGAGCGCGAGCCGTAGGTGCCCATGCCGAACTGCACCTTGTCGGTGTCGCCGTGCACGATGGCGACCTGATCAGTCGAGATGCCGAGGCGTTCCGACACCAGCTGGGCAAAGGTGGTCTCGTGACCCTGGCCGTGGCTGTGCGAACCGGTGAGGATTTCAACGGTGCCCACCGGGTTCACCCGCACTTCAGCGGATTCCCACAAGCCGACGCCGGCCCCCAGCGACCCCACCGCCGCCGACGGCGCGATGCCGCAAGCCTCGATATAGTTGGAAAAGCCGATGCCGCGCAGCTTGCCCTTCTTGGCCGCTGCCGCCTTGCGCTTGGAGAAGTTGGCGTAGTCGATGAGCTCCAGCGCCTTGTCGAGCGACGCACCATAGTCACCGGCGTCATAGCACATGATGACCGGCGTCTGGTGCGGGAACTGCGTGATGAAGTTCTTGCGGCGGAACTCGGCCGGGTCCATGCCCAGCTCACGCGCTGCCGTTTCCATCAGCCGCTCCACCACGTAGGTGGCCTCGGGACGGCCCGCCCCGCGATAGGCGTCAACCGGCGTGGTGTTGGTGTAGACCGCGTCCACTTCGGCATAGATGTTGGGGATATTGTACTGACCTGACAGCAGCGTGGCGTACAGGTAGGTCGGCACCGACGAGGCGAACGTGGACAGATAGGCGCCCATGTTGGCGATCGTCTTGACCCTCAGGCCCGTCACCTTGCCGTCGGCGTCGGTGGCCAGTTCAGCCGTCGTCACGTGGTCTCGGCCATGCGCGTCGGTGAGGAAGCTTTCAGACCGCTCCGCCACCCACTTCACCGGCACGCCGCCGGCGCGCTTCGACGCCCATAGGCAGACCACTTCCTCGGCGTAGATGAAGATCTTCGAGCCGAAGCCGCCGCCCACGTCCGGCGCGATTACCCGCAGCTTGTGCTCGGGCGCAATGCCGATGAAGGCGGAGATGACCAGCCGCGCCACGTGCGGGTTCTGGCTGGTGGTGTACAGGGTGAAGTGGTCCTCGCCCGCATCATAGCTGCCGATGGCCGCGCGCGGCTCCATGGCGTTTGGCGCCAGGCGATTGTTGACCAGCTGCAGCTTCGTCACGTGCGCGGCCTTGGAGAAGGCAGCCTCGGTGGCGTCCTTATTGCCGATCTCCCACTCGAACACGGTGTTGTTGCCCGCCACGTCATGCACCTTCGGCGCACCACGCTTCTGCGCCTTGGCCGGATCGGCCACGGCATCGAGGGGCTTATAGGTCACGTTCACCAGCGCCGCAGCAGCCTTGGCCTGGTCCTTAGTGCGCGCCACCACGACGGCAACCTGGTCGCCCACATGGCGCACCTTGCCCTGGGCCAGCACCGGGTGCGGCCCCGCTTTCATCGGCGAGCCGTCCTTGGAGTGGATCATCCAGCCGCAGATCAGTCCGCCGACGCCGTCCTTGGCGGCGTCGTCGCCGGTCAGCACGCACAGCACGCCCGGCGCCTTGGCGGCTGCCTTGGTGTCGACCTTCTTGATCTCGGCGTGGGCATGGGGGCTGCGCACGAAATACGCGAAAGCCTGACCCGGCAGGTTGATGTCATCGGTATAACGGCCCTTGCCGGTGATGAACCGGTGGTCTTCCTTGCGCACCAGACGGGCGCCAATTCCTGTTTCGCTCATCTTGAGTTGTTTCCTCTGATCGTTTTATCCCGGCGCGCGCCACCATAGGGGCGCCGGTTTCACTCATCACATCTTGGCAGCGCCGGCCTGGATGGCCTTGACGATGTTGTGGTAGCCGGTGCAGCGGCAGATATTGCCTTCCAGCTCTTCACGGATGGTCTCTTCCTTGAGCTTCTTGCCCTTGCGCTTGACGATGTCGATGCCCGACATGATCATGCCCGGCGTGCAGAAGCCGCACTGCAGGCCATGGTTCTCGCGGAAGGCTTCCTGCATCGGGTGCAGCTTGCCGTCCTTGGCGAGGCCCTCGATGGTCAGCACATCCGCGCCGTCGCGGCGATGGCCAGCACCGTGCAGGACTTCACCGCCTTGCCGTCGACGTGGACCACGCAGGCGCCGCACTGGCTGGTGTCGCAGCCGACATGGGTGCCGGTCTTGCCGAGCGTGTTGCGAATGAACTCGACCAGAAGGGTGCGGCCCTCGACGTCGCCGCATACCTTCTCGCCATTGACTGTCATTGAGATTGCCGGCATCCGAAGCCTCCCTTTGCATGCCATCGTCAGGTTGATCCCTGACGTTTAAATCCGGACGCGCAGCTTGCGTCATCGCCACAAGCGCCGTCAAGCGGGTCACCCGGCCCGCAACATGAATTTGACGCAGTGTTTGCGTGGAACTTCTGCCCGCCCCGCTGGTTGACGCCAAAAGGAGCAAGATAATGCACCTGCGCACCCTGATCATGACCATCGTGATGGCTTTCGCCCTGATGCAGCGCGCGCCCGCACAGGCCCAGCAGTCTGCCTTCGAATCCATCATCAGCCAACAGATCGAAGCCTTCCGGACGGGCGACAACGACGCCGCCTTCTCGTTCGCCGCACCGGCGCTGCAGCGGCTGTTCCAGACGTCGGACAATTTCATCGCCATGGTGAAGCGCGGTTACTTGGCAGTCTATGCGCCGCGCCGCTTCAGCTTTCCGGGCACAGAGACCGACCCGCAGGGACGTCCGGTGCAACTGGTCGAGGTGGTGGACGGCGATGGCCGGGTGTGGACGGCGCGTTACACCTTCGAGCAACAACCCGACGGCAGCTGGCGGATCGCAGCCGTGACGCTGGAGAAGGCGCCGGGCGCTGACGTCTAGGCGGCCGGTGACTGGCGGCTCACCTGCCGGCGGTGCATCGACGGCGCCAGTCCATAGCGGGCCTTGTAGGCGCGGGAGAACTCCGCCAGTGACGAAAACCCCGACGCCAGCCCGATGTCGCGCACGCCCAGCCGCGAATAGGTGAGCAACCGCTCGGCCCGCTCCAGCCGCAAGCCCAGATAGAACCGCATCGGCCCCATGCCTAGCGCCCGGCGAAAGCGGCGCTCCAGCTGGCGTGGCGACAACCCGGCTGCAGACGCCACATCCTCCAGTCGCAGTATGTCTTCCAGGTGCTCCTCCATCGCCGAGATGGCTGACAGCACATGCGCGTCATCGGTGCCGAACCGGGTGCGCGCGGCAATGCGCGCTCCGCCCGGGTCACCCCCATGGCGCGCATGCACCAGCGTGTCGGCGACGCGAGTTGCCAGTGCCTGCCCGTGCAGGCTGCCGATCCATGCAATCATCATGTCGAGCGGGGCCGTCCCGCCGGAGGCGGTCAGGCGCGGCCCGTCGATGACGAAAATCTCGTCCGATACCTGCACCCTCGGAAAGTCCTCGCGCATCGCACCCAGCGTCTCCCAGTGGCAGGTGGCCTGGCGCCCGTCCAGCAGCCCGGCGTCAGCCAGTACGATGGCACCGGTGTCGAGCCCGCCCAGCCACACCCCTGCCCCGTCCAGCCGGCGAAGCGCAGCGCGCATGGCCGGCGTCATCGCCTTATCATGGTCGTAGCTGGCGCACACGACGGCCAGATTGGGCCGGCCGGCAATGGCCAGCGGCCCCTCCACCGAAACCGGAATGCCGTTCGACGCGATGACTGCCTCGCCCTGCAGCGACACGAAGCGCCAGCGGAACAGTTCGCCGCCAAACCGGTTGGCCACCCGCAAAGGCTCCAGCGCCGAATACAGCGCGATCATCGAAAAGC
>CAVOZK010000007.1:0-42040 GCA_963700935.1 uncultured Alphaproteobacteria bacterium | reverse complement strand
GTGCAGCATGGCTGGGCCGGTTCTTAGCGAAATCACGCGCTCAAGGCGAGAGGTGATTGTCATGTGACGAACTGCACATCCGCCCCGTTGGATCGCGCCTAGTGTCGGCATCAACAACAAGGCGTTGAACAACAAGAACGAAGAAGCAAGTACCCGGAAATTCCCCTGCAAACCTTTCCACCGGAAACCGCGGCTTCAGAACAACCAGATCACACGCCGGACTGCATCGAAGGCCCCCTCGAGCCTCGCACCGTCCGCCCACGGCGGCAGGCCCGAAACGGAAAGCCGGCGATACTCGCGCCATTCTGGCCGCTCATCCGCCGGACAATCAGAATCTTTACCAATGACAAGTCTCACGGATTTCATTCCGGAGAGTGCGCAGGATTTGCATGATTTCATTCGATGCTTACCGCGCGCAGTGGTTCGGCAATATACGCGGCGATGTACTCGCTGGCCTTGTCGTCGCGCTTGCGCTCATTCCAGAGGCGATAGCGTTCTCCATCATTGCGGGCGTCGATCCGAAGGTCGGGCTTTATGCCAGCTTTTCGATTGCGGTATTGACGCCGATGTTGGCGGACGGCCTGGCATGATCTCGGCCGCGACGGCCGCGACTGCCGTGCTGATGGTGACGCTGGTCAGGGAGCATGGCCTCGCAGTACCTGCTGGCCGCGACGATACTTGCCGGCGTGCTGCAGATCATCGCCGGCCTCCTCAAGCTCGGATATGTCATGCGGTTCGTCTCGAGCTCAGTGATGACGGGCTTCGTCAACGCGCTTGCGATACTGATCTTCATGGCGCAGCTTGCCGAACTCATCCGGCGTTCCGTGGCTCACCTATGTGCTGGTGGCGCTTGGCCTTGCCATCATCTATCTTCTGCCGCGGTTCACGAATGCCATACCGTCGCCCCTCATCTGCATCGTGGTCTTGACCGCAATCGTCCTTGTGCTCGGTCTGGATGTGCGCGCGGTGGGGATATGGGCGAACTGCCTCGACGCTGCCGATGTTTCTGTTGCCCGAAGTGCCGCTGACCTTCGAGACGCTGTCGATCATTTTTCCCTATTCGGTTGCTGTTGCGACGGTCGGGCCTGCTCGAAGTCGCTGATGACCGCGCAGATCGTGGATGAACTTACGGACACGCCGAGTGACAAGAATCGCGAGTGCATCGGCCAGGGCGTGGCAAACTTTGCGACGGGCTTCATTGGGGGCATGGCTGGCTGCGCGATGATCGGCCAGTCTGTCATCAACGTGAAGTCGGGTGGACGTGGGCGGTTGTCTTCGTTCCTGGCTGGTGTGTTCCTGCTGTTCCTCTGATCGTTTCTCGGCACTTGGGTGAAGCTCATCCCGATGGCAGCCCTTGTCGCGATCATGATCATGGTGTCGATCGGCACGTTCAGTTGGGTCGTCGCTCAAGAATCTTCAGGGAGCACCCGCGCTCGTCCAGCATCGTCATGCTGTCGACCGTGGCGGGGGTGGTCTAACGCACAACCTTGCTATCGGTGTGCTGGTGGGTGTGCTGCTTTCAGCGCTCTTCTTTGCGTGGAAGGTGGCGCAAATTTTCCGCGTCAGCTCGGTGTTGTCGAACGACGGCACGCATCGCACTTATCATGTCGAGGGCCAACTGTTCTTTGCCTCCGGCGAAGATTTCACGAATGCTTTCGACTTCAAAGAGGCGTTGGAGAGGGTAACGATCGACGTGAGCAAGGCGCACATCTGGGACATTTCGAGCGTCACAGCGCTTGACATGGTCGTATTGAAATTGCGGCGAGAAGGTGCCAAGGTCGATGTCATCGGGTTGAACGAGGCGAGCGAGACCATCGTCGACAAACTCGCCATCCACGACAAACCCGGCGCGATGGACAAGCTGACGGCGCATTGAACGGGGACTCGAACAGATGACCCAGACCAGCAGAAGATCATCGCCCTCGTTGACGGCTCCATCTATTCGGCGAGCGTCTGCGACCATGCCGCCTGGATTTCGCAGCGGACGGGTGCGCCGGTGGAGTTGATCCACGTCCTCGGCCGCCGCGAGAACCCTCCGACGCATGACCATTCCGGAGCAATCGCGCTTGGCGCGCGCACCGCGCTGCTGGAGGAACTGGCCGAACTCGACGCACAGCGCGCGAAACTGATCAGCCATCGGGGGCGGGCAATCCTGGACGACGCCCGGGCGCTTCTGGACAAGGCCGGGGTGGCCAAGGTCACCACGCGGTTGCGCCACGGCGACATCATCGAGGCCGTGGCCGAGGTCGAGGGCGACGCCCGCGTGATCGTGATCGGCAAGCGCGGCGAAGCGGCGGATTTCGCCAAAGGGCACCTCGGGTCGAACCTCGAGCGCATCGTCCGCGCCAGCCACAAGCCGGTGTTCGTCGCTTCCCGCGCCTTCAGGCCGATCCCAAAGGTGCTGCTCGCCTATGATGGCGGCGCCTCGGCCATGAAGGCGGTCGATCACATCGCCAGCAGCCCGGTGTTTCGGGCTCGATCCATGTCACGGTGGCGCGGGCCCGCCACGCCCGAAGGGCCTGGGGATGCCGCGGCTCGTCTCAAGGCCTCAGGGCTCGAGGTCGAAACCTCGATCCTGCCCGGGCCAGCCCGAGACCGCCCTCGGCAAGCTTGTGGATGAGATGCCCTTCGACATGCTGGTCATGGGTGCCTACGGCCACTCGCGCATCCGCAGCCTGATCATCGGCTCGACCACGACCGAAATGATCCGCTCCTGCAAGGTGCCCGTGGTGCTGATCCGCTAACTGCCAACGTGCCTGGAGCCGCGCGCTTCGGCAAGCTTCACCTGCCGGTGGCGTTCGCGATAGCGCGCACGGTCTTCATCGGTACGGCTGGCGTGGCAATGGTGGCAGGAAACGCCTTCCTCGAAGAGCGGCGATCGCCTGTCCGTTTCGCCGACCGGCATGCGGCAGGCGTGGCACATGCCGTAAGCGCCTGGCTCCAGCCCGTGGCGCACCGAAATGCGGTCGTCGAACACGAAGCACGCGCCGGTCCAGCGGCTTTCGCTTTCCGGCACGGTTTCGAGATAGCGCAAGATGCCGCCCTTGAGGTGATAGACCTCCGTGAAGCCGCGCGCGAGCAGATACGCACTCGCCTTTTCGCAGCGGATGCCGCCGGTACAGAACATCGCAATCTTGCGATGCTTGCCGGGATCGAGTTCGCGCGCGGCATAATCGCAAAACGCGCCGAAGCGCGACAGCTTCGGATTTACCGCGCCTGCGAAGGTGCCCATCTCGACCTCGAAATCGTTGCGGGTGTCGATCAGCAGCGTGTCTTCGTCGGCAATCAGCGCGTTCCAGTCGGCGGCATCGACATAGGTGCCGACCGCCTTGGTCGGATCGGTGGCGTCGTCCCCCAGCGTGACGATCTCCTTCTTCAGCCGCACCTTCATGCGCTTGAACGGCATGTCCTGAGCCAGCAATTCCTTGTGTTCCAGGTCTGCGCAGCCCGGCAGCGACCGGATATGCGCCAGCACCGCGCCGATGCCCGCACGGCTGCCGGCAATGGTGCCGTTGATGCCCTCGCGCGCCAGCAGCAGCGTACCTTTGACGCCGTGGCTGCAGCAGGTTTTCGCCAGCGGCCCCTTGGGCGCCGCCGGATCTTCGAAACGGGTGAACCTGTAAAGTGCCGCAACCACGACTGGCAATTCGCCTGGCTGATGCGTGGACATGAAACCTTGTACCCTGATCGCGCGTTGAACCGGCGCCACACGAAAGGAGACACGCAGGCAATGATGACGCGACGCCAGTTCAGTTTCAGCCTTGCCACAGCCATGGGGCTGGTGGCAACCCTCGCGCAGCCGCGCGCCTTGCTGGCCGGCGCCGAGGGCGGTTTCAGGTTCAGCTTCAATGGCTTTGATGGCAAGCCGTTGCCACTGTCACGGTTCAAGGGCAGGGCGGTTCTGGTCGTCAATACCGCCAGCGAATGCGGCTATACCGGCCAGTATGGCGGGCTTGAAAAGCTGTGGCAGGAATTCGGTCCCCGCGGGCTGACCATCGTCGGCGTGCCATCCAACGATTTCGGTGGCCAGGAGCCGCTGAAGGGCGAGGAAATCAAGAATTTCTGTTCGCTGCACTATGGCGTGACGTTCCCGCTCGCCGACCGCACGCCCGTCATCGGCACGGCAGCTCACCCGTTCTACAAGTGGGCGCACGAAACGGCGGGGCAGGGCGCGGTGCCAAGGTGGAACTTCCACAAGATCCTGCTGGCGCCGGACGGCAATGTCGCGGCCATGTTCCCCAGCCCGGTGATCCGTCCCGACGCGGCCGAACTGCGCCAGGCCATCATCGCCGCGTTGCCGGGCTCCTGACCCTATTTGAACGCCTCGTCCACGGGCACCTTGTAGGCGTTGGCCAGCCGGTTGGTCATGTTGGCCAGCCCGACGATGGCGATCAGCTTGTTTATCATCTCGTCTGACGCGCCCTTGGACCGCGCCGCGGCACCGTGGCTGGCCATGCAGTAATCGCAATTGTTGGTGATCGACACCGCCACGTAAATGAGTTCCTTGGTCAGCGGGTCCAGCGCGCCGGGATCCATCATGTCCTTCAGCGAGGTCCAAAGGTGGGCCAGCATGCGCGGCTCGTTGGCCATGTACTTCCAGAAGTTGTTGACGTCCTTCACGCCGCGTGTGGCCATGATGTCGTCATAGACGGCGCGCACCTGCGCACTGGCATCGGCATACTGTATCGGGTTCATGCTGGGTTCATCTCCATCTCGCCATTATGCTGTTCATGATGCTCATACAGCCTGCGTTGTCGTCAGGCGTTTGCCAAGGAGTGAATGGATGAACAGGTTCACCAAGCGGATCATTGCCTGCACGGCGCTGGTGCTGGTTGCAGGGGCGCTGGCAGCGCCCGTGCCGGCATTTGCGCAAACCAACGAAAGCGATCTGCGCCGCATGAGCGTCGAGCAGCTTCAGCAACAGTTGCAGCAATTCCGTTCCGGCAAGCACGAGCTGTCCACGCAGGATGCCCGCCGGGAGATGCGCAAGATACAGCGCGAGCTTCAGCGCCGCAGCGCCAACCGTGAGCAGATCCAGCAGCAGCAAACAGACGCAACAGCCGCAGCCTCAGCAGCAACAGCCCCAGCAGCAAGCCGACGATGGCAACGTCAACCGCGAGGCGCGCCAGTACGTCCGGTCTGCCGGCAACGTGGCACAGCTGAACGACCGCCAGCTGGTTGACGCTATCCGCACCGGCCGCAGCCTGCTGCAGCAGCCGGACCTGCGCGGAAACCTGCAGAACCAGGTGCAGCAGACCGTTCAGGCCGCTGAAGCCGAGCGTCAACGCCGCCAGGCTGCCACCCAGCAGCAACAGCAGCAGCAGCAGCAACAGCCTCAGCAGCAAGCTGACGACGGCAACGTCAACCGCGAGGCGCGCCAGTACGTCCGGTCTGCCGGCAACGTGGCGCAGCTGAACGACCGTCAGCTGGTTGACGCCATCCGCACCGGCCGCAGCCTGCTGCAGCAGCCGGATCTGCGCGGCAACCTGCAGAACCAGGTGCAGCAGACCGTTCAGGCCGCTGAAGCCGAGCGTCAACGCCGCCAGGCTGCCGCCCAGCAGCAACAGCAGCAGCAACAGCCTCAGCAGCAAGCTGACGACGGCAACGTCAACCGCGAGGCGCGCCAAGTACGTCCGGTCTGCCGGCAACGTGGCGCAGCTGAACGACCGTCAGCTGGTTGACGCCATCCGCACCGGCCGCAGCCTGCTGCAGCAGCCGGACTTGCGCGGCCGGCTGCAGAACCAGGTGCGCGAGACGGTGCAGGCGGCCCAGGCTGAGCGTGATCGCCGGCAGAATGCCTCCCAGCAGCCTCCGGCCGGCAACGCCGCCGATGCGGCTGCCCGCCGTCTGCTCGGTGACAACCGGCCCGCGTCGGCGCTGCGCGACAACCAGTTGCGTGACCGGCTGCAAGAGGCCCGCCGCGTGATGGGCGACAGCTCGCTGACCGGCCGCTGTTCCGCCGAAGGGGTGCCAGTTGGCTGCAACCGATGCCGGCGAGCTGCGCAATCGTGTTTCGCAGCGCCAGGAGAACCGCGCCGAGCGGCGGGAGGACCGCCAGGATGCCCGGCAACTGCTGAACGATCCGCGCCCTGCCGCGCGCCTCAATGACGCCCAGCTGCAGGTCCGGATCACCTCGGCGCGTGACTTGCTGGCGTCCAACAGCCTGAGACCTGCCCAGCAGGCGCGCATCCAGGATATGCTTGACGAAGCCCGGCGTGAAAAGCGCCAGCGCCTCATCAGCGAGCGTCAGCGCCGACGCGATGACCTTGCCCGGCAGCGCCGCCAGAACCAGATCATCATCCAGATCCCGCGGGGCACATTCGAGGATCGTGGCGACATTGCCGCCGCCGAAGCTGACGATGAACTGCTGGAACGGCAGCTGGTTGCTCCGCCGACCCGGCGCATCGACAGGCGCTATTCCCGGTCCGAGTTGCAGCGTACGCGCGGCTGGCGCGACTCGATGCCTGCCATCGAAGTGGACACCATCCGCTTCGGGTTCAACGAGGCGTTCGTGCGGGAGGAAGAGATCCCGCAACTGGAGCGCATCGGCGAGATCATCGAGCGCATCGTGGCATCCAACCCGGACGAGGTGTTCCTGATCGAGGGCCACACCGATGCAGTGGGGTCTGACAGCTACAACCAGTCACTGTCGGAAAAGCGGGCCGATGCGGTGCGTGATGCAATGTTGCAGTACTTCAACATCGCGCCGGAGAACATCGAGACGATCGGCTACGGTGAGGACTTCCTCAAGATCGAGACCGAGGAGGCGGAACAGGAAAACCGCCGCGTCACCATCCGCCGCATCACCCCGCTGCTGACCGGGGCGCGCTGATGCGGGCAGGGCTCGACCTGCAGGCCAAAAAAACCGGCGGCAGTCCATGCCGCCGGGCTGTCGCAAAGTTTCGCCTCAATCCCGTTGTCTGTTGACGGATAGCCGACGAACAAGGTTCTGAAGGGAAAGGCTTGCAATGCTCAAGATGAGACTGATGGCGGGTGCCGCCGTCTTCGCCATGATGATAACGGCCCAACCGGCTGTATGGGCGCAGACGGAGGCCACCGGACAGGAGCAGGAACGGCAGACCGAGCCCGTCCCGCAGGAACAGGCCCCGCCACCCGAGCCGGTCCAGCAGGAACAGCAGGCCGAGCCGGTCCAGCAGGAGCAGTCTCCGCCGCCTGAACCGGTCCAGCAGGAACAGCAGGCCGAGCCGGTCCAGCAGGAGCAGTCTCCGCCGCCTGAACCGGTTCAGCAGGAACAGCAGGCCGAGCCCGTCCAGCAGGAGCAGGCCCCTGCCGCCTGAACCCGTTCACAGGAACAGCAGGCCGAGCCGGTCAAGAAGAAGGACCGCGAACGGCAGACGAGCAGCAGGCTGAACCCGTCCAGCAGGAGCAGGCCCCGGCTGCCGACAGACGAACACAGCAGCAGGAACAGCAGGCTGAACCCGCGCAGCAGGAGCAGGCCCCGGCTGCCACCGGAGATCAGCAGCAGCAGGCTGAACCCGCTCAGCAGGAGCAGGCTCCGGCGACTGAACAGCAGCAGGAACAGCAGGCCGAGCCTGCCCAGCCTCAGCAGCAGCCGGTAGCGGAAGATCCAAAGCCGGCCTTCACTGCCGACAGCGTGCTGGGCGATGATCGCACCCCCACCGAAATGACCGATGCTGACCTGCGCGAGCGCATCCGGGCGGCGGAAGAACTTGCCGCCAGTGACCAGACCCCGCGCCGTCAGCGCCGCCAGTTGCAGGAGAAGCTTGCGGCAGACCAGGCCGAACTCAATGCCCGCATTGCCGCCAGCACCGGCGTGGCCGTGCAGAACATCGATGTGTCGGCGAAGGTCGGTGAGATCACCGGAGACAACCGCAAGGCGGCAGACCTTGCCGATGATGAGCTGCGCCAGCGCATCCAGCAGACCCGTGGCCTGCTGGCGCTGGAGGGATTGAGCGATCAGCAGACGCAATCGCTGCGGCAGGTGCTGGACACCGACCGCGCCGAGATCCGCTCGCGGGTTGCCGCCCGCGACGACCGGCAGAACCGCAATCGCCGTGGCGATGACGCGGAAGACAGCCGCCGTTCGGACGAACTGCCGATGCGTGGTGATCAACTCACCCTTCGAGACCTGCTGGAAGACGGCCGTCCGGCGGACGACCTGACCACCAGCGCCCTCGAACGGCGTATCGACGCCAACCGTCGCGCCATGCGGCTGGCCAATCTCGACGACCGCCAGCGCGAGGCGCTGCGCGAGCGCATGCGCGAGGACCGTCAGGCCATGCGCGGCCGCCTTGGCGAGCGCCGCGAGCGCCGCCGCGAACGCCTCAATGACCCGGCTTACGCCATCGCCATCGCCGCCGGCGTCATTGCCACGGCAGCCATCCTGTCGCGCCCCAACATCGCCGCAGCAGAAGCCTACGACGAGGACATCGAGGACTGGCTGACGGCGGGGCCGTTGGTTGAAACCCGGCGGCGTTACCGGGTCGAGGACTTCCGCGACCAGCCTCGGCTGCGCTATGCGGTGCCGGGCATCGAGGTTGACACCGTGCGCTTCGGCTTTGGCGAGGGCTTCCTGCGCGAAGAGGAAATCCCCAAGCTTGACCGTATCGGCGAGACCATCGAGCGCATCGTCGCCGGCAACCCGGACGAGGTCTTCATGATCGAGGGCCACACCGATGCTGTGGGCACCGAGGCGGCCAACATGAAACTGTCCGAAGAGCGCGCCGAGGCGGTGAAGCAGGCGCTGCTGGAGTACTTCAACATCGGCGAGGAAAACCTCGTGACCGTTGGCCGTGGCGAGCTTTACCCGAAGATCCCGACGCAGGCCGCCGAGGCCGAGAACCGCCGCGTCTCGGTGCGCCGCATCACCCCGCTGCTGGCGCGCCGGTAATGTCGCTGCACAGGGCAGGGCGCCGTGTTGTCGCAAGCTGTCCGGCTGGCCGCCGGGCTGCTTGCGGAGCACGGCACAGGCAGCTATAAGCGCGCCATCCTGCAACTTCCCCTGATCAACAGACATGAAGGAACGTCCGATGGCCGTGCAACGCACTTTCTCCATCATCAAGCCCGATGCAACCCGCCGCAACCTGACCGGCAAGATCAACGCCATGATCGAGGATGCGGGCCTTCGCATCATCGCCCAGAAGCGCGTGCACTGGTCCGAAGCCCAGGCCAAGGAATTCTACGCCGTTCACAAGGAGCGTCCGTTCTATATGGAACTGGTCAACTTCATGATCTCCGGCCCGATTGTCGTGCAGGTGCTGGAAGGCGAGGACGCCGTTGCCAAATACCGCAAGGTGATGGGCGCCACCAACCCGGCCCAGGCCGATGCCGGCACCATCCGCAAGGAGTTTGCCGAGTCGATCGAGGCGAACTCGGTGCACGGCTCCGACAGCCCGGAAAACGCCGCCATCGAGATCAAGCAGAACTTCGCCAACTCTGAAATCGTCGGCTGATCTGCCTGTTTTCATTGTCGTTTCTTTTGGAAGGGCGGTCCAGCGGGTCGCCCTTTCTGTTTGTGCATGACATGGTGTTTGGAATTGGAATAGTTCCAATCAATTGTTTTATATAGTATTTTTCTGATTCATCCATTGACACCCAATGTACCATGAATTACCGAGTAGAAAACTCGGGAATATGGAGATCAAAATGACTTCCTCGAACGACGATGCGCCCCGGTTGGTCAAACCCCGCCTGATGATGGCCGCCGGCACCACGCTGGCGGTGGGTCTGCTGGCCGTGGCCCCCGCCGCCGGCGCACTGACGGGCAAGCTTGCCCATGACGCTGCTGACGGGTTCAAGGCGCCTGCCCAGGTCTGGCTTGCGGCGTCTGAAGGTGGAGAGGGCGGCGAAGGTGGTGAAGGCGGTGAAGCTGGCGTGGCCGATACCGAGACCGATGATGTGGCTTATCTGACCGGCCTTGGACTCATCGAAGGCGAAGTGCGCGCCGCCGTCGCCATGTATGACGCCGGCGAGAAGGACATTGCCAAATCCTACATGTACCGCCCCGGAGAGGACATTCTCGACCAGCTCAAGCCCGGCTTTGAGG
The DNA here is from genome assembly GCA_963700935.1 of uncultured Alphaproteobacteria bacterium. GTDB lineage: Bacteria > Pseudomonadota > Alphaproteobacteria > Rhizobiales > Aestuariivirgaceae > Anderseniella. Next base: position 32,013 of record CAVOZK010000007.1, on the reverse strand, counting down.
CGCGTGGCGCCGCCGGGCTGGACGGTGAACTGGCGGACCTCACGTCGGCTGCATCCGGGGCCGGAGATTCGGCTCGACTGAAGGCGGCGTTCGACAAGTTCGTGTCTGCTGCCGATGCAGCGGGCAGCAAGGTCGCAGGCGGCGACAAGGCACGCCTGGGCGCCATCACCCAATTGGTGCGACACGCTGCAAAGGAGTATGGCGACGCCTATGAGGAGGGCGCGATCGAGAACGAAGCGGAGTACCACCACGCCTGGGGCTTCGCTCAGGTTGCCCGTCGCATGGCTGAACAGCTGAAGACCTCCAGCGATGCAACGGTTGCAGCCGCAGCAGCAACGGCACTAGAGCAGATTGCCGAGATCGAGCCGGCATGGCCCGCCATGAAGGCACCCGACATGCCCCCGGTTGACCCGTCGGTGCTGTTCGGCGCGGCAGCCCGCATCGAGATTGCGGCGCTGAAGGTGAAGTAACGCCGGGCGGAAGGACTGCGGCCGATGTTTCATGCGATACCGGGCATCCTGTCGGTTGAGGAAGCGGCCGCCATCCGTGAGGAGGCTGCCGCGCTCCGGTTCGCCGACGGCAAGGCGACCGCCGGCCGCCATGCGCGCGGTGTCAAGAACAACGAGCAGGCTGCCGTGTCGCCCGAGCTCGACGCAATCTGCACCAAGGTGCGCAATGCGCTGAGCGCGCATGCAGGCTTCATGTCGGTTGCCCGTCCGGCGCGGTTCTCGCGCTTCCTGCTGGCCCGCTATCAGCCGGGCATGGAATATGGCAGCCACGTTGACGACGCGATGATGGCGGGGGTGCGCACTGACGTCTCGTTCACCGTGTTCCTGTCGCCGCTCGACAGCTACGAGGGTGGCGGGCTGGTGATCGAGGATGCGCTGGAGGACCGGCTGATCCGGCTCGATGCCGGCAGCGTCTTCGTCTACCCGTCCAATACTGTCCACCGGGTCGAGCCGGTCTTATCCGGCGAACGCCTGGCCGTGGTCGGCTGGGCGCAGTCGCAGGTGCGTGACCCGGCCCGGCGGCAGATCCTGTTCGACCTGGATCTGGCGGTGGAGGAGGCCGCAGCCGCAGCACCCGGGTCGGATCACTTCAAGCGGCTGGCCCGGTCCCGCTCCAACCTGTTGCGCATGTGGGCGGATATCTGACCTCATCCGGCTTGCATTGCGGCCGGATTCCTGCCAAACCGCGCGGCATCATGAAAGCGCATCACTTCTTCATCGCCGTGGCTGCCATGGCCGCCATCATTGCCGGGTCCAACTACCTGGTGCAGTTCCCCGTGCACGTGACGCTCGGAGCTTTGAACCTTGCCGACCTGCTGACATATGCCGCCTTCACCTTCCCGGTGGCGTTCCTGGTGACCGACCTCACCAACCGACTGTTCGGGGCTGCTGCGGCGCGCAAGGTGGTCTATGCCGGCTTTGCGATTGCCGTGGTGGTGTCGATCATTGTGGCGTCCCCGCGCATCGCCATTGCATCCGGTTCGGCCTTTCTGATCTCGCAGCTGCTCGACGTGTCGGTCTTCGACCGCTTGCGCGCCGGCGCCTGGTGGCGCGCGCCGCTGATCTCGTCGATGCTCGGCGCCGTGGTGGACACCTTCATCTTCTTCTCGTTCGCCTTTGCCGCCAACCTGTCCTTCCTCGGCGAGGGGCTGGACTTTGCCGTGGAGCCCGCGCCGTTGCTGGGCATGCTGGCCATGGAGGCCCCGCGCTGGGTGTCGTGGGCGCTTGGCGACCTGGTGGTCAAGGTGGCCATGGCGCTGGTCCTGCTGGCGCCGTACGGCGTGCTGCGCGGTGCGCTCGAGCGGCGGGTGTCGGCGGCAGCCTGACCGGCGGTTAACCCTTCATTAACCGTAGGGGACGATCCTTGCCCTCCCTGAGAAAGCGGGGCGGCGCAAAGGAGGTTTGATCAATGGACCTTAAAGCCTGGGCCTTTCTGGCTGCTGCGATGTTGGTGTTCGCCTGGGCAACAAGCCCCGTCCGCGCCATCTCTGAGGATGTGGTGGCCGAAGCCGAACCGGCGGTGACCTTGAGCCAGTAGGATGTCAGGCCCTCAGCCGTTCGTTGTCCGGGTCCCACGCCGGCTGGGCGATAATGCGGGCCGGGTGCTTCTCGTTGTAGACGAGAATCTCGAACGCGCCGTCCATGCTCACCTTCTTCGGGTCTACATAGGCAAACGTCAGCGACTTTTTCACTGCATGGCCGTAGGCGCCGCCGGTAGTGAGGCCCACGATCTCGCCGTTCTGGTAGATCGGCTCATTGCCCGCACAGTCTGAATCGGTCGCGTCCATTTCCATGTAGACGAGCTGGATGCGCGGGCCCTGCTGCTTGGAGGCGAGCGTCGCGGCCTTGCCGGTGAACTCCTTGTCGAAGCGGCAGAAGCGCTCCATGTCGGCCTCGATCATGGTGATTTCCTGGGTGAGCTCCGAGCCCCAGCCGCGATAGGCCTTCTCCATGCGCAGGCTGTTCATGGCGTAGGTGCCGAACAGTTTCAGGCCCAGCGGTTCGCCGGTTTCCATCAGCGCGTCGTAGATGGCCGGCAGCCCCGCCATCGGCGCGTGGATTTCCCAGCCCAATTCGCCCACATAGGACACGCGCAGCAGCCGCACCTCCTTGACGCCCGCCACCGTGGTCACCGCGCCGCGCAGCCATCTGAGGCCATCATTGGACAGGTCCTGCGGTGTGTGCGGCTGCAGGATGTCGCGCGCCTTCGGGCCGGACAGCACCAGCACGCCGTAGTCGTCGGTGATGTCGGTGATGGTGACCACCTCGTCCTTGTGGCGGCGCCAGCGCAGCGCGTCCATGTCGTGCAGCTGCGCCGTGGCGGCGGACAGCACGTAGAAATGATCCTCCGCCAGCCGGGTGATGGTGATCTCGCTTTCGATGCGGCCATTGTCCTTGAGCAGGTGGGTCAGCACCACGCCGCCGTCCTTGCCCGGCACCTTGTTGGCGCAGATGCGCTCAAGGAAGGCAAGCGCGTCCTTGCCCTTGACGTCGAACTTGGCGAACGTCGACAGGTCCATCAGGCCTGCTGCCTCGCGCACTGCCTTGCACTCTTCCGCCACCGCGTCGAACCAGTTGGAGCGGCGGAACGAGTATTCCTCGCCCTTGCCGGTGGGGTCGAACCAGCGGGCCCGCTCCCAGCCGAACACCGCCTGGAACTGGGCGCCGCGCGCCTTCAGCCGGTCATACAGGGTCGAGGTGCGCAAGGGGCGCTTGTCCATATGCTGCTCGCCGGGCCGGTAGCAGTAATACATGTGCTGGTAGTCGACCACCGACAGGGTTGCCACGTAGTCCTTGTCCGCCCAGTTGCCGAAGCGGCGCGGGTCGAACTCGGCCATGTTGATGTCGGTGGCGCCATGCACCATCCACTGCGCCAGGTACTTGCCTGCGCCAGCACCCTGGCAGATGCCGATGGACGCGCCATTGGCCATCCAGTAATTCGCTGGTCCGGGTGCGGGGCCAAGCAGGAAGTTGGCGTCCGGCGTGTGGGTGATGGCGCCCGAGATCACCGACTTGATGCCGGCCTGACCGAAACAGCGGCATGCGCTCGGTGGCCTTTTCCAGCCACGGCATGAGGCGGTCGAGTTCCGGCGTGATCAGCTCGCTCTCGAAATCCCAGGCCGGTGGCATGCCGTCCCAGCAAACGTGTGCGCCCTCGGTCTCATAAGGCCCGACCAGCACGCCGTTGGTCTCTTCGCGCAGGTAGGCGTGCGAATAGGGGTCGCGCACCACCGGTAGCTCCTTCTGCAGGTCGATCAGCTCCTGCAACGGTTCGGTGATGATGTAATGGTGCAGCATGTTGCAGATCGGCACGTTATGGCCAGTCCACGCGCCGACGACATCGGCATAGGATCCGGCCGCATTGACCACGTGCTGGCAGACGATATTGCCCTTGTCGGTGATCACCTTCCACTCGCCGGTGGGTAGCAGTTCGATGTCCGTCACCAGCGTGCGGCGGTAGATCTCGGCGCCTCCCTTGCGCGCGCCCGCCGCCATGGCGTTGGTCACGTCGGCCGGCGCGACGTGGCCGTCGGTCACGGTCATGTAGCCCATCTTGACGCCGAAGGTTTCGAGATAGGGGTGATGCTCGCGGATTTCGTCCGGCCCGATCAGGTGCGCCTCGTATCCGATCAGCTTCGACACGCCATAGACGCGCTTGAACCACTCCACTTCTTCATCGGTGATGGCCAGCCGGATGCCGCCGCAGCCGTGCCAGGACACCGCCTCGCCGGTCAGTTCTTCCAGCTTGGGATAGAGCAGGGTGCCTTCGTGGTGAATCTTGGCGAGATTCAGCGAGCCGACAAAGTGCGGGCACTGGCCTGCCGCGTGCCAGGTCGAGCCGGAGGTAAGCTCGCCCTTTTCCACCAGCACCACGTCCGTCCAGCCTTCCTGCACGAGGTGGTACAACAGACCCACCCCCATGATGCCGCCGCCGACGATGACCACGCGTGCATGTGATTTCATTGCTCAACCTCTTCGAAACGGTTCGGACTGTTGAGCAGGATTGAACCCGCCCCGCGCCCGCCCCGCAAGGGGCCGCGCGACGCCTCACCATCGAAAAGCGCCATGTGGCTCTATTGCTGACAATACAGGTTGAAGGCTGCTAACCTCATGATGAACAGGTTCCAACAGGGAGGAAAACCCTATGAAGCAACTGGCTATCGCGGTGGTGGCGCTTGGGGCTGCAGCCTTGGGGTGGGCGCAGCCAGCAGCCGCCACGTCCGGCCCCGGATGCCTGCGCGTGGTGAACGTGGAAAGCTGGGACTGGCTCAACATGCGGGCAAGGCCATCGGCCTCTGCGCGCATCGTCGACCGGCTGCATCCAACCCGCCACGGCATAATCTCGTTGCGCGGTGACTGTGTGCCGAAGTCGAGGCCCTGGGGCAGCCGCTGGTGCCCGGTCATGCACTTTGACGGCGATCGCACCAGCCGCGGCTGGGTGAAGGCTCGCTTCGTGCGCGATTCCGATTGCCCTTGATCTGCGGCTTTCAGGCCAGGTGCGTCAACAGGTAGAATACGCCCGCCGCCAGCAGCGCTGCTGCCGGCACAGTGATTATCCACGCCGCGATGATTGTCACGAAGTGTGACCGGCGCACCAGCTTGCGGTAGGTGATCTCGTCTTCGCTGCGCTCGTCGGCATTGGCTGCGGCAAGCCCGCCTGCTTGCGCCTTCCGGGCCAGGTATTCGCGCCGGCGCGACGAGTGTGTCGTGTAGTACTCGCGCAGGAAGCCGACGCCGAACACCCCGCCTACCGCGATGTGGGTGGAACTGACCGGCAAGCCTAGCCAAGAGGCGATCAGCACCGTGATCGCCGCCGACAGCGCTACGCAGAAGGCCCGCATCGGGTTCATCTTGGTGATCTGCTCGCCGACCATGCGGATGAGCTTTGGCCCGTAGAGAAACAGCCCAAGGCTGATGCCGAATGCCCCGATCAGCATGATCCACAGCGGTATGCCGACCTTGGCGTCCACGCTGCCGGCCTGGATGGTGTGAACGATGGCCGCCAGCGGCCCGACCGCGTTGGCGACGTCATTTGCGCCGTGGGCAAACGACAGCAGCATGGCGGCGAAGATCAGCGGCAGGTGAAACAGCTTGCGCAGTGACTGGTTGCGGTTGTCCATGCCCCGCGACTGGCGCCGGATCAGCGGCGTCATGATGGCCATCGACACCAGGAACATGACGCCCGAGGCCGCGGCGATGGTCGGTGCGTCGAGCTTCCAGATCTTCTGGACGCCCTTGGTGGCCAGATAGGCGGTGAACGATGCCGCCATGATAGACACAAGCACGGGCACCCAGCGCCGCGCGGCGGTGATCTTGTCTTCCCGGTAGATGATGTTCGACTTGATGAACCACAGGAAGGCTGCCGCGATCACCCCGCCCATGACCGGCGAGATGACCCAGCTTGCCGCGATTGCGCCCATGACGTTCCAGTCCACCGCACCGAAGCCGGCCGCCGCGATACCTGCGCCCATCACGCCGCCGACGACTGCATGGGTGGTGGACACCGGCGCCCCCAGCCAGGTGGCGAGATTGACCCACACCGAGCACGCGATTAGTGCCGCCATCATTGCCCAGATTAAAGTTGCCGGATCGGCGACGGCGGCTTGGTTCACGATGCCCTTGGAAATGGTCGATACCACTTCGCCCCCGGCAATGATGGCGCCGGCTGTTTCGAACACCGCCGCGATGATGAGCGCGGCGAACAGCGTCATGGCCTTGGCGCCCACCGCCGGACCGACATTGTTGGCAACGTCATTGGCGCCGATGTTCAGCGCCATGTACCCGCCCAGGATTGCGGCCGCCACGATCAGCGCGCCGTTGGCACTCTCTCCCGTATAGGCGGCGGCGAGAATGCCAGCGAATGCAAGGAAAACCAGCGCGATGCCCGGCGCCATCAACTGCCTGGACAGAGCCCGGCTTGCCGACTCGACCTGGGTGATCTTTGACAGGTCTTTGTCGAGCGATGTCTTGCGCAGGTGTTCCGCCGGTTTTGCCGTGTCGCTGCTCATCGCCGCTTCTGTGTGACAGTTTGATGACATTTGTGTGACAGCGTGCATAGCAATGCCGGGTGCCGCAAACCACCCGGGTCTGCGCACTTATGCCCGTCTATTTCGGGGCTGCCCTGAACGCGCCTTCAAGGTCGAGCTGGCTGATCAATTTCTTCAGTCCGGGTTCGCTCGCCTTGTCGATGGCTTCGGCAAGCGGCATCCATTGAACCTTGCGCTCGCCCTTTTCCGGATACTTGCCAAGCTGCTCGGGGTCTTTCAGCAGGAACACCTCTAGCCGCACGCTCAGTTCAAGCCCGGGTTCGACACCCTTTGCCGCGATGAAGCTGCCGCAGGCGCGGGGGCTGATGGTGCCGCGCAAGCCTGCCTCCTCGAACGCCTCGCGCGCAGCCGCCTCTGCGTGGGTCAGTTTCTTTTCGGGCCAGCCCTTGGGCAGGATCCAGCGCCCGGTTCCGCGCGAGGTGACCATGCAGATTTCCACTGCGCCATCGCGCACCCGCCAGGGCAGGGCGGCCACCTGCAGCAACTGGTTGCGTGCACTGAAAACGTGCATCGCCTTCATCAACCAGCCTTGCTTGCCGCTCTTTGGCATCGATAAGGAAACTCCCGTGGGGCCTGCCTTGCGCGGGCCGGAATGGTAGCGACTTTATACAATTCTTCCGCAACGCCACCGCTTCTTCGAATCCCGTTGGCGAACATCGCGTCCACGCGCTAGTCTTCTAGCCCATGAACCTTCGCCCCAACATGACAACCGGCTTTTCCGTCTGCCCGCACGACTGCCCGTCGCAATGCGCGCTGGAGGTGGAGGTGCTCGACGCCCGCACCATTGGCCGGGTGCGCGGCGCGAAGGACAATACCTACACCGCCGGCGTGATCTGCGAGAAGGTCGGCCGCTATGCCGAGCGCGTCCACCACCCGGACAGGCTGATGCATCCACTGAAGCGCAAGGGCGCGCGCGGCGATGGCCAATGGCAGCAGATCAGCTGGGACGATGCGCTGGATGAACTGGCGCAGGCCATGCTCAAGGCCGAGGAGCGCCATGGCCCGGAAGCCGTTTGGCCCTACTATTACGCCGGCACCATGGGTCTCGTCATGCGCGACGGCATCAACCGGCTGCGCCATGTGAAGGGCTATTCCGGCATGTACGATACGTTCTGCGTGTCGCTGCCGTGGACCGGATATCTCGCCGGCACCGGCCGCCTCGGCGGGGTGGACCCGCGTGAAATGGCCAAGTCTGACCTGATCGTCATCTGGGGCACCAATCCGGTCAACACACAGATCAACGTGATGACCCACGCCACCGCCGCCCGTAAGGCGCGCGGGGCCAAGCTTGCCGTCATCGACATCTATGAAACAGGCACCATGAAGCAGGCCGACCATGGCTTCATCATCCGCCCCGGTACCGATGGCGCGCTGGCCTGCGCGGTGATGCACGTGGCCTTCCGCGACGGCCATGCTGACCGGGACTACATGGCGAAGTACGCCGACGATCCGGCCGGCCTTGAAGCCCACCTCAAGGACAAGACGCCGCAATGGGCAGCCGCCATCACCGGGCTGGCGGCCGGGCGCATTGAAGAGCTGGCGCGCCTGATCGGCACCACGAAGGCCACCTATTTCCGCATCGGCTATGGCTTTGCCCGCCAGCGCAATGGCGCGGCCAACATGCACGCCGTCACCTCCATTCCCGCCGTCATGGGCCACTGGCAGCATGAAGGCGGCGGCGCCATGCACTCCAACTCCGGCATCTACCGCTGGAACAAGACCATGATCGAGGGCCTCGACGTGTTCGATCCAGAGGTCCGGATGCTCGACCAGTCGCGCATCGGCGCGGTGCTGTGCGGCGACAGGTACGACCTGGGCGACGGCCCGCCTGTCACGGTGCTGTTCACCCAGAACACCAATCCCGTGTCGGTTGCCCCTGACCAGACGCGGGTGAAACAGGGTTTTGCGCGGGACGACCTGTTCATCTGTGTGCACGAGCAGTTCATGACCGAGACGGCGGCGCTGGCCGACATCGTGCTGCCGGCCACCCAGTTCCTCGAACATGACGACCTGTATCAAGGCGGCGGCCACCAGCACATCATGCTGGGACCGAAGCTGATCGAGGCACCGGGCGAGTGCCGGTCCAACCATGACGTGATCAGCGATCTGGCGAAGCGCGTGGGCGCGCAGCACGAGGGCTTCAGCATGAGCCCGCGTCAGCTGATCGAGTGGACGCTGGTCAATTCGGGCCGGCCCGGCCTTGCCGAGCTTGAACGGCAGAAATGGATCGACGTGCAGCCCTCGTTCGACAACTCGCATTTCATCGGCGGCTTCGGCCACAAGGATGGCAAGTACCGCTTTGCCGCCCGCTGGCATGAGGCGAAACACAAGAAGCACACCGGCACCATGGGTCCGGTGGACGCCATGCCGTCGTTCCCCGATCACTGGCCGGTGCTGCAGGAGGCCGACGGCGAGCACCCGTTCCGGCTCGCGACCAGCCCGGCGCGGACCTTCCTCAACTCCTCGTTCAACGAGACCCCGTCATCGATGAAGCGCGAGGGCCGCCCGCAAGTGCAGATGCACCCGGACGACATGGCCGCCAATAGCTTGAGCGAAGGGCAGAAGGTTAGTGCTGGGCAACGAACTGGGTCAGGTGCGCCTGCACGTGACCGCCAACGCAACCTTGCAGCGCGGGGTGCTGATTTCCGAAGGCATCTTCCCCAACCACGCCTTCGAGGACGGCTGCGGCATCAATACGCTGGTGGGGGCCGACCAGCCCGCGCCGGTGGGCGGCGGCTGCTTCCACGACATCCACGTCTGGGTGAAGCCTGCTTGAATCAACCTCTCAGGCCGGGTTCGCAAGCCCTTGAAAAGAATCGTTTCCTGCCAATGAGAATCGCAGCACCATCATCGCCATGGTTTTCTTGCGCAAACGCTCACCTGTACTGGAGCTCGCCTGCATCGCGGCGCTGATTGCTGCTGCCACGGCAGCGCCGATTGCGGTGTTGGCTGCATCCCTGTCTTGAAATCCGTGCAGTGCGTTCCCACCTCCCATGCAACCATCCGGCGCGTATGCCGTTGATCCCGTGTGAGTTTGTGTCGCCGCGTCTGAGTACTGCACTAAGGACAAACGTCACATGACCCGTTCCAACACAAGCAAGCTGATGCTGATGGCGCTCTGCCTCGCGCTTGCATGCGCGGCGGTGCCGGTCGTGGTGCTGGCCGGTTAGACCGGCCCGGCGCTGCCTTGGGCCGCACCGCCCATATTTCAGCTGAAAATTGAGCCTCGTTTTCCACCGGCAAAGCTGTCTGGTGGCAGCTTGCATTCGTCTGGGTGATCTAGCGTATCCCATCAGGCGGAAGGCCATCTCGTTTTTAAGTCTGAGCATTGGTAAAAATACTTTACCAATTACAGGAGATCGCCATGACCACGCCGCTCAACATCCTCATCCTGGGAGCGTCCTACGGGTCGCTGCTGGGGACCCGCATTGCTTTTGCCGGCCACAATGTGACGCTGGTCTGCCTGCCGGCAGAGGCCAACGCCATCAACGCCAATGGCTGCATTGTGCGCATGCCGGTGCGCGGTCGCGAGGTGCTGGTCGAACTCGACAGCCGCAAGGCGCCCGGCACGCTGAAGGCTGCCGGCACGGCTGAGATTGATCCGGGCGATTTTGATCTCGTCTGCCTGGCCATGCAGGAACCGCAATACCGCGCCGACGGCGTGCGCCAGCTGATGGGCGCGGTGGCGGCCTCGGGCAAGCCGGTCATGTCGATCATGAACATGCCGCCCAAGCCGTTTCTGGCGCGGCTGCCCGGCGTTGATGTTGGCCTGCTTGAGCCCTGCTATGCCAGCAGTGCGGTGTGGGACGCCTTCGACCCCGCTCTGGTTACGCTGGCCAGCCCCGACCCGCAGGCCTTCCGCCCGCCGGAAGAGCCGGTCAACGTGTTGCAGGTGTCGCTGCCCACCAACTTCAAGGTGGCCCGATTTGACGATAGAGTCGCATACCGCCCTGCTGGAACGGCTGGAGGCGGACATCATCGCTTCGCGCATAGAGGTGGACGGCGAGAAGGTCGAACTGCCGGTCAAGCTGAAGCTTCACGACTCGGTTTACGTGCCGCTGGCCAAGTGGGCCATGCTGCTCACCGGCAACTACCGCTGCGTGGGCGCCAATGACGTACGGCCCATCCGCGACGCCGTGCATGCCGATCTCGACCTGTCGCGCTCCATCTATGACTGGGTGTGCGAGGTGTGCGTGAAGCTGGGTGCAAGCCGCGACGACATGGTGCCGTTCGAGAAGTATGCCAATGCGGCAAGCGGCCTGGCCAAACCGTCCTCGGCGGCGCGCGCCCTGGCGGCAGGGGCCACGAACATCGAGCGGGTGGACCTGGTGGTGCAAAGGCTTGCCCGCGGGCTTGGTATGGCCAACCCGCACGTGGACGCCACGGTGGCCAACGTCAACGGCTGGCTGGAGCGCAACCGGCAGGCGGCCGTGCAGGCGGGCTAACCGTCCTGCAGGATCGACAACTGCGCGGCCGCATCGTCAGCATAAACGGTGCGGCCGTCGCGCATTGAAATGCGCCCCTGCGCCAGTACATCAAGCACCGCTGGGTAAAGCTGGTGTTCCACCGTCAGCACCCGCTCGGCCAGCGCCTGCGCATCGTCGCCCGGCTCAACCTTGACCACGCCTTGCGCGATGATCGCCCCGCCATCCAGCTCTTCCGAGACGAAATGCACCGAGCAGCCGTGCACCCGCACGCCCGCCTCCAGTGCGCGCTCATGGGTGTCGACGCCCTTGAATAGTGGCAGCAGGGAAGGGTGGATGTTGACCATGCGGCCCTCCCACTTGCCGATGAATTCTCCGGTCATGATGCGCATGAAGCCGGCGCAGGCCACCAGCTCGCAACCGTGCGCAAGCAGTGCCTCGTGTATGGCCGCGTCCAGCGCCTCCCGGCTGCCAAGCGCCTTGTGATCCAGCGCCACCGTTGCGATGCCGTGCGAGGCCGCTGTTTGCAGTCCCTTTGCGTCCGGCCGGTTGGAGATGACGCAAGCCACCTCGTAGGCGGCAGTCAGGCTGTTCGGCCTGGGCAATCAGCGAGGCCATGTTCGAGCCACGCCCCGAGATCAGGATGCCAACCCGCTTGCGCGCCATGTCAGGCACCGGCGGCAAACATCAGCTTGCCAGCATACTTGACCCGCGCCTGCCGGCCGGTGCGGGCGATGATCTCGCCGAGCCGCACCACCTGCTCGCCCTGGGCGGCCAGCGTCAGCATGGCGTCGTCGGCCTGATCGGCCGCCACCACCATCACCATGCCCATGCCGCAGTTGAAGGTGCGCAGCATCTCTGCCGGCGCGATGTTGCCTTGCTCCGCCAGCCAGCCGAACACCGCAGGCGCCTCGAACGACTTGAGATCGATCAGCGCCGCGCACTCGTCCGGCAGCACCCGCGGGATGTTCTCGGTAAACCCGCCGCCGGTGATGTGGGCCAGCGCCTTGACGCCCTTGTGGGCACGAATCGCCGCGAGCACCGGCTTCACGTAGATGCGGGTGGGGGTGATCAGCGCCTCGCCGAGCGTGCGCGCGCTGTCGAAGGGCGCCTTTGCGCCGTACTTCACGCCGGATATCTCGACAATCTTGCGGATCAGCGAATAGCCGTTCGAGTGCGGCCCGGACGAGGCAATGCCGATGATCACATCGCCTTCGCTGACCGTCTTCTTCGGCAATATGGCGCGCCGCTCCACCGCGCCCACGGCAAAACCTGCCAGGTCGTAGTCGCCGCCGTGATACATGCCCGGCATTTCAGCGGTCTCGCCGCCGATGAGCGCGCAGCCGGCCTGACGGCAGCCCTCGGCGATGCCGGCGATGACATCGCGCGCAACGGCCACGTCCAGCTTGCCGGTGGCGAAATAGTCGAGAAAGAACAGCGGTTCAGCGCCTTGCACCACCAGGTCGTTGACCGACATGGCCACGAGGTCGATGCCGACGCCGGAATGGATTCCGGTCTCGATGGCAACCCGCAGCTTGGTGCCGACGCCATCATTGGCGGCCACCAGCACCGGGTCCTTGAAGCCGCACTTCTTCAGGTCGAACAGCCCGCCAAAGCCGCCGAGCGCCGGATTGGAGCCCTTGCGCCGGGTCGAAGCGGCCAGCGGCTTGATGGCGTCCACCAGCGCATTGCCCGCGTTAATGTCCACGCCGGCTTGCGAATAGGTCAGTCCGTTGTCGCGTTTTGCCATGTTGTTGCCCGGATGCTGTTCTTTGTGCCGCCTGTCAAGCGCTGCGGCCAGCCGGCCATGCGCCGGTTGACAGGTGCCGCAAGGCTCTCCTTATTGGTGGATCGGACGGGACGTGCGCAAGGAAAATCGCCGGTTGATGCCAAGCTTTGTCCACGATAAGCCAACCCCGGGGTCTGCGCAGGCGCGCGGCAGCCGGTTGCGGGGGTAACGCTCAGGTGCAGGCAGGAGAGGTCATGCGAAGGCGGGCAGGGCGCCAGTTCACGCGATTTGCCATGACGGCCGTGTTGCTGCTGGCAGCAGTGGCGGTTGCAGTCCTTCATTCGCCTGCGGCCCGTGCCGAGGAAAACCCGCTCTACACCATCACCGGCGTGGAAGTGGACGTGCAGGCTGATACTGCCGCCGACGCCAAGCGGCAGGCCATCACCGAAGCGAATGTCAAGGCGTTCTCGCTGTTTGCCTCGCGCGTCGGAGCAGGTGAGGCAGCGCTCGGCGAGATCGCCAAGTTGCCGCCGAAGCAGATCGACGCGATGCTCAACACGCTGTCCATCGAGGAGGAGCGGACCGGCCCCGGGCGCTACATTGCTCGGCTCACCATCCGGTTCCTGCCGGACAAGGTACGCAGCCTGATGAACCGTCTGGGCGTCAGTTACTCCGAGAAGGTGGCCAGCGGACAGTCGTCGTGCCGGTCTGGCGAACAGCTGACGGCACATTGCAGGTATGGGAAGACAACCCCTGGCGCACCGCCTGGCTCGATCGCTGAGGGCAGAAAATGCCCTGGTGCCAGTGATCGTGCCGCTTGGCGACCTTACCGACACCAGCACCCTGACGTCTGAACTGGTGGCGGCGGGCGATGCAGCCTCGCTGGAGGCCTTGCGGCTGCGCTATGATGCAGACGCTGCGCTGATCGCCTTTGCGTAGCCGCTGGCGGAAGATACCGTGCAGGCCGTCATGTCGGGCGACAGCCCGGTGGGGCAGCTCGGCTTCGACAAGGCCTATACGGCGGAAAACGGTGGCGGCGTTGCCGAAGCGGCGCATATTGCGGCCCTGCGCTTCCACGAGGTGATGCTGGTGCGCTGGAAAAAGCTAACCGAGCAGCGCCCCGTCACCCAGTCCCTGCCGGTTGCGACGCTGCCGGTGGCGGTCTCCTTTTCACCGAACGACGAGTGGTCCGCCTTGCGCACGCATCCTCGCCACCCCCGGGCGTGTCGGGCGTGGACATATCGACCATCGCGCAAGGCGGCGCCATTGTTCAGCTGGCGTACGTAGCGGCTTCGAGCAATTGCGGCAGTCCTTGTGGGCAGGTGGACTGGCCCTGCAGAATGTAGGCGGAACATGGGTGCTGCAATCCAACTGAGCCGGGCTGTGCCGGCGCCGGGCGTTGACAAGGTCACGGCCGGGCGGTGCGCCCATGACGCTTCCCAACCTGATCACCATTGGCCGCATTTTCCTCGTGCCGGTGATCGTATGGCTGCTGTTCAACCACGATTTCGTATGGGCTTTCGTGATGTTCCTGGTGGCCGGCATTTCCGACGCGGTGGACGGCTTCATCGCCAAGCAATTCAACCTGCGCTCCGAACTTGGCGCTTACCTCGATCCGATCGCCGACAAGGCGCTGCTGGTGGCGATCTACGTGGTGCTGGGCATCTTCGAACACCTGCCGGCCTGGCTGGTCATCATGGTGGTCAGCCGCGATGTGGCGATCGTCGGCGCGGTGATGCTGTCCTGGCTGATCGACCGGCCGGTGGAGATGGAACCGCACATCGTGTCCAAGGCCAACACCGTGATGCAGATCGTGCTGGTCGTGCTGGTGCTGGGCGGGCTTGCCTTTGCGCGTTTGCCGGAGGAGCTGGTAAGTGTGCCAACCGCGGTGGTCGGACTGCTGACCGCGGCATCCCTTGCGGTCTATCTCCGTGACTGGTTACAACACATGACGGACCCGGCGGGGCAGGGACCGGCGCGCAAGGGTCGCGACTGGCCCGCAGTACAGGAAGCTGCCAAAATGACTATTCAGCGTCAGGTATCGGTTTGGCTGATCGCGCTTGCTGCGATTATCGCCTTCATGTGGCTGTTCACCGACATCCTGCTGCCGTTCCTCGCCGGCATCGTGCTGGCCTACTTCCTCGATCCCGTCGCCGATGCCCTGGAGCGGCTGAAGATGCCGCGCCTTGCGCCACCCTGATCATCGTGCTGACCAGCGATGTGGTGGTCCTGTGCTGCTGGTGGTGCCACTGATCGGCGATCAGATCGGCAGCTTTGCGGAACGGTCTGCCAGGACGTCATCACCCTCGTTGCCCTGTTCGACACCATGCGCCTGACTGGCTGAAGGATGCCCTGGCGCACCGGAGCACCTTGCCGCAGTCGGCTACCGAGATCGCCACCAAGGCAGCAGGCTGGATCGCCAAGCTGCTGCAATCGATTGTGTCCGGCGGGCCAGCGTCGTGTTCAACCTGATCTCGCTGTTGGTCATCACGCCGCTGGTCACCTTTTACATGCTGAACGACTGGGACCGGATGGTCGCCCGCATCGACAGCTGGCTGCCGCGCGACCACGTCGAGACCGTCCGCGCGATGGCGCGCGACATCAACACCGCCATGGCCGGTTTCATTCGCGGCCAGGGTACCGTCTGCCTGATACTGGGCATCTTTTACGCCGTTGCGCTGATCGCCGCCGGGCTCAACTTCGGCCTGCTGATCGGGCTGACGGCTGGCATCCTGAGCTTCATCCCCTATGTCGGCGCCGCAGTCGGCGGCGTGCTGGCGATCGCCACAGCGCTCGTCCAGTTCTGGCCCGACTGGGTCCAGATCCTGATCATCGTCGCCATCTTCGCTGGCGGCCAGTTCCTGGAAGGCAACATCCTGTCGCCCAAGCTGGTCGGCCGCTCGATCGGGGTGCATCCGGTCTGGCTGATGTTCGCGCTGTTCGCGTTCGGCTACCTGTTCGGCTTTGCCGGCATGCTGCTGGCGGTGCCGCTGGCGGCCGCTATCGGAGTGCTGTCCCGCTTTTTGCTCGACCAGTACCTCGGCTCGAAGCTCTATCTCGGCGTGAACCGGCGCCGCCGCAAGCCGCCACCACTGACTGAACCGGAAGGCCGACGTGACTTCACCAAGCATCCGATCCAGCTGACGCTCGACCTGCCGCACCGCGTCGCCACCGGGCGCGAGGATTTTCTGGTCTCCGGCGCCAACGAGGCCGCGGTGGCCGCCGTCGACGCCTGGCCCGACTGGCCGTCCCGGTGATGGTCCTGGTTGGTTCGCCGGGCGTCCGGCAAATCCCATCTGTGCGATGTCTGGCGCACCGCTCGCGGCGCCGCACTGGTTGCCGCGAGTCGCTATCGCGCATGCGTGCCTGATCTGATGAAGCCGGTGCTGTCGTAGTCGAGGATGCGCCCGGCGAGCAATCTGGACGAGGTGGCGCTGTTCCATCTGGTCAACCTGGCCCGTGAACCGTCCGGGCATGTGCTGATTACCTCTCAGCGATTTCCGGCCCAGCTGGCGATTGACCTTGCCGGACCTGCTTTCCCGGCTGAAGGCCGCGCAGGTGTGCCGTTTGGGCGACCCTGACGATGCGCTTGCTGCGCGGCGTGCTGGTGAAGCTGTTTCACCGACAGCCAGTTGCAGGTCGACGAGGCCTGTCGATAAGCTACATGGTTACCCGCATGGAGCGGTCACTCGAGGCGGCCCGCCGCTGGTTGCCAGAATTGACGAGCGCGCCCTGGCCGAGCGGGCCGAAATCACCCGCTTTTTTGCGCCAATCATGCACGATGTCAGTCGAGCCCGATCTTTTCGAGCGATGGCTGACGCAAGGCTTCATGCCCAGGCATTTGCGAACACTGTGGTGTTATGTCATGGATACGTTATGTTTGTCCCGCAAGTAAGTGCCAGCACTTTGACCCGGGGATTTCGTCATGAACGTGGAAAAGAAACAGACCGAAGATGACCTGGCGAAGGCCATGGTCCGGCCGCCGAGGCCCTCGACGGCGAGGATATGACCATCTCGCCGAACCGCTTCATCAACCGTGAGCTTTCATGGCTCGGCTTCAACTTCCGGGTGCTGATGGAAGCCCGCAACGCAGCTCATCCGTTGCTTGAGCGGCTGCGTTTCTTGTCGATCTCCGGCAATAACCTCGACGAGTTCTTCATGGTCCGCGTGGCCGGTCTGGCCGCGCAGATACGCGAGAAGGCTGTCAGATATCCCAAGACGGCCTGACCCCTGCCGAGCAGCTTGGCACGCGTGCGCGAACAAGCCAGGAGCTGATGGCCGAGCAGGATGAGCGCTGGCTCGCGCTGCGCGAGGAACTGCGCAAAGTGGCTGTCGAAATCGTCAATACCGATCAGACTGACCGCGCAAGATCGCGACTGGCTGGACGAGCGGTTTCACGAACAGATCCTGCTGGTGGTGACCCCCATAGCCATCGATCCGGCGCATCCGTTTCCGTTCTTCCCAAATCGCGGGCTGATGATAGCGCTGCAACTGGTACGCAAGTCCGATGGCGAGCGCCATGAACGCGCTGGTGCCGGTGCCGCACCAGCTGGAACGCTTTATCCGTCTGCCGGCAGGCGGCGATGGCAGGCGTGCCCGCTTCATCACCATCGAAGACATGATCTCCCATTTTGTGCCGAGACTGTTTCCCGGCTACGATCTGACGGGCAGGGGCGTATTCCGCATCCTGCGCGACAGCGACATCGAGGTGGAAGAAGAGGCCGAAGACCTGGTGCGCTATTTCGAGCGCGCCCTCAAGCGCCGTCGGCGCGGCAGCGTGATGCGCCTTGAGGTCGATGCAGCTTGCCCGGAGGATTTGCGCAATTTCATCTCCCGCGAGCTTGGCGCCGACGAGCGAGGCGCTGGTGATCTGTGACGGCATCGTGGGCTATTCCGATACCATCGCAGCTCATTCTCGACGAGCATCCCGAGCTCAAGTTCCCGCCCTACAACCCGCGCTTTCCCGAACGCATCCGCGACCATGGCGGCGATTGCTTCGCCGCCATCCGGCAGAAGGACATCATCGTTCACCACCCCTATGAATCCTTCGACGTGGTGGTGCAATTTGTCCGCCAGGCGGCCGCGATCCCGACGTGGTCGCCATCAAGCAGACCCTCTACCGGACCTCCAACCAGAGCCCCATCGTCGAGGCGCTCGTCATGGCAGCCGAGGCCGGCAAGTCGGTCATGGCGGTGGTCGAGCTGAAAGCCCGGTTCGACGAAGAGAAGAACATCCAGTGGGCGCGCGACCTTGAACGTGCAGGGGTGCAGGTGGTGTTCGGTTTCGTCGAACTGAAGACCCACGCCAAGACGTCCATGGTGGTGCGCCGCGAAGGCGGGCACTTGCGCACCTATGTGCACTACGGCACCGGCAACTACCACCCGATCACCGCACGCATCTACACCGACCTGTCGTTCTTCACCTGCGATCCGGCGCTGTGCCGCGATGCGGCGCGGCTGTTCAACTACGTGTCCAGCTATGCCGAGCCGGAAGAGCTGGAGCGCATCGCGCTGTCGCCGATCAACCTGCAGCAAGCGCCTGCTCGCGCATATCGAAGACGAAATCGTCCATGCCAGGGCCGGCCGGCCTGCCGCCATCTGGGCCAAGATGAATTCGCTGGTCGATCCGGAGATCATCGACGCGCTCTATCGCGGCAAGCCAGGCGGGCGTGCAGATCGACCTGGTCATTCGCGGCATCTGCTGCCTGCGGCCGGGCGTGCCCGGCCTGTCGGACAACATCCGGGTGAAGTCGATCATCGGTCGTTTTCTGGAGCATTCGCGCATCGTCTGCTTCGGCGACGGCGAGGGACTGCCGGCCCATGAAGGCGCGTGTCTACATCTCCTCGGCCGACTGGATGCCGCGCAATCTGCACCGCCGCGTCGAGACGCTGGTGCCGATGGACACCCCGACCGTGCACCAGCAGGTCCTCGACCAGATCATGATCGCCAATCTCAAGGACAACCAGCAAAGCTGGGAGCTGCTGCCGGACGGAAGTTCGCGAGCGCATCGCACCGGGCCCCGGAGAGGAGCCGTTCAACGCCCACGACTACTTTATGAACAACCCATCGCTGTCCGGGCGCGGAAGTTCTTTGAAAGACAGCCTGCCACCTGCTATTGCCGGGTCAGCAAGTAACGGCAACAGGTGATCCGGGCCGGCTCGACAACAAAGGCAGGAGGCTGAGTGAGCCCGGCCAAAAAACTCGACCGGATATCCGGTGCACCGCCGGTGGCGGTCGTCGATATCGGTTCAAACTCGGTGCGTCTGGTTGTCTATGACGGCTTGCGGCGTGCGCCGTCGCCCATGTTCAACGAAAAGATGCTGTGCGGCCTGGCCGCGGTGTCGCCAACCGGCAAACTGGACGAAGGCGGCAGAGCGCGCTCTCTGGCACTGACCCGCTTCCGCGCCCTCTTCGATCAGATGAAGGCCGGGGATGTCTTCGCTGTCGCCACCGCGGCGGTGCGCGAGGCCTGCAACGGGCCCGAGTTCATCGATCGGGCGGAAAAGTGCCTCGGACGAAGATCTCCGTCCTGACCGGCCGGCAGGAAGCCACTTTCGCCGCCAACGGCGTCCTTTCGGCCATGCCTGAGGCTGACGGCATCGTCGGCGACCTCGGCGGCGGCAGCCTCGAACTGGTCGACGTGCCGGTGGCAAGCTGCGCGACGGCATCACCCTGCCGCTCGGGCCGTTGCGCATCATCGGTGAACTTGGCACTGCCGACCCGGCAGCGCGCGGCTACATCGACGAGCAGCTCGACCGGGCAGCGTGCTGGCTGGCCTGGACGCGCACCTTCTACGCGGTCGGCGGCGCCTGGCGCAACCTGGCGCGCCTGCACATGGCCCAGACCCACTACCCGCTCACCATCATCCAGCGCTACACGCTGGATCATTCAACCGCCCTGTCGCTGGCCGAACTTCGTCTCCCAGCTGTCGCCGGACACCCTGAAAGGCATCGAGGCGGTCTCCAAGAGCCGCTCCGACACGTTGCCGCTGTCGGCGCTGGTGCTGGAGCGCATGCTCGCCCGCAGACCCCGGCGCACGTCACCACCTCGGTCTATGGCGTGCGCGAGGGCGTGCTCTACGGCAACTGGAGAAGCGGGTGCGCGACACCGATCCGCTGCTGAATGCCTGCTGGGATTTCGCCAAGCGCTATGCCCGCTCGCCCAATCACGAACTCGAACTGTGCGACTGGACCGATCCGCTCTTCAACCGGGGCAAGCTGACCGAGGCGACGGGGACACCGCCTGCGCCACGCCGCCTGCATGCTGGCGGATATTTCCTGGCGGGCCAATCCGGACTACCGCTCGGGCCGTGCGCTCACCATCATCTCGCAGGCCGCCATTGTCGGCGTCGATCACCCGGGCAGGTGTGTTCCTCGCGCTAGCGGTGTTCTTCCGCTACCAGGGCGTCAACACCAAGCAGGCGCCGCGCGAGCTGATCGAACTCATCCCCGAAGACGGGCTGGAGCGTGCCCGTGTCCTTGCCGGCGCCATGCGGCTGGCCTATGTGCTGACCGGCGCCATGACCGGCCTGCTGCCGAAGATCAGGCTGTTCGTGCAGGACAGGAAGCTGGTTCTGGACATGCCGAAAAAGCTGTCCGGACTTTACGGAGAGTCGGTGCAAAAGCGCCTCAACCAGCTTGCCGGCGTGATGGGGCTGGAGGCGGAAGTCCGGCGCTGAACAGGAGGAGCCTGTTCTAGGGCTCGAAGATGTCGGGTTTGCCGTCGCGGATGCCGATCATCAGCTTGCCTTGCTTGAGCCCGGTGGCGATGTTGCCGAACAGCTCGCGCCGCCAGCCATGCATCATCGGCAGGTGTTCGCCGCCATTTCCGGCCATTTCTTCCAGATCGGCCGCGTTGGCGATGAGGCGGGGGGCGATGTTCTCGCGTTCCGCCACCACTTTCAGTCCCAGCTTGAGAATGTCGGCAATTGCCGAGGCGCCCTCCGGCTGCGGGCCTTTCTGCGGCTCAAGCTCCGGCAACTCTTCCTTGTCCATGGCCATGCCGGCCTGGATCGCCTTGAGGATCTCGTCGCCCAAGCCGCCATCGGCCAGGCCCTTCGGCAGGGCGCGCAGCTTTGACAGCGCCGCCTTGTCGGCAGGCGCCTGGGTGGCGAGCTCGATGATGGCGTCGTCCTTGACGATGCGCTGGCGCGGCATGTTCCTGGTTTGCGCCCGCTCTTCCCGCCAGCGCGATACGGCAATGGCGATGCCAAGCTGCCGGGCGTTGCGCGGACGGAACTTGAGCCGCTTCCACGCCTCGTCCGGATTGGACTTGTAGGTGTCGGCCGAGGCGATGATCGCCATCTCCTCCGACAGCCAGGAGGCGCGGCCGTTCTGCCTGAGCATGGCTTCAAGCTTCTCGTACACCACCCTGAGATGGGTGACATCCGACAGTGCATATTTCAGCTGCTTGTCGCTCAGCGGCCGTCGCGACCAGTCGGTGAAACGCGACGACTTGTCGATCTGCTCGCCTGCCAGCCTGCGCACCAGCGCTTCGTAGCCCACCTGGTCGCCAAACCCGCACACCATGGCGGCAACCTGGGTGTCAAACAGCGGCCTGGGAGTCTCGCCGGTAGCGGCGACGAAGATTTCCACGTCCTGGCGGGCGGCGTGAAACACCTTGAGGACGGCCTCATTGGCCATCAACTGGTAAAACGGCGCAAGGTCCAGCCCCTTGGCCATGGGGTCGATGATGGCTTCGTCCGTCTCGCCGGCGATCTGGATCAGGCACAGGATCGGCCAGAAGGTGTGCTCGCGCATGAACTCGGTGTCGACGGTGACGAAGTCTTCGCTCGACAGCCGGTCACAAAATGCGCTCAGGGCAGGGGTAGTGGTGATGATCTGCATGGCTGGCGGGAGAAAGACACCAAACGCGCCGTGATTGCAAGCCGCAGCCGCACGTCATGGCCGCGATATCCACGCCCCATCAGCACTAGTGCGGCTTGCGTTCGGTGCGCGCCGCCGATCGCTGGTGCGCCAGCTTGTACATGAAAGGCGAGGTGCGCAGCAGCGTAGCATAGCGCTTCTTGGCCTTCATGTCGGGCGTGGCGCGCACCGCCATGCGCCAGATGGTGGCGCCCACGAAGGCCAGGTGGATGATGCTCGTATAGGTGAAGAAGAAATCCGGCCCGAACAGCTTCAGCACCTGCGCCGCGATCACCGGGCCCGCCATGGCGCCGATGGAGAAGAAGAAACTGAGGCCCGCCGCCACCAGCACGTATTGCCCCGGCCCTGCATGGTCGTTGGCATGCGCGGCGGACAGCGAGTACAGCGGCAAGGCGAAACAGCCGAACAGGAAGATGCCCATGAGCGCCATGTTGTGCGACTGGCTGCCTGCCCACGACAGCAGGAAGCCCGCGCCGGCCGCTCCCAGCGTGGCGATGATCAGCACCCAGCGCCGGTCAAGCCGGTCCGACAGCCAGCCAAGCGGCAGCTGCAGCACCGCTCCACCGACGATGCCGGCCGAGATGAAGGTGGCGACGCCCGCCGTGTCGAAGCCGATTTCCGAGGCATAGAGCGGGCCCATCAGCCGGAAGCTGGAGTTGGTGAGCCCGATGGTCACGCAGCCGATGCAGGCCAGCGGCGAGATCGCCCACACCGCCTTGACCGAAAACCTGCTTTCCGCCGGCAGCGCAGGCGATGACCGGTCCATCAGCGAAATCGGGACCAGCGACAAGGTGGTGAGGATGGCCATGATGGCGAAGATGGCGAAGCCTTGTGTGCCGAACACCGGCAGCAGGAACTGCGAGCCGGTCACGGCGGCCAGGTCCACCATCCGGTAGACCGACAAGGTGCGCGCCCGCGTCTCGTTGGTCACCGCAGCGTTCAGCCAGCTTTCGATCACCATGAACAGCCCGGCGAAGCAATAGCCCGAGATGAAGCGCAAGCCTATCCAGCCCAGCGGCTCCACCCACAGCACCATGGTCAGCGCCGAAGACGCCGCAATGGCCGCAAGACCTGCAAACACGCGGATATGGCCAACCGCCCGGATCAGCCTGGTGGTGAACAGGCACGACAGCAGGAAACCGCCATAGTATCCGGCGCCCATAAGGCCGATCAGCGATGCGTCGAACCCCTCCTGGCCCGCGCGCAGGGCAATCAGCGTGCCTTGCAGGCCGTTGCCGGCCAGCAGGATGGCCGCGGCGGCAAGCAGCGGCGAAAGGGGAAGCAGGGATTTCATTGGCCTTGGACGCGAGGATTGGAGCGAGCCGTGTGCGCCCATCCGTCCTACGCCTGTTACCCCCGCTTCTCAAGCCGAAACCTTGACAAACAACCCGCCCCGTGCGCTTTTCCGCGGCGCTTGTCCCGCATCATTCGAAGTCACGTTGCCGCCGAGGATTTCCCATGCACGCCTATCGCAGCCACACCTGCGCCCAGCTCAACAAGTCCAATGTCGGTGAGACCGCCCGCCTGTCCGGTTGGGTGCACCGGGTGCGCGACCATGGCGGCCTGCTGTTCATCGACCTGCGCGACCATTACGGCATGACGCAGATCGTGGCCGACCCTGACAGCCCCGCCTTCAAGACTGCCGAGACGGTGCGCGGCGAATGGGTCATCCGGGTCGATGGCGAGGTCAAGGCGCGCTCGGAAGAGACCGTCAACAAGAACCTGCCGACCGGCGAGATCGAGATGTTCGCCCGCGACATCGAGGTGCTGTCGAAGGCCGGCGAGCTGCCGCTTCCCGTTTTCGGCGAGCCCGACTACCCGGAAGACATCCGCCTCAAGTACCGCTTCCTCGACCTGCGCCGCGAGACGCTGCACGCCAACATCATGAAGCGCACGCAGATCATCGCCAGGATGCGGGCCGAAATGGCCACTGCCGGCTTCACCGAATTCTCGACGCCCATCCTCACCGCCTCTTCGCCCGAAGGCGCGCGCGACTTCCTGGTGCCCAGCCGCATCCATCCGGGCAAGTTCTACGCGCTGCCGCAGGCCCCGCAGCAGTACAAGCAGCTGCTGATGGTGTCTGGCTTCGACCGCTATTTCCAGATCGCCCCGTGCTTCCGCGACGAAGACCCGCGCGCCGACCGCCTGCCGGGCGAGTTCTACCAGCTCGACCTGGAAATGAGCTTCGTCACCCAGGACAATGTGCTGGGCACCATGGAGCCGGTCATCCGCAACGTGTTTGCCGCCTTCGCGAACGGCAAGCCGGTCACGGAGAAGTTCCGCCGCATCGCCTATGACGACGCCATCCGCAAGTACGGCTCCGACAAGCCGGACCTGCGCAACCCGATTGAAATGCAGGCCGTAACCGAACATTTCGCCGGTTCCGGCTTCAAGGTGTTCGCCGGCATGATCGCGTCGGACCCGAAGGTTGAAGTGTGGGCCATTCCAGTCAAGGGCGGCGGCAGCCGCGCCTTCTGCGACCGCATGAATTCGTGGGCGCAAGGCGAAGGCCAGCCTGGCCTTGGTTATGTCTTTTGGCGCACCGAGGGCGACAACCTCGAAGGCGCAGGCCCCATCGCCAAGAACATCGGCCCCGAACGCACCGAGGCGATCCGCCTGGCGACCGGCCTGGGTGACGGCGACGCCTGCTTCTTCGTGGCCGGCCGGCCCGAAAAGTTCTACTCGTTTGCCGGTGCCGCGCGTGACCGGGCTGCGGCCGAGCAGGGACTTGTCGATGAGAACCGCTTCGAGCTCGCCTGGATCGTCGACTTCCCGTTCTATGAGTTCAACGAGGAAGACAAGAAGGTCGACTTCTCGCACAACCCGTTCTCCATGCCGCAGGGCGAGCTTGAGGCGCTGGAAACGCAAGACCCGCTCACCATCAAGGCGTTCCAGTACGACCTCGTCTGCAACGGCTTCGAGATTGCCTCCGGCGGCATCCGCAACCACAAGCCCGAGACCATGGTCAAGGCGTTCGAGATTGCCGGGCTGTCGCGCGAGACCGTGGAAGAGCGCTTCGGCGGCCTCTACCGCGCGTTCCAGTACGGTGCACCGCCCCATGGCGGCATGGCCGCAGGCGTCGACCGCATCGTCATGTTGCTGTGCGGCACCCGCAACCTGCGCGAGATCACGCTGTTCCCGATGAACCAGCAGGCAGCCGACCTCTTGATGGGCGCTCCCTCCGAAGCCGAGCCCAAGCAGCTGCGCGAACTGCACATGCGCGTGTCGATGCCGAAGGAATAACGGCCGATGATCTTCGGCTGGTTGAACCGTTCAAAGCCCGCCGCCGTGGCACCAATGCCGGTCGCCTCCCAGGTCGCATGGGCGGCTGAGCTCTATGACGTCGCGGTGTGGAGGGCGCCAATTTCCGGTTCGGGCTGGCATGACTGGAGTATCTGGCACAACCTGATGCAGCCCATTGGCGCTGTCCTCGATCATGCCGGGGGTCAAACCTCGCTTCACTCCTTTCAGACCGGACAGAGTAAGTCTGACTGGCTTCCGTTCGGCCGCATGGTCTGGAACGAAGCCAGCAACAGGAAATGGTGCACCAGGTACCGCGCCGAGGCTTCGACGGTGTTCCACGCGACCGAGGTATGGGCACCTGGGCGCAAACAGGCATTGACAGGCGGGCAGGGGCCGCAGGTGTTTGTCCACCTTGAGAACTTTGCCCGCTCAGAAATCGACTCCCAAACCCTGAAATTGGCCGTCCGCTGCGGTGATGCAGACAAAGGATTTGACCAGGCCTGCGAGGCTATTTCAGCTGTCCTGACCTCCGCAGAATTCAAGTGCGCCCGCCGTCCCTGGGCTGAGGCCGTTCACAGTTCCAGCTATACAAACGGCCTCCGTGATGTCTTTGGCCACTTCCTGTTTGACGAGCTGCAGTCAGTCGACAAGCAGGCAGCCGATCTGACCGTCTGAAGCCCCGATCAGCCCGCATCGCTGCATGGCCTTCGCAGGTGTATTCGCCCATCTAACCTGTGGAATGCGGTTTCGCGCTCCTGTAGGCTTTGCGCTATACACGACGGACTCACCGACACTCCACGGGAAGAACTGCCTGACATGCCACGTATCGTCACCGACGAGCTGCGCGAAAATGCGCTGCACTATCACCGCAGTCCCAAGCCGGGAAAGCTGGAGATCAAGGCCACCAAGCCGCTGTCCAATCAGCGTGACCTTGCGCTGGCCTACACGCCCGGCGTCGCGACCGCCTGCATGGAAATCCATGACAAGCCGGAAGAGGCGTTCAACCTGACCGCCAAGGGCAACATGGTGGCCGTCATCACCAACGGCACGGCGGTGCTCGGCCTCGGCAATATCGGCCCGCTGGCCTCCAAGCCGGTGATGGAAGGCAAGGCGGTGCTGTTCAAGAAGTTCGCAGACATCGATGTGTTCGACCTGGAACTCAACGCCAATGACCCGGACAACTTCATCAGCGTGGTGGCCGCGCTCGAGCCCACCTTCGGCGGCATCAACCTGGAAGACATCAAGGCGCCGGAATGCTTCGTCATCGAGGACGAACTGAAGAGCCGCATGAACATCCCGGTCTTCCACGACGACCAGCATGGCACCGCCATCATCGTCGCCGCGGCGATCGTCAACGGCATGGAGATCGCGGGCAAGAATCTGTCCGACATCAAGATCGTCACGTCCGGGGCGGGGGCGGCAGCGCTGGCCTGCCTCAACCTGCTGGTGGGCATGGGCGCGAAGCCCGAAAACATCTGGATTTCCGACATCGACGGGGTGGCCTATGTGGGCCGCGATGGCATCAATCAGTGGATGGCGCCCTACGCCAAGCAGACCGAGGCGCGCACGCTGGGTGACATCATCGAGGGCGCCGACGTGTTCCTCGGCCTGTCCGCCGGCGGCGTGCTGAAGGCGGACATGGTCAAGCGCATGGGCGAGAAACCGCTGATCATGGCGCTGGCCAACCCCAACCCGGAAATTCACCCGGAAGAGGCTCGCAAGGCCCGGCCCGATGCGATGATCTGCACCGGCCGGTCGGATTTTCCCAACCAGGTCAACAACGTACTGTGCTTTCCCTACATCTTCAGGGGTGCGCTGGATTGCGGTGCGATTGCCATCAACGAGGAGATGAAGATCGCCGCCACGCTGGCCATCGCGGCCCTGGCCCATGAGCCGACGTCCGAGACCGCCGCCCAGGCCTATGAAGGCGGGGTGTCGTCGTTCGGTCCGGAAAGTCTGATCCCCAACCCGTTCGACCAGCGCCTCATCCTGCGCATCGCGCCGGCAGTGGCCAGGGCGGCGATGGAAACCGGCGTTGCCGCCCGGCCCATCGAGGACTTCGAGGCCTATAACGAGCGCCTTACCCGCTTCGTGTTCCGGTCCGGCCTGATCATGCGGCCGGTCTTCGCCGCCGCGCGCAAGAACCTCAAGCGCATCATCTATGCAGAGGGCGAGGACGAGCGCGTGCTGCGCGCCGCCTCCATGGCCATCGCCGACGGCTGGGCCACGCCCATCCTGATTGGCCGGCCCGACGTGATCGAGCGCCGGGCAGCGGAGTTCGGCCTGAACATCAAGGCAGGCCAGGACGTGGAGGTGATCAATCCCAACTCCGACCCCCGCTACCACGACTACATCAACACGCTGGTCGAGGTTGCCGGGCGCAAGGGCGTTCCGCTCAACGCCGCGCGCACCCTGGTGCGCACCAACTCCACGGTGATCGCCTGTCTCGCCATCAAGCGCGGCGATGCCGATGCGATGATCTGCGGGCTGGAGGGCCGCTTCTACAGCCACCTCGACCATATCCGGCGTATCATCGGCCTTGGCCCGCGCACCCAGGACTTCGCCACCATTTCCGGCTGCATCCTGGATCGCGGCACCTACTTCTTTGCCGACACCTACGGCAACGTGGCCCGCTCGCCCGAACACATGGCCCAGCTCGCGCGCCGGGCTGCGGGCATCGTCAAACGCTTCGGCATCACGCCCAAGGTCGCGCTGCTGGCGAATTCGAGCTTCGGTTCGGCGGAGAGCGACTCGATCCAGCTGATGCGCGATACAGCGACCCTGCTGCACGAGCAGGGCACCGACTTCGAGTTCGACGGCGAAATGCACGGCAACACCGCGCTGAACCAGGAACTGCGCCAGCGCCTGTTCCCCGGCTCGACGCTGAAGGGCGAGGCCAACGTCTTTATCTTCCCCAGTTCGGATGCCGCCAACCTCGCCTACCAGCTGGTCATGGAGCTGGGCAGCGGAACGCCCATCGGGCCGATCCTGGTGGGTGCCGCCGCCACCGCGCACGTGCTGGTGCCGGCCGCCACCACCCGCTCGGTGGTCAACGTCTCAGCGGTTGCCGCCGTCGAGGTGCAGGCCCGCATCGACTACGCCAACGCCTTGTCCGCCGGGCGCGGCTGATACGGCCTCGCGCGGCAATGGAAACGTCACCGTTGCCGCGAGGCCCCCGAGGCTTGAGCGCGTATAGCTGATGCCGAGCCCATAGGCACTGGCGAGGTCCGACACGATGGCCAGCCCCAGCCCCGAGCCCTGCCGGGTCTCGTCCAGCCGCTGGCCGCGCGTGGCGATTTCGGACAGACTTTCATCCGCCACGCCTGGCCCGTCATCCTCGATGGTTACGGACAAGGATGAGGCTGCCGGCTGCATGGATACGCGCACCGTGCCTGTGGCCCACTTGCGGGCATTGTCGAGCAGGTTGCCGAACAGTTCCAGCAGGTCATCGCCATCGACGGCTATCCTGGTGTCGTTCATGGCCTGCGTTTGCCAGTCGATTTCATCGCCACGCGGCATCCGCCGCATCGCCTGGACCATCCGCTCCAGCGCCTCGCGCGGGGCAAACAGCGCCGTTGATCGGCCGCTGGCCATGCGCGCGCGCGCCAGTTCGCGCTCCACCGAACGGCGCATCACCTCGGTCTGCTCGCGCAGCGCATCGGCAACGTCATGTTTTCCGGCGCGCTCGATGTCGCTGGCGAGAGACCCCATCACCGTCAGCGGGGTGCGCAGCGCGTGCGCCAGGTCGCCGGCCCTTGCCCGGGCCTTGTCCAGGCTGTCGTCGCGCGCCCCCACCAGTTCGTTGATCTCCTCGACCAGCGGCCGCACCTCGTCAGGGTAGTTGCCGTCCAGCCGTCGCGTCTGGCCGCTGCGGATGGCGCTCACCTTGTCGCGCAGCGCGCTCAGCGGCTTGAGGCCGATGCCCACCTGCAACCATGTCGCGGCCAGCAGCAATGCAGCAATGATGCCGAGATAGGCAACAAGACTGTTGCGGAACCCGGCCACCGCCTGATCCAGCTCCGCATGGTCGATGCCGATGTTGAGTACCACCCGGCGGTCGCCCGTCTGCGTGGCCGCAATCACCGTTTCCTGCATCACGTACAATACCTGGCCGTCCGGCCCTGGTGTTTCGAAATAGGCAGGCCTTCCCGGCGCCGACTGATCGCCAACGCCAGCCAGCGTCTGGTCCCACAGCGAGCGTGAGTTCACCGGCGCCATGCCTTCACCCTGCACCGTCCAGTAGAGCCCGCTATAGGGCTTGTCGAAGCGCGGGTCCGCCATCGTCTCGTCGCTGAGCAGCACGTCGCCGCCCGCCAGGTCTACCTTGGAGATCAGTTGCAGCATGTGGTTGCCCAGCTCGGCGCGCATGCGTAGTTGCACCTGCTGGTGGAACAGGCTGGTCAGCGCCACCGCCGCGATGCCCAGCGCCAGCGCAATGGCGATGGCCGCCGTGGCATAGAGCCGGAACTTGAGCGATCCGCTAGTCATCGCCATCCGCCGCCGGGATCAGGTAGCCGAAGCCGCGCTTGGTCTCGATGCAGGCCACGCCCAGCTTGCGCCTGATGCGCGCCACGATGGCCTCGACGGCATTGGCGTCATGGTCGTTGTTGATGCCATAGATCGCATCGGCCAGTTCAAGCTGCGACAGCGCTTGGCCCTGGTGGTGGAACAGGTGGCTGACCAGCCGGAATTCCAGCGGCGTCAGGTTGACCGGCTTGCCCGCCACGCTCACCCGCATCTGACGCATGTCGAGGCTGACCGGCCCGCAGGAGAACGAAGTGCCGGTGGCGCCGGTGCCGCGCCGCACCAGCGCCCGCACCCGCGCCAGCAACTCTTCCATCTGGAACGGCTTGGCCAGGTAGTCGTCGGCGCCGCTGTCGATGCCCAGCACCCGTTCCGGCCAGCTGCCGCGCGCCGTCAGGATCAGGATAGGCGTGGTCACGCCTTCCTCGCGCCAGCGCTTCAGCAGTGTCAGTCCGTCAATGCCGGGCAGGCCAAGGTCCAGCACGATGGCGCTGTAGGTCTCGGTGCCGCCGCGCTCCCATGCTTCCTCGCCGTCATGCACCACCTCGGCCAGGAAGCCGAGACTGTCCAGCCCGGCGGCGACCTCGGCGGCAACCCGCACCTCGTCCTCGACCACCAGCACCCGCATCAGTCGCGCTCTACCTTCAGGATTCGCCCGTCGCGGGCGTCAGCGTAGATTTCGAACAGGCGGCCCTGGTTGTCCAGCAGCTTGATTTCATAGACGCGGCGGCCGCGATAGTTGTCCACCTCGATCTCGACAATCCGCCCCGGGTACTCCCGCCGGACATTGCCGAGCGCTGACCTCAGGCCAGCCCCGCCACCGCGCGCTGCTGAATCGTCGTCCCGGTTCTTGTTGCGACCCCGGCCACGGCCCCGTCCGCCGCCATCCTTGCCGCCGTCATCACCACCGTCATCTCCGCCGTCGTCTCCGCCGCCGTCATCTCCGCCACTGTCGCCTCCGTCATCCTTGGCGAGAGCAGGCGCAACGGGCAGGTCAACCACAACTAGTCCGCAAAGCATTGCCAGAAGGAGCCGCCTGCGGTTGAACTCAAAAGCCATTTTGCCTAACCGCCTCCACAAACACGCAACTGGCTGCCGCTCCAAGGGGGTTCGAGCGACAGCCAGCGCTATTGTTTCACGATACTCTGGGGCTGCAAAGCGCTGTCCATGAATGCCGTGTTACAATCAACTCAACGCATACAAACCTATCGGATGCTGCGAGCACCGCTATCGTCATCGCCACGCCCGCGCCGGCCACGTTCACCACCATTGTCGTCTGTGGCGTCGTGATCCGGCCCGTCGTCGGCACCACGGCCACGACGGCCGTGATCGCCGCCATTGTCGTCACCTGCGTCATGCGTCGGCCCGTCGTCACTGCCATTGTCGTCGCCGCCATTGTCGTCGCCTGCGTCGTGCCCCGGCCCGTCATCGCCGCCGTTGTCGTCGCCGCCGCGACCGCTGTTGCCGCCTTCACCGCCTTCACCGCCATCCTTGGCGAACGCCAGGCCAGCCGCTGCGGTGGTGAGTGTTCCCAGTGCAAGCAGGCGAAGCGCCAGCCGGCGTGTAACATCTTCCATGACCATTTCCTCCGTTGGGGTCTTCGAGACATGATCTTTATGGAGGAGCTTGCTTGTCATGCCGCTGACGGGCGCTGTCAGCGTTCTGTCAGCTTCGGTTGCGCCGTTGCGGGTCTGGCGCGGGCTGCATTGCGCATGAAGGCCGCGATGAACGGCCCGGTCATCACCAGCACTATGGTGGGGGCTGGGGCCGAGTCGAGATGATAGCTCAGGTACACCCCGGCGAGGCTGGAGAATACTGCCACCGAGGTTGCCACGGCCAGCATCGCTTCAAACCGGCGAGTCACCAGAAACGCCGTGGCGCCCGGCCCGATCAGGAAGGCGATGGCGAGAATGATGCCGGCCGCCTTCAGCGCGCCGACGATGGTCAGTGACAGCACCGCCAGCAGGCCGTAATGCAGAAAACCCACCGGCAAGCCGATGGCGCGGGCGTGCTGCGGGTCGAAGGCGTTGAGCAGCAGGTCCTTGCGCCAGACCATCAGCCCCACCGTGCACACGGCGGCAATGATGCCCGTTTGCCAGATGTCGGGTGCAGAGATGCCAAGGATATTGCCGAACAGGATATGGTCGAGGTGAACGTCGGTCTGGATGGCGACATACATGACGAGGCCAGCGGCGAACATTGCCGAGAACACGATGCCCATCACCGTGTCTTGCTTCAGCCGTGAATTGCGGTCGAGATAGCCCGTCGCCAGCGCACACGCCATGCCCGCCGTGAACGCCCCCACCGCCAGCGGCAGGTTGAGCAGGTAGGCAAGCACCACGCCCGGCAGCACCGCGTGGGACACCGCATCGCCCATCAGCGACCAGCCCTTGAGAACGAGAAAGCACGACAGAAGCCCCATCGGGATGGCCAGCAGCACGGCAATCAGCATCGCCTTCAGCATGAAGGCGAACAGGAACGGCTCGACCAGCACGGACATGAACGCGCTCATGCCTGTGGCCCCCGCTCAAGCGCTGCCCGCGCCTTGGCGCGCGCCGCCAGCAGCCCGTGCCGCGGCGCGAACACGAAGGCCACTAGAAACACTCCCGTCATCAGCAGCACGATGACGCCGCCTGTGGCGCCGTTGAGGAA
>CAVOZK010000006.1:0-31731 GCA_963700935.1 uncultured Alphaproteobacteria bacterium | reverse complement strand
GATTTCAGTCCTGCCGCATCATCTTGCCGGTCTCTGTTCCACTCCGGCCGGATGAGGCGCGCCTTGCCGCATCATCTTGCCGCTCCTCGTTCCACTACGGCCGGATAAGGCGCGCGATCAGAACCTTTCCAGCCACGGCCTGAGTTCGCTCTCGAACGTCCAGGCCGAGCGGTGCTGCGTGGCCAGGTGCCAGTAATGATCGGCAATGGCGTCCGGGTTCAGCATGCTGTCGGGCTGGTCCGGCGGCGATGCCCGGCCCTCGCGGGCGGGGTTCTCGATGCCGCCGTCGATGTTGACGTGCGCCACGTGCACGCCCCTGGGCTGCAGCTCGCGCGCCAGAGACTGCGCCAGCCCGCGCAGCGCAAACTTGCCCATGGCGAACGGCGCGGACAGCGCATAGCCCTTCACCGAGGCCGACGCGCCGGTGAAGATCATCACCCCCCTGCCCGACGCCGCCATGCGCTGCGCCGCCGCGCGCGCCACCAGGAAACCGCCGAAGCCGGTCACCATCAGCGCCTGGCGCACGTCATCCGGGTTCAGTTCGACGATGGAGCCGCGCACCCGGGCGGACGGGTTGTACACCACCACGTCCGGCGCCCCGGCAGCCGCCTTGTCCAGGCTGGCGAACAGCGTGTCCACCTGCTCCGCGTCGGAGGCATCGCAAGGATAGACCTCGGCGGACAGTTCCTGCGCCAGGCCTGACAGCTGTCGGTGCCGCGCGCCGCCAGCGACACGGCAAGGCCTTCGGCATGAAACCGCCGGGCCACGCTGGCCGACAGGCCGGCGCCTGCGCCGACGACGAGCACATGCTTCAAACCGTGACCGGTCGTGGATGTCATTGGCTGGCCTCACTTGTGTTGGTGGCAAAAATGGACCGCCACGGTAAGGTCCAGACCAGAATACTGCAATCTTCCAAGGACAGGTTTGAGCCCACAGCGGACATTTTTGTCCGGCGCAACATTCGACAGGATAGGCGGGAGAGCCGACCTTCGCTGTCATTGCGAGACATAAACCGCTTTCAGGTGAGATCGGGCATGCTCAGCGATGACAAAAATCCGGCCGGTCTTGAGCCACAGTAGACATGAAATTCGCAAGGCTGACTCATACTTTAAGCCAAGTCGGCCATCCGACCACTTGATCTCAAGAGAGTGAGCAAGTCGCCATAAGCGAAAACTTGAGAGCACGTGTAATCAGGAGCTGTTAGTCACAGACACGTGCATCATGAGTGCTGACACATCAATTCAACCGGGAAACAAGGCGGAATGCGGCACGATACTACAAGATAAACTCATCATTTGAATGGGACATGGTAGAACCAACAAAAAGGGGCCGACTAGCGGCCCCTTAAAGTCGTATCGGGAGAGATGCTTCACATCAGTCCCACCACAGAGACGGAAGCATTTGCCGATTGAACAAATCGAGTGTCGCTCCAGAACGATCACGCATTTTCAGAGAGTCTTCGTTGATGTGGATACTGAAGCCAGCCGAGACGATGTGGTTGGTCGAGTCACCGTCACCAGATTTGTCGTAACCATCGTAACGCGCGAAAACGCTGAACGGGCCTTCAAACTTGTGCTCAACCTGCGCAGCCCAAAACAGTACGTCACTATCCGTGCTCGGGCGCATGCTGATCGTGTACCCCGGGCCGGCCGGATAAGCAAAAACCGCACATGGCGGGCCGCTCAGTGAAGCGCCTACTATAACATAACAACCGGTGCGACGCTGAGTGGCCCGTGTTTCCTCTTGTATCGCTCACGGCAGCCCACGGCTCGCGCGTGGACGCCTCCGCATGGGCGGCCTGACCGGCCGGCGCGCAGTCGCGCTTGCCTCAGCCATTCAGGCTTCGGACTGGAGGTATACCGCCACTCCCCCACCACCCGCCACTCGCTATTCCCCACCCCCGGCCCGCCTGCTAAGCATGGAGCCCACCGCACGGACAAACCCGCCACCCAAGGAGCCGCCCATGGCCGAGTGCCGCACCATCGACCTTCCCCGCTACGCCGTCGGCACCCAGCACAGCCTGAAGGCCTGGCGCTTCGGCGCGCCCGGCGCGCGGCCCAAGGTCTACATCCAGGCCGGCATCCACGCCGACGAACTGCCCGCCAACCTGGCGGCGGCGAAGCTGCTGCCGCTGCTGCAGGCGGCAGAGGCCGAAGGGCGCATCAGGGGCGAGATCATCCTCGTGCCGGTGGCCAACCCGATCGGCTTCAACAACGTCACGCTGCGCGCGTTCAACGGCCGCTATCACCTGCCCTCGGGCGAGAACTACAATCGCGGCTTTCCCGACATTTCGGACACGGTGCTCGAGGCAATCGACGGGCACATGGCAGAAGGCCCGGCGGCGGACCTGGCGCTGGTGCGCGCCGAGGTGGGCAAGGCGCTTGACGCGGTGCAGCCCGGCAACGAGGCGCAGGGGCTGCGGCTCGAACTGATGAAGATGGCGCATGACGCCGACATCGTGCTCGACCTGCACACCGATTCCGACGCCGAGCTGCATCTCTACCTGGACGAGGATCACTGGCCGGAAGCGGCGGACCTTGCCGCGCTGCTCGATGCGAAAGTGGTGATGTTCGCGCGCGCCTCGGGCGGCGGGCCGTTCGAGGAGACCATCGCCTGGCCCTATGTGCGGGTGCGCGAGGTGTACGGCGCCGACGCCATCGAGCTGCCGCTCACCGTGGTGGTCGAGCTGCGCGGCGAGCACGACACCGATCATGGCCTGGCGCGCCAGGACGCCGAGGCGCTGCTGCGCTTCCTCACGGTGCGCGGCGTGGTGTCGGGCAAGGCCGGGGCGAAGGCAAAGGCGCCGAAGTTCACCGGCATGGCCGGGCCGTTCTCGGCCACGCAAACGCTGCGCTGCCCGGCCGCCGGCATCCTGGTGTTCACCGCCGCACTTGGCAGCACGGTGAAGAAGGGCCAGGTGTTGGCCGAGATCATCGACCCGCTGGCCGCGCCGGAGGCGGCGGTGGCGGGCCGGATAAAGGCGGCGGCGAAGGGGCGGTTCTTCGCCCGCTCCAACCAGCGACTGGCCTGGCCCGGCGAGGTGGTTGGCAAGGTGCAGTGCGACAGGCCGCTGCCCGAGCGCAAGGGGAAGCTGCTATATGATTGATGCGGCACGCAAATTAATCGAACGCCCGTTAATCGGGTTACTGATCTTAACCTTTGCGTCAATTATGATGCTGACGCATGGACAACCACAGGCTGCGCAGGCGGATGGCGCGCGGTTTTCGGCCAAGGTGCTGGTGGCGTTCTGCACCAGCCCTCGCGGCGCGCCCTATGACGACGGGGTGTGCGCGGGCTACATCACCGGGGTGGCCGACATGGTGGCGGCGGAGCCGGGCATGGCGGGCAAGCTGTGCCTGCCGCGCGACGTGTCGTCGACGGAGTTTGCGAAGATGGTGCGGCGCTATCTCGCCAAGCGGCCCGAGCTTGAGCAGGCGCCGGCGGCGGGCATGGTGCGCGAGGCGCTGCTGGCGGCGTTTCCGTGCTGACGCTGAGCGGGCTTACTTGCGCTTCAGGACCACGGCCTGCGCGACGACGCAATGTTCGCCGTTATGGGTGATGGCGGGCGAGCCGTACAGCTCGTAGCCGTCGGCCAGCGCCTTCGAAACGCGCTCGCAGAAGTTCTTGTCGTCCTTGCCGGTCAGCAGGCGGTAGGCAAGCCGGTCGCTCATGGTGTCTGTGTCCTTCAGGTTTCGCGCACGAACACGGCGCGGGCGTGTGGAATTTCCCGGTCGCCGTCGCGCACCACGAAGCTCTGGTAGGCGCGCGGCGTCAGGCCAAGCTGTTCGAAGCGCATCACCTGCGCGCGGGTCAGCGGCCACGGCGGGCCGGTGATCTCGCCGACCTCCTCGCGCGAGCGGCAGATGACGAGCAGCTTGCCGCCCGGCGCCACGAGGCTCGCCAGCGCGGGGAAGGCGCGGGCCTGCTCGGGCTGCTTGAGCGCCTGCAGGGTATAGGTCTCGTGCACCAGGTGGAACCGACCCAGCCATTGCGCCGGCGGGTCGAGCAGCGAGGCGGTTGTGTAGTGGACGCGGCTGTGGGGGTGGCGCTGCCTGGCCCACTCCACCGCCGCCTCGGAAAGGTCGAAGGCGGTGACGTCATAGCCGGCCGCCGACAGCGCCTCGGCGTTGTCGCCCAGCCCGCAGCCCACGTCGAGGCAGCTGCCCTCGTGGATCTCGCCGGAACGGGCGATCCACTCGGCAAGGCCCGGGTGCGGCTCCTCGTCGGCCCACGGCACCTGCGCCGGGTCGCCCTGCGCGTGGCGGTAGACTTCATCGAACCAGCCCAGCGGGTCACCGCGGGCTTCGGCTTGCGATTGCAGGGCGCCGGTGCGGGCGCGAGCCTGCTGGCGGCGGGTGGTGAAGTCACTGCTCATGCGCTGCCGCTGCCTCCTCGCCTGCCGTAGCCTTCTTCACCCAGCGGCCGCGTTCGTCCTGTTGCCAGTAGGTGGCGGTGACGCCCGCAATGGCGGTGACCTGCTTCCACTTCTGCCGCGCCGCCGACACGGCGGCCTCGTCGGCGCCGTCGAACATGATGACCAGCCGGTCAAGGCCGTCGAGGCTGTCATGCTGCGCGCCGTCCAGCAGGATGCGGACCTTCGCACCGTTGGGCGTGTCGTCTCCGGTGGTCAGCCAGACTGGCTGCAGATGCCCGTACCCGTCATCGGCGCTGCCATGGGCAAGGAACGCGTCGTCAGCCCATGTCCACAGCAGTTTCGACAGTTCCTCGATGCGGCCAGGGCTGACCGCCTGCACGACCGCCCGCCAACCGCGCTCCAGCGATTTCTGGATGAACTGCGGCAGCACGTCTTCGGCCCGTGCGCGCTCGAGATGATAGAACAGGACTTCGGTCATGGCTGGCGCCAAGGGAACGCATCCACGCAGGTGTGGTCAAGCACAATTCCGCGCTATGCAGCAGGGCCCGCGCCAAGCTAATCTCAACCGCAAGACGTGTTGCAAAGCTGAGGGGCTCGACATGAAAATCCTGCATGGAACTCTTGTGGCTGCCGGGGCGCTCGTGCTGGCGGCGCTGGCCGGTGCGCCGGCGCAGGCGGCTGGCGTGTGCAACTGCTGCAACGGCCAGGTTGAGGAGTTGTGCAAGGCGGCCTGCGAGGCCGCCAACAGCGGCGGCGGCGGCGCCTGCCGGCCTTCCGCTTGGTATGGTGACGCCTCGGGGATTGGCGGCGAGCGGCCGCTGAACGGCTTCAGCTACAAGGGACTCGACCTGTCCGGCGCCACGCGGCAGGAACTGGAAGCCTTGCGCGAATGGCTGGAAACCGAGCGGCGCGCCACCGAGACCCGGGCCCGCAGGGATTTACGGGCCTACCGGCGCGGCAAGGCCAGCCTTGAGGAATTCCAGGCCAGCCAGGCGGTGCGCGAGGAAGCCATCATCAACTACCAGCACGGCATCCAGGCCTATATCGCGGCGGTGCGCGCCCGATGACGGGCGGCAAGCTGCAAACAGAGCTGTCGTTTACGTTAGAGTCAGAATTCGTAATTGTCGCGCACCAGCCTATCGAGCAGGCGCACCCCCCAGCCCGAGCCCCATGACTGGTTGATGGCGTTCTTGACCGAATCCATGGCCGTGCCTGCGACATCAAGATGCGCCCACGGCACCTCGTTGACGAAGCGCTGCAGGAACTGGCCTGCGGTGATGGAGCCTGCATGACGGCCGCCAATGTTCTTCATGTCGGCGATGTCACTGTCGATCAGCTTGTCGTATTCCGGCGTCAGCGGCATCCGCCAGACCTTTTCGCAGCGTCGCCTGCCCCGCCTTCGACAAGCTGACCCGACAGCTTGTCGTCGTTGGAAAACAGGCCGGCATGTTCCTTGCCGAGCGCCATCAGAATGGCGCCGGTCAGCGTTGCCAGATTGACCATGAACTTCGGCTTGAAGCGGTCCTGCGTGTACCAGAGCGCATCGGCCAGCACGAGGCGGCCCTCGGCGTCGGTGTTGAGCACGGCGATGGTCTGACCCGACATCGAGGTGACCACGTCACCGGGGCGCTGGGCATTGCGGTCGGGCATGTTCTCGACCAGCCCGACCACCCCGACCGCATTGACCTTGGCCTTGCGCCCGGCCAGCGCCGCCATCAGCCCGGTGACGCAGGCCGCGCCGCCCATGTCGCCCTTCATGTCCTCCATGCCGCCGGCCGGCTTGATCGAGATGCCGCCGGTATCGAAGGTCACGCCCTTGCCGACGAAGGCCACCGGGGCCTCGCCTTTCTTGCCGCCGTCCCAGATCATCACCGCAAGGTATGGCTTGTGCGCGGAGCCTTGCGCCACCCCCAGCAGCGAGCCCATGCCGAGCTTCTTCATCTGCTTTTCGTCGAGCACTTCAACCTTCAGGCCGAGCTTGCTCAACTTCTTGATTTCGCTGGCGAACAACTCCGGATAGAGATGGTTCGACGGCTCATTCACGAGATCGCGGGCGAGGTGCACGCCGGTCGCGATTGCCTCCAGTTCGGCATAGGTCTTGCGGGCATCGGCCGCGCCTTCTGCGAGCACCTTGACGATTGCGAGGTCCTTGCCATTGGGCGCCTTCTTGGTCTTGTACTTGTCGAACTTGTACACCCTGAGCCGCATGCCGGACGCCAGCCGGGCAGCGAAGCCTGCCGCGTCGAGGCCCGGCTTGCCGGGCAGGCTTGCGCAGACGCTGACGGCGGTCAGGCCGGCTGCCTGCACGGCCCCGGCGAGCGTGCCGCCGGCATACTCGGCGCGCACCTCGTCAACCTCGGCGGGCTTGCCGACGCCGACCGCCACGACGCGCTCGATCTTGCAGCCGGCAGGCGTGATGATGTCGAGTGTCTTGTCGCGCTCCCCCTTGAAGCCCGCCACCTTGATGGCATTGCCGATGGCGCCATCGCACGCCTTGTCGACCGCCTCGGCATCGGCAGACAACTTGCCGCCGTCGGCGACGAGGATGACGACAGCGCCCGACTTTGGCGTGGAGAACGTAGAGAACGAAACTTTCATGTGGGCGTTACCTGCTTGCAGTTGGGGCGGCATCCGGTTGCCGCAGTCCTTGTCCAGTCCATTAGTAGCCGCGCCAACCAGGTGTTGCAATGCCCCTGCCCGGCCCACCCAGACAGGCTGATTCAGGCTGGAACGGCTGCTTCAGAAGTGGTTTACCAGGCCGTGAATTGGGCCTAAATCAGCGGGGTGAAAAAGTTAAAAATATCTTGTCAAGGCCTTCTCTTAGCCCAACGAAACAGGTTACAAACACGACTGTATCGGAAGTGCCGGGACTGGCGGTTGCGGTCCGGGCAATTCGGGGTATGGCGCGAATGACCGCTTGCCGGTGGCCTTCGCGATCGGGACTGCCCCGGCAAGGGGTTTCACACGGTTGTGCAGCGCAATGCGGCCTGAGGGGGACGCGAGCACGGCGGGACCGGCAAACAGGGGACAAGGGATAGGGCAGACGCCGACATACGCACTGGCGAAACAGACGCCGTATCACGCGCGCGCGCATGTGAGAGCGCACGCGATCGCGATCGCTTGCGCGTGGGTGCTCGCGGTGTTCGGCCTTTGTGCCCTGACGGCGATACCGCCTGTTCATGCCCAGTCGGTCGCCAGCGGCAAGTCCGACTATGCGGGCGACAGCCGCGCCCGGGCCAAGACGCCACCGCGCGGCACCAAGGTGGACGTGGACGCGGACCAGATCGTGTTCGACGACCGCACCAAGACCGCGATAGCCACGGGCAACGTGGTCCTGACCTACGGCGATTACGTGCTGATCGCCCGGCGCGTCACCTACAACCGCGCCACCGACGTGATGCGGGCCGAAGGCGAGATCCGCATCCGCGAACCGGGCGGGAACATTCTCGAAGCAGACATCCTCGAACTGCAGAACCGGTTCCGCGACGGATTTGCCGAACACCTGCGACTGCTGCTGACCAACCAAGCCGTGGTGACGGCGAGCTACGCCAAGCGCCGGGACGGCTACCTGACGGTTTACGAGCGGGTGACCTACACCCGCTGCCGGACGTGCGTAACCGAGACCGGCACTCCGGCCTGGCAGCTGGTGGCCAGCGAAACCACGCACGACGAACGAGAAGGCACGCTGTACCATCGCGACGCGCGGCTGGAAATGCTCGGCGTGCCGGTGTTCTACTGGCCGTACCTGTCGCATCCCGATCCGACGGTGAAGCGCCGCTCGGGTTTCCTGATTCCGCGGTTCAGCCATTCCACAGTGTTCGGCTTTGGCTACGAGCAGCCATATTTCTGGAACATCGCGCCGAACATGGACCTGACGCTGATGCCGAAGGTGACGTCCGAACAGGGGCCGATGATGCGTGCGGAGTTCCGCCACCGGCTGGCCAACGGGGAGTACTCGATCGAGGGTGCGGGCGTCTACCAGTTGAACCCCGACCAGCTTCCGGCACCGGGCAACGAGCGTGCGCGCGGCTGGCTGCGCACCACCGGCAACTTCCAGATCAACCGCTGGTGGCAGTGGGGCTGGGACGGCACCATCGTGTCGGACGACACGTTTGGCCGCGAGTATGACTTTGACGAGCGCACCGAGCTTGCCAGCCTCGTCTATCTCGACGGCATCTACGACCGGAACTACACAACGGTACGGGCCTATAATTTCCAGGGCCTGCTGGGCACCGACCAGCAGGATACTTTCCCGACCGCCGCGCCATATTTCCGGCATGACTACACCTTCGACTTCCCCGTGCTGGGCGGAGAACTGGGCGTCAGCACGGATGCCTATGCGCTGTTCCGGGACCAGGCCTGGGTGGCGTACGATACGGTTCCCGACACGTTCGATGTGGTTCAGGGCACCCGCCAGATGCGCGCCACGACGCAGCTGCAC
Organism: uncultured Alphaproteobacteria bacterium; assembly: GCA_963700935.1. GTDB lineage: Bacteria > Pseudomonadota > Alphaproteobacteria > Rhizobiales > Aestuariivirgaceae > Anderseniella. The sequence continues at coordinate 22,915 of CAVOZK010000006.1, read as the reverse complement.
TGGCGCAAGGAAATCGTCACCGATCCGGGCGTGATCGTGACGCCGTTCGCGAGGGTGCGCGGCGACCTGCTGTTGTCCGAGAACGTGCCGGTAACCGGCGTCGACGGGTCACCCCGCGCTGATTATGGCGACGTGACCGACGCCCGCATCCTGCCATCGGGCGGGGTCGACGTGCGGCTGCCGCTGGCCAAGTATGACGGCATGGGAACGCACATCTTCACCCCGATCGCCCAGATCATCTCGTCAGTGGACGAAGGCGACATTTCCGGCTGGGGCAACGAGGATGCAATCTCGCTGAACTACTCAACCACCAACCTGTTCCTGGAAAACCGCTTCAGCGGCAATGACCGCTACGAAGGCGGAACCCGGGTGAATGCAGGCTTCCTGTACACTCTGGGGTTCGAGAATGGCGGTTCGTTCAATGCGAGTTTCGGCCAGTCCTATCATATCGCCGGCCAGAACAGTTTCCTGCCGGGCTCCGGCCTGAACGAGTCCGTGTCCGACCTGGTCGGAGCTGTCTGGTTCCAGCCCGACGAAAACTGGCGGGTCAGTTACCAGGCTCGTTTCGACACCGACACCATGTCCATGCGCGAGCAGGACGTCGGCGTCATGGCCAATTACTCACGCCTTAAAACCGCCCTCAATTATGTGAAGGTGGAAGAAGCGATGGCTTATGGCCGGCCGAACAACCAGCAGCAGATCTGGGGCTCGGCGGAAGTGGCCATCGGCGGTGGCGTGAGCATATTCGGCGGTGGCCGGTACGACCTGATAAGCGATCAGATCATCGACCGGCACATCGGCATCGGGTTCGATTGCGACTGCATGAAGCTGCGCTTCCGCTACAAGGAAGAGTTCCTTACCGACCGCAACCTCGATCGGGACAGGTCCTTCCTGCTGGATATCGAACTGGTCACGCTGGGCAGCACCTCCATCGGGACCAGCGCTTCGGAGTGAGAATGAGCAGCACTGCAGCAAATCTGACGGCCCTGACGCGCCGCCGACACGCAGCCACGCGGACCAGCCGCTGGCTTGGCATGGCGGCCGCGCTGATGCTGTTGACCGGTTGTGGCGGCGGCCAGGGTGACTTGTACGAATATCTCGGCGCCGACCCGTTGCCGTCTGACAAGAAGGCCAGCACCGCCAACGCACCTGCGCAAATTACGCCCGGCGCCCAACCGGTCAGCGCCGCGCCGGGCGGCGATGGCGGCCTTGGCGATGTCGACAGCGCGCTGGCTGCGGCCCGTCCGTCTGGCGGAATCGAACGCGTCAGCCTGAAGAACGCGCAAGGTGTGGCGGTTACGGTGGATGACCTGCCGATCACCAATTTCGACATCTCGCGGCGCATCAACCTGGAAAACGCGCTCGGCGGGCGAGTGGGAACCGACTTCGAAACCCGCAAGCGCATTCTCGGCACACTGGTCAACGAGAAGGTGGCCAAGACCAAGGCCAAGCGGTTGGGGTACGAGATCCCCGACAGCGAGCTTGATGAGCGCGTGGACGGCATGGTCAAGCGGATGAAGATCAGCCGGGCCGACCTGCGCAAGCAGCTTGCCGAGAAGGGAGTCGATCGAGTCCGCGCTCAAGTCCCAGATGGAAGGCTCGCTTTATATACGCTGGGTGATGAGCCAGCAGAACGTCGACACCGACATCAAGGTCGACCAGGCCAAGGTCGATGCAAAAGTACGCGAGATCATGAACGATCCGCGCATGAAGCCGGTGACCGTTGTCAGCGTTCAGCAGGTGGACCTGCCGGTGGAAAGCTCGGCCGGGGCCATGCAGCAGCAGCTGCTTTATGCCCGCGCCGTGGAAGCCCAGCAGATCATGCAGCGCTACAAGGGCTGCAGCAGCCTGCGCGCCGCCAGCAAGGACATTTTCAACGTCAAGATCGGCAGGGCTGTCGAGGCCGATGTCGACCGTTTGCCGCCGGAGTTGCGCAAGGCGCTGCTGGAGGCAGGCACGCGCAAGTTGATCGGGCCGATTCCAGGTCCTACCGGCGTGCGGCTGTTCGCCAATTGCGGTACCCGCAAGATCTCTCCGCCGGCGCCGGAGCGTTCGCAAATCGAGGCAGCGGTGCGCAACGAACAGTTCGAGAACCTTGTCCAGCAGGCAATGGCCGAAGCCCGCAAGGAAAGCTTCGTCGATTACAAGGACCCGGCGTTCAGGCCCTGACCGGGGCGGTTTCGACACGCTGGCGGCTTTGCCATGACATCCACCTCCCCTGCCCTCGTCGTGACGCCCGGAGAACCGGCTGGCATCGGGCCTGATATTGCGCTGCTGGCCCATGCAAGCGCGGCCCGCGAGGCGGTGCCGGCGTTTGCGATTGCCGGCTGTGCGCAGCTCATGGAAGAGCGCACCGGACAGTGTGGGCTGGCGACGCAGGTGGTGCGGATCGGATCACTGGACGAGGCGCAAGGGGCCTTTGCGCATGGCCTGCCGGTACTGGACATGCCTCTGGATGCCGCTGTCACGCCGGGCAAGCCATCTGCCGCGACGGCGACGCAGGTGACCGGCTGGATCGAGGCGGCGGTCAGGCTGGCGCTGTCGGGCCAGGCGGCGGGCGTGGTCACCGGGCCGATCCAGAAGGAAACGCTGTACCAGGCCGGTTTCAGCTTCCAGGGCCATACGGATTACCTCGCCCACCTGGCGCAGACGGCCGGGCATGAGGCCGAGCCGGTGATGATGCTGTCGGCAGACGATTTCCGCACCGTGCCGCTGACCGTGCACGTGCCGCTGGCAAAGGTGCCGGGGCTGGTCACCGGCACGGCGATCATTGCGCAAGGGCGCGTCATCGCCGGGGATCTGAAGCGCTATTTCGGTATCGAGCGCCCGCGTATCGCGGTGGCCGGCCTCAACCCGCATGCGGGAGAAGGCGGCAGCATCGGCAGCGAGGATCGCGACGTGATCGGCCCGGCAATCGCGACGCTCGCGGGCGAAGGCATCAACGCATTCGGACCGCTACCGGCCGATACCATGTTCCATGAGGAAGCGCGCGCCACCTATGACTGCGCGCTTGTGCATGTATCACGACCAGGCGCTGATCCCGGTCAAGACGCTGGGCTTCCACATCGGCGTCAATACCACGCTGGGCCTGCCGTTCATCCGCACCTCGCCCGACCACGGCACGGCGCTCGGACTGGCGGGCTCGGGCACGGCCAACCCGTCGAGCTTCATTGCGGCGCTGCAGGCAGGCAGCGGCGATGGCGCGGGCGCGGGTATGATCGAGCCGGCAGAGGACGGCCTGCCGCCATTGCGCGAGGTGATCGCGCGGCACGAATTGTCAGCCCGAAAGTCGCTCGGCCAGAACTTCCTGCTCGACCTCAACCTCACCCGCCGCATTGCGCGCGCCGCCGGTCAGCTTGACGGCGCCACGGTGCTTGAGGTGGGTCCCGGCCCTGGTGGGCTGACGCGGGCGCTGCTGATGGAAGGCGCGGGCAAGGTGATCGCGGTTGAACGCGACGAGCGCACCCGCCCTGCGCTGGCTGAAATCGCTGCTGCCTGTCCCGGCCGGCTTGAGGTGATCGAGGCGGATGCGCTGAAGGTGGACTGGGCCGACCTTGCCGCGCGTACCGGCGGGCCGGTGAAGATAGCCGCCAACCTGCCCTACAACATTGCAACACCGCTCCTGACCGGGTGGTTGCTGGCGGACCCATGGCCGCCCTACTGGACCTCGCTGACGCTGATGTTCCAGAAAGAAGTCGCACAGCGCATTACCGCCGCACCGGGTAGCGGCGCCTACGGGCGGCTGTCGATCATCTCGCAGTGGCGCAGCCAGGCCATGAAGCTGTTCGACATTTCGCCCCGCGCCTTCACGCCGCCGCCCAAGGTCACCTCGTCGGTGGTGCACATCACGCCGCTGCCCCGGCCTGTCCATCCGTGCAAGGCGCAGGTGCTTGAGAAGGTCACGGCAGCCGCCTTCGGGCAACGGCGCAAGATGCTGCGCTCCAGCCTCAAGGCGCTGGGCGGCGACACCGAGGCCATTATCCGGGCAACCGGCCTTGATCCGCAGATGCGGGCCGAGCAGGTGGACGTGGCAGGCTTCTGCCGGCTGGCGGAAGCGTATGAGCCGCTGACAAACTGAGTCAACGGCGGGCAAAAACCTGAGTCAGTTGAATCGGTTGCGGCTGAAACCTACAGGTGCTTCCTGAGCTTCCTGACGAAGCTGTCGAGCCCGATGCGGCGGTGCCGGCGCAGCCGCTCCGCTTCGAGAATGGCGGCGATGGATGCATCGCAGTCATCGACATCATCGTTGATGAGCACATAGTCGTACTCGGCCCAGTGGCTGATCTCGTTGGAGGCTTCGGCCATGCGCTTGGCGACCACGGACGCTGCATCCTGGGCGCGGCGCACCAGCCGGTCGCGCAGCTCCTCGGCAGAGGGGGGAGGATGAAGATCCGAACCAGGTCGTCGTGCATGCGGGCGTGGATCTGCTGGGTGCCCTGCCAGTCGATGTCGAACAGCACGTCCTTGCCCTCAGCCAGCCACTTCTGAACCGGCTTGAGCGGGGTGCCATAGCCGTTGCCGAACACCTCGGCATACTCCAGCAGCTCACCATCGGCCACCAGCTGGTCGAACTGTTCGCGCGAGATGAAATGATAGTCCTTGCCGTCGATCTCGCCGGGGCGTGGCTTGCGGGTGGTCACGGACACCGACATGACCACGTCGTCCTCGCGCGCCAGCAGCCGCTTCGACAAGGTGGTTTTGCCCGCGCCCGATGGCGATGACAGCACCAGCAGCAGCCCGCGCCGGGCAATGGAGGCGGAAGAAGAAGCGCTATTCAATGTTCTGAACCTGTTCGCGGAGTTGGTCGATGATGTTCTTGAGTTCCAGCCCGATGCGGGTGAGCGCGGCATCAGACGACTTGGAGCACAGCGTGTTGGCTTCACGGTTGAACTCCTGCGAGAGGAATTCGAACTTGCGGCCAACGGGCTCGCCATCGGCCGCCAGCAGTTCGCGCGCTGCCTCGACATGAGAGGTCAGCCGGTCGAGCTCTTCCTGGATGTCGGCCTTGACCGCCAGCAGCACGGCTTCCTGGTGCAGCCGGTCCGGGTCCAGCGCGGGCGAGGCGCCCGTCAGCCGTTCGACCTGCTGGGCCAGCCGCGCCTGGATGGCCTCAGGCGTGCGTGACGGGTTGGCGGCAGCCTCGGCAGTCAGCGCCTCGATACGGTCAAGCTGCGTGGCAATGACGCCGGCGAGCCGCTTGCCTTCCTCGCGCCGGTTGGCAGCCAGCGCCTCGATGGCGGCACCGGCAGCCTGCAGCAGCACCGCGTCACGCGCCTCAATGGCCTCGGGGTCGGCTTCGGCTGATACGGCCTCGACCACGCCGCGCATCGCCAGGACGGCATCGGCAGAGACCGGATCGCCCATGGCGTCAGACACCTGCTGGGCGGCCTCAACGGCGGCGAACAGTGCGTTGGGATTGATGCGCAGCTCCACTGCGGGTTCTTCGCAGGCCAGTTGCAGCGACACCTGCACGTTGCCGCGCTTCAGCGCTGCGGCGGCAAGGACGCGCACCTGCTGCTCCAGTGCATCCATGCCGGACGGCAGGCGCAGGCGCACATCCAGCCCCTTGCCGTTCACCGAGCGCAGCTCCCACTGGTAGCTCCACGGCCCGGCTGAACCGGCGGCGCGGCCAAAGCCGGTCATGCTGGAAATGCTCATGGAAACTGCGCACCCTAGTCGAGAATCAACTGTGTCCAGTCACTTTATCCATTACGCCTGAGATATGCCATGCAGAGGCGTCCGGGTGATCACACCCCGGTTGTGTGATCACCGCTGGCCTTGCTGCTTCAGGCCCTTTCGCTCGCACGGGCAGCCACCGGCTGAGGCGAGCGTTCCTTGCCGTCGGATTTGCTTGTCAGCGCATCGGCAAAGCAATGATTGCGGTCCCTGTGACCTGCTTCATCTTCACGGACAGCAAGCACCACATCCCGCAACCGGGCCTCAGGAGACAGTTTCCAGTAGTCAATCGCGATCTGGGGCGCAGGCACGTTGTCGATTTTGCCTTCGTCAATTGCCGCCAGATATTGGGTGTAGCTGACCACTGCTTCTTCCTCGAGGTATGCCACCACCCGGTGCGCGGTCTTTGGCGCAAACAGGTAGAGCAGGAAGTAAAGATTAAAGAACACGCCCTGCGCCAACAGGATGAGAAACCGTTCAAACACGGATGGTTGCGCAATGTTGATGAAGGTCATCAGATGCATGCGCTCGTTCTCGGCCTCATCAAGCAGTTCGGCAATCCAGCCTTCGTCATCGCGGATATGCCGGATGGATTTCAGATGCTGCAACAAGCCGCCGACCATGCCGGGCACGGCGGCGACGGTTTCCAGAACAACGGCCCTGTGCCCATAGCGTTTGCGGAAGAATGCATCCGCGAAAACGCGCATGAATTTCACCAGGCGATAGGCGAACTTGTCACTGAAACTCTCAGGCTTGTGGTGTTCAACTACGCGCTCTGGAACATTGGCCTTGCGGGCGAACATGGTTCTCACTTTCTTTGTTGTGTGTCCGGTTTTTTGGCTTTGCGCGAAGGACATGGTGATTGGAAGACCGCACGGCCAGCGCGACATGCCGCCGCGCACACGAGCGCACACCGTCAAGGGGCTTCGGGTCACCGGCCCGGATTAAACGATAGATAATATCGATCCATGGGGGCTGCTATTGTGATTGGCTCTATCGGCAACGCCTTCCCAGATGCAGTCATGCGAAAGCACTGAACCAACAATGCATCCGAGGAAACCAGGCATGTACAAGACAATCGCCCTTTCGACAGCCATCGCCATGACCGCCCTTACCGGTGCCGCTCACGCCGCAAGTGACGGCAAGGCCAGCCTGACGGAAGAGAAGGTCATTCAACTCAAGACAGCGTGGGGCGAAGGCATCGTCAAGATTGGCAAGGCCCACACCAAGGGCAAGGACTATCGCGCCGCAGCAGAAGCGCACATCAAGCAGTTCTACGCTTTCGGCGATCGTCCGGTCCTGTTCAAGCCGACGCTTGCCAGCGAAGACCAGTTTCGCGGCACTTTCGATGAAGCGATGTCCTACTTCGTCGGGGGCGGCATGAAGGAAGACACTGGCTTCGCCATCGCGCCCTACACCGCCGTGCGATGGGAAAAGGAAGGCACCGTCATTTCAGGCAACACCGCCATGACGATGGGGAACTACTACTTCAAGAAGGCCGATGGCGCCGAGGTGAAGGTTGAGTACACCTTTGGCATCGAACAGATGGAGAATGGAGAGGTGAAGATCGTGCTGCACCACTCTTCCCTGCCGTTCTCACCCCAAACCTGAGCGGCTGAAAGCCGGGTTTTGCGCGAGGCTGTGGTTCATGACCACAGCCTCGAACTTTTGGGGTCAGCAGAACGAGGCACTTGACGCGCAACGCCCTATTGCCGGGCGGGCCTGACGCGCGGGATGGGTACGCTGCGGCCGGACACTTCAACAACCTCGAACAGGGAGGCAGGTTCTGCTTCATCGCCGGTTACCCCTGCCGGCGCCGGTTCGGCCTCGTTGCCGGCCGGCAGCGGGGCCGCGGCATTGGTGCTGGCGTCGAGACTATCGCGCAGTTCCTGTTCGGCTTCCTCGGCTTCACGCTGTTCGCGCTGGTCCTGCAGCCAGGAGCGCCACTTCCTCACGTTCGCGTTGTGCTCGTCCAAGGTTACCGCAAAGGCGTGCCCACCGGTGCCATCGGCAACGAAATATACATAGTCCGTATCGATCGGGTTGAGCACCGCCTCGATGGAGGCACGCCCCGGATTGGCGATCGGCGTCGGCGGCAGGCCGTCAATCTGGTAGGTATTGTAGTCGGTCTTCTGGCGGATATCGCTGCGATAGATCGGCCGGTCGAGCTTGCCCTGCCCCTGCGTGATACCATAGATGATGGTCGGGTCGGACTGCAGCCGCATGCGCTTCCTCAACCGGTTGATGAAGACACCGGCAACCTGCGCGCGTTCTTCCGCCTTGCCGGTTTCCTTCTCGACGATGGAGGCAAGAATGATTGCCTCTTCCGGCGTGGTGAACGGCAGGCCGTCCTTGCGGGTCTCCCACAGCTTTTCGATGAGGCGATCCTGGGCCGTCTTCATCTGGTCGATGAGGCTCTGGCGGGTGCGGCCGCGGGTAAACACGTAGGTGTCCGGCAGCAATTCGCCTTCCAGCGGCACGGTCTCGATGTCGCCGGTCAGCACCTCGTTGGCCTTGAGCCGTTCCAGCACCTGCCAGGTGGTGAAGCCTTCAGGGATCGAGACCTTGTAGGTGAAGATCTGGCCGCGCTTGATCTTGCGCAGCACGTCGACCAGCGACGACCTTGCCGCAAACTGGTATTCACCGGCCTTGGGCTCAAGATCAAAGAAGCGGCGAAGGACGGAGATGCCCAGCGTGGCAAGCGTGCCCGAATTCACCACGCCCTCGCCGGCGAGCGTTTGACCGATCTGATCGCTGGTGCTGCCCGGCTCGATGTTAACGACCTTGTCCTCGGCCAGCGGGCCTTCGGCGGTGGCCATCACCCAGCCGGCAAACCCTGCCGCCCCCGCCAGCAGCGCCAGCACGACCAGCATGGCGAAAATCCGCGCGATGACTGAGAAGATCGAGCGGCCCTTGCGGCCTGAAGCGTCTCGTGAGGGAAGACTCATGCGTCGGGTCGGGTCCGGAACTGTGGTTCTCCGGCATCGGGGCCCCCGCACCCGCTGCCCTGTCAGGCGTCAGGCATCAACACGGCGGAACACAAGCGATGCGTTGGTCCCACCAAAACCAAATGAATTGGACAGAACTGTGTTGATTTCCTTGTGGCGCGGCGTGTGCGGCACAAGGTCCACCTCGGTTTCAACCGACGGATTGTCGAGGTTGAGAGTTGGCGGGGCAACCTGATCGCGGATGGCCAGCACGCCGAAGATGGCCTCGATGGCGCCGGCTGCGCCGAGCAGGTGCCCGGTCGCCGACTTGGTGGACGACATGGTGAGCTTGTGGGCCTGGTTGCCCATCAGTCGCTCGACGGCGCGCAGTTCGATCTCGTCGCCCATCGGCGTGGAGGTACCGTGGGCGTTGACGTAATCGATCTCCGACGCCTGCAGGCCTGCCCGCTTCAAGGCAGCCGACATGCAGCGGAAGGCGCCGTCGCCGTCCTCTGCCGGGGCGGTAATGTGGTAGGCATCGCCCGACATGCCGTATCCGACCACTTCGGCGTAGATCCTGGCGCCGCGCGCCCTGGCGTGTTCGTATTCCTCGAGCACGACGACGCCCGCGCCCTCACCCATCACGAAACCATCACGGTCCCTGTCATAGGGACGGGACGCCTTTTCAGGGGTGTCGTTGTAGTGGGTCGATAGGGCCTTGCAGGCGAGGAAGCCTGCATAGCCGATGCGGCAGATGGCAAACTCCGCGCCGCCCGCCACCATCACGTCGGCGTCTTCCAGCGCCACCAGCCGGGCGGCATCGCCGATGGCGTGGGCGCCGGTGGAACAGGCAGTGACAACGGCATGGTTGGGGCCTTTGAAGCCGTGCTCGATCGACACCATGCCCGAGACCAGGTTGATCAGCGAACCGGGGATGAAGAACGGGCTGACGCGGCGCGGACCCTTTTCATCGAGCAACAGCGAGGTGGCCTCGATCGATGGCAGGCCGCCGATGCCGGAGCCGATCAGCACGCCGGTGCGCCAGCGCTCTTCCTCGGTCTTCGGTTGCCAGCCGGAGTCCGCCACGGCCATGCTGGCGGCGGCCACGCCGAAGCGGATGAAGGTATCGCAGCGGCGCTGGTCCTTCTGGTCCATGTACCTGTTGATGTCGAAGGTGCCGCCAGTGCCGTCGCCTTCCTTGACCTCACAGCCGATACGGCAGGCCATGTCGGACACGTCGGCGCGGGTCACCGGGCCAGCGCCCGACTTCGCGGCCAGCAGGTTTGCCCAGCTGTCCTCGACATTGGCGCCAACCGGGGACACCATGCCAATACCGGTGATGACTACCCTGCGCATCGAAAAACTCCCACGCATCTTCTCAACAAATACGGCGGCAGCGATTTTACCCACTGCCACCGCATGAAAGTCTTGTCACGGCGCCGGTTGGCGACCAACGGTCACCGGCCCCGGCGAGCGCGCCCGGTCAGGCGGCGTTCTTTTCAATGAAGCTGACAGCGTCGCCCACCGTCTGGATGGTTTCGGCGGCGTCATCGGGGATCTCGATCCCGAACTCTTCCTCGAATGCCATTACCAGCTCGACGGTATCCAGGCTGTCTGCGCCAAGATCATCGATGAAGCTTGCATCCTTCTCGACCTTGTCGGCGTCGACGCCCAGATGCTCCACGACGATCTTCTTGACCCGTTCAGCGACATCACTCATTTCTGTACTACCCTCGTTGATTGAACCGCATTCGATCTTGCCTGCGCCTTGGTTCCGGCGAATCCGCCGAAGCACCGGCTGCACAGGCAAAACACTATAATTCAAGAGTTTTCCGGGGAACTTCCCTCGTTTCACCCGCACCTTCACAGCGCCTATTATCACACATGGGGCGAAACGGCCAAGCCCGAAAACCCGCCCCTGTGGACGACGCGAAACCGCCCGCTCAGATCATCGCCATGCCGCCATTGATGTGCAAGGTCTGGCCGGTGACGTAGGCTGCCTCCTCGCTGGCGAGGTAGACGGCGCCGGCGGCGATCTCGTCCGCCTGGCCCAGCCGGCCGGCCGGGACGGCGCCGAGAATGGCTTCCTTCTGCTTGTCGGTGAGCACACCGGTCATGGCGGTCTCGATGAAGCCCGGCGCAATGCAGTTGATGGTGATGTTGCGCGAGGCGACCTCGTGGGCGAGCGACTTTGACATGCCGATCATGCCGGCCTTGGAGGCGGCGTAGTTGGCCTGGCCGGCATTGCCGGTGACGCCGACGACGGAGGTGATGTTGATGACGCGGCCCCAGCGGGCGCGCATCATGCCGCGCATCGAGGCGCGGATCAGCGTGAAGGCGGCGGTGAGGTTTACGTCCAGAACCGACTGCCACTCCTCGTTCTTCATGCGCATGGCGAGGTTGTCGCGGGTGATGCCGGCATTGTTGACGAGAATGTCGAGCCCTCCCATGGCTTCCTCTGCCGCCGGGATGAGCTTGTCCACGTCAGCCGGGTCGGACAGGTTGCAGACGACGGCGTGGGCGCGCTCGCCTAGCGATGCCTTCACCTCGTCCAGCACGGCGGCGCGGGTGCCGGACAGGCACACCGTTGCCCCTTGGGCGTGGAGGGCCTTGGCGATAGCGGCGCCGATGCCGCCGGTGGCGCCGGTGACCAGCGCCCTTTTGCCTGTCAGATCAAACATGTGCACTCTCCTGTTGGGAGGTTGAGTCAAGCCTTCAGTGCGTCGGCAACAGCCTCAAGGTCTGCCACGGACGCGGTCGCCATGCAATTGGCGTCGGGTGCCATGCGCCGGGCCATGCCGGTCAGCACCTTGCCCGCGCCGAGCTCGACCATGACAGTAACGCCGTTGGCGGCCATCCACTCGACGCTCTCGCGCCAGCGAACGGTGCCGGTCACCTGCTTCACGAGGTTTTCGCGGATGGTGGCAGCATCGGACACCGGGCCTGCCTCCACGTTGGCGATGAGCGGCACGGCGGGGTCGTTCATGGTAACGCTGGAGAGCGCTCCGGCCATCACGTCGGCGGCCGGCTGCATCAGAGCGCAATGGAACGGTGCCGACACCGGCAGCAGCATGGCGCGCTTGGCGCCGTGGGTCTTGGCAATCTCGACGGCGCGCTCCACTGCGGCCTTCGAGCCGGACACCACCACCTGGCCCGGCGCGTTGTCATTGGCGGCCTGGCAAACGTCGCCCTGCGCGGCCTCAGCGGCCACCTTGGCGGCTGCCTCGTAGTCGAGGCCCAGCAACGCGGCCATCGCGCCGGTGCCGACGGGGGTGGCCTTCTGCATGGCGTCGCCACGGGTGCGCAGCAGGCGCGCCGTATCAGCGATGGAGAAGGTGCCGGCAGCGGCCAGCGCAGAATATTCGCCCAGCGAGTGGCCGGCGACGTAGCCGGCGTGATCCTTTACGGTGACGCCGAAGTCTGCCTCCAGCACGCGCACCGCGGCCATGGACACCGCCATCAGCGCGGGCTGGGCGTTGCTGGTCAGCGTCAGGTCATCGGCGGGACCGTCCCACATCAGCGCCGACAGCTTCTGGCCGAGTGCTGCGTCCACCTCGTCGAACACGGCGCGTGCGGCGGCGAAGTTGTTCGCCAACTCGCGGCCCATGCCGACAGCCTGCGAGCCCTGGCCCGGAAACGTGAATGCAGCCGTCATGCCCTGCCCTCTTGCTGGAGAAATGCCGAATTTTGCGGCGTTAGCTGCACGGGCAGGCGGAGAATGTCAAGCGGTGGGGGACGTTATTGCCGCGCCAGTGCCGCCCTCACGTCCTGCGCCGTCGCCAAATCTCTGCCCGCTTTGGCGACGATGGCCGCCATGCGCTCTGTCTGGGCCACGTTGGAGACTTCCCATCCGAACGGCGTGTCTTCCTGGCCCACCCGCAGGTGGCCGCCCAGCGCCATCGTAACTTCGGCAATCGGGAACACATCGACCCCAAGCCCCGCCACCATCCACGGTGCACCGGGGGCTTCCGCCTCCAGCAGCTTCACATATGAACTCCACGGCATATCCGGCGGGCGGGTAGCTGAAGGTGAACTCGTCGGAAAACATGAAACGGTAGATGGGCGCCGGGCAGCCATGACGCTTCGCCAGCGCCGCGCCGAGGCGCAGGAAGCCGGGCTCGTAGACGGCGTAGCTGGGGTGGAAGCGGTGCTCACACGCCAACCGCAGGCCTTCGCAGATGTCGGCCACGGTGTTGGGGTAGAGCACGCCCTGCCCGCCGGCGGCGATGTCCTCGAACCGAGCAAGATTGCAGCTGCCGGGGTCTACCACCGACCATTCCAGCAGGCCGCGCTTGCCAAGTTCGTCAATGACGGCATAGCGCGCCCTTGCGCGTTCCGGTGAGCCGGGTTCGCCGCCGCCGCCCATCGGCACGGTGGGATAGACGATGACGTCTTCCTTCTCACCGATCGCCTCGATGACGCGGACATAGGTTTCGGGTGCATCATTCTGGATGCCGGTCGCCTCGTCATAGACGTGCAGGTGGACGATGGCCGCGCCGGCCCGGGCGCAGGCCAGCCCCTCCTGGATCAGGGTGGCGGCCGTGTAGGGGGCATGCGGCTGGCGCTTCGGGCCAAACGGGCCGTTCAGCGCCACTTCGAGCCAGACCGGTTGCGGCATGTTTCATCTCCGGTGAATGCGTACCTGCCGAATTGAGCGTATTGCAGGCGGTCCCGCAACTGTGCCACCGTCCGGCCCATGAAATTCACCTCGCAAGACATCACCCGCGCAAAGGACATCGTTTACGCCACGCTGCCCGCAACGCCGCAGCGGGTTTGGCCGCTGATGGCAGATGCGTTGGGCCAGGAAGTGTGGGTCAAGCACGAAAACCTGACACCGCTTGGCGCTTTCAAGGTGCGCGGCGGGCTTGTGCACATGCGCATGCGGCAGGAACGCGGCCAGACCGGCGGCGTCATTACTGCATCCACCGGCAATCACGGCCAGTCGATCCCGTTCGCCGCGCGGCACGAGGGCGTGCCCGCCGTCATCGTGGTGCCGGAGAACAATTCGGCGGAGAAGAACGCCGCCATGCGCGCGCTAGGTGCGGAGCTGATCGAGACCGGTCACGACTTCAACGCCGCCAAGGAGGCGATGGAGGCCATGGCCGTGGAACGCGGGCTGGACATCGTGCCATCGTTCCACCCGGAGCTGGTGCTGGGCGTGTCGACCTATGCGCATGAACTGTTCGGCGAGGCGGGCGAGCTCGATGCCGTCTACGTGCCCATCGGCATGGGGTCGGGCTGCTGCGGGGTGATCTCGGCGCGCGATGCGCTTGGCCTGAAGACCGAGGTGATCGGCGTCGTCTCGACCGAGGCCAACGCCTATGCACGCTCGTTCAAGTCCGGCAAGGCGGAGGCCACCAACTCGGCGCGCACGTTTGCGGAGGGGATGGCGGTGCGCATCGCCCATGAGGACGCCGTGGCGATGATCAACAAGGGCTGCGCGCGCATCGTCGAGGTGAATGACGACGAGATTGCCGCCGCCATGCGGCTGGCCTTCCGCACCACGCGGACAGTGACCGAAGGGGCCGGTGCGGCCGCACTTGCCGCGCTGCTGCAGGAGCGCGAGGCGATGCGGGGCAAGCGGGTGGGCGTGGTGCTGTCGGGCGGCAACATCGACGCGGCACGCTTCGCCAAGGTGCTGGCCGGCGAGACGCCAAAGGTGTGACTGCCCGGGCAACAGCTTGAGCTTTCGGACAAGGCCGGTACAGGCGCGGCATCTTCGCTGGTGAAGGCCGCAGTATTGTGGCAGCTTGCGCGCTCTTACGGATCACCTGCAGCGTGCTGAACATCCATGTCGACTGAAGCTTCTCCGCACCTGGCCTCATCGGGCAAGGCCAGCATCGTGCCGGGCCTCGTGCTCGGACTGATCGCAGGGATGGACAACATTGCCGCCGCCCTGGCGATGGGCGCACTGATATTTACCGGACAGATTGCGGCGGGCATGGGCCATGGCGTGGCAATCGTGCTGCTGGGCGGCGCACTGATGGCGGTGGCCGTCGCCTGGCACAGCCGCATCGAGAACTCCGTGGCGCTGGTGCAGGAGAGCAACATTGCCATCCTGGCGCTGGCAGTTACCGGCATGGTGGCGGCTGCGCAAGGTTCGGTGGAAACCAAGATTGCCACGGCAATCGCAATCGTGGGCTGCGCCAGCGTGTTGACCGGCCTGTTGTTCTGGCTGACCGGGCGGCTGAAACTGGGCGGGCTGGTGCGCTTTCTGCCCTACCCGGTGCTGGCAGGGTTCCTGGCGGGATCGGGCTGGCTGCTGATCGACGGCGCCGCCATGATGGTGTCGGGCACGCACCTCACCGACCTGCTGAGACAGATCGGCGGCGGCGGCCAGAACATTGCGCTGGCCGGGGCAACCGTGGCTTTCGCAATGGCGATGTACGCGGCTACAGCAACCCTCTCCAGTCCTTTCACGATGCCGGTGGTGATGCTGGGCGCGGTGACAGTTTTTTACGCAACGCTGTGGGCGCTCGGCATCGACCTCGAAGCCGCGCGCGACCTTGGACAGCTGCCGCGGTTCGCCGACACCACAAGCCTGTCATTGCCCTCGCCTGCGCTGTTCAGCCAGGTTGACTGGTGGCAGGTGCTGAATGCCGCGCCAAGCATGGTGATGGTCGCCATCATCAGCATGGTCGGATTGATGCTGAACATAAGCGGGCTGGAACTGGCGATGGGCAAGGATGTCGACGTCAATGCCGAACTGCGTTCGAACGGCATCGCAAACCTGCTGTCGGGCGGGGTTGGCGGGCCGGCAGGTTATACCGGCCTGTCAATGACCATCCTGGCGCAGGAGACCGGCGCGACATCGCGGCTGCCGGGCGTGGCAACGGCGGCCGTGATGATTGTGGGCCTTGCCGCTGCCGGCAGCCTGCTGGTCTACGTGCCAACCTTCCTCACCGCAGGTTTCGTGCTGTTCATGGGGCTGTCGCTGCTGAACAACTGGTTCATCAGGGCGCGCCGCCAGCTGCCGGTCGCGGACTGGCTGATCATCGGGTTGATCGTGGCCACCATCGCGCTGGTCGGCTTCCTGGAGGGGCTGATTGCCGGGCTGATCGTGTCTGCAGTGGTTTTCGTGCTCAATTATGCGCGGCTGCCGGTCGTCCGGCTGAATGCCACCGGCATCGAGCGTCGCAGCACCGTCGACCGGGCCAGTGAATGCGTGAAGTACCTCAGCCGCCATGGCGGCAAGATCCAGATCGTGCAGCTGCAGGGTTACCTGTTCTTCGGTACGGCGGACCGGGTGGTTAACATCATCCGTAAGCGCGTGATCGACATCACCGAACAGCCGTTGCGTTTCGTGCTGCTGGATTTTCACCATGTCAGTGGGGCGGATTCCGCTGCCATTACCTGTTTCGTAAAGATTCTCCGGCTGGTCAGGCCGGTTGGCGTGACCGTGGTGTTCACTCACCTGCCTGAGGACATCCAGCGCCAGCTGATGCTGGCAGGCAGCCCGGCAGCGGCGGACGAACTGGTGCTCATGCCGGACCTTGATGGCGCGCTGGAGATGGCGGAGGAAAGCATCCTCACGGAGCGCGGCGAGACCGGCAGCGACAAGACGCTGCTACATCATCTTGGCGCCATCGCCGGCGACCATCCGCGCCTGCCTGACCTTATCGACGCGATGACCCGGCAGGTCATGCAGCCGGAGGACGTGCTGATCCGTCAGGGTGAAAAAGCTGAAGACCTGTACTTCCTGGCCAGCGGCAGGGTGCGGGTGCAGATCACGCTTCCCAATGGCAGAACGCTGCGGTTGCGCTCAATGCTGGCAGGCGCCATCGTGGGCGAGGTGGCGTTCTACCTGCACCAGGCCAGAACGGCTGACGTGATCGTTGACATGCCCTCGGTGATCTATCAACTCAAGGCTGCGGACCTGGCTGCGCTGGAGGGATCGGACGCAGAACTTGCCGCCCTGGCCCACCGGATCATGGCCACGACGCTGTCGGAGAAGCTGGCCATGGCCAACAAGACCATCCAGCTGTCGCAGGCCTGAATGCCGCAAGGCGCGGGCAAGGCTTGCAAAGTTCCCGGTTTCGCGTATAACCCGCCCCGTTCTTGAGCGGTATTTCCGGTCGGGGGCTGAACGGAAGGTTGCCGACAAATGCCGGCGGCAGGGGTTGAAATCCCGTCTTCCCGTGTCCCTGCTCTTTCGAGGAACCGGTCTCGAGCCTTTCTAACCGAAGAGGCTCGGGAGAGGCTTTGCGCCGGAAGTGCCCGTTGTCAGGAACATGAAAACCGAAAGAAAGGCTAAATCCATGCCATTATATGAGCATGTGTTCATGGCGCGTCAGGATATTTCCAACGCGCAGATGGACACACTGACCGAACAGTTCAAATCGATCATCACCGACAATGGCGGCAAGATCGGGCGCACCGAGTACTGGGGCCTGAAGCCGCTGACCTACCGTATCCGCAAGAACCGCAAGGCTCACTATGCGTTGATGAACATCGAAGCGCCGGCGGCAGCCGTTGCCGAGATGGAGCGCCAGATGGGTCTCAACGAAGACGTCATCCGGTTCATGACCATCCGCGTGGAAGAGCACGAGGAAGAGCCGTCGGTGCAGATGCGCGCCAGCCGTGACCGTGGTGACCGCCCGGATCGTGGCGATCGTCCGGACCGCGGCGACCGTCCGGATCGTGGTGACCGGGGTGATCGCGGAGACCGGGGCCCTCGCGGTCCGCGCTTCTCGCGTGATGACAACACTTCCGACGAAGGAGACGCATGATGTCCGGCGCTCGCAGACCATTTTTCCGCCGCCGCAAGAGCTGCCCGTTCTCCGGCGAGAATGCACCCAAGATCGACTACAAGGACGCACGCCTGCTGTCGCGCTACATTTCTGAGCGTGGCAAGATCGTGCCCAGCCGCATCACCGCCGTATCGGCCAAGAGGCAGCGCGAACTGGCCAAGGCCATCAAGCGTGCCCGCTTCCTCGGCTTGCTGCCGTACGTGGTGAAATAAGCAAACCCCACGCGGGTGCGGCGACCTGGCTTTTCTTCCCGGTTTCCGCACCCCGTATCAGACATATCCTTTCAACCGGTTGGGGCAGGCGCGCCGAAGCGACCTTCCTCTAACCCATCGCAAGATGCGGGACAGCCCACGCTGATGAACAACTGGCTCATCATAGGCCTTCTGGCAGGCATCGCCTCGGGCGTGCTGTATTTCAGCGCCTCGGCGGGTAATTTCGCCGGCATGATGCTGGCAAGCTTTGCTTCCTTCCCGCTGTTTGTCGCCGGTCTCGGCTGGGGCCTCGCCACGGTCGCGCTGGGCGTTGGCGTTTTGCTGGCCGGCTACGTGGCGATACTGGGCCTGTCCAGCGGCGTTGGCGCAGCCCTGGCCATCGGTGCCGCCCCGATCATGGTAACCTGGCTTGCCCTGCAGAACCGGCCAGCCGCCGCCAGACCGTCGGCGGAAGGCGAGGTCGCCGATGCCGGTGTCGAGTGGTATCCGGAAGGCCGGCTGGTGATATGGATGTCGCTGCTGGCCGCGGCCGGCGTGGCGCTGTTCGTGCTGATGTTCAGCACCGGACCAGGTGGCTTCGAGGCGGCGATGGGCCAGCAGCTCGAACCGCTGTTCAAGGCGTTTGCCGAGCAGCCAAACCCGCCCCCGCCCGAACAGGTTGAACAATTCAGAGCGTTGCTGATCGCCGCCCTGCCCGGCGGCATGAGCGCCGTCTCGCTGGCGTCCATGGTTGCCAGCCTGGCGCTGGCCATCGCGGTGGTGAAGCGCTCGGGCGCATCCTTGCGGCCATGGGCGCCGTTCGGTGAACTGCGGTTCCCGCGCTGGTCGGTGTGGGTACTGTCGGCAGCAGCACTCGCCACCTTCCTGCCCGGCCTTGCCGGCACGCTCGGCTGGGTGGTGGCGTCGGCAATGTTCGCGGCCTTCGTGGTGCTGGGCCTTGCCGTCATTCACGGCCTGACGGCCGGCAGCCCGATGCAGCCGATGCTGCTGGGGCTGATGTACATGCTGCTGATCTTCTTCAACGTTGTGGTGTGTTTTCCGCTCATCCTGCTGGCGATGACAGACCAGGCGTTCAACCTGCGCGGCCGCGCCAAATCGCAGCCGCCCGCCCCGCCCAAAACCTGAAACAGAAACCGTTCAACCCGATCAAATTGACGATCATCACGAGGAGTACCTGAAATGCACGTCATTCTGCTGGAACGCGTCGAAAAGCTCGGCGCCATGGGTGACACCGTCCGCGTCAAGGATGGCTTCGCCCGCAACTACCTGCTGCCACGCGGCAAGGCGCTGCGCGCCACGGAAGCCAACAAGGCCAAGTTCGAAGCCCAGCGCGCCGAACTGGAAGCCAAGAACGCCGCCGCTGTAGAGGCCGCCAAGACGGACTCCCAGAAGCTGGACGGTTCGTCCTACGTGCTCATTCGCCAGGCTGGC
Source organism: uncultured Alphaproteobacteria bacterium (assembly GCA_963700935.1). Lineage (GTDB taxonomy): Bacteria > Pseudomonadota > Alphaproteobacteria > Rhizobiales > Aestuariivirgaceae > Anderseniella. The sequence goes on along the minus strand of CAVOZK010000006.1, from coordinate 3,919 downwards.
GAATCCGGCCAACTCTACGGCTCGGTCTCGACCCGCGACATCGCTGCAGCGGCCTCCGCAAGCGGCATCGCCGTCAACCGCAACCAGGTGGTGCTGTCCGACCCCATCAAGACCATCGGCCTTTATGACGTGAAGATTGCCCTGCACGGCGAAGTGGCCTGCATGGTCAAGATCAACGTGGCCCGCACCGCAGACGAAGCGGAAGCCCAGGCGCGTGGCGAAGTGATGACCGGCAACCAGGACGAGCGCGAAGAAACCCGCCGCGCCGCCGAAGAGCTGTTCGAGCAGGCCCAGGCCGATGCTGCCGCCGAAGAGGCCGGCGAAGAATAAGGCCCGGCGCAAGTCCGCGCCAGCTACACGCCATCAAACAGGACGGACTGCCGGAGAAATCCGGCGGTCCGTTTTGCGTTTGACGCAGGTTATGGCGCAATGGCATTGTTACGTACAAATACGTATACGAACTAAAGTGCGGCTGGGACCGGAAAGGAGCGGAACCATGCAGGCATTGTTGAAGCAGCTGTTGCAGCACATTGTCCGGCACGGCGACCTCGAAGTCACGATGCCGGATGGAGCGGTCTGCACGTTTGGCGACGGCGCAGGCGCGAGGGTAGGCTTCTCGGTGCGCGACACCGCAACCACGCTCCAACTCGTCCTCGACCCGGACCTCCACTTCGGAGAGGCCTACATGGACGGCGCCCTGAACGTGACCAGGGGCACCATTCACGACGTATTGCGGCTGTTGTTCGAGAACGTCGAGACCGTCACTGCCCCGTTGTCGCTGGACCTGCCCTACGCCATCCGGCGGCGCATCAAGCATCTTCAGCAGGCCAACCCGGTGGGCAAGGCGCGCGAGAACGTGGCCCATCATTATGACCTGTCAGGCGCGCTTTACGACATGTTCCTCGACGAGGACCGGCAATATTCGTGCGCCTATTTCGAAGCGCAGGGCCAGACGCTGGACTTTGCCCAGCTTGCCAAGAAGCGGCACCTTGCCGCCAAGCTGATGGTAGAGCCGGGCATGAAGGTGCTCGACATCGGCTCGGGCTGGGGCGGGTTGGGGCTGTACCTGGCTGAGGTGTGCGGCGCACAGGTAACCGGCGTCACCCTGTCGGAAGAACAATACCGGCTGTCGAACGAGCGTGCGCGCGAGCGCGGCCTTGGAGACAAGGTGCAATTCCTGCTCAAGGACTACCGGAAACTGGACGGCGAATTCGACCGCATCGTCTCGGTGGGCATGTTCGAGCATGTCGGTGTGCGCCACTATGGGGAGATGTTCAACAAGGTGAGGGAGCTGCTGCACCGGGACGGCATCTTCCTGCTGCACTCGATCGGGCGCTCCAACGGTCCGGGCGCAACCAGCGCCTGGATACGCAAATACATCTTTCCGGGCGGTTATGCCCCTGCCCTGTCGGAGGTGATGCCAGAGGTCGAGAAGGCAGGGCTCTACACAACCGACGTCGAGATTCTCAGGTTGCACTATGCCCGCACGCTGGCCGAGTGGCGCAAGCGGTTTGCCGCCCGGCGCGACCAGGTGGTGGCGCTGTACGATGAAAGATTTGCGCGGATGTGGGAGTTTTACCTTTCATCGTCCGAACTGAGCTTCCGGCATCTGGGTCTCAACAATTTCCAGCTGCAGGCCACGCTACACCAGCAAGCCCTGCCGTTCACCCGCGACTACATCGCCCGCCAAGAACAGCAGCTGAAAAAGCTCGAACAACGGCGCAAGCCTTCGAGGAAGCGTGCACCACGCCACGCACCGGGCGAATCAGTGCATTATCCACAGCTTTCGAAGCAATAGTGGAAAGCTGCAGAGTCGGTTCAGTTCTGGCTTCGCTGCGGCAGCATCGGCGGGTATCACGTCAGCCATGGAGAGCGCACTCAAACTTACCCACAACGCCGACGATGACCGGGGCGGCGAAAGTTACCGGCTTGCCCCTCACAACCTGGAGGCTGAGCAGGCGCTGCTTGGTGCAATCCTGGTCAACAACGAGGCCTGCGACCGGGTTTCCAACTTCCTGATGCCCGAGCACTTCTACGAAGGCGTGCACGCACGCATCTACGAGGCGGCGGCGACCCGCATCCGCGCGGGACAGCTGGCGTCGCCGGTCACCCTGAAGACCTTCTTCGAACAGGACGAAACGCTGCAGGAGATCGGCGGCGCGGCCTATCTTGCCCGGCTGGCGGCATCCGCCACCACGATCATCAATGCCGAGGACTATGGCCGCACCATCCATGAACTGGCGCAGCGGCGCGCGCTGATCAACATCGGCACGGAAATCGTCAATGCGAGCTTTGACACGCCGGTGGACAAGAGCTCGCGCAACCTGATCGAGGAGGCCGAGCAGCAGCTATACGAGATCGCCGAGAGCGAGAAGTACGGCCAGGGCTTCCAGCCGTTCGGCACCGCGCTCACCGAAGCCATCGACATGGCTGCCGCCGCCTACCAGCGCGATGGCGGACTGTCGGGCATCTCCACCGGCCTCAAGGACCTCGACGAGAAGCTGGGCGGCTTGCAGTCGTCGGACCTGATAATCCTCGCCGGACGTCCTGCCATGGGCAAGACGTCGCTGGCCACCAACCTCGCCTACAACGTGGCCGCCGCCTACCAGGCAGAGCACAATCCGGACGGCACCATGAAGGTGAAGAACGGCGGCATCGTCGCGTTCTTCTCGCTGGAAATGTCGGGCGAGCAGCTGGCGACCCGCATCATCTCCGAGCAGGCGGAAATCTCGTCCGAGCGCATCCGCCGCGGAAAGATCACGCCGGACGAGTTCGACAGGCTGGTGGAGGTGAGCCAGCGGCTGGCGTCCATGCCGCTCTATATCGACGCCACCGGCGGCCTGACCATTGCCCAGGTGGCCGCCCGCGCCCGGCGGCTGAAGCGCCAGCGCGGCACGCTGGGCCTGATCGTGGTCGACTACCTGCAGCTGCTGGCAGGTTCGGCGCGGCGGGCGTCGGAAAGCCGCGTGCAGGAGGTGACCGAGATCACCACCGGCCTCAAGGCGCTGGCCAAGGAACTGAACGTGCCGATCATCGCGCTGTCGCAGCTCTCGCGGCAGGTGGAGAACCGCGAGGACAAGCGCCCGCAGCTGGCGGACTTGCGCGAATCCGGCTCGATCGAACAGGACGCCGACGTGGTGATGTTCATCTACCGCGAGGAATATTACCTGGGCCGGGAAGAGCCCAAGCCCAACACTGACGAACACCTGCAATGGCAGGAGAAGATGGACCGGGTGGTGGGCGTTGCCGACGTGATCATCGGCAAGCAGCGCCACGGCCCCACCGGCACCGTTTCGCTGCACTTCGACGCCAACCTCACCAAGTTCACCAACCTGGTGCGGCCCGGCTACGTGCCCGACTTCCGCGACTGACGGACCGGGCGGCATGAGCATTCCGGCAGCACTTGCGGGCGCAACCCTGACCATTGACCTTGCTGCCCTGGCGGACAACTGGCGCACGGTGCGCGACGCGGTTGCGCCGGCTGAATGCGGCGCCACCATCAAGGCGGACGGCTATGGCTGCGGCGCGGCGCAGGTGGCGCGCGCCTTGTGGGAGGCGGGCTGCCGCACATTCTTCGTGGCGTTGCCGATGGAAGGCAAACTGGTGCGCGACACCCTGCACGGCGCGGTGATCTATGTGCTGGACGGGCTGTTCGCCGGGCAGGCTGCGTTCTATCTCAAGCATGATCTGCGCCCTGCCCTTGCCAGCCCGGACGAAATTGCCGAGTGGGCTGCGGTCTCGGGCGGCAGGTACAAGGCAGCGGTACACGTGGATACCGGCATCAACCGGCTGGGACTGACACTGCCGCAAGCCGGGGCGCTGGCAGCTGATGAAAACCTGATGCAGCAGGCCGGGCTTTGCCTGCTGATGAGCCACCTGCAATCGGGCGACAATGCCGCCGACGCGATGAACGCGACGC
>CAVOZK010000005.1:0-76057 GCA_963700935.1 uncultured Alphaproteobacteria bacterium | reverse complement strand
AGGAGCCGATGACCTTGAAGCGGGGTTCCAACGTTTCCGGATTGATGCGGATGCGCTCGATGGCGCCGGGGGCAGCGCGCTGGCCGCAACTGATCTGCGCACCCTCGAAGGCAGGGCCGGTCGGCGACGAGCAGGCCAGCAGCCGGTCCTTGTTGCCCAGCACGATCTCGGCATTGGTGCCAACGTCCACCACCAGCATGATCTTCTCGGACAGGTGAGGAGATTCGGACAGCACCACGCCCGCGGTGTCGGCGCCGACATGGCCGGCAATGCACGGCAGAACGTACACATAGGCACCGTTGTTCAGCTCCAGGTCGAACTCGCGGGCAGGGCGGGTGACGGCGAGCCCGGTGGCCAGCGCAAACGGCGCGCCGCCCAGCTCGGTCGGGTCGATGCCCAGCATCAGGTGATGCATCACCGGATTGCCGACCAGCACCACCTCGAGGATCTCGTTGAGTTCGACCTGCGCCTCTTTCGCCACTTCGCGGGCCAGCTGGTTCAGCGCCTCGCGCACCACGGCGGTCATTTCCTTGTCGCCGCCGGGGTTCATCATGACGTACGACACCCGGCTCATCAGGTCTTCGCCAAAGCGGATCTGCGGGTTCATCAACCCTGCCGAAGCCTTGATCTCGCCGGTCGCCAGGTCGCACAGGTGGGCGGCGATGGTGGTGGAGCCGACGTCGACCGCCATGCCGTAGGCGCGGTCATGGAAGCCCGGCCACAGCGCCACGATGCGCGGCACCTTGCCGGCCATGCGGTGGTGGATGGCGACGGTGATGCGCCATTCTCCCTTGCGCAAAGCAACCTGCAGTGTGCGCATGATGTCGAGATCGCAGGTGACCTGCTCGATGCCCCATTGGCTCCGCAACGCATCGTACACCCGCTCCAGGTCGGAGGACGGGTGGTGCATGTCGGGCTCTTCCACCACGATGTAATAGAGCCTGGTGACCGGATCGAGCTTGATGTCGCGCACTTCAGCCCGCTTGCGGACCACCTGCTTGTGGACCTGGCTTTCCGGCGGCACATCGACGACGCAGTCGCCCTGGATCAACGTCTGGCAGGAAAGCCGGCGGCCAGCCCTGAGCCCGCGCTTCTCGTCGTAGCGCACCTCGACCTGGGTAATGGGACCCAGGTGTTCGGCCTTTGATGTGATGCCGTGCTTGGCGAAGTCGCCGATCGAGGGCACCACCTGGCAGCGTCCGCAAATGGCGCGGCCCCCGCACACGCTGTCGATGTCAACGCCCAGCGCGCGCGCTGCCTGCAATACAGGTGTGCCAAGCGGAAACCGCCCGCGTTTGCCCGACGGCGTGAACACGATGAGGGCGTCGTCGCGGGTGGTGTCTGCCATGATCAGTCCTGTTTGCTCGTTGTATTCAGCCACGCCTGCGGCGGCGGCCTTCACGGTCCCCGCCAGCGCCTTCCGGTTGCTTGCCGGCCGGTTTGTTGAAACGGATCCAGCTCGCGCCTGACGGGTCGTTGTTCAACAGGAAGTCGGCTGCCTTGATGGCCTCGATCTCCTTCGACGGGGTGCCAGTCATGTGGCCCACGCCCAGCAGCGGCGCCAGCACCGCCGGGTCGATGCCCTCGGGGATGATGATGCCCATCTCGGCCAGCTTGGCTATATGCTCGTCATACTTCTTGCGGGTGGTGGCAAGTTGCACCGGGTTCATGATCGCGCTGGTCATGCCGGCCGCTGCCGCCATCGGCAGGAAGGCGTTGTTGATGCCATGCCGGTTCGGCAGGCCGAACGAGATGTTGGAAGCGCCACAGGTGGTGTTGACGCCCAGTTCCTCGCGCAGGCGACGCACCAGTGCAAACACCTGCAGACCCGCGGTGCCCATCGCGCCGATCGGCATCACCAGCGGATCCACCACGATGTCATGCGGCTTGATGCCATGATCCGCGGCGCGTTCGACGATCTTCTTGGCCACGGCAAAGCGCACATCCGGGTCTTCTGAAATGCCGGTATCGTCGTTGGAAATGGCGACTACCGGAACGTCGTACTTCTTGACCAGCGGCAGCACCAGTTCGAGGCGCTCTTCCTCGCCGGTGACCGAGTTGAGCAGCGGCCGGCCCTTGGCAGCCTTGAGACCGTTTTCCAGCGCACCGGGGACGGACGAGTCGATGCACAACGGCACGTCCACCAGCGCCTGCACGCGCTCCACCAGTTCCTTCATCAGTGGCGGCTCGACGAAGTTGTTGTCCGCATAACGCGGGTCTTCTGCCATCTTGTTGGAGAAGACCGCGCCGGAGTTGATGTCCAGCACGGTGGCGCCGCAGGCAACCTGCTCCAGCGCGTCTTTCTCTACCGTGGAGAAATCGCCCGCTTCGAGCTCAGCCGCAAGCTTCTTGCGGCCCGTCGGGTTGATGCGCTCGCCAATGACGCAGAACGGCTGGTCGAAGCCGATCACGACTTCCCTGGTGGCTGAGGCGATAACGGTTCTGGTCATGGGAAATTGCGTCCTTTCGAGGCTCGCGGATTGTCTGGTGTGGCAGGTGCGGCGGCGGTGCTGTCAGGCCCGGCCACCATTGTTGATGAGCGCCTTCAGGCGGTCCTTGTCATAATCGGATTCAAGCTTTTCGGCGGCAGCGGTTGCCTCGGCTTCAAGGTCGTCACCGCACTCCACGGGCTCTGCCCGGCGCCATTCGGCAAGGTAATCGTCGGTGTCAGCCGCGCCCGAGCGCATCGCCGCCATGTCGATGGCCTCCTGGAACCGGTCCGACAGCATCCTCTTCTCTGCCTTGCGGCCCACCTTGACGGTCACCTGCGAGGGGATGTCGCGCCAGTATGTAATGACGAGCTGGGCCATGACGGTATCCGTGTGCTCCCGTTGGATCTTGAGTGGTGCGATGAGGTATAGGCGATAACCACGCTGTCCAACTGCCGGTATTGCGACAGCCGGAAGCTGAAAACCGACTGCCGGTGCGCCGCTCAGGCAGAGACAATGACGCTGGCGCGGGTTTCGATGCCGGCCAGCCTGCACGTACGCTCGACCAGGTCGGGACGGTTCATCGTATAGATGTGGACATGATCCACGCCCTGCGCCGCCAGACGCACGATCTGGTCGGCGGCAAGTTCGCATGCCTGTTCCTTGTGCTCGGCCGAGTGGGCCGGCAGCCGCTCGAACATCTCGAAGTACTCATCCGGAATGCGCGCATGGCACTTCCTGGCGAATGAAACCACCTTGTTGAAGTCATGGATCAGCAGGATGCCGGGGATGATCGGTTGGTGAATGCCGTCCGCACGAACGCGCTCCATGAAGTCGAAATAGTCGCGATTGTCGAAGAAGAACTGCGTTATGGCTGCATCTGCGCCTGCCGTCAGCTTGCGCTTCAGGTTGGCAAGGCAGGCCTGCGCCGAGGTAGAGGCCGGATGCACCTCCGGATAGGCGGCAACATAAACGTCCAGGTCTCCACGCCGGGCCAGCGCCCGGGTCAGATCGGTGGCGTTTTCATAGCCGCCGGGATGCGGCTCGTACGCAGCGGTAACGCCCGGCATGTCGCCGCGCAGCGCGAGGATGCCCTTTACCCCTTGCGCCGCGTACCGTTCCACCACCGCGTCCGTCTGCTCTCGGGTCTGGCCGGCGCACGTCAGGTGTCCGACCACATCAATGCCGCCATGATCGATCAGCTGGCTGATGGTGCCGAAAGTTTGACTCGCGCGATGTTCCGCCTGCGCCGTACGTTACAGACACGAAAGCCGGGTCGTATTGCGCCATGACGTCCGCCAGTTCGCTTATGCCGTCTGCCTGCATTGTCGATCGGGCCGGAAACACCTCAAACGATACTCTGGGGCCATTGCCGAGCTGGAACCGGCTGGACGGAGCGTGAAAGACCGACATGGACGCGTTCTCCATATAAAGATATCTTTATATATTTTTTCAAAACTCTCCTGTCAAACGGTTTCCTGTTTGGCAACAGCAAAAAGGGGCCAGCTTGCGCCGGCCCCTTCCATCCGATCCGGGTATTTCCGGCGGCAGCGTCAGCGCATCACCAGCACAGGGCATTGCGCATGCCGCACAACGCGCGCCGCCGTTGAGCCAAGGAAGTAGTCGGCAAGGCCCGGCTTGTGCGAGCCGATCACGATCAGGTCTGCGCCGAGGTCATCGGCGGCGTCCAGAATGCCGCTGCCCGGCGTACCGTGACGCATGTCCGGTTTGGACTTGATGCCATTGGCATTGGCGATGTCCTGCAGTTCCTGCTCGGCTGCCTTGTGGGTTTTCGCCAGAAGCTCGGACGATATTTCCACCGCCGCATAGGCCGGAATGTCGTGCACCACGTGCACGATGTGAATGTCGGCATCCTTGCCGCCCACCTGTCGCGCCACGTTGATCATCTGTCCTGCGAGTTCACCGTGCGACAGATCGACGGGAACGAGTATTTTCTTGAACATCTGGGCAGCCCTCCTGCTCTCAAGGGCCAGCCATGGCCCGTTGTCTTCAGGGCAAGCCTCCCACGCTGTCCGGTTGCGGGCATTGATCCTTATCAACACCGCCGGATCGGCTCAAACCGGCAGCGCCACTGGTCGCAATTGCACCATGACAGGACGCATGGCCTGAAGAAGCATCCGTTCAGTCGGCCTATCAAGGTGTTAGTTTTCTTCAACAGATGGAAAAATCCGATGGCTGTAGAGCCCGAAGTTTCTGCTGAACCTGCCGGTGAACGCCGTGGCCGCCGCTCTGGCGGAGGCGCCGAGAGCCGCCGTGCCGCCCGCCGGGGTGGGGGCGTCAAGGCGTTTCGCTACATCAAGCGCGAGATCCCGCTTTACGAGGTGCTCGGCGAGGAAGGCCTTAGCCTGATCGAGAACAACTGCGAAACCGTCCTGCAGGAAGTCGGCATCGATTTCCGCGACGACGCCGAAGCCCTGCAGATGTGGAAGGACGCCGGCGCCGACGTGAGGGGCGAGCGCGTGCGCTTTCCCAAGGGGCTGGTGCGCGGCCTGATCAAGACGGCGCCGTCGCAGTTCACCCAGCATGCCCGCAACCCCGAGCGCAACGTGGTCATCGGCGGCGATCATACCGTGTTTGCACCGGTCTACGGCCCGCCGTTCGTGCGTGACCTGCAGGGCGGCCGCCGCTACGCCACCATCGAGGACTTCCGCAATTTCGTGAAGCTGGCCTATATGGCACCCGCCATGCACCACTCCGGCGGCACTGTCTGCGAGCCGGTCGACATCCCCGTCGCCAAGCGCCACCTCGACATGGTCTACAGCCATATCCGCTATTCCGACAAGCCGTTCATGGGCTCGGTCACCGCGCCCGAGCGCGCCGAGGACAGCGTCGCCATGGCGAAGATGGTTTTCGGCGACGATTTCGTCGACCAGAACTGCGTGCTGATCAACCTGATCAACGCCAACTCGCCGATGGTGTTCGACGAGACCATGGTGGGGGCGCTCAAGGTCTATGCCCGTGCCGGGCAGGCCACCGTCATCTCGCCGTTCATTCTCGCTGGCGCCATGTCGCCCGTTACCGTTATCGGCACCTTGACGCAGATCCTCGCCGAGGCATCGGTGGGCATGGCGTTTGCCCAGCTCTGCCGCCCCGGCGCGCCGGTGGTATTCGGCACCTTTGCCTCGTCCATGTCGATGCAGTCTGGCGCGCCCACTTTCGGCACGCCGGAACCCGCCCATGTGCTGTTCGGTGCGGCGCAGCTGGCCCGCCGCCTCGGCGTGCCGTTCCGCTCCGGCGGCAGCTTGTGCGCCTCCAAGGTGCCCGATGCGCAGGCCGCCCATGAAAGCTCGAACACGCTGTTCCCCGGCGTACTGGCCGGCGTCAACTTCATGCTGCACGCCGCCGGCTGGCTGGAAGGCGGCCTGGTGTCGAGCTACGAGAAGTTCATCATCGACTGCGACCAGCTGTCGATGATGCAGCGCTTCACCACCGGCGTTGACCTGAGCGAGAACGGCCAGGCCATGGATGCCATCGACGAAGTCGGCCCCGGCAACCATTTTCTCGGCTGCGCCCACACCCAGCGAAATTTCGAGAATGCCTTCTGGCGCTCCAGCATCGCCGACAACAACTCCTTCGAGCAGTGGCTTGCCGAAGGCTCGCTCGATGCCGCCCAGCGCGCCAACGCCACCTGGCAGCGTCAGCTGGCCGAGTATGTGGCGCCTGATCTGGATGAAGGCCTAGATGAGCAGCTGCAGGCATTCATGACCGCCCGCAAGCTGGACTTGCCTGACAGCGTGTCCTGATACCGGGCCGCGGGCATCTGAACGAAGGCTCCCGTCATGGTGGCGCACCGGCTTCGAAAGCCGGTGCGCCCTTCTTTTTGTCTCAAAACCACACTTTCATGTCGCGTTTCGATAGTGCGGCAGCCGTCCGGCTGCTGTCATTCTGTCGCAGCTCTGCAAATGTCACAACTTGGAGAGCGTTTCCGGCCCCAGGTCTTGCACGCAAGCGTATGGCTGTTAGGGTATGCACAGTGAAGTCCGGCGTTCCCGCTCCGGGAGGCTGGACCACTTCGAGTTGAAACGGGAGGAGGAACCCCTTTATGTCTGACAAGGAAAACACCTGGATTCCGCGGTTGAAGCAGTATCTGGCTGATGGCAAGATCGATCGCCGCGAGTTCGTGCGCTACTGTGCGCTGCTCGGCATGTCTGCCGGCGCCGCATACATGTGGGCCGGCAAGATCACCGGCCAGCCGTTTGCCCCGCCGGCCAAGGCTGCCGAACTGCCCAAGGGCGGCACCCTGAGGATCGCCATGCGCGTTCCCAAGGTCGAGACGCCGCACACCTTCTCCTGGGTTTATGACTCCAACATCACCCGTCAGCAGATCCGTTATGCCACCCGCACCGGTGTGGACAACGTGACCCGCCCCGACCTGTGCACGTGGAAGGCGTCCGACGACCTCAAGACCTGGACCCTGACGATGAACGACGTTGACTGGTACAAGGGTGGCAAGGTCACTGCCGAGCAGGTGGCCTGGAACATCAAGCGCTGCCTTGATCCGGCAGTGGGTTCGTCGGTTGTGGGCCTGATGAAGGGCTACATGCTGAACGAAATCGAACTCGGGCACCAAGGACGACAAGGGCAACCCGGTGATGACCACCGAGATCTGGGATGCCAACGCCATCGACGTCAAGGACGACAAGACGCTGGTGCTGAACCTGAAGGAAGCCCAGGTCGCTGTTCCGGAACACCTCTTCCACTATCCGTTCCCGATCATGGACCCCGCAGAAGGCGGCAAGTTCGAGATTGGCGCAAACGGTAACGGTCACTATGAGCTGGTTGAGTTCGAAGTGGGCCGCAAGGCTGTTCTGAAGAAGCGTGAAGGGTCGCCTGCTCACCTCGACATGATCGAGTTCATTGACCTTGGCGACAACACTGCAGCGACTGCTGCTGCGATCCAGTCCAAGCAGGTCGACGGTGCTTATGAAGGTAACGTTGAGCAGTTCGCATTGTTCAAGGCCATGGATCACGTCGATATCTATGCCAAGACAACTGCAAGCACTGCCGTTGCCCGTACCCGCCTTGACCAGGAACAGTTCAAGGATGCCCGCGTACGCAAGGCCATGCGCCTGGCCGTGGACGTGCCGAAGACCGTCGAAATCGCCGTCGGCGAGCAGGGTTCGGCAGCCGAGCATCACCACGTGTGCCCGGTCCATCCGGACTACAAGCAGCTGCCCGAGATGACCCGCAATGTCGAGGAAGCCAAGAAGCTTCTGGCAGATGCAGGTTATCCGGACGGCATCGATATTGAAATCACCTGCAAGCCCGACCCGGCATGGGAGCTGGCGACGGTGGAAGCCATGGTCGAGCAGTGGAAGGACGCCAATATCCGCTGCAAGATCAACGTACTGCCGTCCGCCAAGTACTGGGACGTGTGGGACAAGGTGCCGTTCGGCTTCACCAACTGGGTGCACCGTCCGCTCGGCTTCATGGTGCTGGGCCTTGCCTATCGCAGTGGCGTGCCGTGGAACGAGTCTGCTTACTCGAACCCCGAGTTTGACCAGATCCTGACCCAGGCTGAAGGCACTCTCGATATCGATGCTCGCCGTGAACTGATCGGCAAGCTTGAGCAGATCATGCAGGAGGACGGCCCGATCATCCAGCCGCTCTGGCTGAAGATCTACATGCCGATGGACAAGAAGGTGAAGGGTTACGAACTGCACCCGACCCGCTACTTCTTCTGCGAGGACTACGCCGTCGAAGCCTGATCGCCAGGCGAAACGAAAAAATCGCGCCCTTCCGGCAACTTGCCGGGAGGGCGTTGTCATTTTGGCGTTTGACGAAACTGTCCGCTGTCGGCTTTCATGCGGGTCCGAGTGACAAGTCAGCAGATTGGACAGGGAAGAAATGAACACCCACAAGGGCACTGCCGGTTTCATGGCCATGAAGGGCGCCGGCTACTACTCCAAGGCCACCATCGGCGCCAAGCACGTGATGGACAACGCTGCCGGTCTTGTGCTGGACGCCATTGACCGCATGGCGCCTGCCGACGACGGCTCCATCTTCCGTGCAACCGATATGGGCGCTGCCGACGGCGGTACCTCGGTGGATTTGTGGCGGCGCGTGCTTAAGGACGTGCGCGCCCGCGTCCCGTCGCGGCCCATCGAGATGGTCTATACCGACCTGCCGCGCAACGACTTCGCCCAGGTGTTCCGGATGATCCACGGCCAGACCGACATCCAGAGCTATTATCCCGAGATCAGCGATCTGTACGTTTTCGCCTCTGGCACCTCGTTTCACCAGAATATCTTTCCGGCTGAAACGCTGGACCTCGGCTTCTCCGCGACAGCCTCGCACTACATCTCGTCCACGCCCTGCAACATCACCGGCCACGTTCACATGGTGGGCGCTACCGGGGCCGAACGCGAGGCCTTCGAGAAGCAGGGGGCGAAGGACTGGGAGACGATGCTGCTGCAGCGCACCCGCGAGCTGAAACCCGGCGGGCGGCTGTGCCTGTTCAATTTCGGCATTGACGAGGAGGGCCGCTATCTTGGCCACACCGGCGGGGTAAGCATGTTCGACGAGTTCAACCGGCACTGGCGAGCCATGGCCGATGATGGGCTGATCAGCGAGGATGAGTACCTCAACACCAATTTCCCCCAGCATTACCGCACGGTGCCCGAATTCATCGCGCCGCTGGAAGACACCGGCAGCCCGGTTTACAAGGCCGGCCTCAGGCTTGAACGCATCGAGACGCGGGTAGTGCGTTGCCCCTTCGAGCAGGACTTTACCGAGAACCACAAGGACGCCGCCCGCTTTGCGGTCGAGTACCTGCCGACATTGCGCTCATGGTCAGAGGCAACCTTCCTCGGCGGACTTGACGACGCGCGCCCGGACGAAGAACGCCAATCGCTGATGGACGAATTTTATGGCCGCTACCAGCAGGCGGTTGCCGCAGCGCCGCAGGGCCACGCCATGGACTATGTGCACGCCTACCTGATCTGCCGCAAGGAGGGCTGACCCGCGACATGGCGAAGAAGACAACCGCGACGATCGACATCGAGAAGGCCCGCCGCCTTGCCATGCGGGCGCTTACGAAGAACGGCGCCGCCCGCGCCAATGTGCGTTACCTGGTCGACCAGATCATCGAACTCGGAGATGGTGGGCATGGCAAGTCACGGCTTCTTCTGGCTGCCGGTCTACGTGTCTCACCTGAAGTGCGGCAAGGTCGACGGCAAGGTGAAGCCCACCGTCAGCCGCCTTTCGCCGGTGGCGTTCCGGGCCGATGCGCACTCGGGATTTGCCCATCCGGCCATCGAGGCGGGATTCAGGAAGCTCATCCCGGCGGCGAAGAAGTATGGCATTGCCGGGGTTTCGATCACCAACTCCTACAATTGCGGCAGGCTTGCCGGCCACACCGAGCGGCTGGCGCGCGAGGGCCTGCTGGCGTTCGGATTTACCAACGCGCCGGCCTCCATCGCCCCGCCCGGCGGCAGGAAGGCCGTCATCGGCACCAACCCGATCTCCATGGCAGCGCCCGACGGAAAGGGTGGTGTGGGCTTCGTGGTCGACCAGTCTTCTTCGGTCGTCGCCAAGTCCGAGGTGATGCGCCATGCCGCCCGCGGCGAGTCTATCCCCGAGGGTTGGGCGCTGGACGCAGACGGCAACGTGACCACCGATCCGAAGCAGGCAGCCACCATGGCGCCGGCCGGCGGCTATAAGGGCTTCAACCAGGGCCTCATGGTGGAAACCATGTCGGCGCTGATGTCGGGCGCAACGCCTGGATCGGCCATGTCGCCGTTTGCAACGGATGCGGGCGGACCCTGCAATTCCGGCCAGTTCTTCATCGCCATCGATCCGCAAGGGTTTTCAGGTGCGCTGTTTGCCGAGCGCTTCGCCCAACTTGCAAGCAGCATCGAGGCTCAGGGCGCTGCACGGTTGCCCGGCACGCGCCGTCTGCAATTGCGCGAAAACAGTGCCGCAGCTGGCACTATTGAGGTGGATCGCGACCTGCTAAAGCGAGTGAGAGACCTCACCCGCTGACCTGTATCGGGAGCGATTGCCCGCATGGCCGTGGACTACGAAATCGACTGCGTTGTGGCTGGCGCCGGGGCAATCGGCCTCGCCATTGCCCGCGAGCTGGCGCAGGCCGGGCGTGAGGTTCTGATCCTCGAGTCGGAAGAAGCCTATGGCCGCGGTGTGTCGTCGCGTTCCAGCGAGGTAATCCACGCCGGCATGTACTACACGCCAGGCTCCCTGCGGGCGAAGCTTTGCGTCGAGGGCAAGTGGCTCCTCTACGACTTCATGAAGAAGCACAATGTCGCCCACACCAATTGCGGCAAGCTGATCGTGGCGACATCGGACGAGGAAGTGCCGATCCTCGAGACCATCATGCACAAGGGCGCCACCAATGGCGTCGATGATCTGAAGCTGCTGGATGCCGCACAGGCCATTGCGCTGGAACCGGCGTTGTTCTGCAAGGCAGCAATCCTGTCGCCCTCCACCGGCATGATGGATTCGGCCGGCATCATGCTGGCGCTGCTGGGCGAGGCCGAGAACGCCGGGGCATCGCTGGCGGTCAGGGCGCCCGTGGTGGGTGGCCGGGTCGGCGGCTCACTGATCGAGATTGACACCGGCGGCGATGAACCGATGACCATCGGCTGCAACCTGTTCGTCAACTCTACCGGTCTTTATGCGCCGCACGTGGCAGCAGGCCTCAAGGGGCTGGACGCTGTCCACGTGCCGACTGCCTACTATGGCAAGGGCAGTTATTTCTCCATTGCCGGCAAGGCGCCGTTCACCCGGCTGATCTACCCGTGCCCTATTGTCGGCGGCCTTGGCGTGCACCTGACGATCGACGTTGGCGGCCAGGCCCGTTTCGGCCCGGATGTGGAATGGGTGGACGAGCCGAACTACGAAGTCGATCCGCGCCGGGCCGACGAGTACTATGCGCTCGTGCGCAAATACTGGCCCGGCCTGCCGGACGGGGCGCTGCAGCCGTCCTATGCCGGGGTGCGCCCCAAGATCGTGCCGCCCGGCGTACAGACCCAGGACTTCCGCATCGACGGCCCTCAGGTGCACGGCGTACCGGGGCTCATCAACCTGTTCGGCATGGAAAGCCCCGGCCTTACCTCGTCCCTGGCCATTGGCCGGTACGTCATGGATATCGTGCGATCCATGTGATTTGCCCCGTCATTAGGCATGGCACCAGCCAACTTTATTTTTGGGACCAGCCCTGCTGTGCCATTGCGTCGCACAGTTGCACCGTTTCATACTGATCCTGCCGAAACTGCGCGAAAGAGTGGAAATTGCAGGTTTTCGGACGCTCAACAGCGGAGGGAGTTACAGCATGAAGAAGTTTTTGACGACTGCACTGGCGGCTGCGGCACTGACGTCGGTCAGCTTCAGCGCGGCCATGGCCGAGATGAAGGAAATCACCGTGGCCTACTTCCCGGAGTGGCCGATGCCGTTCCAGTACGCCAAGGTGAAGGGTATCTACGACCAGGAACTAGGCGTGAAGGTGAACTGGAAGTCGTTTGACGCAGGCACCGCAATGTCGGCTGCCATGGCATCCGGCGACGTGCACATCTCGGTCAGCCAGGGCGTGCCGCCGTTCGTGGTGGCCACCTCTGCCGGCCAGGACTTGCAGATTGCCGACGTGGCCGTTGTCTACAACGACAATGACAACTGCGTGGTGAAGACCTCGCTGGAAATCAACAAGGACAATGCCAAGGAACTTGAAGGCAAGAAGGTCGGCGTGCCAATCGGTACCGCTGCCCACTATGGTTTCCTGAAGCAGATGGAACATTTCGGTGTGGACGTCGGCACCATGGAAGTGGTCGACATGGCGCCGCCAGATGGTGCTGCCGCCTTCGCCCAGGGCAACCTGGACATGGTCTGCGGCTGGGGCGGCGCGCTGCGCCGCATGAAGGAGCACGGCAACGTGCTGCTGACCGGCGCCGAGAAGGACGCGCTGGGCATTTCCGTGTTTGACGTGACCTCGGTTCCGGCAACGTTCGCCGCCGAGAACGCCGACCTGCTGGCCAAGTTCCTGAAGGTGACCGCCGACATGAACGCGAAGTGGGCCAAGGGCGGCGCTGACGCCGACGAGATGCTTCCCGTCATCGCCAAGGACGCCGGCATGGACGAGCAGGCTGCCAAGGACACTCTGGCCGGCTTCCAGTTCCCGACCGTGGAAGCCCAGCTTTCCGAAAAGTGGCTCGGTGGCGGCACGCAGAAGTTCCTCAAGGAAGTGGGTGACTTCTTCAAGGCACAGGGCAACATTCCGGCCGCGCGCGACAGCTATGACGGTGCGGTGAACACCGGTCCGCTGAAGTCCGCTTCGGGCATGTGAGCCTGACACGCACACCGGGGGAGCCGCTGCATGAAAGGCGGCTCCCCTTTTTTCATATCG
The DNA here is from genome assembly GCA_963700935.1 of uncultured Alphaproteobacteria bacterium. Classification (GTDB taxonomy): domain Bacteria; phylum Pseudomonadota; class Alphaproteobacteria; order Rhizobiales; family Aestuariivirgaceae; genus Anderseniella. The sequence goes on along the minus strand of CAVOZK010000005.1, from coordinate 63,253 downwards.
CCGGGTGGAGACAGCGATGGGTACCCTTGTCATCGACGACATCTCGATGCGCTTCGAACTGCCGGACGGCAGTGCGGTGCAGGCGCTGAAGAACGTTTCACTGGAACTGAAGGAGGGCGAGCTGCTCTCGGTTCTCGGACCCTCCGGCTGTGGCAAGACCACGCTGCTGAACATCGTCGCCGGCTTTCTGGCGCCCACCGAAGGCAAGGTGATGCTGAACGATCACCGTGTCACCGGCCCGGCGCCGGAGCGCGGCATGGTGTTCCAGCAAGGCGCGCTGTTCGAGTGGATGAACGTGCGCAAGAACATCGCCTTCGGACCCGACATGGCAGGCAAGCCAGCAGGCTGAAACGGCGAAGATCGTCGACCACCTGCTGAAAACTGTTGGTCTGCAGGACTTCGGCGAGCAAGATGATCTACGAGCTGTCGGGCGGCATGCAGCAGCGCGTGGCGCTGGCCCGCTGCCTCGCCAATGATCCTGACGTGATCCTGATGGACGAGCCGCTCGGCGCGCTTGATGCGCTGACTCGCGAGAAGATGCAGGGCCTTGTGCTCAAGCTTTGGAAGGAAACCGGCAAGACCATCATCCTGATCACCCACTCGGTGGAGGAAGCGCTGCTGCTTGGCGAGCGTCTGGTGGTGATGGCGCCACGGCCTGGTCGCATTCACAAGGAGTACCGCTTGCCGTTCGCCGAAATGGGCGTTGGCAAGGATTTGCGTGAGGTGAAGAAGGAGCCCGAATTCGGCCGCAAGCGCGAGGAAATCCTGTCGATGATCTGGGACATGGAAGAAGAGATCATGGGCCGTCAGGAGGACGTGGCATGATTGTCGGGCTGATTTACATAGCGATCTTTGTCCTCGCCTTCATGGCCTACGGGTTCTGGGTGCGCTCGCGCGAGGCGGCTCACGACTTCACCAGCCTGAAAACCGTCACCTTCGGCGACGAAAGTGCGGTCGTCCGCCAACCGATTCGCCTCGATCGTGTCGATCGTCGCGCTGTTCGCATTGTGGGGCGCCTTTACGGGCTCGAAGATCACGCCCCTGCACGTGCCGGGCCCGTTCATGGGCGACACCGGCTTCACCTACACGGCCACCAACGCCGCCGGCGCAGACCGACGACGCACGGGTCAACATCCGGGTGCACAAGCTCGGAGCAAGCCGTCGATGATCCGCCCGCCGACAGCCAGGACGGGTTCGCCAAGGATGACGCGGTGAAGATCGCTGCCTGGCGTTCCGCCCTGGTCAAGCCGCAGGACAACGATGCCGGCGGCGGCGACGAGGGCTATCGCATAACCGCCATCGACGGCCAGCCCATCGAGCCCGGCAAGACCGTGCGTTTCGCCAACGGCGAGATCACCATGACGGGCCGGGGGTCACTGTCTGTGAAGCCCGACACCGGCTGGCAGATGGAGCCGATCTGGCTGCCCGCACCCGAGGCCGTGGTGTCGCGCGTCGTCGAGATCGCGCGTGATGGCTACAAGAACTACACGTTGTGGGAGCACCTTGGCTCGTCGCTGTCCCGCGTCATTGCCGGCTTCGTCATTGGCAGCATCATCGGCATACCGCTCGGCTATGCAATGGGCCTGTCCGGCTGGTTCCGCGGCTGGTTCGACCCGATCGTCGAGTTCATGCGACCCGTGCCGCCGCTGGCGCTGATCCCGCTGGTCATCATCTGGTTCGGTATCGGTGAGGAGGGCAAGGTCATCCTGCTGTTCCTGGCAGCGCTATGGATCATGACGATTGCGGCGCGCGCCGGAGTGTCAGGCGTGAGTATCTCCAAGGTGCACGCCGCCTATTCACTCGGCGCCTCCAAGTGGCAGATCCTGCGCCACGTCATCGTGCCAAACTCGTTGCCGGAAATCTTCACCGGCGCGCGGGTTGCCATGGGCGTGTGCTGGGGCACCGTGGTGGCGGCCGAACTGGTGGCGGCTGACAAGGGGGCGGGGATGATGATCGTCAACGCCTCGAAGTTTCAGCTCACCGACATCGTCATCATGGGCATCATCCTGATCGGCATCATCGGCTATGGTATCGATATCCTGATGCGCATGGCCGAGAAGTGGCTGGTGCCGTGGAAGGGCAGGGGCTGAGACCCCCTGCCGTTACCGGACGGAGACTGGATCAGAGAGGCGCGGTGTTGTCGCGCAGCCAGGCATCAAGCAAATCGAGCTTCATGCTGCCCGGGGTCATGGCACGCCGCTTGCTCCGCGAAATATGGCAACCTAGTCGTCATGAATGGTCATGACGTCTGCCACTGTCAGGTAATCACACATTGGACCTGTCTGGTCCTGCTTATACTGTGCAATCTTGCGGTAAAGTGGCGCAAACCCCTCGCAGCTCTTCTTGTAGGCAGACATCACGTGCGCGCTCTGCCGATCCTGCGCTGTTCGATCAGACCTTCTCTATCCTGATGGCGATAACATACGATACATTATGACAAATCATGATGCCAAGCCTCGCTCAGCCCGCCTTGCCGGACCTCATGCCAAGATCGCGCATGACCTGCTCAACCGCCTCGACGAAGCTGTCTGCCGTCTCATCCTGCATGTGCCCCATCGTCGCCACGCGGAACGAACCGGCAGGAGCTGGGCACCCCTCGCCATCCATGATGATGAAGCCACGCTGGCGCAACCGCTGGGCAAAGGCCGGATAGTTGTAGTTGGGGTCGGACGGCGCAGCATAAAGTGTCAGAAAACCACAAGCGGCATCGCCAGCGTCCACCGCCGCCTGGAAACCAAGCTGCGCCATTCCGGCCTGCAGTCGCTTGTGGACCTGCCGGAACCGCGCCAGCCTGACTGGTGGGCCGCCTTCCAGGTCGAGTTCGCGCAGTGCAGCCGCGCAGGCGCTGATGGCCTGGGCAGGCGGCGTACCCGGAAACCGGCCGGTCCGGTGAACGCCGTTCCACAATTCGAACAGGTCAAGCGCGGCAGATGGTGAACTGGCCAGCTTGACCCCCAGCAGATCTCGCCGCGCCACGATGAAGGAAAATCCAGGTACGCCGCCCAGCGCGCACCACGGCACCGTGACCAGGGCATCCACGTGCCCGGCCGACAGGTCCACCGGCAGCGCGCCCAGCCCATGCCGTGCATCCACCACAACCGTCTTGCCGGCCGCCTTGGCCTTGCCGGCCAGTTCTTCAACTGGCGACACGATGCCGGTTGTTATGTCCAGCTGCGACAGCACCACGGTCTGCACATCCGCAGTCGCCTCAAGCGCCCTCATGAGGCCGCGCGAGCTCACCGGCTTGCCGGCCTGCACGCCCAGCACCTGATGCGGCCGTTTGAGGTGTTCGAGAATGCCGGTTGCTTCCGCCGCACACGGGCCAGTCGCGGCAACCAGCGTTTGCCGCTTGCGTCCTGACGGCGCCAGCGCACCGAGTGCGCTCTCCATCGCCGCAAGGCCTGAGAAATTCACTGGAATGCAGTCGTAAAGCTCGTTGCCGTTGACGAGGTCGAGCAGTTGCTCCGTCACCCGCAGCGCCAGCGTTATGAACTCCGCATCGCGCACGCTCCAGTCTGCCAGCATGGCCAGTTTGACGTCGCGCGACGTGACCACTGGCCCGGCCGTCATCAGCCAGGGCATGTCTTCCTGGCCTTCCGGTCCGTTGAAGCTGGGCGAGAACGCCGTCAGCGGTGGTCTGGCCATGCAAGGCTCTCCCGGTCACACATTCTTGCCGCAAGGATATTGCTGATTGCGTAGGCGCTCGCATTGCGACTTGTCAATCACACAGGAACCAGTCGATCGGTTCGAGGCCGCGTGCACCTAGCCAGTCATTGGCCTCGCGGAAGGGCTGAGCCTCGACGAAGCGATGCACAGGCCCGCTGCCGCGCGCCAGCGGCGAGGGGTGCGCAGTCTCGATCACGCAGTGGCGCCGGCGGTCCAGTTTGCTTCCTGCGGCCTGGGCAGGCTTGCCCCACAGCATGAATACAATCGGCTCCTTGCTTGCGTTCAAGCGTTCAAGTACCTCCCGCGACAGCGCCTCCCAGCCAAGCCCCTTGTGCGCGTGGGCCTTGCCAGCCTCCACTGTCAGCACCGTGTTGAGCAGCAGCACGCCATGCCTGGCCCAGCGCGACAGGTCGCCATGGCGCGGCGGCGGCTGCCCGGTATCACGCGCCAGCGCCTCGAAAATGGTGCGCAACGACATCGGCAACCGCCGCCCGTCCGTTGCCATGGAGAATGCCAGCCCGTGCGCATCGCCGGGCGTGGGATAGGGGTCCTGACCCAGGATCACTGCCCGAACCCTTTGCGGCGGCGTCATGTCCAGCGCCCTGAAGACATCGGTTGGAGGCGGCAGAATGACCGCGCCTTCGCCTGCCTTGGCATCGAGCGCTGCTGCAATGGCGAGAGCCTTGCCTGACCTGAAGAACTCCAGGTCCCCCCAACCTGATCTGGTCATGCCGACGGCGGCCTCGCGATATGTCTGTGCCGGGTTTTCCAAGGCGTGTACTGCGCTCATTGATGAATGTACGGACGGTCTGAATCTTGCCTAACCTGTAGCGTGTCGGCCGTTAACATGCTATTCGACCGCGGTGAGGCCCGTCGCCGGGATGACGTTCTACTTGTGAGAGGGAATTATCTGAATGAAACCTGTTGTGATCATGGTTGGAGCTGACAAAGGCGGCGTCGGCAAGACCACCATTTCGCGCGCCCTGCTTGATCATCTGCACCGCAACAACGTGCTGGCGCGCGCCTTCGACACAGAGAACCCGCGCGGCACCTTGCAGCGGTTCTACCCCAACATCACCGAGATCATCGACCTGCACAATGTGGCCGACCAGATGAAGGTGCTCGACACCCTGGAAACCGCAAAGGTGCCGGTGACCATCGTCGACCTGAAGGCCGGCAACCTGTCCTACGCACTGGACACCTTCGAGAAGATCGGCGTGCTGCAGGCGGCCCGCGACGGCATGTTCGAGATGGGGCTGGTCCACGTGGTTGGCCCGGCCATCGCCTCGCTCGACGAGTTGCAGGAAGTGACCAAGTACGTGCAGGGCATCGACTACGTCGTTGCGCGCAATTTCATCAATGAAACCAACTTCTTCGAGTGGGACGAGAAGACCTATCAGCGGTACTTCTCCAACGTCAACGAGGCCCGCGAGATCGAGATTCCGAAGCTGAACGAGATGGCTGCGGAGCAGGTTGACCTCGCCAACGTCACCTACAAGAACTTCATCGACAACAAGGATGCCGAGGGCAAGCCGGCCAACTTCTCGTTCGTGCTGCGCGGCTATGTAAAGAAGTGGTGCGATGATCTGGACGCCGAGTTCAGCCAGCTTCGCCTCGTCCAGATGTTGACTGGCTCCGGCGCTGGTTCGACTAGCGGGTCCAAGGGCAAGTCCAAATAACCGGCTCCCTGGTTGTACAAGACACGCATGGTTTCCGGTCCCCGCGCCCGTCACGGCCGGGTTGTGCGGGTACCGGAACCACGCCACAACATGGCGAACGTGGCCGAGAATGCCGGATGGCAATGCCGCGGCAGCAGGGCTTTTCCGGCCGCGGTCTTGGCGTCAGGCTGGCAAGTGATCTCGGGAGTTTGATTCGGCCGCAACCGGGCGTGCGACTGCGCCTTTGCGGCTCCTCAACAGGAAGACGCATGTGAGCGATCGCGTTGGAAGCCGGATGACCGTGGTGTGCTCGGACGAGTCCCGCAACGGCAAGACGCTGACAGCGCGCCTGTTGACGGACCATATGCTGCTCACCGGCCGCGACCCGCACGTGTTCGATTGCGATGAACCGCGCGGCCACATCAACCGGTTCTTTCCCGCCCGCTCGACACTGGTTGACCTTGACAGGACGGCTGGCCAGATTCGTCTGTTTGATGCGGTGCTTGCACATCCGTCACGCGACTACGTCGTCGACCTGCCTGCCAACGGCCTCGACACGTTCTTTACCGTGATCGACAACCTTGACTTCATCAACGCTGCCCACGATGCCGGTCTCGAACTGGTCATAGCCTTCGTTCTCGACAAGTCGCTGACGTCGCTGATGACGGCGCGGGACCTGCACGGCGCGTTCTCCACCGAACAGTTCTATCTGGTGCGCAATGGCTTTATCGGCAATCCGGTGCTGACCCGCCAGGCCCGCGACGTGTTCGATGAAATCGAGCCGGATGCCGAACTCTACATTCCGCAGATCGACCGTGAGGCGCTCGCGGTGGCGGAAGAGCCTCCGTTCTCGTTCAGCCGTTTCGTGAGCGAGGGATATGTCGGCCTGTCGCCCATGGTGCGTCTAAGGCTGCGGGCCTTCCTGTCGGATGTGTTTGCCCAGTTCCAGAGCCGGGACCTGGCGCTGGACCTTGGATCACTGAAGCAGATGGGGCTGATCTGAGCGTTGGCCGCCGGGATGTTCAGCGCAGGCTGATAACCATGCCGCCGGCGTCGAGCGAGGCATCAAGGCCGGTCTGCTCGCCCCACAGCACCAGCCGCACGTTGTTCTCGTTGACCAGCACCAGGTTCTGCCCGCCGCCCTTGATGGCAACCACCGAGGCCTGCGCAGACACGTACGTTCCTGCAATGTCTTCCAGACGCTTGAGGTTGTAGACCTCGCCGCGCATGTTCGCGAACGAGGCCCCAATGGTCAGCCCGACACGCAACCCGTTGATCTCAAGTTCCGCTTCGCGGCCGTTGTAGAAAACCCTGCCATCGCCGCGCGAGACGCCGACGAGGAAGCCAAGCTTGCCAACCTTCATCTCGATGATTGCATTGTCTGACGCAGGTTCGCTATCGGATGCCAGGGCCACGTTGAACACGGCGAGCGTGGTTGTCAGTGCCACGGTCAAGGCGGCAAGCCTGCGGACAAGGCGGTGGCTCATGGGATATGGTCCTCGCATCAAGGCAAACGTCGTCAATATGATTTGCGTTAACGCTGAAATGCGGCCAAGTGACGACGATTGTCCAGCGAATTGACGGCCATGGATCGAGCCCCGGAACTGGCCAACTGTCATGCCAGGCCAAGGACGGCGGCAGCGTCGGGCCAACCCTCGTACAACATGCGCCCTGCGACGTAGCACAGCACCGCCAGTCCGGCCCACGAAATGGCGGGAAAACGCGTCAGCAGCTTGACGATGATCGAGGCGGCGAAACCCATCAGCGCAATGGCCAGGGCAAGCCCGAACACCAGCAGCAATGTGTTTTCCCGGGCGATTGCGGCAACGGCCAGGACGTTGTCGATGGACATGGACACATCCGCCACCGTGATCGACAACAGCGCCTGTCCGATGGAACGGCGCGGCGGCCCGCCATAACCGCCTTCTTCGGCTTCGTCCTGGGCTTCGGCGGCGCGTTCGGCGATCTGGTCGCGAATTTCACCGAACAGCCGCCAGCACACCCATATCAGCAGCAGTCCGCCGAGGAACAACAGGCCTTGGATTTCCAGCAGATACGTGGCGAAAACGGCAAAGATGATACGCAGGATCGCGGCGGCAGCCATGCCGAAGATGATCGCCTTGCGGCGCAATTCCGGCGCCAGGCCCGCGGCCGCCATGCCGATGATGAGCGCATTGTCGCCAGACAGCACGATATCGGCCAGCACGATTTGTGCAAAATTCCAGAAATGTCCGATGTCCATTCCGACCTGCCGCAGCGTCCGTCAGCATTTCACTCCTGAACTAGCTAGGCTGGATCAACCGCATGGCACAAGCGCCAATCACTGGTGCAACCATCGTACCAGTGCTAAGGGTCTGGATATCTGACGCCTGTCTAACCGGAGTGGGAAATGCCCTGGACGATGCCGCCCGAATGGGCTCCTCACAAGCGTACCTGGATGGCCTGGCCGAACAATCCTGACGTGTTCGAATTCATCGGCTCTTCCGAAGAGGCCTATGCCGCGTGGGCAGGCGCCGCCAATGCCGTTGCGCGCTTTGAACCGGTTGTGATGGTTGTGCCGCCGGGCGAGCGGGACGTGGCGCGCCCCTGGCTTGACCCCTCCGTATCGGTCGTCGAGCGCGAGCTCGGCGACAGCTGGATGCGCGACATCGGCCCGACGTTCGTTGTCAACGAGGCCGGAGAGCTGGGCGCCGTCGACTGGCAGTTCAACGGCTGGGGCGGGCGCACCTTCCCGGAACGTTCGGCGGATGCGCTGATCGCCCGCTTCGTGGCGGAAAGGGCGGGCGCCGAGCGCATACCCTCAAGGCTGGTGAATGAAGGCGGCGGCATCCATGTCGACGGGCAGGGGACCATCCTGCTGACCGAGTTGGTGCAGTTGAACCCCAACCGCAACCCCAGTTGGACCCGTGAGGAAATCGAGGCCGAGTTCCATGAGAAGCTGGGCACCCGAAAGGCGATCTGGCTGCCCCGTGGCGTCGTGGCCGACACGCTCGATGCAGGCACAGACGGTCACGTGGACACGCTTGCCGTGTTCGTGAAGCCCGGGGTCGTGTTGGTGCACGGCCAGCCGGACCCGTCTCACCCTGATCATGAGACCGCGAAGGAAATCGAGGCGATCATGAGGGCGCAGACCGATGCCAATGGCAACCGGATGGAAGTGATTGTGCTGGATGCCCCGGCTGAGCGCTACCATCACGGCGACCCGCTGTCGTGCTCCTACATCAATTTCTCGTTCGTCAACGGCGGCGTCGTGCTGTGCAGTTTCGACGACCCGCAAGACCAGGTGACAGAAAATGTCTTCCGCCGCCTGTTCAATGACCGGGAAATCGTGTCGGTGCCGGCAATCGACATATTCAAGGGCGGCGGCGGGGTGCATTGCATTACCCAGCAGGAGCCGCTGTGCAAAAGCAATGGAGGTTGAGCAGTCATGCGCAAGGTAACAGTGGCGGCAACGCAGATGGCCTGCACCGACGTGGTGAAGGAAAACGTCGAGCGCGGCGAGAAACTGGTGCGCGAGGCCCACGCCCGCGGCGCCAACATCGCGCTGCTGCAGGAATTGTTCGAAGGCTACTATTTCTGCCAGGACGAACTGCCGGAGCACTACAAGCGCGCCCAGCCGGCGGAGGGTCACCCCACCATCGAACACTTCCGGGGCGTGGCCAGGGAACTCGGCATGGTGCTGCCGGTGTCGTTCTACGAACTGGCCGGCAATGCCCGGTTCAATTCCGTTGCCATCATCGATGCCGACGGCAAGAACCTCGGCATCTACCGCAAGACCCACATTCCCCACGGCTCCGGCTACCAGGAGAAATATTATTTTTCGCCCGGCGACACCGGCTTCAAGGTGTGGGATACCGCCTTCGGCCGCATCGGCGTCGGCATCTGCTGGGACCAGTGGTTCCCTGAAACAGCCCGTTCCATGGCGCTGATGGGCGCGGAACTGCTGTTCTTCCCGACTGCAATCGGTTCCGAACTGCTTGATCCGTCATGGGATTCGGCCAGTCACTGGCAGCGCGTGCAGCAAGGTCACGCCGGCGCCAACCTGATGCCGCTCATCGCCTCCAACCGCATCGGCACCGAGCCGGGCAGGAAAGGCACGGAGATGACCTTCTACGGCTCGTCGTTCATTGCCGATTTCACGGGAGAGAAGGTTGCCGAGGCTGACCGGATGTCGCAAACCGTGCTGACGCACGAGTTCGACCTGGATGACCTGGCCGAAAGACGCAGCTATTGGGGCATTTTCCGCGACCGGCGGCCGGAGGTCTATGACCGCGTCATTTCGCTGGATGGCAAGGCGTCGGTTTTTGGCAATTGAGCCACGCCATGGCGGCTGACGCCCTCCTTCGGGGAGAGTCGCCAGGCGGACCCGAAATCCCTGCGCACTGAAACAGGGTCCGGATCCGCCCGGCTTCACCTTCCGGGCCGGGGGAGACCGGGAAGATGTCTTGTCGTCGTCAGTGATGCGCCTTGATGGCGATCTTCTTCGACTTTGTCTGCGCCTCCGGTGCCTTTGGCAGCGTGATCTTCAGCACGCCGTTCATGAACACCGCGTCTATCTTGTCTTCGTCGATCGGGCAGGGCAGGCGCGTAGAGCGCTCGAACATGCCATAGCTTCTTTCGACGACGTGATAGTCCTTGTCCTTCTTCTCGGTCTCGGACTTCTTCTCGCCCTTGAGCGTAAGCACCTCGCCGGCAAGCGAGATGTCGATATCCTTCTCCTCGACACCCGGCAATTCGACCGTCAGCTCGATCTCCTTGTCCGTTTCCGACAGGTCTGTCCGGGGAGACATCTTGCCGTTCCCCGATGTGAACGGCAGGTGTCCGCCGTGGGTGAAATCCTCGAAAACGCGATCAATTTCGCGGTGCAGGTTGGAAAACAGGTCATCGCTCTTTCCGCTGCTGCCCCAAAGTCTTGGCAAAAGTGGATTGGCCATCGAAGTTCTCTCCTTGTACGAACGATAAGGTACAGGTCCATCCGTAAAGGGATAGATAACGGCGGAGCCCCTGAGCGTCTTTGACCAAAATCAAACGTCAAGATTTTTTGGCTGGAAGGCATCCTTGCCTGGAGCGGCGTCGAGAAGAAGCCGAGTATAGGGGTGCGCGGGACTCGCATAGACCTTCGCGGTAGGGCCCTTTTCGACAACCTCGCCCTTCTGCATCACCATGATCCGGTCACAGATCTGCGCTGCCACGCGCAAGTCATGAGTAATGAACAGCATGGCGAGGTCAAACCGCTTGCGCACATCGTCGAGCAGTTTCAGGACCTGAGCCTGCACTGACACGTCAAGCGCCGAAACGGCTTCATCGGCAATCAGCACCTTCGGTTCCATGGCCAGCGCCCTGGCGATGCAGATGCGCTGCCGCTGGCCACCCGAGAACTGGTGCGGGAAGCGGTCGAGGGCGGCAGCCGATAGGCCGACGATTTCCATCAGGCTGCCGGCCCGTTTAAGGGCCTCAGCCGCGGAGAGGCCAAAATTCATCGGCCCCTCGATGATCGACTGGCCAACCGTGCGGCGGGGGTTGAGCGACCGGTACGGATCCTGGAACACCACCTGCACATCCCGCCGGTACGGCCGCATCTGCGCTGGCGACAGGCCGGCAATGTTCTTGCCGTCGATGAGCACTTCACCCGCAGTCGGATCGATCAGCCGGACGATGCAGCGCGCCACCGTGGACTTGCCGGAACCCAACTCGCCCACAACGCCCAGCGTCTCGCCGCGGCGCACTTCCAGCTCCACCTGCTTGGCTGCGTGCACCACGCGGCCTGCCCCGAACCAGCCGGTTGCGCCATACACCTTCTCCAGCCCCCGGGCGGCGAGGATTGGTTCTCCCGCCGTTATCGGCTTGCGCTTCGGCGGCACCAGGCTCGGCACCGAGCTGATCAGCATCTTCGTGTAGGGTTCGCGCGGCCGCTTCAGTATCTGCTCCGCCGTGCCCTGCTCCACCACCTTGCCCTGCTGCATCACCACCACCCGGTCGGCAATCTCGGCCACGACGCCGAAATCGTGGGTGATGAACATCACGCCGGTGCCGTGGCGCTTCTGGATGTCCTTGATGAGGTCGAGGATCTGCGCCTGCGTGGTCACGTCGAGTGCGGTCGTCGGTTCATCGGCGATCAGCAGCGCCGGTTCCAGCGCCAGCGCCATGGCGATCATGATGCGTTGCCGCTGCCCGCCGGAAAGCTGGTGCGGATAGCTGTCCACCATCTGCTCGACGTCCGGCAGGTTGACGTCCTTCATCACCTCTATCACCCGGGCGCGAATTTCGGCGTCAGACATCCGGGTGTGGATTTCCAGCATCTCGCCGATCTGGTCGCCCACCCGCATGACCGGGTTGAGCGCCGTCATCGGCTCCTGGAAGATCATCGCCATCTTGACGCCGCGCAGGCCTCGCAGCTCGGTGTCGGACTTTTTGAGCAAATCCTCGCCCTGCAACAGCGCCTCGCCGGCAACCGGAGTCAGTTCCTTGCGCGGAATGAGGCCCATGACCGTTTGCGCCGTGACCGACTTGCCGGAGCCTGACTCGCCCACCACGCAAACGATCTCGCCGCGTCCCACGGCGAACGAAACGTCCTCTACCGCATACTTGCGGTCCGCGCCCTTCGGCAGCGTCACCGACAGGCCACGCACGTCCAGAACCGGCGTTTCGTCCTCCTTGCGCCTGGCCATCACATCTTCCTCGCAATGCGTGGATCAAGCGTGTCTCGCAGACCGTCGCCCACCGTGTTCACCGCCAGCACAGTCAGCGCCAGCGCAATGCCGGGATAGAAGATGATCCACGGCGTCAGCTGAAAGTAGGTGCGGCCTTCCGACATGATGTTGCCCCAGCTCGGAATTTCCGGCGGGATGCCGGCGCCCAGGAAGCCGAGGATGGCCTCGGTCAGCATGGCCGAGCCGCAGATATAGGTAGCCTGCACGATCAGCGGCGCGATGGTGTTGGGCAGGATGTGCCGCCACAGGATGGGCACAAGCCGGGTACCCGCCGCAATGGCGGCCTCGACGTAAGGCTCCTCGCGCACCGACAGCACCACTGAACGGACCAGCCGCACCACTCGTGGAATTTCGGGAATGACGATGGCGACGATCACCGTGACCAGCGTGGCGCCCGACAGCGAGATCAGCGCAATGGCAAGCAGGATGCCGGGAATGGCCATCAGCCCGTCCATCACCCGCATCATGATGGCGTCCAGCCAGCGCAGGTAGCCCGACACCAGCCCGATGACCAGGCCGAGCACCACCGCTATGACCGCCACCGCCAGTCCGACCACCAGCGATACGCGCGCGCCATGAACAACGCGAGCCAGCACGTCCCGGCCGAGAAAGTCGGTGCCGAACCAGAATTCAGCTGATGGCGGCTTCAGCCGCTTGATCGGGTTCAGCGCCACCGGATCGACGGTGAAAAGCGGTCCGATGACAGCGATGATCACCATCACCACCAGCAACAGCCCTCCCCAGAAAACGGAAGGGTGGCGCCACATGATGGAGGCAAGGCTGACGTCCTTGCGTGATGACAGCGTGGTGTCCGCTGATTCCGAGAAATCCACCGGGTTTGCATCGCTTGCCATCAGTACCTGATCCTCGGGTCGAATATGGTGTAGGCCAGGTCAATCAGCAGATTGATGAGGATGTACACGAAGCTGAACAGCAGGATGAGCCCCTGGATGATCGGGTAATCGCGCTTCAGCACCGCATCCAGCACAAGCCGCCCCAGACCGGGAATGTTGTAAACGCTCTCCGTTACCACGACGCCGCCGATCAGCAGCGCGATGCCAAGCCCGATCACGGTGACGATGGGCACGGCGGCGTTGCGCAAGGCGTGCTTCATCAGCACCTTGAACTCGCTCTGGCCCTTGGCGCGCGCCGTGCGCACATAGTCTTCCTGCAGCACCTCCATCACCGATGCTCGAGTCATCCGGGCAATCAGCGCGATATAGATGACCGACAGCGTGATGGTTGGCAGCGCGATGTGGCGCAGGAACGGCCACAACCCGTCGGTGAACGGCGACTTGTAGCCCTGCACCGGCAGCACCTTCAGCTGGATGGCCAGCACGTAGATCAGGATATAGCCCAGCACGAACACCGGGATCGAGAAGCCTGCCACCGAGAACAGCATGACGCCCCGGTCGATCAGGCTGCCCTGTTTCCAGGCCGCCAGAACGCCCAGTGGTATTGCCACGGCGACGGTGAAGAGAATGGTGGTCAACGTCAGCAGCAAGGTTGGCTCAAGGCGCTGCGCGATCAGCGTGGTCACCGGCAGGTTGGTGAAGATCGAAATGCCCAGGTCACCCTGCAGCAGCTGGCCCACCCACGTGGTGAACTGCACCACGATCGGATCGTTGAGGCCCAGGTTCTCGCGGATACGGGCAATGTCTTCCGTGGTGGCATAGTCCCCTGCGATGACGGCGGCCGGATCGCCCGGCGACAGCCGCAACATCAGAAAGACGAACAGCGCCACGACGCCCATCACAGGCACCGTCGCCAGGATTCGCTTGAAGATATAGGCCAGCATGGGGTGCCTTTTCGAGCTAGAGCATCATCCGGTCAGAATGAATCATCTGATCGGATAAAGGTGCTCGATTTCAAAGTCCTTGAGCAACTTCAGCCGTTCAAGGTGAACCGCTGTTGCTCCAGGGTTCGCCAGCGAGCGCCGTCAACCGGTCAATTGTGGAAGCGGCGGCAATCAGGCCGCCGCCTCCAATGGCTTGTCATCCCGATGCTATTCGATCGACATATTCCAGAAGAACTGCACCGGCGACTTGATCAGGCCCTTGACGTTCTTGCGGTAGGCAACCGGCACGAAAAACTGTCCCAGATGTCCTGACGCGCCAATGGCCCAAAGCCGCTCCTGCACCTTTGTAGCCGCCGCTTTCTGATCTTCAGCCGAGGTGGCATTGGCAAACGTTGTACGGGCAGCCTCAAGTTCCTCGTCCTTGGGCCAGCCGAACCAGCCCTTCTCGGGGTTGCCCGAGAAGGCAATGGCGGTCGGGTTCATGACGTCGGCGCCGATCCACCAGGTATGGAATATGTTCCAGCCGCCGTCGGCCACCGGGTCACGCTTGGCGCGCCGCGACGTCAGCGTCGACCAGTCCATTGCCTGCACATCCACGGTGAAGCCGGCATTGCGCAGCTTCTCGGCGGTGATCAGCGAGAAGCCGGACAGCAGCGGAATGTCGGTCGGCTGCATGATGACGACAGGCGTGCCGTCATAGCCGGCGGCTGCCAGCGCCTCCTTGGCCTTCTCGATGTCCCCGGTTGCCATCACGTCGGAGCCCGCGTCGTTTTCCAGCGGCGTGCCGCACGGATAGACCGAGTAGCAGGTCCTCCAGTATTTCGGATCACCCACCGCGCCTTGCATGTAGTCTTCCTGCTTCATGGCCATGATCGCAGCCCGGCGCACCTCGGCCTTGTCGAACGGCGGGAGCAGGTGGTTGAAGCGGGCAAAACCGATGCTGCCCAGCGGGTCGTTCAGTTCGACGACCAGATCAGGGCTGGCTTCAAGAATCGGCACGAGGTCATTGGCGGGCTGCTCGAAGAAGTCCACTTCGCCGCTGATCAGGGCGTTCATCGCCGTGGTCTGGTCCGGGAAATAGGTCCATTCCACGCGGTCAACCTTGGCGATCTTGCCGCCCGAGGCTGCGTTCGGTTCTTCGCTGCGCGGCTTGTAGTCGGCAAACTTCTTGTAGACCACCTTCGAGCCGGGCACCCATTCTTCCTTCACGAACATGAAGGGGCCGGACCCGGTATAGTCGGTGATCTGCTCGAACGGATCGGTTTCGGCAACCCGCTTGGGCATGATGAACGGCACGTTCGACGAGATCTTGCCGATCGACTCCAGCACCAGTCCATAGGGCTCCTTCAGCTTGAACTGGAATGTCGAGGCGTCCACCGCCGTCATCTCTTCCATCACGCCCATCAGCTGCTGGCCCATTCCGTCGCGCGCGCCCCAGCGTTTCAGCGAGGCGATCACGTCTTCCGCGGTCACATCGGCGCCGTCATGGAACTTCAGGCCCTCGCGCAGTTTGAACGTCCAGGTCTTCTTGTCGTCTGAGGTTTCCCAGGTATCGACCATCTGCGGCTGCGGCTCGAACTTGTCGTTCATCGAGAACAGCGTGTCGTAGATCAGGTAACCGTGGTTGCGGGAGATGTAGGCGGTCGTCCAGATCGGATCGAGGTTCTTCAGGTCCGCATGCGGGATGACCCGCAGCACAGTCTCGGCATTTGCCTGCAAGGTGGGTGCGGCGAACGTGGCTGCCAGTGCAACCGAAGCCGCCATGACACTGCGTCTTGTCCAGCGTAACATACTCTACCTCCTCTGGGTTTACGGCCACTCCTGCAGGCCTTGGATTGCAGTTTAAGGTGTGCAACTGACTGCGAGTCAACGCCACTGTGCGGAATTGTTCTGCATGCCCGCCATGCTGCACTGTGCTTGTGCAGTTGCGTCATCCTGTTGTTCACTTTGAATGCAATCCAGAACGTCAGGAGAGGTCATCCATGTCCGGCAAGCCGCTTTGGCAGATGAGCGCGTGTGATCTTGCAGCCAATATCGCTGCGGGTGAGATATCTTGCGAGGAGGCGGTGACCGCCACGGTGGAGCGCATGCGCTCTGTCAACCCGAAGTTGAACGCCGTCGTCGACGACCTGGGCGACGAGGCCATCGCGCAGGCAAGGCAACACGATGACCTGTTGGCGAAGGCCGGTCCGCTCGGGCCGCTGCATGGCGTGCCCGTCACCATCAAGGAAAACGTCGACCAGAAGGGCAGGGCAACGCCCAACGGTGTGGAGGCCTATGCCGGCGTCATCGCACCGGACGATGCGCCGCTGGTGAAGAACCTCAAGGCGGCAGGCGCCATTGTCATCGGGCGCACCAACACGCCGGAATTCTCGTTCCGCGCCACCACCACGAACGCCCTGCATGGCCGCACCTTCAACCCGTGGAATGACACCGCCTCCTCGGGTGGCTCGTCCGGTGGCGCGTCCTCCGCCGTCATGGCCGGCATGGGGCCTATCGCGCATGGCAACGACATCGGCGGTTCGTTGCGCTATCCGGCTGCCGCAACCGGCGCGGCCACCGTCAAGCCGGGTCTTGGCCGGGTGCCGGCGTGGAACCCGTCGCAGAAGGCCGAGCGCGGGCTGCTGGCGCAGGTCATGTCGGTGCAGGGCGTCATCTGCCGCGAGGTGCGCGATGTGCGTGCCGGCATGCAGGCGCTGATCCGCTATGACGCGCACGACCCTTGGATGGTGCCGATGGGCTGGGAAAGCCCGCGGCCGGAGGGGAAAATCCGGGTTGCATTCACGAAAAACACCTATGAATTCGACCTTCATCCGGCGATTGAAAAGGCGCTCGACACCGCCCGCGACTGCCTGGTGGATGCGGGCTACGAGGTAGTCGAGGCCGACATGCCGGAACTGCGCGAGGCCGGCCGCGACGGCGGCAAGGCGCTGTTCGGCGAGGTCAACGCGCTGCTGCGAGGTGAAATCCAGAAGCATGGCACCGATGAACTGAAATCGATCTTTGCCAACTACGATGCCTACTTCGATCCGCCCGAGGGCGCGGACCTGCTGTTGCTGATGGCGAAACGCAATCATTATCACCGTCAATTCAACCTGTTTTTCGACAAGTTTCCGCTGGTTCTCACGCCATTTTTGCCCAAGCCAACCTACGACTGGGATCGAGATGCGCAAGGCATGGACGGCGTCATCGAAACGTTGGGGGCGGGCATGTACTCGGTCGCCTTCAACTATACCGGTTTGCCGGCGGGCAACATCCCGGCCAACTACAACGATGGCCTGCCGGTTGGGGTGCAGATTGTCGGACCGCGGTTCCGCGAAGATATGATCCTCGACGCAATGGAGGAAATCGAAGCCCGCGTCGGCGTCATGGCCGAGCACCTGTTCGCACGCGAGGCATGAGGCAGGAGGGATGAGCAAGCCCCGCATAGCCGTCGCCGGTTTTCAGCACGAAACCAACACCTTCGCGCCCATCCTGACGCCGTTCGAGACGTTCGAGGCGGGCGGCGCCTGGCCCGCACTATGCACGGGGCAGGCGGTGATCGACACCCTGTCGGGCCTCAACCTGCCGATGGGCGGCTTCATCGACGAGGGCGACGATTTCGACCTGGTGCCGATCCTGTGGACCTTCGCCGAACCGGGCGGTTACGTCACCGACGACGCCTTCGACCGCATCTCGGACATGATCCTCGATGGTGTGAAGGCGGCTGGCCGGATCGACGGCATCTACCTCGACCTGCACGGCGCGATGGTGACCCAGTCCCACGAGGACGGCGAGGCGGAACTGTTGCGCCGCCTGCGCGAACTGGTGGGCGATGACCTGCCCATCGCCGTGAGCCTTGACCTCCACGGCAACCTGTCCCGCGCCTTCTTCGAGCGCGCTTCTTGCGTTGCCATCTACCGCACCTATCCGCATGTCGATATGGCCAGCACCGGTGCGCGGGCCCGCAGTCTGCTGCGCCAGCAACTCGAGCGCGCAAAGCCTTTCGCGAAGGCCTGGCGCCAGCTTGACTACATCATTCCTATCCAGGCCCAGTCCACCCGGCGCGAGCCGGGCGGACGGCTGTACGCAATGCTGCCGGGGCTTGCGGGCGAAGGCGTTTCATCAGTCGACTTCGTCTTTGGCTTTCCGCCGGCAGACGTTGCCGACTGCGGGTGCTCGGTGTTCGCCTATGGCACCGATCAGGCCGCCGTGGATGCTGCGGCTGATACGATGATCGCCGCACTTCAGGCCGCTGAAGACGAACTCCACAATCCGTTGATCCCCGCGCCCGAAGCCGTGGCGAAGGCAAGGCAGATCGCAGTTTCCGCCGCGAAGCCGGTTCTCATCGCAGATGCGCAGGACAACCCGGGTGCCGGCGCCACCGGCGACACCACCGGCCTGCTGGCGGCGCTGGTTGAAGGCGGGGCGCAGGGCGCCATCTTCGGCATGTTGTGGGACCCGGAAACCGCTGCCGCCGCCCATGCGGCCAGGCAGGGGGCGGAGATCGGGGTGAACATCGGCGGCAAGTTCCCGGAGCTCGGCACCGGGCCCTTTGCGGCGCGCGTCCGGGTGGAGCGGCTGTCCGATGGCGACTTCATCTTTACCGGCCCGATGTACGGCAAGGCGCACGCTCACCTCGGCCCAATGGCGGCGCTCAAGATCCTCGACCGCGATTGCGGGGTTACCGTGGTGGTTGGCTCCAACCGCACCCAGAACGCCGACCAGGCGATCTTCACCCACCTCGGCATCAACCCGCCGGACCAGGACATCGTGGCGGTGAAGTCGGCGGTGCACTTCCTCGCCGACTATGAGCCGATCGCCGAAACGGTGATCTTCGCCGAAAGCCCTGGTGCAAATCCGTGCCAGCTTGACCGCATTCCCTATACGCGGCTGCGCCCCGGCGTGCGGCTCGGGCCAAACGGCCCGGCGTTTGAACGGCAACCGTTGTCCTCGCCCGCACAGGAGGCATGAATGAGCATTGAGGATCGCATCAAGGCAATGGGCATCACCCTGCCAAATTTCGACGATGGCAGTTATTACGGCCAGAACTACGGCCGGATGAAACCCCACCACATCGTCGGCAACGTGCTTTACCTGTCAGGCCACACGCCTGTGAAGGACGGCAAGGTTCTCCACCCGGGACGTGTCGGCGGTACGGTGACGCCCGAGCAGGGTTATCAGGCGGCGCGGTTGACGGGCATCAACATGATCGGCGGCATGAAGCACGCGTTGGGGGATCTGGCGCGGGTGAGGGGTTTGATCCGCTGCCTGTGCTTTGTCGCCTGCGAGCCTGACTTCAACGACGTACACCTGGTGTCGAGCGGTTGCAGCGACGTGCTGGCGGAAGTCTTCGGCGAGACGGCAGGCGTTGGCGGAAGGGCGACGATTGGCGTGCAATCGCTGTGCGACCAGATGTGCTTTGAAACCTGGTCAGAGGTTGAAATTCACTAGCCGCGGCAGGCGCCTCTCATCCCACCACGTTCTTCAGCGTGCCGACGCCTGAAACGGCAATCTCGATCGCGTCGCCGCTTTTCAGAAACTTCGGCGGCGTGAAGCTGCCACCCGCGCCCTCGGGTGAACCGGTTGCAATCAGGTCGCCCGGGTTCAGCGGCGTGATGTGCGAGATGTAGGCAATCAACTCGTCCAGCGGAAAGATCATGCTCGCGACATCGGTTTGCTGGCGGATTTCGCCATTGACCCGCGTCGTCAGCTTCATCTTGCCGAAGTCTTCAATCTCGTCCGCCGTCACGATCCAAGGGCCGCAGCCGCCGGAGCGGGCGAAGTTCTTGCCCGCATGCAGCGAATGCTTCTGCCAGCCGCGCACCGAACCGTCGTCGAGGATGGTGAAGCCCGCCACATGTTTCATCGCCTGGGTGCGGGGGATATGCCGACCGCCATTGCCGATGACGACAACGATCTCGCCTTCATAGTCGAACGTGGACGCCGCTTCACCGTGCGGCCGCTCCAGCGTCTCGCCATGCCCCACGATGGCATCTTGATGCTTGGCGAACAGGACGATGCGATCGGGCTCCGGTGCAGCCCCTTCGACCGGATACTTCTTGCGATAGTTGATGCCGACGCAAATGACCTTGTTGTTCGCTGCCAGTGGCGGCAGCAACTTCACATCGTCAAGTTGGATCATCGGCGGCCGGCCATCCACGTCGTGCGCCAGCGCGGCCTGTCCTTCTTCCGTCAGCACGGAACCAAGGTCCGGATACTTCGCCAGAAAGCCGTCTGTCGGCTCGATGATGCCGCCGTCTTCCACCACCCCATAGCCGGTGCGCGAATTGGTTCTGAACAGGGCGATCTTCATGGGAAGGCTTCCTCCCGCCGGCGCACAATGGCACTCAGCGTCTCGTTGTAGGGTGTGGCGATGCCAAGCGCGCGGCCCAGCACCGGTACCATACCGTTGATGGCGTCGATCTCCGACCGGCGCTCTGCCATGTGATCGAGCTGCATCGAAGGCCGCGCATCGGGCATGTTGGCGCCGAACGCGGTGACATAGGCCACCGGATCATCGAAGCTGAACGCGATGTTCTTCGCAACGCCGCAGGCATGGGCTTCAAGGGTGCAGCCGCTGGCAATCTCCCACCAGGCCGGATTGGCCATCAGCTCGCCGATGGTGCAGTCGAACACGGTGCACGGGGCCGAGAAGGTGACATTGCAAAGAAACTTCTCCCAGATCAGCTGGTTGATGTCCTCGAACGCCTTTGCATTGAAGCCGGCCTGCCGCCAGACCTGTTCGACGCGTGCGAGCCGGTCCGTCAATCCGCCATTCATCTCGCCAAGCCTGATCAGCTTCATGGCGTTGTGATGGGCATGACCCGGCCCCTTCATCGAGGCGCCGAACCCGTCAGCCACCCCCAGCAGCACGTTCTGCGTTGGCATGAACTGCGCAATCCGCTCGCCCGAGCCGAGTCCGTTCTGGATGGTCAGCACCAGCGAGTCCGGCCCCATGGCCGCGGCGATGGCCCGGGCTGCCGCGCCAACGCCGGAAGCCTTGGTGGCGATGATGTAAAGGTCGCATGCGCCCGCGTCCGCCACATTCCGCACGGGCTTGATGGTTTTCACGGTACGCTCGCCGCTGGCGCCGTCCACCCGCAAGCCGCTGCGCGCTATCGCGTCCAGGTGGTCCGTCCAGGTATCCACCGCCCACACCTCGTTGCCAGCGTCTGCCAGCAAGGCCGCATAGACCGAGCCCATTGCGCCGGTGCCAACCACTGCAATCTTCATCGTGTCCTCATTTTCGCCGCCCCCGCCATTATGTGATCCGGGAAATGCCTTGCGGGCAAGGCCTTTGCCCGCCGTTGGTCAGCACTTGCGCGCCGCACCGCCTGTCTCTAGTGATCAAGCCATGTCGACGCTCTCCCGGTCACCGCTGTCTTCAGGCTTCTCGCCCTCGCTGAAAGGTTCGCTGTCTATTGCCCTCGCAGCCGGCTTGTGGGGGCTTTACTGGATTCCGCTGCGGGAGCTGGACGAGGCCGGCATCGGGCCGCTGTGGGCGGCCGCCTTGACCATGGCGTTGGCCTGGCCGTTTGCAGTACTTGCGGCCTGGCGGTGGTCTTCGCGTCCCGTGCGCGGCGACCTGCCGTGGATCGCCCTTTTCGGCGCCGGCATCGGCCTGTCAGCGCCGCTGTACTTTTTCGCGGTCACCAACACCGACGTGATCCGCGCCATCTTCCTGTTCTACATGCTGCCGATCTGGACCACGCTGATCGACCGGCTGGTGTTCGGCATCCGGCTGGACATCGCCCGAGCATTTGCCGTCATCATTGCGTTTGCCGGCTTGTGGCTGTTGCTGGGTGGCGATGGCGGCATTCCGCTGCCGAGGAATGCCGGCGACTGGTCAGCCATATGTGCAGGTTTCTGCTGGGGCATGACGCTGTCGCTGGTCCGCGCCCGGCCCAACATCGATCCCCACCTCAGCACCCTGTCGGCGATCTCCGGTGCGGTGGTCATGTCAGTCGTGGCAGCCGTGTTCGCCGGGGCAGCACTGCCACCGGCAGGCACCTTCACCCCGGGCCTGCTGGCCGCGCTGGCGGCGTTCGGTGCGATTGCCATGTGGCCGTCGATGATCGGGCAGTTGTGGGGCGCGCGCCTGGTGCCGGCAACCCGCGCCGCGCTGCTTACCATGTCCGAACTGCTGGTCGCCACCGTGTCTGCGGCGATACTCATCGGCACCACGCTCACCACGGTGCAGATCATCGGCGGCCTTGTGATCATCGCCGCCGTGCTGGTCGACGTGCTCGGGTCGAAGGATGTGATCTAGCGCGGGCTCCCGCTGCTCCTAGTCGCCATCAACCCGGCTGCTGCGCGTCTTCTTGGTGGTGCTGCGCCTTGTCTTTGCCTCCAGGCGGCGGGTCTTAGAGGCCAGGGTAGGCTTCGTGGCAATCCGCTTGCGCGGCACATGGGCTGCCTTGGCGATCACCTGCTTCAGACGGTACAGAGCATCTTCCCGGTTGGCGGCTTGGTTGCGGTGACGGTCGGCCATGATGACCAGCACGCCGTCCTTGGTAAGTCGCGAGTCGCCGCTGGCCAGCAGCCGCTGGCGCACTCCTTCCGGCAGTGACGGCGACGCCGCCACGTTGAAGCGCAACTGCACGGCAGACGCCACCTTGTTGACGTTCTGCCCGCCCGGCCCGCTGGCGCGTACGAAGGTCTCCTCGATCTCGTGCCTGCCGAGGGAGATGGTGCTGGTGATCTGGATCCGGTTCATGATGCAAATGTGTAGCAGACCGGACACGCAAGAAAAGCCTGCCGATGGCCGCTCTCGCCAGACCATCCGTCCACGGCTTGACCCTGATCAATGCCGCCCGTGGGGCTTGCGTGGCTAACTGCTTGCAACACCTTACCAACGGAGAACCGCCATGACGGTCAAGACCATCGCCCTCAGTCTCAACGACATCGACAACCTCGACCATCTCCTGCCGACGGCGGCCGCCATCGCCAACGCCAGTGATGCGCATCTGTCGGGCGTCTACGTCATCCCCTCGGTCGAGGTCTATGCCGCCTATGCCGGCATGGCCATGGCCGATGTCGTCGACACCCAGCGCAAGCGCTATCTGGCCATGGCAAAGTCGGTTCAGGAAAAGTTTGCCCATGCGCTTGATGCAAACGGACTGCAGGGCGAGTTCCACCAGCTTGACGCCATCAACATGAGCGTGTCGCGCGAATTCTGCGAGGCCGCACGGGTGGCAGACCTGGCGATCATCGCCCAGGTTGACCGCGACACCTATTGCGGCGTTGAGGCCGAGTTTGCCGAGAACGTGGTGATGGGGGTTGGCCGCCCGGTGCTGATCGTGCCGCGCGGCAAGAGCTATGACGCCATCGGCAAGAAGGTGGTGATGGGCTGGAACGGCACCCGCGAGGCTGCGCGCGCCTGTTTCGATGCGCTGGCGGTAATGGCAGACGGGGCAGATGTAACGCTGGTCTGGGTCGATCCGCAGAAGACGCGCGCCGAGGCCGGCAACCTGCCCGGTACCGAAATGGCCAGCACGCTTGCCCGCCACGGCGTCAAGGTTACCGCGGAGCCGATGCCGACCGCCGACGAGAATGCCGGCGCGGCCTTGCTGACCAAGGCCTCCGATGCCGGCGCGGACTTGCTGGTGATGGGTGCCTACGGCCATTCGCGCGTACGCGAGTTCGTGTTCGGCGGCGCCAGCGAGACCGTCATCAAGAGCGCACCGCTGCCGGTATTGATGTCGCATTGAACGAGGGACTTGTAATGTCATTGAAACAGATTCGCCTTGAACTGGCCCGCGACAGGGACTTCCCCAATGGCAGCCGCCAGCATGGCTATCTGCTGGTCGCGCCGCTCGACAACATGGACCGCATCGAGCCGGAGGAATGGAAGAAGCACCGCGACCGCTGCCGGGTTGCCCGCTTCTGGGGTTCGGACGAACGCGAACTCGGCCACCTGATCCGCAAGCCCGGGGGCTCGTGGGCGTTTCACTACGACATACACGGTGATCCGGACGACGATGAGGCCGGTTACCGCTTCGGCGATGAACGCTTCCGGCCCGGCGAATATGTATCGATCCGGGAGCACGACGGCGAGACGCGCACCTTCCGCGTCATCACGGCCCAGGAAGTCGTCTAGGCCACAGGCACTGCGTGAACACCGAGGGCGGGCCCACCGGACCCGCCCATTTTATTGTCTGCCTGCCTGCCAACCGGCTTCAGATCGCCATGACCTCGCCGAGATGCTTTTCCATGTCGGCATTGGGAACCTTGGTGAGGTCTTTGGCCAGCTCTCCATAAACGGCGCCCGCCAGCTCGTCCGGCATTGCCTTGCGGATGTCGCCCAGCGCCTTGGGCGCCGCCACCAGCACCAGCCGGTCAAAGCTGCCAGCCTGGAACTTCTTGCTGAGAGTCTCCACCAAGCCGGTCACGAAGGCGGTTTCCATCAGCTGCTTCGGATCGGAACGCGGCTCCATGGCGTGGCGGCTCTGGTCGGCGCTCTCGAAGCTCCGGCCTGGCCGGTCTGCCATGATCTCGCGGTTCTCAAGCGTCTGCCCGTCGAACTCCATGCCAGGCACCTCGCTGATACCTTTGCCGGGGCCGGTGTTTTCCAGCACCCGGGCGCGCGCGCCGTCTGCCACCAGTATCCATGTGCGTGTCGGTTTCATCTGACTGTCTCCGTGTTGGGGGCGCGGCGCTCAGGTGCGCAGCAGTGTTTCGAGCTGCTTTTCGAGTTCCACGAGGTCGTCGGGCAGCGGTTGGCCCGTCGACTTCATCTGTGCCAGTTCCGCGTGAACCTGCTCCAGCAGCTCGTGCTCGTCTTCCGGCTGGTTCTGCATCTCTGTCAGCAGCAGCTGGATACGCGCAATGATGTTTTCAAATGCCATCGGTCAGGTTCCTTCATGGCCGGTTGCTGGCCCCGGTTTTCACTGTGCTGATTATATTGCAGGAATGCGAGCGGTTCGCCGTTGACTTGCGTCAATGCCGGTCAAAAGCTGCTCCCTAGACTAAACACAAGGGGCGGAGTGCCGGGCCTTGCGGGCCAGCCTCCGCGTGCACTGCCACCGGATTTGAGCGATGACCGTAACGGCAGCCAGCCGAAGCAGCGGGTCCGGCCCACGGGCGCTTCTGGAGGTGCAGGACCTGACGAAGGTGTACCGCACCGGCGAGGTTGAGGTCTATGCGCTGAGGGGGGCCACCGCAACGCTCTACGAGGGCGAGGTCAGCGTGCTGCTGGGCCCGTCCGGCAGCGGCAAGTCGACTTTCCTGAACATTCTCGGTGGGTTGGATACCCCCACGTCCGGCCGCATCCTGTTCGAGGGCGATGACCTGGCCGGCATGCCGGAGCGCGAGTTGACCTTGTTCCGGCGAGAGAATGTCGGTTTCGTCTTCCAGTTCTACAACCTGATCCCCAGCCTGACCGCGCGCGAGAACGTTTCGCTGGTCACCGAGATCTCGCGTCATCCGATGAAGCCGGAAGAGGCGTTGGAACTGGTCGGGCTGACCGGGCGGATGGATCACTTTCCGGCGCAGATGTCGGGGGGCGAGCAGCAACGGGTCGCCATTGCCCGGGCCATCGCCAAGAACCCGCGCCTGCTGCTATGCGACGAGCCCACCGGCGCGCTGGACTCCAGGACCGGACGGCTGGTGCTGGAGGCGCTTATGCAGGTCAACGAGGCGCTGGGCACGACCACGGCCATCATCACCCACAACGCGGTGATCCGGCAGCTTGCCCACCGCACCTTCTATTTTGCCGATGGCGCCATCGCGCGTACCGAGCTCAATGACCGGCGCCTCAAGCCCGCCGATCTGGACTGGTGAGCCATCATGCGCGCTCTCGACAGGAAACTCGCCAGGGACTTCCGCCGCTTGTGGGCACAGGCGCTTGCTGTGTCGCTGGTGCTGGCGTGCGGAGTGGCGACCCTGATCCTCGCAGTAGGCTCGCACAATTCGCTCGAGAGCACCCGCGAAGCCTACTATCAGCGCAACGGCTTTGGCCATGTCTTCGCCAGCGCCAGCCGCGCTCCGCTGACGCTGCAACCGCAGCTGACCGCGATCGAAGGCGTGCTGGCAGTGGAGCTGCGCGTCGCCGAGCGTGTCCTGCTGGCAATGCCGGACATGACCGAACCCGGCTCCGGCATGCTGCTGTCGCTGCCTGATCACGCTGATCCCAGGCTCAACGTGCCGTACTTGCGCTCGGGGCGGATGCCGATGGCTGACCGGCCACGCGAGGCGCTGATTTCGGAGGCGTTTGCCAATGCCCACGGGCTGAAGCCGGGCGACAGTTTTGCCGGCATCGCCAACGGCAAGCGGTTGACCTTCGAGGTGACGGGCGTGGCCCTGTCGCCGGAATATGTCTACGCCATCGGCCCCGGCGACCTGGTGCCGGATGACCGCCGCTTCGGTGTCATCTGGATGCGCCGGACGCCGCTTGAGGCGGTCTTCGACCTCGAAGGCGCCTTCAACTCGGTAAGCCTGCTGCTGCAACAGGGCCAGCAGCCCGAACCGGTGATCGCGGCGGTGGACAATCTGCTCAAGCCCTACGGCGGCACCGGCGCCTATGCCCGCGCCGACCAGACTTCCCATGCATTCCTCGACTCCGAGCTCACCCAGCTCGAGGCCATGGCCCGGGTAATCCCGCCGATTTTCCTGGCTGTTTCGGCTTTCCTGATCAACATGATCCTGTCCCGGCTGATCGCGTTGGAACGCGAGCAGATCGGCTTGCTCAAGGCGCTTGGTTATTCCAGCGCCACGGTCGCCTGGCACTATGTCAAGCTGGTGCTGGTCATCGCGGCGGTTGGCATCGTCATCGGCTTCGTGGCCGGCACCTGGCTCGGTGATGGCCTTACCCGGCTCTACGCCAGGTTCTTCCACTTCCCGTTCTTCATCTTTGAACGCTCTGCCGGCATTTATGCGCTGGCCGCCACCGCCAGCGTGATTGCCGCCGTTGCCGGTGCGCTGAAGGCCGTCAACGGCGCGGCCTCGCTGCCGCCGGCCGCTGCCATGCAGCCCGCCCCGCCCACGCTCTACAGCCGGGCAGGGGCAATGAGCCGGCTGGCCAGCATGATGGTTTCGCAGCTCGTGGTCATGGCCTTGCGACACCTGGTGCGCTGGCCAGTGCGAAGTGGCCTCGCCGTACTGGGTGCATCGCTTGCCGTGGCGCTGCTGGTCACCGC
The DNA here is from genome assembly GCA_963700935.1 of uncultured Alphaproteobacteria bacterium. Classification (GTDB taxonomy): domain Bacteria; phylum Pseudomonadota; class Alphaproteobacteria; order Rhizobiales; family Aestuariivirgaceae; genus Anderseniella. The sequence goes on along the minus strand of CAVOZK010000005.1, from coordinate 36,303 downwards.
CATGTTCTCGTTCGGTTCGATCAACTACATGGTAGACACGGTGTTCTTCCGCACCGAACGCCAGGACGCAACCATCGCCTTCTCGACGCCACTGGCCCCTCGCGCCGTGCACGACGTGCGCAACCTGCCCGGCGTCATGGCCGTCGAGCCTTACCGCGCCATGGCTGTGGATATCCGCCATGGGCACCTGAGCGAGCGCATAGGTCTGATCGGCAAGCCGCCACGGACAGAGTTGAGCCGCGTGCTGGACCTCGACCTGGAACCGCTGACGTTGCCGCCGGCGGGCCTGGTGCTGTCCGAGCGGCTGGCGTGGAAGCTGGCGGCAAGGGTGGGAGATATCGTCACGCTCGATCTGCTGGATGAGGGTGGAAGGCGGGTGCCGGTGCCGGTCACCATGGTCAACCAGACCTATACCGGCCTCACCGCCTACATGGACATCGCCGCACTTGATGCCCTGTCAGCCATCGGCCCGCGCCGCTCGGGCGCGTACCTGCGGCTTGACGCCAACCGCCTTGATGACATCTACGCGGCCATCAAGCAGATGCCGGCGGCGGCATCTCTGGCGCTGAAGGCAACCTCGCTGCGGTTGTTCCGCGACACAATCCGCCAGAACATCGTCATCATGACGACCGTTTACGTGGTGCTGTCGATCACCATTGCCTTCGGTGTGGTCTACAATTCCGCCCGCATCCAGTTGTCTGAGCGCGCCCGCGAACTGGCCAGCCTGCGCGTGCTGGGCTTCACCGAAGCCGAAGTCGCGACCGTGCTGGCAGTGGAACTGGCGGCCATCGTGGCGCTGGCGCAACCGCTGGGCTGGGTGCTGGGCGCAGGATTCTCGTGGCTGGTGGTGCAGGGCTTCCAGTCGGACCTGTTCCGGGTACCATTCATCCTGGAGCGCTCGGCTTTCGGCTGGTCGAGCGTGGTGGTGGTGCTGGCTGCCATTGTGTCGGGCTTGATCGTCATTCGCCGGGTCTATCAACTTGACCTGGTGCACGTGCTGAAAACCAGGGAATGAGGCGGATATGACCATGAATGTCAGAACCGTAGCGTGGGCTGCTGCAGGCTTGGCTGTGGCCGCTGTGGCAGCATGGTACCTGTTCGCCGTCGAGCCCGTCGCAGTGGATACGGCGCAAGCTGCAAGGGGGTCCATCGAGGTGACGGTGACGGCGGAAGGCGAGACCCGCGTGCGCGAGGTCTATTCGATCTCCGCTCCCATCACCGGCAAGCTGGAGCGGCTCGACCTGCACGTCGGCGACAAGGTTGCCAGGGCGCAACGGATAGCGAGCCTGAGGCCGGTTGACCCGCCGATCCGCGACGTGCGATCGCGCATGGAGCTTGCCGCAGCTACCAGGGCGAGCGAAGCCGCCGTTGGGGTGGCCGAGGCGCAGGTGCGCCAGGCAACCTCGGCGCTGGGCTTTGCACGTGCCGAGTTCGACCGGGCGAGCGAGCTGGTCAAGCGGAAGGTGATCTCGCAGGCTGCCATGGATCAGGCAGAGCTCAACATCCGGGTAAAGGAGGCGGAACTGAAGCAGGCCGAGGCCGCGCTTGAACTGCGCAGGCAGGAACTGGCAACCGCCCGGGCGCGCGAGATGGAGCCCCTGCAACTGTCGTCCACCGTCAGCGAGGATCAGTGCTGCATGGCGGTCACCGCGCCGGTGGCGGGAACGGTGCTGCGGATCGTCACCGAGAGCGAGCAGGTTGTGCAGGCGGGCGCGCCGATCCTTGAACTGGGCGATACGGTTGATCTTGAAATCGTGGTCGATCTTCTGTCCACCGACGCCGTGGGCATTGAACCCGGCATGGCGGCGCGCATCGAGGACTGGGGCGGCGAAGGCGTGCTTGAGGCGAAGGTCCGCCGCATTGATCCCGCCGGTTTCACCAAGGTCTCGGCGCTTGGCATAGAGGAGCAGCGGGTGAATGCGATCCTCGATTTCACCGGCCCGCCCGAACGCCGCACCAGCCTTGGTCATGCCTTCAAGGTGCTGGTGCGCATCGTGAAAAGCCGCGCTGCAGATGCATTGCAGGTGCCGATTGGCGCCCTGTTCCGGCACAACGGCAACTGGGCGGCGTACACTGTGGAAGATGGCGAGGCGCGGCTCAGGGAGCTGGATCTCGGCCGCTTTTCCATGACCCATGCGGAAGTGCTGGGCGGATTGAGCGATGGCGAGACGGTGATCGTGCATCCGGGCGACCAGGTTGGCGACGGCGTGGCGGTGCGCCAGCGTTGACAGCCGCCAACGCCGTTCCTAGCGTGACGCCTCCATTCACCGCGCAAGGGCAATCTGCATGCAGCTTCGTTTCAGCCAGCAGGACGAGGCATTCCGGCACGAGGTACGCGCCTTCATCCGCGACAACCTGCCCGAGGCCACCCGCCGCCACATGGAGCGGCTGCGCCCGCCCACCCGCGACATGGTGGTGGAGTGGACGAAGCTGCTGCATGCGAAGGGCTGGTCAACCCCGCGCTGGCCGGTGGCGCATGGCGGACCGGGGTGGACACCCGTCCAGCAATACATCTTCATCGAGGAAAACCAGGCCGCACCCGCCCCGGACCTGTTGAGCTTCGGCGTCAACATGGTGGGGCCGGTGATCTATACCTTCGGATCGGATGAGCAGAAGGCCCGCTGGCTGCCGCGCATTGCCGCCATGGAAGACTGGTGGTGCCAGGGCTTCTCCGAACCCGGCGCCGGCTCGGACCTGGCCTCACTGCGGACGAAGGCGGTGCGCGATGGCAGCGAATGGGTGATCAACGGCCAGAAGACGTGGACCACGCTTGCCCAGCACGCCAACATGATCTTCCTGCTCGCCCGCACCGACCCGGAGGCAAAGAAGCAGGAAGGCATCTCGTTTTTCCTGGCGGACATGGCGACACCGGGCATCACCGTGCGACCCATCCAGACCATCGACGGCGGTCACGAGATCAACGAAGTGTTTTTCGATGACGTGCGGCTGCCGGCCGATGCGCTGGTGGGGGAAGTCAACAAGGGTTGGGACTACGCGAAATTCCTGCTGGGCAACGAGCGTGTCGGCATTGCCCGCATTGGTGTGTCCAAGGGGCGGATGCGGGTGATCGAACGGCTGGCGCGCGAGCGCCGGGTGAACGGCAGGCCACTGATCGAGCATCCGCGTTTCCGCGACCGCTTCATGCAGACCCAGGTGGAACTGAAGGCGCTGGAGATCACCGCCATGCGGGTGCTGTCGGCAGAGGCCGCCCGTGGCAACGATGGCAAGCCGGACCCGGCCTCGTCCGTGCTCAAGATCAAGGGTTCGGAACTGCAGCAGAAGACCACTGAGCTCTATCTGGATGTGGCCGGCGAGATGGCGCTCCTGCGGGCGGGCCAGCTGGGCGAGGGCGCCAATGATGCGCTCGTGCCGGACTGGGCCGATGCGGCAGCCGCGCTCTACTTCAACGCCCGCAAGGTGTCGATCTATGGCGGCTCCAACGAGATTCAGAAATCGATCATTGCCAAGACGATCCTGGGGCTGTGACGGTGATGGATTTCGAACTCTCGGAAGAACAGCGCCTGTTGCGCGAAAGCCTGTCGCGGCTGCTGGCGGACCGTTACAGCTTCGACCAGCGCAACCGGTATCGCGCACTGCCCGGTGGTTTTGACCCGGCCATCTGGCGGGCCTATGCGGACATGGGGCTCACCGCGCTTAACGTGCCTGAAGCTCACGGCGGCCTGGGTGCGGGTGCGGAGGAAACCTTCATTGTCATGGCGGAAATGGGCAAGGCGCTCAGTCTTGAGCCTTATCTCCCCACCTGCATTCTGGCGCCCCGCCTGCTGAAAGCCGCCAGCCAAGAACATGCGGCGCCGGTTCTGAACCGCATCGCGGCGGGCGAGGTGATCGTGGCGTTTGCCCACCATGAACCGGCGCAATGGTCGGGCGAGGCGGAAGCGCTTTCCGTCACTGCCAGCGAGGCCGATGGTGGCTGGCGGCTGAGCGGCGTCAAGTCGCCGGTCCGCCACGGCGCCCAGGCCGATGCGCTGATCGTCTCGGCGCGGGCAGGTGAAGAAACCTGCCTGTTCCTTGTGGATGGCAGTGCGGCCACCTGCCGGGACTTCGAGACGCAGGACGGTATGCGTGCTGCCGAAATTGTCTTAGAGGACGCTCCAGCCGAGCGCCTGAGCAGTGGCATTGCGGCGTCGGACGCGATTGCCCGCGCCGAAGCCGCAGGCCTTGCGGCCGTATGCGCCGAGGCAGTCGGGTGCATGGACAAGGCGCTGGAACTGACATCGGACTATCTGAAGGCGCGGGAACAGTTCGGCCGCGCCATTGGCTCGTTCCAGGCGCTGCAGCATGCCGCCGCCGGCATGGTGATCGAGGTGGAGCAGGCTCGTTCCATGGCGCTTTACGCGGCGATGATGGCAAACGCTGATGATGCCCGCCAACGCGATGCCGCCCTGTCGGCGGCAAAGGTGCAGGTATGCCGCTCGGCCCGCAGCGTTGGCCAGGCGGCGGTGCAACTTCATGGCGGCGTGGGGATGACGATGGAATATGCCATCGGCCACTATTTCAAGCGGCTGACCATGATCGAACTTGAGTTCGGCGGGTTGGACTTCCACCTCGACCGGCTGTCGGCGCTGGGTGGGCTGGACGGCTGATCAGCCGCACAACCGCTGTTTTGCCGCCTCGTACTCGCGCTTCAGTTGCGCCACGCGCTCACCCGCCGGCACCACGGCCTTGACCGCGCCGACGCCCTGGCCTGCGCCCCAGATGTCCTTCCAGCTTTTCGGCTTCGACGAGCCGGAGCCGAAGTCCATCGACGTCGCATCGCGCACCGGCAGGTTGTCCGGGTCCAGCCCCGCCGCGACCACGGACGGCTTCAGGTAATTGCCGTGAACGCCGGTAAAGGTGCTGGAATAGATGATGTCGTCAGACGCTGAATTCGACGATCATCTGCTTGTATTTCTCGACAGCATTTGCCTCTTGCGTGGCGATGAAGGCCGAGCCGATGTAACCGCCGTCCGCCCCCATTGCCTGCGCCGCGAGCACTGCGCCGCCGGTGGCGATGGAGCCAGACAGGAAGACCGGCCCATCGAACCATTCGCGGATTTCCTGCACCAGCGCGAACGGCGAGGTGGTGCCCGCATGTCCGCCCGCGCCGGCAGCCACCGCGATCAGCCCGTCGGCGCCTTTTTCAATGGCCTTGCGGGCAAACCGGTTGTTGATCACGTCATGCAGCGTGATGCCGCCGGCCTGGTGGGCGATGGTGTTGACCTCTTCGCGCGCGCCCAGCGAGGTGATCCACACCGGCACCTTCCACCTGGCGCAAATCTCGACGTCGCGGTCCAGCCGGGTGTTGGACTTGTGCACGATCTGGTTAACGGCAAACGGCGCGGCCGGCGCGTCCGGATTGGCCTGATTGTGCCGGTCAAGCTCTTCTGTGATCTGCTTGAGCCAGGTCTCCAGCATCGGCGGCTCGCCGCCTGCCTCGCGCGCATTGAGCGCCGGAAACGAGCCGACGATGCCGGCCTTGCACTGGGCGATCACCAGGGCCGGGCACGAGATGATGAACAGCGGCGCGCCGATGACGGGCAGCGCCAGATTTTGCAGCAGGGGAGGCAGGGCCATGACAAGGTGACGTCCGGCAGTTGGCGGAAACTGGTGTGCGCCCACTGTGCCGATTATGCCGCGCCGATCAAGACATGCGCGTCACGGCGTATCCGGATCGAGCGTGCGCATATAGGCGATGAGGTCGCGCACCGCGTCATCTTCCATGAACCGCAGCGCCAGCATGGCCTGGCCGGGAAAGCCGTTGATCACCCGGTGCAACACCCGGTTGGGCTCGCGCCGCGCCAGCCAGCCAAGGCTGGGCTTGCGGCCCTCGCGCGGCGGCAGCCCCGCCTTGCCGTCCGGGTCGTGGCAGTTCATGCACACGCCCTCGTAGATGTCCTGGCCCCGCGCCATGTTCACCGGATCGACCGGCTTGCCAAGCTCGAAGGCGGCGTGATCCACCTGTCCTGCGCCAATGAACAGCAGGATCAGTTCCAGCGGCAGATTGTCGAGCATCCCCTCCAGGTAGTTGTGGTGGGCGCGGTCGAAGCGGGCGCGCAACCGCAGCATGTTCTGGCCATGGAGCTGGCGCAGGCTGACGAACTGGGCTTCCTGCTGCTTGCTGCCGGGCGTCTTCCCGGCGCCGTCATAGTCCCAGCCGTGGCAGGACACGCAGCGCCAGGTGTCCGACACGCTCACCTCCACATCATCGGGAAAGTCCGGGTTGCGCGTCATCGGCGGTGTGGCGTCGCTGGCCGACCAGATGTCATCATAAAGCTTGCCGCCAAGCGCCAGCATGAACCCGTCGCCGAACTCATGCTCATTGCCGGAAAGAACCGCCTGTTCCTGTTCAAGTTGCCGCTCGGCGTTGGTGGCCGGTTGGCTGGAACCTGCAGCGGCGGCTAGCATCGCAGCTACCGCAAGGCCGGTCATGATCATCCTGTTCATCGGAACTGCCTTCACCTCACGTTGAAGTTCTGTTTGCGCTCCACCGGTGGCGGCTCGCGCTCAATACGGGTCACGGAAGCGCGGATGTTGCGGCCCTGCCACGGTACGATGCCGTAGCTGTCGCACCAGCGCGCGGTGAACACGCCGGGCTCGCCCTCCACCTTGAAGCGGAACAGCAGGCACCCGCCGGACCGGCTCACCCCGCCGCCCGAGAACACGCCCGGAATCTGCAGGATCACCCGGCAGTCATTGGTCAGCCTGGCGCTCGCAGACTCAGCGGTGCCGCGAAAGTCGCCAGATACCCTGTAGGTTCCCGGCACCGCCCAGCTGTAACCGCACGTCCGCGCCGCCTCGGCAGGACCTGAGGCCAGCATCAGAATGGCCGGCAAAAGCCCGGCAAGCGTCATCAGGGAGGAAAGGCGCTTCATTGTGGCGTGCTCCTTTGCCGGCCATCCTTGCGCTGAAAACTACCCCGGAGGTCAACCGGGCCGCATTGATCAGCGTCAACAGGCCTACTTGGGCGTTGCCAGGCTTTGAGCAATTCCCCTACTGTCTGGCCGCGATGACAGGGGATTCAGCACAGCAGCATGCCGACCTGACCAGTGCCGTAGCGCGCGTCTGCGAGCAGTTCGGCGATGACTACTGGCTGTCGTGCGACAGGGATGGCACGTTTCCGGCAGAGTTTCACAAGGCCATGGCGGACGGCGGCTGGCTCGGCATCACCATGCCCGAAGAACTGGGCGGGGCCGGGCTGGGCGTCACCGAAGCCGCGCTGATGATGAAGACGGTGACGTCATCCGGCGGGGCCTTCGCCGCCGCGTCGGCCATCCATCTCAACCTGTTCGGCCCGCACGCCATCGTGGTGCACGGCACGCCTGAACAGAAGGCGCGCATGCTGCCGCCGCTGATGCGCGGCGAGCACAAGGCCTGCTTCGGCGTGACCGAGCCGGACGCAGGCCTCGATACCACCCGCATACGTACCTTCGCCCGCCGCGAGGGTGAGCGATACATCATCAACGGCCAGAAGATTTGGACGTCGTCGGCACAGGTGGCCAGCCACATCGTGCTGCTGGCGCGCACCACGCCGTACGACGAGTGCGCGAAGAAAACCCGGGGCCTCAGCCTGTTCTACACGCCGCTTGACCGCCAGCGCGTCGAGGTGCGCGAGATCCCCAAGATGGGCCGCGCCGCCGTGGACACCAACCAGGTATTCATCGAGAACCTCGAAGTGCCGGTCGAGGACCGCATCGGCGAGGAGGGGGAGGGCTTCATGTACCTGCTCGACAGCCTCAACCCCGAGCGCATCCTGGTAGCCATGGAGGCCATCGGCATCGGCCTCGATGCCGTGCGTCGGGCGGCGAAATATGCCGGCGAGCGCAAGGTGTTCGGCCGTGCAATAGGCCAGAACCAGTCAATCCAGCACCCGCTGGCGGAAAGCTGGATGGAGCTTCGCGCCGCCGAGCTGATGGCATTGGAAGCCGCCCGCAAGTATGACGCCGGAGAGCCCTGCGGCGCCGAGGCCAACGCCGCCAAGTACCTTGCCGCAGAGGCTGCCTTCAAGGCCTGCTCCAACGCGGTACGGACGCATGGCGGCATGGGCTATGCGCGGGAGTTTCACGTCGAACGGCTGTTGCGCGAGGCGATGATCCCGGTGCTGGCGCCGGTCAGTCAGCAGATGATCCTTAACTTCATTTCCGAGCGGGTGCTGGGCCTGCCGCGCTCTTACTAGGAAGGCAATGATGGCAGACACCGGCTGGCAGGAAGCTGAAGACGGAGCGCTCAAGGGGTTGAAGGTGCTGGACCTGAGCCGGGTGCTGGCCGGTCCCTATGCCACCCAGATGCTGGGTGATCATGGTGCAGACGTGCTGAAGGTCGAAGCCCCCGGCGGCGATGAGACGCGGCGCTGGGGCCCGCCCTTCATCGCTGACACGGCGGCCTATTTCATGGGCGTCAACCGCAACAAGCGCGGGCTGGTGCTGGACCTCAATACCCCTGAAGGACAGCAGGCCCTGGCCGGCCTGATGGCCGGCGCGGACGTGATGATCGAGAATTTCAAGAAGGGTACCCTGGACAAATGGGGCTTTGACCGGGGCCGGCTGGAGCGCGACTTTCCGCATCTCGTCCACTGCCGCATTACCGGGTATGGCGACGACGGTCCGTGCGGCGGTTTGCCCGGCTATGACGCGGCGCTGCAGGCCATGTCCGGCATGATGAGCATCAACGGCGAAACCGGTGGCCGGGCGCTGCGTGTGGGCGTTCCCGTCTGCGACCTGGTGACCGGCCTCAACGCCGTCATCGGCATTCTAATGGCGGTGCGCGAACGCGAGGCGAGCGGCAAGGGCCAGCTGGTGGACGTGTCCCTGCTGGATGCCGGGCTTGCCATGCTGCATCCGCATTCGGCGAACTTCCTGGCCACCGGCAAGGTGCCGGGGCGCACCGGCAACGCGCATCCCAACATCACCCCCTACGACAGCTACGAGACAGCCACCGGACCGGTGTTCCTGGCCGTGGGCTCGGACCGCCAGTTCGCGAAGCTGTGCGAGATGATCGGGGTGCCGGGCATCGCGGCGGATGCGCGCTTCGCCAGCAACGCAGACAGGTGCGCTCACCGTGCAGACCTCAAGGCATTGCTGGAACAGGCGCTGGCGGGCTTCGAAGTGGACACGCTGGCGGCTGACCTCAATCGTGCAGGCGTGCCGGCCGCACCCGTGCTCGATCTGGGCCAGGCGCTCAACCACCCGCAGACAACGGCACGCGGCATGGTGTGGGAGCAGGGCGGTTATCGCTCGGTGGGATCGCCGGTGCATCTGTCCCGCACCCCGGCGAGGCTGCGCCGTGGCCCGCCGAAGTTGGAAGAGTGAGGGTCAGCCGGGCTTTGTCCCGCTCAGCATTTCGCGCTTCGAACCGAAGCCGGGCCTGCGTTCCACGGCAAAGCCTGCAGCAGCAAGATTGCGGCGCACCCAGCCGGCTGCGGCATAGGTGGCGCAGCTGCCGCCCGGCCAGGTGTGATCGTAAACGGCCTGCATCAGGTCTGCCGACCACATCTCCGGGTTGCGTGCCGGGCTGAAACCATCGAGATACCAGGCGTCGGCTGACTCTCCCCACGAGGAAACCCGCTCAAGCGCCTGACCGGACTCAACTTTCAGACTTGTCTGAGAGTCAAGTTTGAGCATCACATCTGGCCCGCTCAGGCGCCATTCCTGCAGGAATTGGTGTGTCAGTGTAGCCAGTTCCGGCCACCTCGACAGGGCACGCGCCATGTCGTCTGCCGCCATTGGGTAAGCCTCGAACGAGGTGAAGCGCAGGTGCTGGCCGGGCTCGCGCAGGGCGATCCACTGACGCCATGTTTCGAGCAAGTTGAGCCCGGTGCCGAAGCCCAGTTCGGCAATGTGAAAATGCGCCACCCCCCGCCATCGCGCCGGCAGCCCGTTGCCGGCAATGAAAACATGCGCGCACTCTGCCCGCCCGTCCTCGCGCGAATAGAACTGGTCGCCAAAGCGTACCGACCGCGGTTGGCCCGTCTCGTCCCAGTCAAGTTCGTGCGCGGTCTCTGGCATTGTCGCTCCGGCCCGGTTATCAGGTGGCCATGACATCTATCGCGACGCCGGAGAAATCGCCAGACCTGCTCGTCATCGGGGCAGGTGCTGCGGGTCTGTGGACAGCATGGAAGGCGGTCAATGCAGGCCTGACGGTGACCGTCATGGAGAAGGGGCGGGTGGGCGACGGCGCCAGCGGTGGCATCCTCGGCGCGCTGATGCCGCACCGGCCAAGCCAGTGGACGGCATCGAAGCAGTTCCAGCTTGAGGCACTGGTGAACCTTGAGGCAGAGATTGCGCAGCTCGAAGAGGCGAGCGGCATACCTTGCGGCTACCGCCGCTGCGGCCGGCTGATGCCCATCGACAGTGAACGCCGTCTCGAAGAACACAAGGGCTGGCAGCAGGCGGCGGGGCAAAACTGGCAGGGTGCCAACGGCGCCCGCTGGGACATCCTGCAAGGCCTGCCGGCACAGTGGGCCGCCATGATGGCGCCGGCGCTGGCGTATGATTTCGACAGCCTGAGTGCCCGGGTCAATCCACGCGCCTTGCTGGCCTGCCTCGCCGCCGGGGTGCGGGCGAGGGGTGGCGCAATCGTCGAGGGAGCCGGGGTCAGCGACGTCACAGCGCTGCCGGCGGGGCATGTGGTGGTGGCCGCCGGTCATGACAGCTTTGGCCTGCTGGCGTCGGCCGGCCTGCCCGGCATGGGCTGGGGGGTGAAGGGCGAGGCGGTACTGCTGAGGCCGGCGAAGCCGTTGCCGCCGGACCTGCCGATCCTCTACCGGGGCGGTACCTATGTCATTGTGCATGATACCGGTCTTGTGGCCGCCGGCTCGACTTCGCAGAGGGATTACACCGATGCACGGCCGTCAGCGGCGACGGCCACCGGCCTTATGGCGGATGCCGCCAGCCTGTGCCCGGCGCTGGCAGGTGCTGAACTGGTGGAAAGCTGGGCGGGCATCCGCCCGCGCGCTGCCGGCAGGCAGCCAATGGTGGGGCCGTTGCCCGGCAATCCGCGCCTCATCACCGTGACCGGCGGCTTCAAGATTACGCTGGGCATTGCCCACCGTCTGGCCGATGCAGTGCTGGCGCATGTGCAGGGCCAAAGCCCGGACCTTCCGGCGGGGTTTTCGCCAGCCGGGCAGGTCAGGCAGCATCCGGCCACATGATGGCATTGCTGCCGGCAGTGATTGCCGGTGTTGGATTTCTGCGCCGGCGACTGTATGATCACGGATAGTTTCAGGCGCGGGCGCGGCAGGCGGCTGAATGAACCACGGCAGGACCGTTGAATGATCTCGAAGTCCGACGATCTGGACTATGCAACCGAATATACATCGGCGCTTCATTCCGGCGTGCCGAAGACCCTGCGGGTTTTCGTCATGATGTGCCTGGTGGCTTTTGTCGCTTTCATCGGTTGGGCAAGCTGGGCCAAGCTGGATGAAGTCGCGCGGGGCGAGGGCCGGGTGGTAGCGTCCGGCAGGAACCAGCTTCTGCAGAGTCTCGAGGGCGGCATCGTCAAGGAATTACTGGTCAAGACAGGTGATCGCGTAAAGCAAGGCGATGTGCTGATCCGCATCGATGACACGGGCTTTTCGTCGAATTCTTGGCGAGATCGAGTTCGAAGCAGCTGAACCTGATGGCTCAGATATCCCGGCTTGAGCACGAGACGAACCCGGATGCAACCGGTGAACCTGCCTTTCCGGACTCCGTCAAGCTGCGGGCGCCAGGGCTGGTTGAAAGCGAGTTGATGCTTTACCGGGCGCGCCGTCAGAGTTCTGGATGTACAGACACAGATCCTCAAGGAGCGCGTCCAGCAAAAGACCCTCGAGATGGAGGAAACGCGCACCAACCTTATCCGGCTTGAGGAGAACCTGAAGCTGGCGCTTGAGGAAGAAGCCATCAAGAAGCCGCTGGCGCGCTCCGGCGTTGTGCCGAAGACCGACGTCATCCGGCTGCAGCGCGAGATCGCCGACCTGCGTGGCCAGATCGGCGTTGCCAATGACAGCATTCCACGGCTTGAGGCGGGTATCCGCGAGGCCAAGGGCCAGGTGCAGGAGCAACGGCTTCGCTATCTGCAGGAAGCCCAGGCCGAACTGGGCCAGCGCCGCGCCGAACAGGCCATTATCGATGAAAGCATCCGCGCCGCGCAGGACAGGGTGAACCGCACCGACATTCGCGCGCCCGTCGATGGCATCGTCAACGCACTGAACGTGAACACTGTCGGTTCCGTCGCCCGCGCCGGCGAGGTGCTGGCAGAAATCGTGCCGCTTGAGGACGCATTGCGCATTGAGGCCCGCATCCGGCCATCCGACATCGCATTCGTCCATCCCGAGCAGAAGGCAATGGTCAAGATTACCGCCTACGACTTCTCGATTTTCGGCGGCATGGAAGGCGTGGTGGAAAAAATCTCGCCGGACAGCACCGTCGATGAAGCCACGCGCGAGGTTTATTATACGGTCACGATTAAAACTTTATCGAACCGGTTAGGCCGTCAGAATCAAAATCTCTCTATCTTTCCCGGAATGATCGCCAGTGTCGACATTCTGACGGGGAAGAAGAGTGTTCTGGACTACTTACTCAAGCCAATCAACAAGGCTCGTTCGGAAGCATTGCGCGAACGCTAAACGTTTAATTACTGAATTAAACGTTTCTCAACCACGTTTCGCTGCCGCTTACTCCCTGCCCACATCTTCAATCGGTTTCTGGACGGCGCTGATGCTGGCCGCGGCGCTGATGCTGCCGCTGCTGTCGGCAAGCCCGGCCCGGGCCGTAACCCCCCAGGAAACCATGCGCCCCGGCGCAGCCGCCGCCGTTGGCCCCAGCATGCCCGGCATTTTCGGTGCGCTGGAGCTTCGCACCAATGCCGCACGTGGCGCCGAGCGCTGGCCCGAGGTGATGGCGCGCGCCACATCGGAGCGCCGTGAATGGCTCGCCTGCGATCGCGGCAGCAAGGATTGCGCCGCCGAAGCTCAAGGCCTGGCGCGACGGTCTCGCCAAGGCAAAAGGCCTCAGCCGCTGGCAGCAGATCGTCGAGGTCAACCGGCTGGTCAACACGCTGGTCCATTTCCGCAACGACATCGACCGCTATGGAGTGGCCGACTATTGGGCCACGCCGAAGGAGGCGCTGTCGAAGTCGGGCGACTGCGAGGACTATGCCATCCTGAAATACCTGAGCCTGCGCGAGCTGGGCTTTGAGGACAGGGACCTGCGCATGGTGGTGGTGAAGATCACCCGCCGCGGTATCGGCCATGCGGTGCTGGCGGTGAACCATGACGGCGGCCGCTACATCCTCGACAACCTGGCGGAGAAGCCGGTCGAGCATTCGGTGGTGAAGGGCTACCAGCCGGTCTACTCGGTCAACGCGCGCGGCCAGTGGCTGGCGCTGCAGGTCAAGCCGGCAACCACGCAGATGGCAAGCCTGGAACCGGTCCTGCCTTCGCCCGGTTCCGTGGCCGATACGGCCGTGGAAACCTCTGCCGTTGCCGAAGAGAGCGGCCTGAAACTGCCGGATGAATCGCTGCTGGCGTCAGCTTGGGACGAGCCCGTGACGCACCCGCTGCCGCGCGCCGGCTGGGCCTATGCGCTGTCACAGCCGGTCAGCTTCACCTCGGCGGACGCACTGGAAGCTCATCCCCTGCCGCGGATTTGAGACAAAAGACTCAGCTTGATCAAATCGTGGCGGTTTGTTCGCTGCCACCGTCGTCATACAGAATGTTGATGGTGCCGGGATGAGTGCCCAAGCTTGCATCTGCGTAAATGACCGCTACTTCCGTGAAGACCGCCGACCCTTCAAGGCCATCGGTGTCGACCTCCAGGATGCCGGTACCCGAGTTGTACTGTACAAAGTTGCTCAGCGACCCTCCCGCCACATCAACCAGCGCGGTAAGGTCGACTTGGTCCTGCTCGAGTCCGGCGGCAAGATAATCTTCAATGGTGTCCACACCGCTGAACAGCGTGTCGTCGAGCACAAACGTATCGCTGTCCGCGCCGCCGCGCAGCACGTCCGCGCCCGCGCCGCCAATCAGCGTGTCGTTTCCGTCGCCGCCAATCAGCAGGTCATTGCCATAAAGGCCCATCAGCACGTCATCGCCGTCGAAGCCCACGATGGTATCGTCGAGATTGGTGCCGGTGAGCGCTTCGCCAGCTGCGCTGCCGCCCACATATTGCGGGAAGTCCACGCCCAGCAGGCCGAGAGTGAATGAATCGCCGCCGTAAGTGGTAAGAGGAGCGTCCGTAGTATCGGCAGTCAGTTCCTCTGCGCCGTTCTCGACGTTTACTTGATTGAAGACGAAGCCCGTATCCTCAGTAGTGTCGATCGTGAAACTTTCATTGTTGGAAAGGCCAGTGACGATGAAAGTATTGTTTCCAAGATCAATGACACCCACGCCCGTTGGAACCACAAAGTCGTCTTCGGTTAACTGCGGCGTTACATCTACCCCAGAGGGATCAACCACGCCAGCAACAGTCACCAGCAAGGTTACGTAGCCTATACTCTGGCCTGTCGTTTTCGAGAACACCTTCAGCGAGAATGAACTCGCAGGCATGGCTGAGCGCACCGGGACCGGATCATCAGAAACGCTTTCGAACTTGAACGTCAGGCCTTCGGGATTGGATGGATCCGAGTTGATTTGACGATCATTGCTGATGTCGCTGGATACACCGAGCGAATTTGCATTTGAGTTCACGCTAGAGTTTTCACCAGGCAGCGCTGAGATTTTCAGTTCAACTGCGCCATTCGCTTGATCGAACTGCGGTAGTACCTTGGCGATTGAGTTGCCACTGAAGCCGTTAAAGTCACCGATAACAAAGTCGAACTGGTCATCGCCCAGAATGTCCACTTCGACGGTGGCAGTTGAGCTTGCGCCGCTTATGTCTTCAATCGTGTAGGTGAAGCTGTCCGTGGCCGAAGCGCCGCTGACCAGTGCGTCGAACTCGCCGTTCGGATCGTAGGTTACGGTACCGTCAGCATTCAGCTTCACGGTCGCCCCGCCCGGAGAGAGCTCGACCGTGCCTCCGGCCACGACAGCGGTGCCATTG
Source organism: uncultured Alphaproteobacteria bacterium (assembly GCA_963700935.1). GTDB lineage: Bacteria > Pseudomonadota > Alphaproteobacteria > Rhizobiales > Aestuariivirgaceae > Anderseniella. The sequence continues at coordinate 21,289 of CAVOZK010000005.1, read as the reverse complement.
ATCGCAGTAATCGTCAGCGTATCCGATGTATCCACATCGGTGTCATTGGCCAGCAGGTCGATGATCAGCGGACTGTTTTCATCGGTCAGGCCGGTGTCTGCCACGGCGACTGGATCGTCGTTCTCGCCGTTGATGGTCAGCGTTATTGTCTGGGGAACTGTGTCAGTGCCAGAAACCACATTGAAGCTGATCTCGAAAGTGGCAGCCTCGCTAGCGCCCAGGAAGTCGAAGTCCGCAAGATCGTAAGACAACGTACCGTCAGTGTTGATCGTGATCAGACCTGCGTCGGTGACATCGGAGCCTTCCGCGGTCACAACCTGAACAGATGAAGGATCAATCTCTGGCATTTCGCCATTGTCCACATCACTGGCAGTTACAAGCGTTGCCAAGTCCAACGTCTGGCCCGCAGGCGTTCCGGTATCGCCTTCAAACTGTGTTGCAGGATCCTCGACACTGATTACCGGCGCATCATTGGTACCAGTCACGGTGACAGAGATCGTGCGCTCAATGAGGCCGCCATTGCCGTCGTTCAGGGTAATTGTGAAGGTCTCGACCTTGGTCTCATCCTGGGCGAGGTACTCCACCGCCGAGGCAGCCACCGAGTAATTCCAGGTAATCACGCCGCCGGCGCCGGTAGTAGTGTCGGTCTGAGTGGTAACGCTGGCGGTGAGCGTGCCCAGCGCGCCGTCCGAGGCCACAATGTTCTCCTGATCAATGCTGTGGCTGTCGGTCAGGTCAACGTCGGTAAAGCTGATAGTGCCGGTATCTGTCAGGTTGCCTACCGGCGTCACCTCCAGCTCAATGACAGCGCCGGTCACGTCTTCAGCAGCCACAACCGGCGCATCATTGGTGCCGGTCACGGTGATGGTGACTGTCTCGGTGGTGCTGCCGCCATTGCCATCGGTGATGCTGACCTCGAACTGCAGTTCCACGCTGTCGCCAGCGCCGAGGAAATCGATGTCAGCATCGGAGATGTCGTAGGACCACGACACCGTGCCGTCCCCTGCAGTGCCGGAGGTGCCGTCATTGTCGAAGCTGGTAACGCCCACCTTGCCACCTGCCTCGGTGGTGCCGTTCACGATCGAGAACGCGCCCAGCAGTGCTGCCGACTGCGCGGGGGTCAGTGCATAGCCATTGGCCAGCGTAGTGTTGCCGGCAACCACGGTGCTTGAGGTGATCTCGGCTTCCGGAGCATCCGACAGGTCAACGTCGGAGAAGGTGATGACGCCCTGCGCCTGCAGCGGGTCGCCCTCGCTGGCGCCTTCGTCATCCTCGGCAATCTCGTCAACCGCACCAGCGATGACAGTCGTGCCCTCCACCTCGGTGATCGCCGGCGCATCGTTGGTGCCGGTCACGGTGATGGTGACTGTCTCGGTGGTGCTGCCGCCATTGCCGTCGGAGATGGTGACGTCGAACTTGAGGACAACGACATCATTCTCGCCGAGGAAGTCGATATCCGCATCCGACAGGTCGTAGGACCAGGCCACGGTGCCGTCGCCAGCGGTTTCGGAGGTGCCGTCATTGTCGAACGTGGTGACGCCGTCGGTCCAGCCTTCGGTGGTCTCGACCGAAAACGCCGCCACGAGCGCATCATGCTGTTCGTCCGTCAACTCATACCCGTTGGCCAGGCTCGTCGTGACGTCACCTGTTGAAGCCTCCAGCGTGTCGGCTTTAACCGGCGGTGTGACGCTTACCGTTGGCTGATCCGACAGGTCAACGTCGGAGAAGGTGATGACGCCCTGCGCCTGCAGCGGGTCGCCCTCGCTGGCGCCTTCGTCATCCTCGGCAATCTCGTCAACCGCACCAGCGATGACAGTCGTGCCCTCCACCTCGGTGATCACCGGCGCATCATTGGTGCCGGTCACGGTGATGGTGACTGTCTCGGTGGTGCTGCCGCCATTGCCATCGGTGATGCTGACCTCGAACTGCAGTTCCACGCTGTCGCCAGCGCCGAGGAAATCGATGTCAGCATCGGAGATGTCGTAGGACCACGACACCGTGCCGTCCCCTGCAGTGCCGGAGGTGCCGTCATTGTCGAAGCTGGTAACGCCCACCTTGCCACCTGCCTCGGTGGTGCCGTTCACGATCGAGAACGCGCCCAGCAGTGCTGCCGACTGCGCGGGGGTCAGTGCATAGCCATTGGCCAGCGTAGTGTTGCCGGCAACCACGGTGCTTGAGGTGATCTCGGCTTCCGGAGCATCCGACAGGTCAACGTCGGAGAAGGTGATGACGCCCTGCGCCTGCAGCGGGTCGCCCTCGCTGGCGCCTTCGTCATCCTCGGCAATCTCGTCAACCGCACCAGCGATGACAGTCGTGCCCTCCACCTCGGTGATCACCGGCGCATCGTTGGTGCCGGTCACGGTGATGGTCACGTCTCGGCGGTGCTGCCGCCATTGCCGTCGGAGACGGTGACGTCGAACTCGCAGGACAACGACATCGTCCGTCGCCGAGGAAGTCGATATCCGCATCCGACAGGTCGTAGGACCAGGCCACCGTGCCGTCGCCAGCGGTTTCGGAGGTGCCGTCATTGTCGAAGCTGGTCACCGCCGTCGGCCATCGGCTCTTCGGTGCCGTCCACGATCGAGAACGCGCCCAGCAGCGCCTCGATCTGATCGCTCGTCAGCTCATAGCCGTTGGCCAGGCGTGGTATTCGGCCCCAGAAACGGCTGACTCGAGGTGATCTCGGCTGTCGGCGATCCGACAGGTCAACGTCGGAGAAGGTGATGACGCCGTGCGCCTGCAGCGGATCGCCCTCGCTGGCGCCTTCGTCATCCTCGGCAATCTCGTCAATCGCACCGCGATGACGTCGTGCCTTCCACCTCGGTGATCACCGGCGCATCGTTGGTGCCGGTCGACGGTGATGGTCACCGTCTCGGCGGTGCTGCCGCCATTGCCATCGGTGACGGTGACCTCGAACTGCAGTACTACGCCGTCGCCCGTCGCCGAGGAAGTCGATGTCCGCATCCGACAGTCGTAGGACCACGACTACCGTGCCGCGCCGCAGTTTCCGAAGGTGCCGTCATTGTCGAAGCTGGTCACGCCCAACTTGGCCATCGCTCGGTCGTGCCGTCCACGATCGAGAACGCGCCCAGCAGCGCTGCCGATCTGCGCGCGCGTCAGCTGCATAGCCGTTGGCAAGCGTGTGTTCGGCCGCAACCACGGTGCTCGAGGTGATCTCGGCTGTCGGAGCATCCGACAGGTCAACGTCGGAGAAGGTGCCTGACGCCTGTGCGCCTGCAGCGGGTCGCCCTCGCTGGCGCGCCTTCGTCATTCTCGGCAATCTCGTCAACCGCGCCAGCGATGACGCCGCGTCCTCCACCCGGTCATCACCGGCGCATCGTTGGTGCCGTTGATGGTGATCACCACGTCCTGGCTGTCGGTACCGCCCTTGCCGTCGTTCACCTCAACGGTGAAGGTCAGCACCAGCTGGTCATTCTCGCCGAGGAAGTCGATGGCCGCATTGGTGGCGTCATAGGTCCAGTCGATGCCGCCTGCGCCATCATTGAAGGTGGTGTTGGTGACGCCATTCGCAGCATCAAGGCTGAACGCATCGAGCAGCGCATCGGTCTGGTCCTGGGTGAGCGTGTAGCCGTTGGCCAGGTTTGCCGTTGTCACCACGCTGTTGGTGATCGACGCGGTCGGCTGGTCGGTCAGGTCGACGTCGGTGAACTCTATGGTGCCGGTTACATCGGCCGGGTCGGCGTCAACCAGTGGTGCGTCATCTACCGTCTCGGTGATGGTGCGGGTCTGGTCAACCGCGGCATCGATCACCGGCTCGTCATTGGTGCCGGTGATGGTGATGATGACGTCCTGGGTCGTGAACGAGGGTTCGTCATTGCCGTCAAGCGGTGCTGCATCGTCATCAACGGTGATGGTGTAGGTAACGGTAATGGTCTCGCCTGCCGCAAGGAACTGCACCAGGTCGTTGTCGAGCGCGAAATTCCAGTTGACGGTGTTTTCGATACCCCCAAGCGCATCGATTGTCTGGCCGGACAGTGCGACTGCGCTGGCGAGTTCAGCTTCCAGAGCGTCCAGTGCGTCCTGCAGGTCGCCCGTGGCCGGCACGGCAGCGTTCATTTGCGCCTGGAAACCGGTCATCTCGACGGTGGTATCAACCGTATCACGTACGTCCGGGTCGAAGAAGGTGATGTGAGCCCTCTGCGGTCCAGGTTGCCGGCCGTGACAGCCGCGTCTTCGGTCTCATCGGCCGTGACGATCTTGACCTCGCCGATCTCCGGCGTGTCGTTGGTGCCGTCGATGACGAAGGTGAAGATGATGTCGTCCGTCGCGCCCGGTCCGTCGGTGGCCCGGACCAGGTAGGTAAGCGTCAGTGACTCGTCATGGCCCAGGTACTGGAATGCCTCCAAACCGGAATTGAACGTCCAGAACACGTTGTTCTGGTCGCCCACGTCGGCGTCTGCCAGGCCAGGCACCACAGTGAGCATTGCCAGAAGCTTCGGGATTGGTGGACTGCAGACCGGCATCGTCGCCGGAAGTCTCGACCGAAATGACCTCTGTCGTCACCGCATCGGGCTGGTTTGCGTCAAGCACGGTCAGGGTGCCTTCGGCGGTCAGCGTCCCGTCCATCTCGACAATCGGAGGCGGGGTGGTCGGTATCCGGCTCGACCAGCAGGAAGATCGGCGGATAATTGCCGGTCTCGTCGGGCTCGGGCAGCTGGTCGAGCGGAATGCCGGCGGCCGCCAGCAGCTTGGCCAGGATGAGCAGCGTGCCCTGGCCCTCCACGTTGGCAAACGAGTTGTTGGTCTCGAAGTCGGGTGAGCCGGTATTGTTGGTCTCGTTCTGGATGACCTGCTGGCTGGTCTGCTGCAGGTGATTGCAGGATGGCGCCGACGAGGCCCTCGACGCCGGAGCCTTCCAGCGACACCTCGGTCACGGTGCCATCGCTGGAAAACAGCTGCACGCCGCCATTGCTCGTAACGACCGTGGCCTCGCCGCCCGGCAGGTTCGGCGTGACGGTGAAATCACCTTCCGCCGACAGGATGGCGTATAGCCCATTCCCCAGTTGCACAATGAGCGGCTTGGTGCCACGTATGGCCATCACCGCCACTGGCGTATTGACCTCGACGCCACCTGAACCGGCCACTTCGCCGGTCACGAAGCCGAGCGATCCCTTGACCAGGCTGAACAGCATCTTGTTGGAGCTGGAGCCCGGATTGTAGACCATCTCGTTGAGCACCATGGTGCCGCCATTGCTCAGCGAGAACACCGAGCCGTCGTCGAAGGTGATGCCGAGCTTGCCTTGCTGGCTGACCTCGACGACATCGCCCTGGAAAACCGGGGTGCCGACCTTGAGCTCCACGGTCGTGCCGTCCACGCGTTGAACGCTGGCGGTGCCGTCAAGGGTCTGGACCTTGCCGATGCCGTCTGCGGCGCCCGCGTCCAGCGTGCCGCCGGCCTGGGCCAGTTGAACCGGACCCGGACCTGCCAGCAGTTCCACCGTATCGCCGGTCAGCAGCGCACCGTTGTCAGCAACCAGCGCAGGCGGTGGCGATGAGTTGAAATAGCCTTCCACGGTGACGCTGCTGCCATCTGGCGCGTGCAGCACCAGGTCTGCGCCGGCGCGCACATAGGTCGCCGTTTCCAGCAGTTCCTGGGATATGCTTGCCGAACCGGACGGGCTTGACGCTCCGCCAGCAAGGACCATGCTTGTATCGACACTAAGGCTCACGGGGGTAAGACCTCCAACGTGCAGTCTATCAATCACCATCCCCGGAAGATTTGCTTATAACATCAAATTTCCTGTCGTGCCACAAAACTTAAAAAATAGTTAAAATTATCAATGGCTTTACGCGAGTTTGATGCCCGAAGAGTCAGCTTGCTGGCCAGAGATTGTCATTCAGGGCGCTGAAATTATTGCCTTTTGCGCTATTTATGATGCGTCCGCGGAATGTCTTGGGCTAGGCTGCTCAGGCTGGACGTTCGAGGTGTGCAGGGAGGTGGCGATGATAGAATCGACTCATTCGGACCGCGGCCGTTTGCATGGTTGCGCTGGTGGCAGCTTCATTGACGTGCTGCCATCATGCCGGCAACGCAGATGACCGTACGGGACGCTTTCGAGGCACCGAAGCTGTCAGCTTTCTGGAACGACAAGTTGCACCCTCCTGACGGCTTTCGCTTCGCGTCCGGCGATGCCGCAGAAGGACGGCAGTTCCTGGTGCTTTCGGTTCGGCCGGGAGACTTTGATGCCGATTGCAAATGCCAGCGCACCGAGATCAGGGAATTGGACGAGGTGCAGCCGGAGTTCGAATCGGACCTGTGGTACCGGTTCAGCCTGAAGCTGGACAATATCAGCGGTGGCAACGACGACGAGCCGCTGGATGCTGGGCGCCTGGAAGCAGGAAGCGGACGGCAGCCCGTTCCTTGCCATGCGGTTCGAGGGCGGTGTTTTCTATATCACGCTGGAAAGTGCGCAAACGCGCATCATGCTTGGCTCGACCCTGGTGGATGCCCGCGGCTTTCTGCAGGTTGTGAAGGAACAGGGTCAGAAGTTCGGTTTCATCACCGATTCCAGACCTCTACCTCACCGACAATGGCATCCGGCTCAAGCATGGCAAGGTAAAGTACCTGCCCGATCCGCGCAGTGGTTGGGTTGACCTGATGTTCAGGATCAAGGGCGGTCTCGACGGATAAGGCATTGTGGAGCTCTATGCCAATGGCAATTTCGTGGTGCGCGCGTCCGGCAAGATCGGCGTCGAAGCGCCCGCCGGCTCGCGGCCAGTACCTGCGGCTGGGACACCGCCGGGACCGGGCCGGCACCGGCGCGGACCTGTTGATTGATGATTTCAGGCGCGGCACTTCACGCGAAGCCGTCAGCGATTAGGATCACTGCAGCGATGCTGAACCCCATCTCCATCATGGCCGACAGTCTCGGCGATCACATTTCCAGCCTCTATCTGCAGTATTTCGCCCATCGCAAGCCGGAGTACGCGACCTACATGGGCGGTGCTGCGCGGCTTGATGCTGGAGCGGATCGGCAATTCCAACGCTCTCTATCACAACATCGAACACACCATGATGGTCACGCTGGTCGGCCAGCAGATCATTCGCGGCAGGCTGTTGTCCGGTGCCGTGACCCCGGAGGACTGGCTGCATTACACCTGCGCCTTGCTGGTGCATGATATCGGCATGGTGCATGGCGCCTGCAGTGGCGACACGGATACGCAGGTGGTGATTGATGAAGCCGGCAAGATGTACACCCCGCCGCGCGGCGCGACCGACGCCTGCCTTGCGCCGTACCATATCGAGCGCGGCAAGATTTACGTCAGCGAACGCTTTGCCCATTCCAGCAACATCGACCACAGCCGGCTGCGCGCCGCCGTGGAGATGACCCGCTTTCCGGTGCCGGACGAGGATGCCTACAAGGCAACCGACACCGAACCGGCGCTGGTGCGTGCCGCCGACCTGATCGGCCAGCTCGCCGATCCCGTTCTACCACCGCAAGATCAACGCCCTGTTCGCCGAGTTCGCCGAGACCGGCATGAACGACAAGCTGGGCGTGAAGACCCCGGCCGATCTGATCGCCATCTTTCCGGACTTCTTCAAGACCCAGGTGGAACCCTACATCCGGCCGGCGCTGGGCTACCTGGAGCTGACAACCGAAGGCAAGCAGTGGATCTCCAACCTGTACAGCAACCTCTACCACGCCAAGGAACGGCCCAACTGCCTTGGTCCGTTCATGGGTGACTGAACCGCAGGCCCGGCGCAATTCGTCCGGGCTAACGCTTCATAAACCATACCAGCGGATGATGAGGCGGATCGTCAGTTGTCGAGTGTCTTCTCCGATGCCGCGCCATCCCATCATGCCTTTTGTGCGCCAGGACAGCGTTTCGCCGCTGTGCTCTCGCTTGGCGTCTGGCCCGTATTGCAGGCGCAGGCAGCAGATCTGGACGTGCCAGTCGCAACCCGCAACGAGCAGCTTCCATGCCGCGTGCCGAGGCGGACTGGCGTGACCTGTTTGGCGCCATGACCGTCAGAACCAATCGCATTGCCGGCATCGAGCGTTGGCAGCGCATGCTGGACCGCGCTGCCATCGGCTGCTCAGGCGACTGTCCGCAAGGCTGGGACCGCTGGACTGAAGAAATGGCCACGGCTCTCCGGCATAAGCCGCTACGCCCAGCTCAAGATCGTCAACTGGAGCGCCAATGCCGCGCTGGTCTATCGCAGCGATGCGCGCGCTTTCGGAGTGGCGGACTATTGGGCAAGCCCGGCAGAGGCGCTGCGCAACGGCGGCGACTGCGAGGATTTCGTTGCATTGAAGTATCTGGCGCTGCGGGCAGCCGGTTTTCCGGAAGAGGACTTGCGGGTCGTCGTCCTGCAGGATCTCGTGCGCGGCCAGCCCCATGCGGTACTGGTGGCACAGCTCGATGGCATCCGCTACGTGCTGGACAACCAGCTCGATGACCTGGTTGTCCGATACCGCACTGCAACGTTACCGGCCGGTCTACTCGTTCAACGGTCAGGGCAAGTGGGTGCACCTGGCGGTGCGGCCACGCCAGGAACTGGCAATGGCCGACTGAAGTCAACGGCGTGATCGCGGCTCAGACTGCGGTGGCGGGTAGCGATCAGCGGCCAGACCTGAACCAGCACGAAACGCTGCTGCCACGCAGGCAGCCGATGTGGCCAGCATCGATGCGGGATGTCCCGTAAGCAGTGACCGGCAGCCGACTGGCGTGGCACGGATCTCGTGCCGGGTGCGGGCGATCAGGTAGCTCTCGGCAGACTCGATGGCCCGCAGCTTGCGAAGTACCTGATGGTTTGTCGTCGAGTTCATGGCTACTCTCCCCAGATATGTTCCAAGGATAGTATGCAAGTGAAAATATCAGCTTAGGACCGCGTCTCGAATTGCGTCGAGTGGATTTACTGGTTGTTTGTCATGATCATCGGGTTAACGAAGGTCAGGCCGGACTGCGGACCTTGCTGCGGCGCTTTCCGGCAGCGGCCGCAATGCGGTCCTGGTATCCCTGATAGAAGGCGCCGAGCCCCAGTTCACCGGACTGCTGCAGACAGTCGGCGGCCAGTGTTGCGGCTGATTTCCAGTCGCCCGCCCTGTAGGCCTGGTACATATGCCGAGTGCCGCTGCGCCAGGGCCGTGAACGCTTCACTTCCGGCAACGTCAGCCCCGCCGACAACGGTAAAGACCTCCTCAGGTTCAGTCTTGCCCTTGACCATGATGCTGTCGACGGGCAGCACCGCGATATTGCCCGCAACGCCTTCGGCCGTATGCTGCCCGATCAGGATGCGGACGCCATAGGACTTGGTCTGTCCTTCAAGCCGGGAGGCAAGGTTCACCGCATCGCCCAGCACGGTGTAGTCAAAGCGAAGATCGGAACCCATGTTGCCGACCACGCATTCGCCCGTGTTGATGCCGATGCCGATTTCAAGCGGGATTTCGCCGCGTGCCTTGCGCTCTTCATTGAGTTGCCGCAGCCGGTTCTCCATCTCCAGCGCGGCCTGGCAGGCATGCAGCGCATGGTCGTCGTCGGGCAGCGGCGCGTTCCAGAACGCCATGATGTTGTCGCCCATGTACTTGTCGATGGTGCCCCGGTTGCCGACGACCGCCTCCGACAGGGCGTCAGCAGCGAGTTGATCAGCAGGGTGAGGCCTTGCGGGTTCGACTTGTAGGTCTCGGAGATGGTGGTGAAGCCGCGCACGTCGGAGAACAGGATGCTCATCTGCTTGGTCTCGCCGCCAAGCTTGAGGCGCTCGGGGTCTTCAGCCAGCTGCTCCACCATGTCTTCGGAGAGGTATTGTCCGAACGCTGTCCTGATCTGCCGCCTGTCCAGTTCCTCGCGCAGGTAGCCCAGCACGATCAGCAACATGGTGACGCCGAACGAGGTCATCAGCGGGAAGGCATAGTCGAGGATCAGCCCATAGCGCGAGAATGCCCACCAGCTGCCGGCCGTGATGGCTGCCGCCATGGCCGCTCCCACGACGATGGTGATCAGTGCGCCCAGGCGCGGCAAGAGCGCTGTCAGCAACAGGCCGATCAGCAGCGTCAGCGTAACCTCGAACCCCAGTGCCCAGGTTGGGCGCTTCAACAGGCTCTGCGACAGGATCGCGTTGATCGCCTGGGCATGGGCCTCGACGCCGGGCATGGCGGAATCGACCGGCGTTGCCTTCAGGTCGAACAGGCCCGTGGCCGAAGTGCCGATCATCACGATCTTGCCGTTGAAAATGCGGTTGTCGATGCGCTTGGCCAGCACATCCGCCGCGGACACGAAGATCGACGGGTCATGCGGCTGGAAATGCAGCCAGGCCTTGGCATTGCGGTCGACCGGTATGGCGACCCCGGCAACCACGACCGACTCGACGCCGAACTCGTCGGTTCGGATCAGCATGGCTTGCTGGCCGGTGGCGACCCGCAGGGATTCCAGGCCCAGTGACGGCAACAGTTTGCCTTTGATGCGAACGACCAGCGGCAACTTGCGGATGATGCCGTCGCGTTCGGGCCGGATGGTGACGACGCCGCGGCCCTGTGCGGCTGCCTCCAGCTCCGGCACGTTGCGGATGATCTCCGGGAACGAGTCCAGGAAGGGTGACGGATCGGGTCCCATCGCCGCCATTGGCGCGCCGGGCACCTCGTCCTGCCGGCCGCCCTCGATGGCCTTGTGAAAGCCTGATTGACCAAGCACCACCCGGGTCTTGCGCATTGCCTCGGCCAGCACTTCGTCATTTGACTTGAGTTGCCGCAACCGTTCGGCGGTTTCGGGATCGTAGGACTCGACAGCCTTGGCGATCGTCTGGGGTGACGTCCTGTCGTGCTCGGGGAACAGGATATCGAACGTCACCACCACCGCCCCGCCGGCGGCGATCTCGCTGACCAGCTGCGCCAGCGTGGTGCGTGACCATGGCCATTGGCCGAGCTCCGTGAGGCTCTTCTCGTCGACATCGACGACCAGCACCTGGCTCTGCTGCTGCTTCGGTTCGGTCAGTTGCTGGTAGAGGTCAAATGTCTTGAGCCGCACGATCTCAAGCGGCGCAGGGTCCCACACCCGCAGCGCCAGCATCAGCAGCAGCAGCCCGAGCGCCAGGGCCCGGCTCGCAAACGCGCTTCTCAGCAAATACTGCAGTGTGCCCTCCCGGCGTAAACTTCAATGCCAACCGGCTCCTACAGTGGGCCAGATTGTTCGTGTTGTGAACACCCGAGGAGATGGTGCCCCGCAAGTTTATTCGGGTTGCAGCCTGTCAGCACCGGAAGAGCCGCCTTCGTTGACGCGGGTCAGCTTGTCGATCAGGTTGCGGTTGAAGCTGGCTTCCATGGCATGGCGCAGTTCCGGGTTCTGGCGCAGCAGGCTGGCCAGCGCCTCGCGCTCGAAGCCGAGATAGCGCACCGGCTTCGTCGCGGTGGCTGTGGCGGTTGCAGGCCGGTTGCCCATCACGCTGATTTCGCCGAGGAAATCGCCCTGGCCGCAGGCGCCGACCATCTTGTCGTCGCGCGAGATTGTCACCAGGCCCGAGGCGATGAACATCAGCTTCGGCACCATCTGGCCCATCGTGGTCAGCACCGTGCCGGCCGGCACCTCCTGCCATTGGCCGCGTTTCATCAGCCGGGCGGCCAGCGCCTTGTCGATGCCGGGCAGGGCGGTGCTGATGAACAGCAGTTCCTCGTCGGAGAACCGCGCCCGGTGGCGCTCGACATAGAGGACGGCAAGCTGGCCCAGGTTCGCCAGCACGAACAGCGCCTCCCAGAAGATGCTGACCCGATCGTAGACCACGACGCTGCGATAGTAGAGCGCCACGATGCCGGAGAAGATCGCCAGGATGCGCAGCCAGACGATGTCGCGCATCAGCATCGACGCGATCAGCAGCGCGTAGGAGGCGTGTCCGTAAAGCTGGTCCGGCGCCAGCGACGCGACGAGAATTTCTTGCCAGGTCATTGGTGGGGCATCCCGCAGGTCAAGCCGATGTCAGTCAGCTTACACCAGCCCGGTTGCGGCGCACATGGCGCAAATGATGGCCCTGCTCGCAGGACGCAAAAGAAAAGACGCGCCCGGATGGGACGCGCCTTTATCTGATCAGGTCACTGTCATCCGGCTCAGTTGGCCAGGTAGAACATGATCCCGTAGAAGCAGTCGCACTGGGTGATCTGCTCCTCGTTGATCTCGTTGCTGGCCAGGAAGCCGATGGCCTTGCCGCAGGAGACCTTGGTCTCGTTGGCCCAGGTCCACAGGTGCTTGCGGCTGTAGATCACCGGTTCGGCTTCGGAGGTTGCGACGGCCTGGTCGAAGCGCTTCTGCGATTTCGGCATCGAGGTCGGGGCGGGCGTAGTTGACCAGCCCCGAGCGGTATTCGCCGGAGAAGCACTGCCCGCCAATGTCGGCGGCCTGTGCGGCCGGTACGGTCATGAAGGCCACGGCGGCTGCGGCGCCTGCCGCCATGATGGTTTTCCGGAACATGGGACTTCCTCTCAAGCCGAGATTCAGTGAGCGGATAGTATCGCGGTCATTGTCCGAAATCCCAGTCATTTCGGTGAATTTCCGTGAAATTCGGCAACTGTTGCAGCTTTGCCACAGTATTGGGGGCGAAAGCTGCAACGGCCTGCCGGTGAAAGGGCAGGCCGGTGGTCTGAATTCTCGGACAATGCAATCAGGCTATGGTGGCCGTATTGGTTCCCGGTCCGTCGCTGAGAGTCGTCGTACAGAATGTTAACAGACGGGGCGAATCCAGGTCCGGCGCCATTTTTCCCAACGATCGCGACTTCCGTAATGCCGAGAGCGGTTCCAGTGCCGTCGCCGTCGATGCGCAAGATGCCGGTAGATATCATCGTATTGGACGAAATCATTGACATCACCGCCAGCTACATCGAATAGCCCCGTTAGATCAACCTGATCATCACCGACGATATAGTCCTCGATGGTGTCGACGCTGCCATCGAGTTGCAAAATGAAAGTATCTATACCAGAGCCACCGTTCAACGTATCCGCGCCAAACCCGCCGTCCAAGATATCGTTGTCAGCTCCACCGAACAGGTCGTCATCTCCTAAGCCGCCCAGAAGCAGGTCGTTGCCGCCAAGGCCGGTCAGGATGTCATCACCATCCAGGCCCGACAGCAGGTTGGCTTGACCATCGCCAGTGATAACATCGATCTCATCGGTACCGATGACATTTTCAATCAGCGATAGGGTATCGTTGTTGCCAAACGTATCGGTGGAATTGGGGCCAGCTGCACTCAGATCGACGGTTACACCAAGACTTCCACCCTCAACGTCGTATTCAACCGTGTCGTTATCTGCGCCGCCGACCAGTGTGTCATCGCCCGCTCCTCCAACGAGGGTATCGTTACCAGCGCCGCCTTGAATGAAGTCATTTCCGGCACCGCCGAGCAGCTTGTTGTTTCCGGCACTGCCATTGATCAGGTCGTCATGGGCCGAACCGATGACGCTCTCGATGCTGTTGTAGGTATCGCCCGCGGCATCGCCGTAGGTGCCTAAACCGGTGGTAAGGTCAACCTTGACGCCTGTCACGCTGTCAACATTGGGCACGATGACCAACTGCGCAGAACTGTAGTCTACCCAGTCGCTGCCTCCGCCGCCGACGATGTCATCTGGCAGCGAACTGCCGGTAATGACGTTGTCTTCCGGACCGCCTGTCATATCGAAGGTTGGCTTATCTGCATCGATGAAGATATTGATGGTACTTGCAGCCGTCGTATCTACCCATCCCCATCGCGCGCGATGACGGAAAATACTAGGTTCACATTTTGCGGCAGAACGGTTTCCACTATGCTCGGATTTTCGAAGCGATAGCCTTGGCCGCTACCTCCAGTGCCTTCCACGAGAAGCACGCGATTGAAGGGATGCTGGGGTCGATAACGATAGGCGGATTTGGTCCGCTTAGCATTATTGAACCGGTTTCCGTGGCGCCGGTAGCGTCATTGTAGGCAGTCCAGGTCAACGTAAGAGTACTTGATCCCCCCTGACGGTCTGAATCAAAGGTGAATTTGTCGATGTACCGATTGTCGGGATTGACCAGTCCGCCACCCGGACCAAAACCACCTGGGTTATCGTTGCCAACACTACCTGCTTTGTAGAACTCAACCGCTACGTCCTCACCATTTCCGAGGAAGTTGTTGGCGATACCGAAACCACCGCCTGAAACGTTTACGGTCCCGCTTCCTGCTACCTGGTGGAACTCTACAGTTCCTGCGGTCAACTCGACAAATGAGTAGTTGCCGCTTGCAACATTGTCGAGGAGGCCTTCAATTACCTGTTCAGCTTCAGGGGTGATGAGTTCAAATTCGTAGGTTCCGTCAGCTCGCACAGTGATTGAGAAGATTGGCGTTTGATTTGCATCATTGCTGACCGCCATTAGTGTGGTAGTTCCATCGGCATTGTCGATTTCGGGCAAGTAGGTGATACCCGGTAGTGTCGGGCCGGTGATATCGAACGCGTTGGTGGCGTGATAGCCGTCCGTGCCGAAGTCCACACCAAAGAAACCATTCACCGTGCCTGTTTCGTTCGGAATGATGCCCGACGTGAACGTACCGAGCGACGGCCCGTCATCCTCGAACGTGATCTGCAGCGCGGTATTGCTGGTATCCGTTGCAGTGTCGCCGTCACCATCCGTAATGGACGCGGTGACATAGACAAAGCTGTTGAGGTTCACGGCATCGTCGGGGTTCGGATTCACACCGTGTTTACAGCGCTGTACTGCGCCACGACGACGTTGCCGAAGTCGTCGAAACCAATGGCGAAGACGACTTCCAGCGTGACAGCATCCTGGCCAATGACCACGCCGTTGCCGTCGGTATTGAGGATGATGTTGTTCCCGGTCGCCGTATGGTCGAGCAAAAAGTCAACCCCGCTGATTGTGCCGCCGGTTGAGTTGGTCAGCTTAAGGTCGGACGACTGCAAGCCGTCGGTGCCGGCATTCTGAGTCACCAAGATCAAGGTTGCCGCGGCTATCGCGTTGTAGCCGATCAAGCGACCATAGCCGAACGGATCAGGCCTGTTCTTCTCGTCATCGAAGTTGATGTCGGTGCCGAGTTCACGGATGGACTCGTCAACGGTGAATGTTCGGCGTTGATAGAGACGCTCATGCTCGGCCCATCATCCTCGAAGGCAAAGGCATCGCCGATATTGGCGGTTGCCTCGGCGGTATCGAGGTCGCCATCGGTGATGGTTGCGGTGAGCACGATCAGGCCTGCGGCCATGGTCTCCGCGGCGCCTCCGGTTCTCGACCGGATCGGTTGGATCGTCATGGTAGATGGCGCGGTTCTGGATGAGCGAGATGTCGCCGCTATCGGTGTTGATGTCGATCTTGAAGGCAACGACGGTGCTGTCGGAGGCAAGGTAGCCTTCGATGTCGCCATTGGCGTCGACGCGCAGCAGGATGTCGTCACCGGTGAGGGTGTCGTTGAGGCCGCTGTCGGTGCCATTGCCGCCGGTGATCGACAGCGCATAGCTGATGGCATCGGCATCGGCGATGTCGTTGTCATCGGCATCCTTGAAGCCGTCCTGGCCAAAGGCCGAGGTGAACAGCGAGGCGAACGAGACCGGCCCAGCGGTATCGGTGATGTCGGTATCGTCGGTGACCAGGGTCGGAACGGTATTGGCGTTGCGCGAAATGCTCGGCCATCATCCTCGAAGGCAAAGGCATCGCCGATATTGGCGGTTGCCTGGGCGGTATCGAGGTCGCCATCGGTGATGGTTGCGGTGAGCACGATCAGGCCTGCGGCCATGGTCTCCGCGGCGCCTCCGGTCTCGACCGGATCGGTTGGATCGTCATGGTAGATGGCGCGGTTCTGGATGAGCGAGATGTCGCCGCTATCGGTGTTGATGTCGATCTTGAAGGCAACGACGGTGCTGTCGGAGGCAAGGTAGCCTTCGATGTCGCCATTGGCGTCGACGCGCAGCAGGATGTCGTCACCGGTGAGGGTGTCGTTGAGGCCGCTGTCGGTGCCATTGCCGCCGGTGATCGACAGCGCATAGCTGATGGCATCGGCATCGGCGATGTCGTTGTCATCGGCATCCTTGAAGCCGTCCTGGCCAAAGGCCGAGGTGAACAGCGAGGCGAACGAGACCGGCCCAGCGGTATCGGTGATGTCGGTATCGTCGGTGACCAGGGTCGGAACGGTATTGGCGTTGCGCGAAATGCTCGGCCCATCATCCTCGAAGGCAAAGGCATCGCCGATATTGGCGGTTGCCTGGGCGGTATCGAGGTCGCCATCGGTGATGGTTGCGGTGAGCACGATCAGGCCTGCGGCCATGGTCTCCGCGGCGCCTCCGGTCTCGACCGGATCGGTTGGATCGTCATGGTAGATGGCGCGGTTCTGGATGAGCGAGATGTCGCCGCTATCGGTGTTGATGTCGATCTTGAAGGCAACGACGGTGCTGTCGGAGGCAAGGTAGCCTTCGATGTCGCCATTGGCGTCGACGCGCAGCAGGATGTCGTCACCGGTGAGGGTGTCGTTGAGGCCGCTGTCGGTGCCATTGCCGCCGGTGATCGACAGCGCATAGCTGATGGCATCGGCATCGGCGATGTCGTTGTCATCGGCATCCTTGAAGCCGTCCTGGCCAAAGGCCGAGGTGAACAGCGAGGCGAACGAGACCGGCCCAGCGGTATCGGTGATGTCGGTATCGTCGGTGACCAGGGTCGGAACGGTATTGGCGTTGCGCGAAATGCTCGGCCCATCATCCTCGAAGGCAAAGGCATCGCCGATATTGGCGGTTGCCTGGGCGGTATCGAGGTCGCCATCGGTGATGGTTGCGGTGAGCACGATCAGGCCTGCGGCCATGGTCTCCGCGGCGCCTCCGGTCTCGACCGGATCGGTTGGATCGTCATGGTAGATGGCGCGGTTCTGGATGAGCGAGATGTCGCCGCTATCGGTGTTGATGTCGATCTTGAAGGCAACGACGGTGCTGTCGGAGGCAAGGTAGCCTTCGATGTCGCCATTGGCGTCGACGCGCAGCAGGATGTCGTCACCGGTGAGGGTGTCGTTGAGGCCGCTGTCGGTGCCATTGCCGCCGGTGATCGACAGCGCATAGCTGATGGCATCGGCATCGGCGATGTCGTTGTCATCGGCATCCTTGAAGCCGTCCTGGCCAAAGGCCGAGGTGAACAGCGAGGCGAACGAGACCGGCCCAGCGGTATCGGTGATGTCGGTATCGTCGGTGACCAGGGTCGGAACGGTATTGGCGTTGCGCGAAATGCTCGGCCCATCATCCTCGAAGGCAAAGGCATCGCCGATATTGGCGGTTGCCTGGGCGGTATCGAGGTCGCCATCGGTGATGGTTGCGGTGAGCACGATCAGGCCTGCGGCCATGGTCTCCGCGGCGCCTCCGGTCTCGACCGGATCGGTTGGATCGTCATGGTAGATGGCGCGGTTCTGGATGAGCGAGATGTCGCCGCTATCGGTGTTGATGTCGATCTTGAAGGCAACGACGGTGCTGTCGGAGGCAAGGTAGCCTTCGATGTCGCCATTGGCGTCGACGCGCAGCAGGATGTCGTCACCGGTGAGGGTGTCGTTGAGGCCGCTGTCGGTGCCATTGCCGCCGGTGATCGACAGCGCATAGCTGATGGCATCGGCATCGGCGATGTCGTTGTCATCGGCATCCTTGAAGCCGTCCTGGCCAAAGGCCGAGGTGAACAGCGAGGCGAACGAGACCGGCCCAGCGGTATCGGTGATGTCGGTATCGTCGGTGACCAGGGTCGGAACGGTATTGGCGTTGCGCGAAATGCTCGGCCCATCATCCTCGAAGGCAAAGGCATCGCCGATATTGGCGGTTGCCTGGGCGGTATCGAGGTCGCCATCGGTGATGGTTGCGGTGAGCACGATCAGGCCTGCGGCCATGGTCTCCGCGGCGCCTCCGGTCTCGACCGGATCGGTTGGATCGTCATGGTAGATGGCGCGGTTCTGGATCAGCGAGATGTCGCCGCTATCGGTGTTGATGTCGATCTTGAAGGCAACGACGGTGCTGTCGGAGGCCAAGGTAGCCTTCGATGTCGCCATTGGCGTCGACGCGCAGCAGGATGTCGTCACCGGTGAGGGTGTCGTTGAGGCCGCTGTCGGTGCCATTGCCGCCGGTGATCGACAGCGCATAGCTGATGGCATCGGCATCGGCGATGTCGTTGTCATCGGCATCCTTGAAGCCGTCCTGGCCAAAGGCCGAGGTGAACAGCGAGGCGAACGAGACCGGCCCAGCGGTATCGGTGATGTCGGTATCGTCGGTGACCAGGGTCGGAACGGTATTGGCGTTGCGCGAAATGCTCGGCCCATCATCCTCGAAGGCAAAGGCATCGCCGATATTGGCGGTTGCCTGGGCGGTATCGAGGTCGCCATCGGTGATGGTTGCGGTGAGCACGATCAGGCCTGCGGCCATGGTCTCCGCGGCGCCTCCGGTCTCGACCGGATCGGTTGGATCGTCATGGTAGATGGCGCGGTTCTGGATGAGCGAGATGTCGCCGCTATCGGTGTTGATGTCGATCTTGAAGGCAACGACGGTGCTGTCGGAGGCAAGGTAGCCTTCGATGTCGCCATTGGCGTCGACGCGCAGCAGGATGTCGTCACCGGTGAGGGTGTCGTTGAGGCCGCTGTCGGTGCCATTGCCGCCGGTGATCGACAGCGCATAGCTGATGGCATCGGCATCGGCGATGTCGTTGTCATCGGCATCCTTGAAGCCGTCCTGGCCAAAGGCCGAGGTGAACAGCGAGGCGAACGAGACCGGCCCAGCGGTATCGGTGATGTCGGTATCGTCGGTGACCAGGGTCGGAACGGTATTGGCGTTGCGCGAAATGCTCGGCCCATCATCCTCGAAGGCAAAGGCATCGCCGATATTGGCGGTTGCCTGGGCGGTATCGAGGTCGCCATCGGTGATGGTTGCGGTGAGCACGATCAGGCCTGCGGCCATGGTCTCCGGCGCCTCCGGTCTCGACCGGATCGGTTGGATCGTCATGGTAGATGGCGCGGTTCTGGATGAGCGAGATGTCGCCGCTATCGGTGTTGATGTCGATCTTGAAGGCAACGACGGTGCTGTCGGAGGCAAGGTAGCCTTCGATGTCGCCATTGGCGTCGACGCGCAGCAGGATGTCGTCACCGGTGAGGGTGTCGTTGAGGCCGCTGTCGGTGCCATTGCCGCCGGTGATCGACAGCGCATAGCTGATGGCATCGGCATCGGCGATGTCGTTGTCATCGGCATCCTTGAAGCCGTCCTGGCCAAAGGCCGAGGTGAACAGCGAGGCGAACGAGACCGGCCCAGCGGTATCGGTGATGTCGGTATCGTCGGTGACCAGGGTCGGAACGGTATTGGCGTTGCGCGAAATGCTCGGCCCATCATCCTCGAAGGCAAAGGCATCGCCGATATTGGCGGTTGCCTGGGCGGTATCGAGGTCGCCATCGGTGATGGTTGCGGTGAGCACGATCAGGCCTGCGGCCATGGTCTCCGCGGCGCCTCCGGTCTCGACCGGATCGGTTGGATCGTCATGGTAGATGGCGCGGTTCTGGATGAGCGAGATGTCGCCGCTATCGGTGTTGATGTCGATCTTGAAGGCAACGACGGTGCTGTCGGAGGCAAGGTAGCCTTCGATGTCGCCATTGGCGTCGACGCGCAGCAGGATGTCGTCACCGGTGAGGGTGTCGTTGAGGCCGCTGTCGGTGCCATTGCCGCCGGTGATCGACAGCGCATAGCTGATGGCATCGGCATCGGCGATGTCGTTGTCATCGGCATCCTTGAAGCCGTCCTGGCCAAAGGCCGAGGTGAACAGCGAGGCGAACGAGACCGGCCCAGCGGTATCGGTGATGTCGGTATCGTCGGTGACCAGGGTCGGAACGGTATTGGCGTTGCGCGAAATGCTCGGCCCATCATCCTCGAAGGCAAAGGCATCGCCGATATTGGCGGTTGCCTGGGCGGTATCGAGGTCGCCATCGGTGATGGTTGCGGTGAGCACGATCAGGCCTGCGGCCATGGTCTCCGCGGCGCCTCCGGTCTCGACCGGATCGGTTGGATCGTCATGGTAGATGGCGCGGTTCTGGATGAGCGAGATGTCGCCGCTATCGGTGTTGATGTCGATCTTGAAGGCAACGACGGTGCTGTCGGAGGCAAGGTAGCCTTCGATGTCGCCATTGGCGTCGACGCGCAGCAGGATGTCGTCACCGGTGAGGGTGTCGTTGAGGCCGCTGTCGGTGCCATTGCCGCCGGTGATCGACAGCGCATAGCTGATGGCATCGGCATCGGCGATGTCGTTGTCATCGGCATCCTTGAAGCCGTCCTGGCCAAAGGCCGAGGTGAACAGCGAGGCGAACGAGACCGGCCCAGCGGTATCGGTGATGTCGGTATCGTCGGTGACCAGGGTCGGAACGGTATTGGCGTTGCGCGAAATGCTCGGCCCAGTCATCCTCGAAGGCAAAGGCATCGCCGATATTGGCGGTTGCCTGGGCGGTATCGAGGTCGCCATCGGTGATGGTTGCGATGAGCACGATCAGGCCTGCGGCCATGGTCTCCGCGGCGCCTCCGGTCTGGACCCGGATCGGTTGGATCGTCATGGTAGATGGCGCGGTTCTGGATGAGCGAGATGTCGCCGCTATCGGTGTTGATGTCGATCTTGAAGGCAACGACGGTGCTGTCGGAGGCAAGGTAGCCTTCGATGTCGCCATTGGCGTCGACGCGCAGCAGGATGTCGTCACCGGTGAGGGTGTCGTTGAGGCCGCTGTCGGTGCCATTGCCGCCGTGATCGACAGCGCATAGCTGATGGCATCGGCATCGGCGATGTCGTTGTCATCGGCATCCTTGAAGCCGTCCTGGCCAAAGGCCGAGGTGAACAGCGAGGCGAACGAGACCGGCCCAGCGGTATCGGTGATGTCGGTATCGTCGGTGACCAGGGTCGAAACGGTATTGGCGTTGCGCGAATCTCGCCCATCATCCTCAAAGGCAAAGGCATCGCCGATATTGGCGGTTGCCTGGGCGGTATCGAGGTCGCCATCGGTGATGGTTGCGGTGAGCACGATCAGGCCTGCGGCCATGGTCTCCGCGGCGCCTCCGGTCCGACCGGATCGGTTGGATCGTCATGGTAGATGGCGCGGTTCTGGATGAGCGAGATGTCGCCGCTATCGGTGTTGATGTCGATCTTGAAGGCAACGACGGTGCTGTCGGAGGCAAGGTAGCCTTCGATGTCGCCATTGGCGTCGACGCGCAGCAGGATGTCGTCACCGGTGAGGGTGTCGTTGAGGCCGCTGTCGGTGCCATTGCCGCCGGTGATCGACAGCGCATAGCTGATGGCATCGGCATCGGCGATGTCGTTGTCATCGGCATCCTTGAAGCCGTCCTGGCCAAA
>CAVOZK010000004.1:0-100198 GCA_963700935.1 uncultured Alphaproteobacteria bacterium | reverse complement strand
ACATTGGGGTCCGTGCCCATGCGGAACGGATGCAAACTGCACGTGTACACGGTGCAAAGCCGAACCTCCTGCGGCTGGTAGCAGGAACAGTCGAGGCATTTGGCACGGATGGTGCGGAGGATCTCAGCCTTGGTGGTCATGGCTTATGCCTGGCAGGGCGATGCGACCGGAGCAGGTGTCGCCGGAAAACGAGATCGTCATCACGCAGGCAGAACAGAGAAATCTGGTTTCCCTGTTTGAAAAGACCTGGCGTCGGCTGCCCACCGAAGACGAACGCAAGGGTCTGGTTGAAGAGCGGTTGCAGCAGGAACTGCTCTACCGCGAAGCGCTCGCCCTGGGGCTCGACAAGGATGACGTCGTCATCCGCCGGCGGCTTGCGCAGAAGATCGAGTTCATCGTCGATGACATGACTGGTGGCCGCTCGCCAACGGATGAGGAACTGGGGGCATTCCTGAAGCAGAACGAGGAGCGTTATGCGACAGAACCGAAGGTATCATTCCGACAAGTCTATCTCAGTGCCGAACGTCGCGGGCCAGCACTGATCGAAGACGCCAACAGGATGCTGAGAGAACTGCAAACGGGTGCTGATCCATTATCGTTCGGCGATCCGACCGTACTGCCCCAAGGCATGCGGGCGTCGGCCCTGTCTTCGGTGGAACGGGTCTTTGGCAAGGAGTTTTCTGCCGCGCTTGCGGACGCCCCAACCGGAAGCTGGGTTGGGCCCGTGCAGTCGACCTTTGGGGCGCATCTCGTTCTGGTTCTGGAAAGGCAAGCGGGGCAGACCGCCACGCTGGACACGGCACGCGCGCAGCTTGAGCGGGACTGGCGCGAGGCAGAACGGCAGCGGTCAAAAGACGCCTATATCAAGACCCTCAAGGACAAGTACTCGATCAGCATTGAACCGGGCCCGGGGGCAACCGAATGATCCGCATCGGCGTAGTCCTCTGGCTGCAGGTGCTGATTGCCTCGATGGCATTCGGGCACGAGGTGCGCCCGGCCTACCTTGAGATCCGCGAGACTGAACCAGCCCAGTACCAGATATTGTGGAAGACGCCAGCGCGAGGCGACGCCACGATCCGGCTTGAAGTAAGACTTCCTGCAAACTGCACTGACCTGTCACCCAAGAGCATCATGAATGACGGCGCTGCGCAGGCTGTTCGCTGGCAGGTGAAATGTGCTGGCGGGCTGGCTGGTGAGACTATTGCAATTGACGGCCTCGACACCACTCTGGTGGAAACCATCGTCCGGTTCGAACGTGCTGACGGCGCCACCCAGAGCGCCCGGCTGAAAGCCGGCGAAACCTCCCTTGTGCTCGACAAGCCCTCCACGCTCTGGGGCGTGGCTTCAGTCTATCTGCCGCTCGGTATCGATCACATCCTGCTCGGCTTTGACCACTTGTGCTTCGTGCTGGTGCTGCTCTTGCTGATCAGGGATATGCGCCGGCTGATATGGTCCATCACAGCGTTCACGGCGGCCCATTCGATCACGCTGGCGGCTGCCTCGTTGGGATGGGTCACGGCGCCGTCAGGACCGGTTGAAGCCCTGATCGCGTTCAGTATCGCCATCGTCGCGGCTGAGGTTGTCAGCGTCAATCGCGGACAGGATGTGCCTGGCTCCAGCCAGCCCTGGATCATTGCCTTTGCGTTCGGGCTGTTACATGGCTTCGGATTTGCCGGTGCCCTGAGCGAGACCGGCCTTCCCGCCGACGCGGTGCCAAGTGCGCTGTTGTTCTTCAATGTCGGCGTTGAAGTGGGCCAGCTCATCTTTGTCGGATGCGTGCTGGCGCTTGGGTTCGTAATCAAGCGCGCGTGGTCCAGGTTGATCCTGCCTGCCTCGACAGCGACGGCCTACGCAGTCGGGGCACTGGCTGCCTATTGGACCATCGACCGGGTCGTCTCGATCACCTGACCCGCAATGCCGACCGCAGAAAGGTTGGCAAAACTGAACATTTTGGCTATCTGATCGATGGTAGGGCTCCTGATATTGCACCAAGATGTCCGCACAGGGTCAACAGCGGCCGGTTTGGTGTGGAGCGGATCATGTCCGCTCCACCTCCGTTTTCAGACATCCGTCTGCTCTGACAAGGCAAGCGCATCATCGACCTCGACACCGAGATAGCGCACCGTGCTTTCGATCTTGGTGTGGCCAAGAAGCAACTGGACGGCCCGCAGGTTGCCGGTTCGCCGGTAGATCAAGGTCGCCTTGGTCCGCCTGAGCGAGTGAGTGCCAAACAGGGTCGCGTCCAACCCGATGCTTTCCACCCAGGCGGACACCAGCCGCGCATACTGGCGCGTCGATAGATGCCGGTCTGGGTCGGCCCGACTGGGGAACAGGTATGGGCTTTGATCGAGATTTTTGTCTTTCAAATGGGTCAGCACCGATTGCCTGGTCTGCTCGGTGACTTCAAACCTGACAGGCCGGCCCGTCTTCCGTTGTCGGATTGTCGCGCGATCAACGCATACGCAATTGGGGGCAATCTCCTCCGCCAGCAGGCGGACGACATCACAGCCGCGCAGCTTGCTGTCGATTGCCAGATTGAATAGTGCGAGATCGCGGGTTTTGTTGGCCAGTTGCAAGCGGGTGCGAATGGCCCAGACATGTTTGGGCAGCAGGGGTGGCTTCTGGCCAGTCAGCCTTCCTTTGTTCCAGGGACGCTTTCTCGCAGGCAGGAACGCAATGAGGTTCGTATCTTCCATGACAATAACTCCTGTTTATTGAACAGGATCATTGTGAACCTCTGGCCGTCATCCTCACTGGTACCGGGCACATGGCGTGCTGCGAAACCTTGTCTGGCCGAAGGAGAGTCCGCTTTCTGAGGCGAAGTGGACATTCCATGAGACAACCGAAACCGGCCGGTTTTGACCCGAAGCTGCCGTTCACCATTCGTCCATATCGGCGGCAAGCGTTCCAGGTCAGTCGAGCACAGCCCCTGGTGCCGGAGGCAGCAGAACAAAATTGCCGACGTGAGCCTTCTTCAGAAACTCCTGCTGCGCCTCGGCGATTTGAGTGAGCGGAAAGACCTTGGCTAGCAGCGGACGGATCTCTCCGCGCTCGATGTAGGCAATGAGATTGGGAAATACCGGCTCCTCCCAAGCTGTGCAGCCAATGAGCGTGATGTCTTTCAGATACATATCCCGCATATCGAGGCTGACGACAGGGCCAGCAATCGCACCAGACGATACATAACGTCCGCCGCGTTTCAGCACTTTCAGCATTTGTGGGAAGTTGTTACCCGCCACGTTGTCGACCACCACGTCGACTGATGACTTCGCCCAATTCGCGAACTAGATCGGCCTTCCGATCAAGGATGATATCCGCGCCGAGATCCCGCAGCAGGTCGATTTTGCCGGCGCTGGTGATCGCGGCCACACGCGCATTACGGCGTTTGGCCAGTTGGAGTGTAGCAGACCCTACGCCCCCCGAGGCGCCAGCGATGAGGACAAGCTCATTTGCCTTGAGGTTCGCACGGTGCAGCATGTTCTCGGCGGTGCCATAGGCGCAGGGGATGGTCGCAAGTTCGGCGTCGGACCAATCGCAGTCCACAGCGAAGGCCTCACTTGCAGGGACTTTGACGTATTGCGCGAAGGCGCCGTCAAAATCCGAGGCCATCCAGACGTTTTCCATGTCGTCAAAGCCGTTGGGTCGCATGCACGCGCGTACCAGCACCCGCTTGCCGATGAGTTTGGAACCAGCATCATCATTGGCTTGCACAACCTCGCCGCAACAATCCGTGCCCTGGATCAAGGGAAACGG
Organism: uncultured Alphaproteobacteria bacterium; assembly: GCA_963700935.1. Classification (GTDB taxonomy): domain Bacteria; phylum Pseudomonadota; class Alphaproteobacteria; order Rhizobiales; family Aestuariivirgaceae; genus Anderseniella. Next base: position 96,445 of record CAVOZK010000004.1, on the reverse strand, counting down.
CGTTGCCTTGCTCCAACCACCGTCAGCCTTGTGCTCGGCGTTGGTTTCCTGCGCCTGCGACGCCGTACTCGTGTCCGTTGTCACGCTGGAAGAATACCAGCCAAGACGGGTGTTGATTTCAGTATTGTTCACCCCCGCCGCCAGGACGCGGATCATGACGTCGCCGGGTTCCAGTACCGGGATCGGCACCTCGCGATATTCGAGCTTGTCATAGCCACCGTTGCCTGTCGTAACGACGGCCAGCATCGTCTTGTTTCCGCCCAGGGCATCATGAGGGTTCATCGGCCTTGCTCTCTTTACATGCGGTATTTAGGCGCGTTGTACTGCCCCTCATACCACTGTGGGCAGCTATGCGGCGCGGCCCACCAAGACTGCCAGTCGCGCAAAGCGCAACATGGGTGGCCCCTGGGCCAATGCTGATGCTGGCGCCGTTGCAGAGGGTCTCAAGCCGGTCGCCAACAAAAGACTACAATCCACTTACGCAAAAGTTGAGGCACGCCAGCTTCAATCCCAAACCAGCCGGTAGACAGTGGACATCATGCCCGATGGCAGATGCGCTTTGCTCCACTTGCTCCTACTCAGACTTCATCGCGAATTCGGCGAGAGCATCGCGGTCAATCTCGACTCCCAAACCTGGTCCATCAGGAATTGTGACCCATCCTTTCTCGTGCTCGATCGGTGATTTCAGGATCGCCTGTCGGAAGGGATTGTGAGTGCGATCGAACTCCAGAATGGGGTCTATCGCATTGTTGCGCGGCGGATCGGGAAGTTGTGAAGCCATGAATTGAAGGCTGGCGGCAATCTGCACGCCGGTTCCCCATACATGCGGAACAAGCCGTACGCCATGCAGGGACGCCATATCTGCTACTCGGCGCATTTCGGTAAACCCGCCCGTGCCGCACAGATCGGGCTGCGCGATATCGACTGCCCGCGTTTCCAACGGCTCCTTGAAACCGAAACGGCCATGCCAGGTTTCGCCGCCGGCGACAGGGATCGGTTGTCCGTCTCGCACTGCGCGATAAGCGCTCAGCTGTTCGGGAACGACCGGTTCCTCGAACCAATCGACATTGTACTCGCTTGCCGCCTGCCCGACCCTTATTGCTTCAAGGACATCATAGCCGTGATTGGCATCGATCATCAGCCTCGTGTCGGGGCCAATAGCTTCGCGAACTGCCGCAATTACCTTCAGGTCCTCGCCTGGGTCAAACCCGATCTTGATCTTGACCGCATGAAAACCGGCTGCGGCATGTCCCGCACATTCTTCGGCATTATCGGTTATGCGATCAACACCCTCGCGCCGGAACGAACCGGTCGCATAAGCTCGAATCCGCTCTCGGACTTCTCCCGCCCAGCAGGGCGGAAACGGGTACGCCGAAGTGTTTGCCCTTGATGTCCCAGAGTGCGACATCGATGCCTGATAGGCCGGTTATGGCGAGACCGCGCTGCCCCTGGTCGCGGAAGAGATTGTACAACTCCTGCCAAATGATCTCCGTGGCAAGTGGATCGCGACCGATCAGGCGGGTAGCATATGCCTTGACCATGGCTGCATTCGGCAAGGCTGGGCCAAGGCATTCGCCCCACCCGATTGTGCCGTCGTCACAAACGACCTCTACCAGGATGTGCTGGCGGCGGTCGAAGCGCATGGTCGCACTCTCGAACGCAGTTTCAAGTTTGTGTTCCAGGAGGTGTGTGTGAACGGCTTCAATCTTCATCAGGTCTCGCGTTAGGTTAATCGCCCATTTGCCGCAAAAGTGCCGGCATAAGCGGTTGCATCAGGTTGGGGAATGCTGATCGCCTCGCCCTGCAGGTTTCATGACACCTCATGGCCAGACATGAGTTCCAGGACCCGCACCATGGCAGAATGATCCCATGCCCCGCCGCCATTGGCGACGCAGGCATTGAAAAGTTCCTGGGCGGTAGCCGTGTTTGGAAGACTCACCCCTAACTCGCGCGCATTGGACAGCGCAAGGTTGAGATCCTTCTGGTGCAGTTCGATCCGGAAACCGGGATCAAATGTCCGATCGATCATGCTTTGTCCATGCACCTCGAGAATTCTGGACGAGGCAAACCCGCCCAGCAGCGCCTGCCGTACCTTGGACGGATTGGCGCCGGCCTTGGCGGCAAAGACCAATGCTTCACTCACGGCTTCAATGTTCAGTGCGACAATGATCTGGTTGGCAACCTTGCAGGTCTGTCCGTCGCCGACGGCACCAACATGGGTAATGTTCTGGCCCATCAATTCGAACAGCGGCAGCACCCGTGCGAACCCTTCTTCCGTCCCGCCCACCATAATCGATAGCTTGCCCGCCTTGGCACCAACTTCGCCACCGGAAACGGGCGCATCGAGATATTCACACCCCAGACCGGAGATCCTTTGTGCAAATTCTTTGGTCGCCAGAGGTGATATGGAGCTCATATCGACAACGCATTTGCCTGCGGACAGGCCGGCAGCAACGCCTGCCTCGCCAAAGAGGACGTCTTCGACATGCGGGGTATCAGGCACCATCAAGAAGATCATATCAGCGGCTTCTGCCACCGCTTGCGGCGTCGGGCAGGCAATGCCACCCATGTCAGTCAGTGTTGAGGGTACTCCGCTGCGCGAATGTAGGTGCAAAGCATGCCCGCCAGAAATCAAATGACCGGCCATCGGGGCACCCATGATACCCAGCCCGATAAACCCCAATTTCTTCATTCGGACCTCCCGTTTCCAGTCAGTAGCCGGTGTCGGTATTGCCCGTCATGCCACTGCGCATCATCGAAAGGATCTGTTGCGAACCTGAAGCCATGAGCCTTGCGTCGGACGAGATCGTTACAAACTGATATCCCTTGGCGATCCGCTGCAATGCACTTTGCGCAGTTCCGTTGTGGATGCCCGCGATCTTGCCGGCCTCGCGGGCCTTCGCGACAATCAGTTCGATGGCCTCCGCAACAGGAGGATCGACATCGTCAAAGGTTGGATGGCAGCCCAGCGCAAGCGAAAGGTCGGACGGGCCAACATACACAGCGTCAATGCCCGGGACAGCAAGGATCTCTTCCAGATTATCGAGCCCCTGCCGGGTTTCAATCATTGCAAAGATGACGACAGTGTCATTGGCATACTGCGGATAGTCTGGCCCGCCATAAAGCAGCCCGCGGATGGGGCCAAAACTGCGGGAGCCAACTGGCGGATATTTTGTCCATGCGACCAGATTTGCAGCATCTTCCGCCGTGTTGATCATCGGACAGATTATGGCATACGCACCCGCATCCAATGCCTTCATCAAATGTGCCGGATCGAGCCATGGCACACGAACAACAGGAACTGTCTCGGTGGTAGAGATTGCCGTCAACATTGTTACGGCCGACTGATAATCGACGACACCATGCTGAGTATCGACCGTAAGGCTATCCCAGCCCTGATGGGCCATGGTCTCAGCGGAGAAGCCGTTCGGAACGGCTAACCAACCGTTCACGGCCGCACCACCGCAATCCCATATCTGCCGAAGCCTGTTTTCGCGCATGCCGTAGTATTCCTGTCAATCTTCGTGGATGGCGTCAGTGCAGAACAATCCACCTTGGTAGACGGCGTCCGGATGGTTGCGCTCGGGCTTTGGCTGCTCCGCGTCAAGCTTGGTACGAAAGCGCTCGGAATTGTCCTTCGGACGCCAACCGAGATAATCGACCTGGCTGTTGTCCCACCATCGAGCAGAGTTGTCCGAGACGCCATAAAGCACCGGGCAACCGAGACGGGGCACGGCAAAGATTCGCTCGATCAGTCTGACAAGATCTTCTGCACTCAGCCAGGAAGACATCATCCTGTGGCTTGGCGGTTCCGGGAAACAGGAACCAATGCGCACACACGCGGTCTCGATCCCGAACTTATCATGATACATTCGGGCCAGCGCCTCACCGAAGACCTTCGAAACGCCGTACAGCCCATCGGGCCGCACCGGCGATGTGCTCGCGTCAAGCCGCGTTGTCTGGCTGTGAAAACCTGTGGCGTGGTGCGAACTTGCGAAGAATATCCTTGGTTTGATCGAGGATTTGCGCGCGCCTTCATAAAGGTTGAACATGCCGTCGATATTGGCGGCCTTGACCGTCTCCCAGGTGCCCTCGACGGCTCGACCGCCCATATGAACAATGCCGTCGCAACCCTGAACAAGTGCTTCTACAGCTGCCTTGTCATCGAGATCACAGTAGACGATTTCCTCATTCGGCCCTGCCTCGCCCAAACCTTTACGGGCACTCACCCGGATAGTCTTGGCAAGGTGACCCAGCCTCTGCCGGCAAAGTGAACCAAGGTTTCCATTTGCTCCGGTAATGAGCAATCGTTCCATCATCATGACTTTCCTGAAACGGGCCTCAAAAAGGACGGGCACCTTCGCAGCACCCGTCCTTCCTGCAGTGCGCTACTTTGTGTTCTGGACCAATTCCAGAAGCTCGCCGCCATGCTTGTCAGTGAAGTCCTTGTATACAGGGCCCATGCGTTCGCGGAATGCATCCACATTGGCCTCGTTGACCTTCATGCCCTTGGCAGTGAGTTCCTTGACTGCTGCTTCACCAACTTCAGCGGTCAGCTTGATCTCATACTCCTGCAAGGCAGCCGCCTCTTCGGTCATTACCGCTTGTTGCTCTGGGGTAAGCCCGTTCCAGGTCTGCATGCTGATTGCAACGATGCCCGGCGGCCTGAAGTGCTGGGTCATGGAGAGATATCCGGTGACTTCATAGAACTTGTCGTTCAGCACATTGCCCGCAGCGTTCTCACCGCCATCCAGAACACCCTGCTCGAGGGCCGTGTAGAGCTCGCTGTAGGACATCGGGGTCGCAGAGCCGCCCATGGCGTTGACGGTGTTGACCATCAGCGGGCTTTCCATTACGCGGATCTTCAAACCATCCATGTCTTCGGGCGTGACAATCGGGCGTACCTTGTTGAAAACATTGCGATAGCCATTGTCGAACCACGCCAGGATTTTCAGTCCGCGGCCCTCGGCCAGTTCACTGAACTTGGCACCAACCGGACCGGAGACCACCTTCTTGAAGTGGTCGGTGTCGCGCATCAGGTAAGGCAAGCTGAACAGGTCGAACTCGGGAATGAACCCGGCGACTGGTGCCGTCGAGACCTGGGCCATCTGGATGCTGCCGAGCATCATGCCTTCGATGTAGTCACGCTCGCCGCCAAGCTGGCCGCCATCAAGTACCTCGATGGAGAGTCCTGCATTGCGTGCGGCAACACGGTCTGCAAACCAGCGCAACGAAACATTGTGGTGATGGGTCGGGCCGGTGACCGAAGCGACCCTGATGGTTGTATCTGCGGCAATCGCAGAATGCGACACACTGCCAAGCAGTATCGCTGCTGCTGCGGTGATCGTCGAAAGCAGTGTTCTTCTGTTTAACATGGTTTCCTCCCTTTCGGAATTTTCTCTCTTGGGTTTGCCTGGGAACAAGCAGGTTGTCCTCGCCCTGGAAGGTCTGGACATCATCGACCGGGCGAGCTAGCGCTGCACGGCGAAATCATCCGGTTCGTTGAGAACCAGTTTGTTGAGGGGCCGCACGCCATCTTCGGTCACCGCGACAACCACTTCGATGCGGTAACCGCCGCCGGGCAGGTCGTGCAGGTCCAGCTTGACGGCCAGCGTCATGCCGGCTTCGATTTCAAAGTCACTGTCTGAGCTGAGATTTGGTGGCTCCACCACGTCGAGCCCGACTGCATGGCCGACACCCCGCAGACCCTTGGCGTAAGGCGTGAAGTTGCCGGCAAAACCGTGCGGCTCGAGTTCCGCGAGAAGCGTGTCGAAGATCGAGCGGGCGGTAATTCCCGGCCGTATGGTCGGGATCACCTTCTTCAGAGCACGATGGCCAACGACCAATGCACGTTCCTGCTCCGGATCGGCACCCGGCATCAGAATGGTGATACCGCCATCATTGCAGTAATGGCCAATCGCAGGGTTGAAATCGAGCATCACAAACTCACCTGGCTGGATCTTGCGGTCGGTGGCGCGCCAGGCCGGATAGTTGGTATTCGGACCGGACATAACCACTGTGGCTGAGCCGATATCGGCATTCATCTCACGTGCAATACCTTCGGCGAGGCCAGCGACCTGGATCTCCGTCATGCCGACCCTTACCTCGCGGGCAGCACGTTTCAGTACGGCGTCATTGATGTCAGCGGCCTGTTCCATCAAGTCGATTTCAGCTGCGGACTTGATCTTGCGAAGATTGAGCATGATGTCGTCGCGATTTTCGATAACCGCGTCGGGAACTGCATCGACGAGTTGCTCATAGATTTCGAACGGCAGGATGTTTTTGCCGATCAGACCTATCCTGCTGGCACGTCCAACGATCGGTTTGAACACTTGGGGAAAGTCGGTATACGGGCGGTGAATGCCACGCACGTCGTCGATCCAGCACATATCCTTGGCGGCATAGGCGTTGAGACGCCCGAGGAAGACAACCGGGGCATTGTCCCCCACGATGAGGACAAGCTGAGGCGACTCCTCGATCACGTTGATCGGTTTGTAGTCGGTCACGTAGGTGGAATGCCCCGACCGATACTCGTCCGAATAAATAATGAGCGCGTCGTAGTTCTCATCCTTCATCCGACTCCTGAGGTTGTTGACCCGGGTCTGTAGTTCTTCGCGCGAGATAGCCACGGCAGTATTCCTTCTTGGGTTTCGTCAGCCACCGATCAGGGTCGGCACCGTCATGATGATTGCGGGAAAGATGGTGCAGATCAGCAGGACCGCGATCAGCACGGCACAGAACGGGAGCAGCCCCCGCAGTGCCTGCGATATCGTGATGCCTCCGATTGAACAGGAAATGTAGGTCAGGATGCCGACCGGCGGTGTAACCGATCCGATCACCACGGACATGACCATGATCACACCGAAGAACACGGGATCGATGCCGAGGCCCAGGATCACCGGCAGCAGCACAGGCGTAAAGATGATCAGGATGGGGATGCCTTCGATGAACAGTCCCAGGATCAGGATGAACAGGACAATCAGCAGAAGAGCGATCGTCGGATTGCTCGATATGCCACCGAGAACGTTCAGAACCGCGGCGCCGAACCCGGCCCACGCCAGCAGCCAGGCAAAGGACGTGGCCATGGCAATCAGGAACAGCGCGGCGGCGGTGGTAACTGCGGCATTGACCAGAAGCTCGGCCACCAGCTTCAAGCTGAGCGTCTTGTAAACGAAGGTGCCGACGAAGCCAGCATAGGCCACGGCCACCACTCCGGCTTCCGTGGCAGTGAAGATGCCTGAGAAGATCCCGCCAAGGATGATGAAGGGCATCAGAAGCGCCAATGCCGCTTCCTTGAGAGACCCAAGGATCGAAGGTAGTTCGCTGCGCGGCGGAGCAGGATAGTTGCGCTTCTTGGCGATGTAGTACGCCACGCCCATCAGCCCCAGGCCCATGAGCACCCCGGGAACGAACCCGCCCAGAAAGAGCTGGGCAATCGAGACATTCGCGATCGAGCCGTAGATGACCATCATGATGCTCGGCGGGATGATCGGGCCAATCGCGCTGGAAGAGGCGTTCACCGCAACCGCATAGTCCGCGTCGAACCCGTTCTTCTTCATCGCCGGGATGATCATTGATCCAAGCGCAGACGCATCAGCCGTTGCCGATCCCGAGATGCCGGCGAAGAACATGCTCGACACGATGGAGACATGCGCGAGCCCGCCACGAATGAAGCCAACCAATGACCTGGCGAACGTCACGATCCGTTCGGTGATACCGCAGGCATTCATCAACTCGCCCGCAATGATGAAGAACGGAATGGCCAAGCAGGGTGAACGAGTCGACCCCCACAAAAGCCCGGGTGACGATGCTGTTGATCGGAAGCCCGTCGTCCACCAGCAGCGTGACCGCCGCCGCAATACCGAGCGCGAAGGCAATCGGCATGTTGATGAGGAGAAGAACGAAGAACGTCATGAAGAGAACCGTCAGCATCGCGGTCAACCCTCCTGCCCGGATTTCGAGAACAGGTAATTGACCACCCTCTCGGCGCAGATCAGGAAAATCAGGCCCATCGAGATGGGAATCGCGACGTAAACGTACGTCATCTGCAATCCAAGTGCAGGCGAGCGCTGAAACACGTTCATGTTAAGCACGGGAACGCTTGCGTAGATGACCGTCGCCGCAAATGCAGCAATCAGCACATTTGTCAGCACGTCCATTCCGCGCCGAACCGGCGCAGGCATAGCGTTGACGAGAAGATCGACCCCCAGATGAACCCCCCGTGACAAACCGATGGCACCGCCCAGGAACACGATCCACACGAAACAGTATCGTGCCAGTTCTTCTGACCAGGGCAGCGGAGCGGCAATGACATACCTGAAAACCACCTGAGCCAGCGTGACTGCGATCATCACAACTGAAATCACGACAACCGAAAGCTTGGCCGCGTTGATTAGGAGAGTCAGGACTCGGGAATGCTTGCGGGTGCGCGACTCCATCTGGCTCCTCCCTCAAGATTATGGTTTATGAAATCGATTTCATCACGAGATGCGATGTGAGTCAAGTTTCACTGTACACACTCGTATTCTGCTTATAAAATATCAGAAATTCTGCACAAATGCCGGATATTGCCGTGGAAGACATAAGAGAACGATTTCAGAAACCAACCTCTCGGGTACGGGTGACTGACGTGGCAAGGCTAGCAGGCTGCGCTCCCGCGACAGTTTCTCGCGCACTCAATGATGCCGATCTGGTGTCTCCCAAAAAGCGGGCGCGCATTGAAGCTGCAATGCGTGAACTCGGCTATGTCCGCAACCACGCAGCAAGGGCGTTGCGGTCGCAGCGGTCGAATATGGTCGGGATACTGATCCCGACCTTGGACTATGCTCTTTATGCAAGCATGGTTGGCGCTGCACACCGCCACCTCTCAACGGCAGGCATCTCAACTCTCGTTGCAACCTTCAACTACGATCTGGAAACCGAATACAAGGAAGCCCGGCTTCTGATCGAGCGGGGAGCCGAGGCGCTGGTCCTGATCGGTCAACGCCATTCGCCGCGTCTCTATGAGCTGCTTCAACAAAACAATACGCCATTTGTGAACACATATGTCATGGATCGTAGCAGCGATCACCCAAGCGTTGGCTTTGACAATGCCGAGGCGGCGGCAAGCATGGCGAGACACCTGATTCATCTCGGTCACGGGACATCTGTGTGATTTCCGGTCGAACCAAGGACAACGATCGAACCAGGCAAAGGCTCGAGGGTATCCGGACAGAACTTTCCAGACATGGCATTGAACTCGATGCCTCGCGCGTGATTGAGCGGCCATATTCCATTACCAACGGGCGTGAGGCGTGTGCTAGCCTGCTTTCCAGCGTTAGACCCCGTCCAACTGCCATTATATGCGGCAATGACGTTCTCGCGCTTGGTGCCTTGGTCGAGTGCCGGGCACGTGGGCTGAAGGTTCCGGATGATATCTCAATTGTAGGGTTTGATAACTTCGAACTCTCCGAGCATTCGAATCCTCCACTGACGACAATCAATGTGCCTGCAGAGGAAATGGGTACGAAAGCCGCCGCATATCTGCTCGCCCGGCTGAATGGCGCTGAAGCGTCACTGCATAGCTCAGTGAATGTGCAACTGATCCTCAGGGATTCAACCGCGCCGCCAAAATCGCAAGGCCTTTGACGACTGTGTTGCGTCCTCTTGCTGATCCCATGGATGGCTCCTCCGTCGACATCGCGATGTGCCAATTTTTCGATCTCTTCTAATGAGCCGCCAAGAGTCGCAAACGGCAAGTTTTGGCACGTAGCCGCCGGTTTGGGCGGTCAGGCAGATGGTCCGCTAACGAAGTAAAAGCAGAGATTCTGCCAGCAGGGCCAAACCGACCGCTTCTGACCCCACTCGGACATTGGCACCGCAGTATTTGTCTCGAAATCTCCCCTAGAAAACCTGAGAGTTCAGGCGGTCAAATTGTGCTATGATTAAGGTTGTGGGCTGGGTCTGAACGGTGGAGGCCTTTGCCATGCACTACGATGATCACCATGAACCTGAGATTGAAGCGCGAGGGATGGCAGTTGCTACCTGGGTGTTTGCTGTGGCCATTGTAGCGCTCATCTCCGCCAATTATCTCTTGAATATGCCGATTTTGTTGAGAAAGCCGCTCTTGCGGCTGAACGGCAGACAATTTCGGCCATCCAGCGCGTGCAGCAATGTTGGCCCGAGGGGGACGTGAACCTTGGTGAGGTTTGCGCGCAAAGCCCCGGCCAGGCCAGATGTTGCATCAATGATGGAAGTACCAAAGGCTGCTGCACTCGGCGCGGCCTGACTGGCCCGGAATGAGCCATTGACTGCCGGTATCCAACTTTGGGTCAGAGATGCGACTTGCGGTCGATCCGCCCTTCAATCACTACCCATATCCCCAAAGTTCCCCATTAGAGAATTTGGCTCAGGAATTCGCGGGTGCGCGGGTCCTTGGCCTTCTTGAAGAATGTGGCGGGGGGACCATGCTCGACAATGACGCCACGGTCGGTGAAGTAAATGTGGTCGGCGATCTCGCGGGCAAAGCCCATCTCGTGAGTGACCAGGATGCAGGTCATCCCCTCCGCCGCCAGGTCCTTGATGGTCACCAGCACTTCCTTGACGGTTTCGGGGTCCAGCGCGGCGGTGACCTCGTCGAACAGCATCACGTCCGGGTTCATGGCCAGTGAACGCGCAATGGCCACACGCTGCTGCTGGCCGCCGGAAAGTTCGCCGGGATAGGCATCTTCCTTGCCTTCAAGGCGGACCTTGCCGATCAGCGCGCGGGCGCGTTTTTCGACTTCGGCCGGATCCTGCTTCAACACCAGTACCGGCGCCATCATGACATTCTCCAGCGCTGTCTTGTGCGGAAACAGGTTGTACTGCTGGAACACCATGCCAACCTTCTTGCGCAGCTCCAGTTTATCCAGGTTGGGCGAGTTGACCTCCAGTCCTTCGACCTTGATGGAGCCCGACTGGATGTCGTTGAGCGCGTTGATGCAGCGGATCAGCGTGGACTTGCCCGAGCCTGAAGGGCCGATGACGCAGACCACTTCGCCCTTCATGACGTCGAATGTAATGCCTTTCAGCACCTCAAGATCGCCAAACGACTTGTGGACGTCCTTGATGGAGATGATGGGCTGGTCCGGGGTCCATGTGTCGGTCATGGGTGTTCCTACTGGTTGACCGCAAAGCGGTTCTCGAGTTTGCGGGTCAGGAGGGCGATGGGGTAGCTGTAGATGAAGAACCACGACATCAGCCACAGGTACATCGGTATGAGGTATTCGCTGCGGCCCTCGGCAGCGAGTGCATCCTGGGTCAGGGTCATGCCGTCATTGACGCCAAGAATCGAGACCAGTGGCGTCGACATGGTCAGGATGCAGTACCAGTTCATCCAGGGCGGGATCATGCGCTTGATGCATTGCGGCAGGATGATGCGCCACAGGGTCTGACTGCGGGAAAACGCAAGGCTCTCGGCCGAGTCCCACTGGCCCGTCGGGATGGACGCAATCGATCCGCGCACGATCTCGGAGACGTTCGCCATGATCGGCAGCGACAGGGCAAAGGTTGCCTTGGCCCAGCCGGAAATCTCGATGCGGGTGTCGCCGATGCGGATGAAGAAGGGGATAAGCAGCATGAAATAGAACAGCAGCACCAGCCAGGGCGAGTTGCGGAACAACTGTGTAATGGCCCACGCGCTACGGCGGATAAAGCGGTTCGGTGAAACCTGGCCCAGACCCAGCCACAGTCCGAGGAAGGTCCCGAGTGCCATGGCGATGAAGCTGACGACGATGTTCAGCACGAAGCCGCCGAATTCGCCTTCCGGGCCGAGAAACATCAGCGGCGTCCACTTGACGATGGTCTCCCAGACGGTCTGGCCCTGGGCGCCGACCATTTGGGCGTAGGCAGTATCGATGAGCAGCCAGCTGATCAGCACCAGTGCCAGCGCCAAGCCAAACCTTTTGCTGGTGGCAAGGCCTGCCCAGTCGCGGGCATCCCACGTGGCCGCGCCCGGACGGAACGGTAGCAGCACGGGCAGGTCTGTGGACTTGTTGTGCAGCACCGGTTTCATTGGCCGAACCCCGGTACGCGAATAGCCTTCTCCCAGCGGTGCATCATCCACACCAGGACGCCGACCAGCACGAGGTACACGATCCAGACGACATTCATCATCTCGGGCACGTTGTATTCGTCTGACCAGATCTGGTTGGAGATGTAGAGCGTCTCGGGCACGGCGATGGCGTAAGCGACAGTCGTTGTCTTCACTAGATTTATGAGGTTGTTGTTGAGCGCCGGCAGGCAGACGCGGTAGGCCAGCGGAAACGTGATGTAGCGGTAGATCTGGAACCGCGAGTAACCAAGCGATTGCGCGCCTTCGATGGTCGATTTCGGTACGGCTTCAATCCCGGCCCGGAAGATTTCGGTATTGAAGGCGCCAGCGAAAAAGGAAAGCGCGATCACCGCCCAGCCATAGCTGCCGAGAAGGCCCCCGCGTATGCCGAATAGTCCGGACAGGGCGGAGTCGACGGCAAAGTAGAAGAAATACAGCTGTACGAGTGGCGGGGTGTTTCGGAAGAACGCAATGTAAGCGTTGATGATCCGGCGTATCCAGACCAGTGGCGACGTTTGCAGCCACGCGCCAGCAATGCCGATTACAATACTGGCCACCACGCACACGAAGGACAGATGAATTGTGGTCCAGACACCGCTCAGAAAGCGAGTGCGGTCAAGTTCATCGTAGAAGATGGTGAGCTTGATCCCGTGAGCTTCCTTCAGCCACAGAAAAAACTCGGCAATCGTGTCCAAAAGCCCCTCCAGTTCCGGATGCGATCGTCAGATATAAAGGACAAAGGGCTGGCCGGTGCCAGCCCTTCGCCACGGTCAGTCGTATTACTTGACTTCGCCTTCATCCAGAACGTCGTCACAGACCTTGTCGCCGGCGTTGCACTTTTCCTGCATCATCGCAACCCACTTGGTGGACGGGATGCCCCACTTCTTTTCCCACTCGACGATCATGCCGGACTTGTGCCAGTCGATAATGGCATCCGACAGCGCCTTGCCGATCGGCTCATTGACTTCATCCTTGCGGACGGCAGCACCCCAGGGCGCATCCGCTACCACCGGGGTGGAAATGGAGTAGTCCTTCCACTTTTCCGGCTCATTGACCTTGCGGGGAATGAAGGCTGAATCGTCATACAGCCAACCGACGCAGCGGCCGTCGAGCAGTGCGGCTTCAATTTCCGGCACGCCCTTGAACACGATCATGTTGGCCTTGTTCTTTTCGCCCCATTCCTTGTTGTACCAGGCGCCCTGGGTGCCGCAGATGTTCTTTCCCTCGATGTCCGGCCAGTCCTTTATACCGGAGTCCTTGTGAGCGAATACGGCCACGCCCGACGAATAGTAATTTGGCTGAACAATGCCGACCACGTTCCGCCTTTCCAACGTGTCCGACATGGTGGCAATCATGATGTCGGTTTTGCCCTGCTCGAGGAACTGCATCCGGTTGGAGGCAACCACAGCTACAAGTTCGACCTCGATGGTCTTGCCGGCCTTCTCGCCAATCCGCTTGGCCAGGTCCATGGCCATGTCGACTTCCATGCCAACGATGTTGCCCTGGGCATCACGCATCCCCCACGGCGCATAGTCAGCCTTGGTGCCAACCACCATCTTGCCGCGCGAGATGATGTCGGCCAGCGTATCCGCCATAACGGCCGACGATCCTGCAGCCAGCACAACGGTGGCGGCGAGGGCTGCTTTCAGTGTCTTTAGGTTCATTTGAAGCTCCCGTGGTTTAATTGCGGCATACCTTGCCGGTTTGAAAAAACTCTCGAATCCCGTTTTCAAAGGCATTTCTGCAAATATGTCTCGTGACCGGATCGACAGCGAATCGCGTTGCAGACATGTCTATTGCGCTATCGAATGATCCCTGTGAGCGAGGCCAAGGCTGATTTTAAACCGGCGGCAGGATATGCCGTACGCCTAGCGTTCCATGTTTGCAGCATTTCTGCAACCTCAGGCATCCACCGCTTCGCGCATCCATTGCTGCAGCTTCTGGACAGAATGCTCGGAGTTCACGCCGCACTGCGGGTCAAGCACCAGCGGGCCGGGCCGGTAGCCCTTGCTGTTGAGGCCGCGCTGCACCGACTCCACGATGCGGATGTCTTCCTCAACCGTCGTCGCCCGGTCCTGGACGGCGAGGCGGCGGATCACTTCGGAGTCGACCCCGCCTACCGTGTACCAGCCGCGCCATACGGTACACCGGTCCGGCCCGTGCGGGCGCCAGTGATAGGTATTCAGCACATTGCCCGGATAGACCTGGAACGAGAACATCGGCCAAAGGAACCACGACGAATACTCACCCGCGTGCGGGTTGGAGGCGAGATCGACCGGATAGCTCATCCGGTCAAGGTTCTGGCACTCGGTGGTGTGGCGCAGGCAATGGCCTTGCGGCTGGATGTCATAGGTTTCGGGCTTCACCACGCCGGTTGAAAACGTGGGGTGATTGATGGAGCAGTGGTAGCACTCCGAATAGTTCTCGACCGAGACTTTCCAGTTGCAGGCTTCGGGAATCTCCACCCACTCCAGCGGCTTGAGGGCTGTGATGTGCGGCACGAAGCTCGCGAGTTCCTCTCGCACCTTGGGGAACCACTCGTCCATCGGCCGGGCATGCGGGTCGAGATTGGCGAACAGGAATCCGTGGAAGTCCTCGATGCGGACTTCGCTGAGGCAGATGTCGCGTTTGTCCAGTCCGGGCACCACCTTGATGTTGGGACCGGTGCGCAACTCTCCCGACAGTTCGTAGGACCAGGCGTGGTAAGGGCACACGACCACCTTGCAGTTGCCCTGGCCGGAAACAAGTTCGTGCGCCCGGTGCTGGCAGACGTTGTAGAACGCGCGAATGACACTGTCGCGGCCGCGAATGCAGAACAGGTGCTGGCCGGCAATCTCGAAGGTGAAATAGTCGCCCGGCCTCTCCACCTGGCTGATATGGCCGGCGAATTGCCAGGTGCGCGACAGCAGGCCCTCCACGCTCGCGGGCATAGATGGCCGGGTCGGTGTAGTAGCGTGCCTCGAGCGAGCGCACGGGCTTGAGCGGATAACTCATCGGACAGGGCCTTTCTCGTCCCAGTACATGCCAAGCTGATGGCGGCGGCGGTGGAACGTCTCCACCCGTTCGACGATCTCTTCCGACGCACTGGCGATGACGAACGACAACAGCGTTTCAAGCAACGCGATCACCGAAACGGACGAAGGAAAGAACTGGGGAGTGTCTACCGCGGCGACGAATGCATGCTCGGACCCGATGACGATGGGTGAGGCCGGGCTGTCGGAGATGCCGATGATGGTTACGCCCTGTTCTCGCGCCATGCGCACGGCTTCCACCACCTCGGTGCGATAGGGCTTGCTGGTCATCGCGATCAGCACATCGCGATGATCTGCACGGGCCAAATCGTCCACTGCCGTTGAGCCCGGACGGGGAATGGCGTGGAACTGTTCCATGCCGGTGGAGGCCAGGTAGCTGAAGTTGCGGGCATTGGCATTGTTGACGCCGACGCCCAGCACGAAGGTTTGGCGTGAGACCCAGATGGCCTCGGCTGCGGTCTTGAGCTTGTTCTCGTCGATGGCGGCGAACGTCTCCTCGATGTTGCGCAGGGCCGAGTTGACCATGTCGGCGTAAAGCCGGCCCAGGTCGCCGCGCGCGCTGAGGGACTGCAGCCAGCGGGCCCGGTCAGGGAAGCTCGCCGTGCCGCGCCTGATCTCCTCCCGGAACGGCTCCCGGAAATCGTCATAACCTTCAAAGCCGAGCACCCGCGCCATGCGTACCAGCGTGTTGGGTTTTACGTCTGCAGCCGCCGCGATCTCTCGCATCGAGCTGATGCCGACCTCGTTGGGATTCTCCAGCACGAAGGCGGCAGCCTTGCGCAGTTCCGGGGTCAGGTTTTCCAGCTCTTCTCCCAGCCTGTTGAGCAGGTCGGGCGGAGCGGTCTGGAATGTTGATGGTACAGATATGTCATTCATGATTGACGAGTGTACATTTGTACTATACGCCTTGTCCATAGCGAAAATCTGTATCGGAGTTGAATCATGATCCCGTCTCACGCGCGCGTCGTCATCGTTGGCGGCGGCATCATGGGCTGCGGGGTGGCCTACCATCTGGCGCACGAGGGCTGGACCGACATCGTGCTGCTCGAGAAGGCCGAGTTGACCTCGGGCTCCACCTGGCATGCAGCCGGGCAGATCACGCACTCGACATCGTCCTATGGTCTGGGCAAGTGCGTTGACTACAATATCGGCCTGTATTCCGGGAAGCTGGAACTAGAGACAGGCCAGTCCTGCACCTGGCACGGCTGCGGCTCGTTTCGCCTTGCCTACACGGAAGACGAGATGGACTGGCTGCGACAGACCCTGTCAGTCGGTACCGCATTGGGTTTCAACATCGAGTTGGTCGGGCCGGACCGCATCCGCCAGCTGCATCCGTTCTACAATCTGGATGGCGTGATCGGCGCGCTCCACACACCCGATGATGGCCACGTGGACCCGTCCGGCCCTGCCCACGCGCTGGCCATCGGGGCGCGGCAACTGGGGGCGAAGATCATCCGCCGCTGCCGCGCCATGGACATCAAGCAGCTGCCCTCGGGCGAGTGGAAGGTGTCAACCGAACAGGGCGACATCGTGTGCGAGCACCTGGTCAATGCCGGCGGCACCTATGCCCGTCAGATGGGCGAATGGTCCGGCCTGCAACTGCCGATGACCTCGATGACGCACCACTATCTCGTCACCGATACGGTGCCGGAGTTCCTGAAACTGGAGAAGGAACTGCCGGTCATCCGCGACGACAAGCTGGTGTCCGGCTATATCCGCATGGAGCAGAAGTCCGGCCTCATCGGCATTTACGAGAAGACCAATCCCAACACTGTCTGGGAAGACCATTGCCCGTGGGAAGCCGAGAATGAACTGTTCGAGGCTGACTATGACCGCATCATGCCCTGGCTTGAAAATGCCATGGGCCGCATGCCGATCTTCGCCGAACTCGGTATCAAGCGCGAAGTGCATGGCGCGATCTCGCATCCGCCCGACGGCAACCCGCTGATCGGGCCGGCGCCGGGCGTCAGGAACTACTGGTGCGCCTGCGGGACCCAGATCGGCATCGGCTGGGGCCCGGGCCTCACCCGCGAACTTGCGCGCTGGATGGTGCACGGTGCGGCTGACATTTCGATGCGCGAGTTCGACCCGCGCCGGTTTGGCGAGTACGCCAAGCCCGGATGGCAGGTGATCAAGGCAAAGGAAGACTATTGCCTGCGCCACGAAATCCCGTTCCCGCACTTCAACCGGCTGGCCGGTCGTCCGGTCAAGCCTTCGCCACTGTACGAGCGCCTCAAGGCCAAGGGTGCGGTGTACGAGGAAGTGTACGGTCACGAGCGGCCGCGATGGTTCGCACGTGAGGGGGTGGAGCAGAGAGACTACTATTCCTTTGCGCGGCCCAAGTGGTTCGACATGGTGGCCATCGAGACGAAGGCGGTTCGCGAGGCCGCAGGCATCATGGACATCTCTGCCTTCTCGAAGGTCGAGGTGGCTGGGCCGGACGCGTATGCCTTCCTGGACCGGCTGACGCCCAACCGGCTGCCGCAGAAGCCCGGCGGCATCTGCCTGACGCACCTGCTCAACCGGCGTGGCCGGATCGAGGCGGAAGTCACCATTGTGCGGCTGGCGCAGGACCGGTTCTACCTGGTGTGCGCCGCCTTCTTCGAGCAACGGCTGATCGACCATCTAACCTTCGCCAAGGCGGGTGACGACAAGGCGGACATCATCAACCGCTCCAACGAGTGGGCAGCCCTCACCATCAATGGCCCGAAGTCGCGCGACATTCTCGCTGCGTGCACCGGTGCTAGTCTGGATAATGCGTCGTTCCGCTGGATGAGCGCGCAGGAGATCACTGTCGCCGGCCACAGCATGTGGGCGTTCCGCATGTCCTACGCGGGCGAACTTGGCTGGGAAATCCACGGGCCCCGCGAGCACATGCTGGCCGTCTATGACGCGCTGTGGGCGGCGGGCGAAAAGTACGGGCTCACCGACTATGGCTCCTTCACCATGAATGCATTGCGCATGGAGAAGGGCTTCAAGGGTGCGGGCGAACTCACCAACGAGGTCACGCTGCCGGAAGCGGACGTCATGCGCTTTGTGAAGATGGACAAGGACTTCTTCGGCAAACCGCAGACGCAAGCGAGCCTGGACAGGCCGCTGCCCTGGGTGTGCGCCTATCTTGAGATAGAGCCGGACGGTATCTGGGACGGTAACGGCGGTGAGGCCGTGCGACTGGACGGCAAGGTGGTTGGATCGACGGCTTCGGTTGCCTACTGCCACACGCCGCAGACGATCCTTGCCTTCGCCTACCTGAAACCCCACGCGTCAGAGCCAGGCACGGCGCTTGAGGTGTTCATGAACGAGCAGTGGCGCCCGGCAAGGGTGCTTGGCGTGCCTGCCTATGATCCGCAGAGTCTGAAGCCCCGCACGGATGTCATGGAGATCGCGGCCGAATGACCGATATCCCGAAGACCATGAAGGCGATGCTACTAAGCGGCCACGGCGGGCTCGACAAGTACGATTGGCGCGAGGACTGGCCGGTGCCGGAGCTGCGCCCCGGCGACGTGCTGATCGAGGTTGGTGCGTGCGGACTGAACAATACCGACGTGAAAACCCGCACCGGCTGGTATTCCAAGGCTGTCACCGAGGGCACCACCGGCGAGGCCTATGGGGCGGTCAAGGACGACGATCCAACGTGGGGCGGCCGCCCACGACCTCTGCCTACATCTGGGTGCGAAGATGTGCATCGAGGACACTTGGGGCTCCGACATCACCACCGCCTGCCTGTTGCACCTGGGCGCGGCCACCCGTCCATCAAGCCTGATGAATGTGTGCGATCTGTCGGGCTATGTTTCACCGCGGCTTGATGAAAACGCGCCCGCGCGCAAGGATGGGCGCATCGCGCCGCCGGATGGACCGGGTCTTGGCGTTTCACCTGACGTGGCAAGGCTTGGCGAACCCGTCGCCGTGTTCGAATAGGAGACAACGATGCTGACCCAATCCGACTGGATGTCCCGCGCCAATGCCGTGCTGCCCGGCGGCGGTTTCGGCAACTTCGATCCCGGCATCATCATCCGCGAGGGCAAGGGCTCCCGCGTCTGGGACGAAGACGGCAGGGAATATGTCGACCTGCTGATCGGCTCCGGCCCCATGCTGCTGGGCCACGGCCACCCGGAGGTGATGGCGGCCGTCCTGCAGCAACTGCCGAAGGGCATGACCTTCTTTGCCAACAACACCGCCGGCATCGAACTGGCCGAGGAAATCTGCAACGCCGTCGCGTTGCGCCGAACAGGTGCGCTATGTCTGCACCGGCTCCGAGGCAGACATGTACGCCATGCGCCTTGCCCGCGCCTTCACCGGCCGCGAGAAGATCCTCAAGTTCGAAGGCGGCTATCACGGCATGTCGGCGGAAGCGCAGATGAGCCTGGCGCCGTCCCGGCTGGTGAACTTTCCGCTCGCGGTGCCGGACTCTCCTGGCATTCCCCAAGGCGTGCGTGATGCCATGCTGGTCGCGCCGTTCAACGACATCGACGTTGCCCGCTCGATCATTGCCGAGCATGCTCACGAGATCGCCGGCATCATCGTCGAGCCGTTCCAGCGCATCCTGCCGCCGGCCCCCGGCTTCCTGGAGGCGCTGCGCGAGGAATGCGACAAGCACGGCATCGTGCTGGTGTTCGACGAGATCGTCACCGGCTTCCGTTTCACATACGAGGGCGCACAGAACTATTACGGCGTGGTGCCGGACGTGTGCACACTGGGCAAGATCATCGGTGGCGGGTTTGCGCTGGCAGCCATTGCGGGCCGTGCCGATATCATGGCGCACTTCGACAAGGCGAGGGTGGGGGCGGATGGCTTCCTGATGCAGCTTGGCACCTTGTCCGGTGCACCGGTGGCGGCAGTAGCCGGTCTCAAGACCATGGAAGTGCTGCGCCGCGACGGCCAGTACGACCGGCTCAAGGCCAATGGCGAGCGGCTGATGGCGTCATTCTCCAGACATCTGACAGCGGCAGGCCACGACCACCAGGTCGTCGGCGAGCCGTGGCTGTTCGACGTGCTGTTCACAGGCAAGCGGGTGAACAATTATCGCGACGTGATGCAGGCCGATGCCGCGAAGAATGCCCGCTTCAACGAGCTGCTGCGCCAGCACGGCGTGTTCAAGTCGCCGGGCAAGGTATACCCGTCGCTGGCGCTGACCGGGGAAGACTTCGCCCTGGTCGATGATGCAATTGCCCGGGCAGCAAGGGCTCTGTAGCCGCTCATCAGGAGATTGGCACCACTACACGCGGCGTTCCGGGAAACCAGGTCCGCCTTCCGGGTTCGCCTTCCTGACAACGTGCAATCGCGGTCGCTGGATCTGGCTGTTGGTGAGCTTGAAAAAGTCCAACAGCAGTGGCTCTGAATGTCCGGTCCGGTCATTGGCGGACGATGTTGATTGCCGCTCCGGTATTCGAGGTGAAGCCGGCATTCATATAGTGGGGCTTTATGGACGGCTACGGATCGCCGGATCACACGCGTGCGAGCGCGCGGTCGAGGGCGTTTACGAGCATGTCAGCATGCTCCTTGCGAAACACCAGTGGCGGGCGAATCTTCACGATATTGCCATGCACACCTTCGTTGCCGACCAGCACGCCTTCATCACGCATCAGGTTAAGGATGCGATCAGTCTCGGCCCGGGCCGGTTCCAGGGTGGTGCGGTCGCGTACCAGTTCGACGCAGAGGCTCAAGCCCCGGCCGCGCACATCGCCGATCAGGTCGTGGCGATCCATCAGTCCTGTCAGCTGCTGCTTCAGGAAGGCGCCGGTTTCTGCTGCATTATCGGTCAGCCGCTCGCGCTCGAGTACATCAAGAACGGCAAGGCCGGCAGCGCATGAAACATTGTTGCCTCCGAACGTGGAGAAGAAGGCTGTCTGTTGAAGGAAGGTGTCCATGATTTCCGGAGTGGTGATGACCACGCCCAGGGGGTGGCCGTTGCCGGCCGGTTTGCCGATGGTGACGATGTCCGGCATGACATCATGGTGCTGATGTCCCCACATATGCTCGCCCAGCCGGCCGAAGCCGGACTGAACCTCGTCTGCGATACACAATCCGCCGGCTGCGCGAACCTTGGCAAACACCGCCTTCAAATATCCCGCCGGTACGTTTGGCATGCCATTGGTGAGAAATGCTGAATCCACCATGAATGCCGCGGGTGCCATGCCTGCCTTGTTCAAGGACCCGATTGCCTCGTCGGCAAAGGCTGCGTAGCGGCTGGCCAGGCCTGCCTCGCCTCGTCTGTGTGGCCCCCGATAGTCGTCGGGAGAGACGAGGGTGCGAATATGCGGCGCAACGGTGCCCGCCACGCTGACGGACGGCGAGAAGGCATCCACCGCATCGGTGATGCCGTGATAGGCGTACTCCATGGTCAGGCCGCCCTGGTTGCCGGTGAAGGCCTTTGCCATCCTCCACGCAATGTCATTCGCCTCGCTGCCCGAATTGACGAATGCACAGGCCTTCAGGTTGCCCGGCAAGGATGCGCCGAGACGCTCGCTGTATTCGAGCACCTGTGTCCCGAGATAGCGGGTATTGGTGTTCAGGATATTGAGTTGCCGGGTAATGGCGTCCACGACGTGAGGGTGACAGTGACCGACATGGGGGACATTGTTGTAGGCGTCCAGGAAGTGTCGGCCGGATGCGTCGGTCAGCCATACGCCTTCCCCCTGTACGATATGCAGTGGCGGATCGTAAAAGACATACAGCTTTGAGCCCATGACGCGTTTCCGGCGTTCAATGAGCCTGTTGACCTGCGGTTCACTAGTCGCTGTCGAGATTCCATTGCGAAGTCCTGCAGGCGACAATCCGCAGACCCGACGGATCGTGTCGGTAACCTCGCTTCGGCCTGCCTCCTGCAACACATCCACCACGCCATAAACGGCGTCCGTCCAGGTGTGCATGTAGCCTGGCTCCTCGGGCGTCTCGCTCGCTCGCCAGGCGTTGATCAGCGGCGTGAGCAGCAATCGTGATACCATCACGTCGTAGAGGATGTCGGCTTCTTCCGGTTCCAGCTTCGTGATCTCGTTATAGCCGCGCACAACCTCGGCGATTGCCTCCAGTACGGGCATGTCACCGAATGGACGCTCGGCGGCAATGGCGGCAACATCCTGGACCAGGGTGCCGTGTATGATGTCACCAAAATCGATGATCCCCGTGACCCGCGCCGGATCTTCCGGGTCAACCAGCATGTTGGCTTCGTTGATATCTGCGTGGACCAGTTGGGTTCGCAGGGTTTTCATGCGTGGCAGCGTGTCGGCTGCGAAATGTTCGATAATTCCGCGCGCCTGTTGCTGGCGCCCGGGGTCGGGCAGCTTGTCAATATGTGGAAGCAACCGCGGCAGAAGCCGTACATCCCACAGCAGTTCGCGCATGGCAGGCGCGGGGTCGAAAAGTCCGCGCATGGCTCGACCCAGCCGCGCAACCATGGCTCCCTGGGCGGACAAGGCCCGGACGGTAACCGGGGCTTCATCAAGTAGCTGACCGGGCAGATGCGACAGGACATAGAAGACGTGTGTTGCCCCGTCCTCGCCACGAATCCGGACAGACGGCGAACCATCAAGGGCATGGCGTATACGCGGCGTCGGCAAGGTCGGGTCGACTGCCGCGATGTGCTGCATGACCCTTATCTGGCAGTCGATGATTTCGGGGTCTTCTTCGACACTGGCAATCTTCAGTGTCCAGGCGTTGCCGTCTTGCTCCCGTAGCCGGAAATTCTGATCGCGCTCGCTGTACAAGAGGTCGATTTGGCCAGCCAGCCCGAAATGCCTTTTGGTCAGTTCGGCAACCTGGTCCAGAGAAAAGCGCGGAGCGATGATCTTGAGAAATTTCATGATGAAGGCTCACGTTTTCGCATTCTGGTCTTCAACTTCCTGATTATCGCAAGCGCGCTTCACGCTGTCGTATCACATGCAAGGTCACTTGCTCTCAAGGGGCCCCGGATCGGATATTTGTACATGATCGGTGTTCAACCATCGCGAATGCACTTTTGCGCAGCACTTTGAGAGACGCTGGACCTTTCAGAGCTGATGGGCATGCAGCACCTGCAGAAAGGCATCACCGAACTGCTCCAGTTTGCGAGGGCCAATGCCGGTGATTGCCAGCATCTGATCCAGATCCGAAGGTCGATCGCGTGCCATCTCGTTCAGGGTGGTGTCAGGAAAAATGACGAAAGCCGGCACCTTGCGTTCGCGAGCGAGTTCGAGCCTGAGTGCCTTCAATGCTGCAAGCAATTCCTTGTCTGCATCCGCGACCTGAGGCCTTTCGCTGCCTGCCTTCCTTGCCGAACGGACGGGCTTGCGGACATCGATCTTTCGAAGTTCGAACCTGGCATTGGCTGACAGAACGTCCCGAGCCTTTCGGCAGAGCTGCAAAGCTCCGTATTTCTGGATGTTGATTGCAAGGTAACTGCCTGCAACGGCCTGGCGAATGAATGTCTGCCAATACTCTCTGGCGCGGCTTTCGCCTTGACCAAAACAATTCAGCTGCTGGTGGCCCCGGTCCGTCAGTTTCTGTGAAGCCGTGCCCTTCAGCACATCAATGATGTGAGCTCCGCCAAACATCTGGCCTGTTTGCTCGATGGCCTCGAAAAGAAGACGGGCATCGGCAGTTCCATCAATCAGCTGGGGCGGGTTAAGGCAGTTGTCGCAGTTGCCGCAGGCTCTGGCGTCTTCGTCGAAGTAGGCCAGCAGCGCGACGCGGCGGCATCCGGACGCCTCGCAATAGGCCAGCAGCGCATCGAGCCTCTTGTGTTCGCGCAGCTTGTGGGCCTCGTCCTCGCCATCTTTTTCAACGAACTGGCGCCGCATGCGCATGTCAGAAAGGTCATACAGCAGCAAGGTCTGCGATGGTTGGCCATCACGTCCGGCACGACCGATCTCCTGGTAGTAGGACTCCACATTGGCCGGCAGGTTGAGATGGCAGACATAGCGGATGTCCGGCTTGTCGATACCCATGCCGAAGGCAATGGTGGCGACCATGATCACCGCATCTTCGCTCATGAAGCGGTCCTGATTGGCACGGCGAACCTCGGCGTCCTGGCCCGCGTGATAGGCGATCGCCTTGAACCCTTCGTGTCCGAGGAATTCTGCAACTTCTTCGGTGAACTTGCGGGACAGGCAATAGACGATCCCCGAAAGCTCCTGCTTGTCTTCGAGAAAGCCCAGCAGCTGGCTTTTCCAGTTGCTTTTCGAAGCAACCGCAAGACTAAGGTTGGGCCGGTCAAATCCCTGGACAAGAATGCGCCCGCGTCCGCGGAACAGCTTCTGCGCAATATCGTTTCGGGTTGCCTCGTCAGCAGTAGCCGTGAACGCTCCGATGGCGGCGTTCGGAAATCTATCGCAGAGCGCCGACAGTTGCTCGTACTCGGGCCGGAAACTAGTCCCCCACTTGGAGATGCAGTGGGCCTCGTCGACAACAATGAGAGCCGGGTCGACCTTCTCCAGCGCGCTCAGCATGCGCCCGGTCATCAGCCGTTCTGGAGAAAGATACAGAAGGCGGCTTCTGCCTGATGCAAAATCACGCCAGTTTTCAACCTGCTCTTCACGGGATAAGCCGGAATGGATTGCGCCCGCCGCAATGCCGTTCAGACGCAATGCGCCGACCTGATTGTCCATCAGCGCAATAAGCGGTGAAACGACGATTGTGGGGCGGTCCAGCAAGAGTGCAGGCACCTGGTAGCACAATGACTTGCCTGCGCCGGTCGGCATGACGACCAGCGCATTCTCGCCGCGAGACAGCAGTTCGATCACGTCTTCCTGGTCGGCTCGAAACTCGCCGTACCCGAATACGTCATGCAGAATGGAGGAAGCTGTCTGGTTCAAACCCGTCTTTCCTGGATGGGACAGGATGATGTTATGGTTGGATTGCAGATTCTGGAACAGGAGGGCTCTTCAGCAATGTCGCAGCAACAGATTGAGGCAATCAAGTCTCTCATGAAACCCGTCATGGATGCGATTGCGGCGGGGTGGATGTGCACGCAAGGTGGCGATGGACTCCGCTTCGGCCGCCTCGTCGAACCTTCACACGACACCCGCGATCTCAGCGTCGATGTTGTAGACCTCAGCGCTATCAAGGGTCCGCATCAGCCGACAGTTACCGATGGCCGAGACCTGGTTCTCTATTTGCTGCCGAAGGGCAAGATCGAGTTTACAGGCTAGCAAGGCAATGCCAGGAAGGCAGAGGATCAATCATGCTTCCAAGACGCCGTTTTCACCCTGACGATCATCTTTCCATCGGTATCAGGCTCAACCACAGCCACGGTCTTTCGTGCGGGGACCTGATCTTCATCGGTGGACAGGCAGACATAAGCGGTGATGCCGAGGTCACCCGCCCGAACGACCTCGCCGCGCAAACCGATATCGCCATGGACGGTGTCCTAAAGGTGCTGGATGGCCTCGGATCTGATGCCGCTGATCTGGTGAAACTTACGGCGTTCTACGTGCTGACCAATCAGGACAATGAGGCGCTCATCCTGAAGCACATGGCTGCCCGGCTGGGTGATCTTCCTGGCCCCGGACCAGCCGTCACGCTGGTGCCTATCGAGACCAACTGCTTCGACGGTCTGAGCATCGAGATCGAGGGTATCGCCATGCGCGGCCAGAATCGCGAGCGTCTGCCACGGTCGGCATCATGGATACCCGATGGAGCCGTTCTGCCCCGGCCGTTCAGCCAGGCAGTGCGCTGCGGACGGATGATTTTCACCAGTGCGCAGACAGCCGAGACTCCTGATGGCAGCATTGCCGAGCCGGGCAGCCTGCTGCGCCAGGGCGACATCGTCATTGGCAAGCTCGGGAGACTTCTCGAAGGCTTGGGCGCCGATCTTAATGACGCCGTCAAGGCAAACGTCTTCAATGTCGAACCGGGAGAGCAGGAGGACTGGAAAGAAGCGGCGCTGTCCAGGGCAAGCCACTACCGGGAACCGGGACCGGCTGCGACCGGCATTTCCTTGCCGCGCCTGCATCGCGAAGGCCTGAAGCTCCGCAAGGATGTGATCGCCATGCGTGAGGTAGACGGATCACGCCTGCCGCGCCAGGCTGTCTGGCCTACGGGGCACTGGGACTGGCCAGTGCACCTGCCATATCGTCATGGCCTCAAGGTCGGGGATCTGGTGTTCATTGGGGGGCAGGTGTCACTGGACACCGCAGGCGGCGTCATTCATCCCGGTGAGATCGAGGCTCAAACGCGCATCGCGATGGACAATATCAGCTATGTGCTGGCCGAGTTCGGACTTGCCTTCGAGCACGTCGTAAAGATCAACACGTTCTATGCCGGCAGCAAGGGACAGCAGGACCTGCTGGAAAATGCAAGCGTTCGGGCCGGTTACTACAAGCCTCCGGGTCCGGCTTCTACAGGCATTCCGTTCCCCTATCTTGCCTATGAAGACATGCTGATCGAGATCGATTGCGTGGCAATGGTCTAGGTCTGGTTGCGAGTTTCCGGATCAGCATTTGAGCAGGCCCGGCAGTGAGGCCAGGAAACCGATTGCGACAGCGCCCGCCAGTGCAATGGAAATGATGCTGGCAGTTGTTCTTTCACGCGGTGGCGGATGTCCGCTGCGCGCGCGCAATGTGATGATCTGCACATCGGCCTGATTCATTCCGGGGCATGCTTCCAACCGTCGCTTAAGAGCAAATGGCGGCGCAGTTGAGGAGTTGGCAAGATGAAGACGCTGAGCAAGATCGTGATCGTTGGCCTGGTTGTGGCAACCGGCATCACGGCAGCTGTTGCGGCATCCACGCTGACACAGGCGCAAGGCTTCGTGCCGGCACCTGCGGCGCAGAACGTCACGGTCATTCACAAGACCGACGGCGTCTGGCCGCTCAAGGGCATGATCTCGGTGGAGCCGTGCAGCCTGCGCCGCTGCGTCGACGCCTGACAACAATCCAGTTTCCGGACGGCGAGCAGGGTGCACAGCCATGCACCCTGCCGTAATGTGAGTTCGCAAGCCGGGGTCAACCCGCCAGCCGCTCTGACCTGGCATTTATGACCTGGTCGGCCAGCCGCCCGTCGAGGCGTTCCATGTGATCGAACCCGGCCTCATAGGTGGCGACCCCGGCGGTGGCGGAACGCAGCTCGATGATCATGTCGCCAAGCGACGATTGCGGCATGAGGGCTGTAACGGTGTCCCAACCGTCCCATCCGCTGCGCGGTTCGAAGCCGAGAATCTGTCCGCGCCGCTGCGGCACCATGGTGGTGACGCTGGCGGTGGCATCGGACGGCGTGTGGATGGCCACCTTCATCACCGGTTCCAGCAATACCGGTCCGCATTGGGGCATGCCTTCACGCATCGCCAGCTTGCCGGCCAGCTGGAAGGCCATGTCGGACGAGTCGACCGTATGGTAGGAGCCGTCGGTGAGGTTGACCGCCACGTCCACCACGGGAAAGCCGAGCGGACCTGCCTGCAGATACTCCCTCACCCCGGCCTCGACCGAGCCTATGAACTGCTTCGGCACCGCACCACCCACGACGGAGCTGGTGAACGCAAATCCTGCCCCGGGCGCCTGTGGCCTGATCTCCAGCACAACGTCGCCATACTGGCCGTGACCGCCGGACTGCTTCTTGTGGCGGCCGCGCTGGGTAACCGGTTTGGTGATCGTCTCCCGATAACCGATGGTCGGTGCGTGGGTCGATATTTCGATCTGGGCGCGGTTCTGCAACCGCTCCAGGGCGATGCGCAAATGCATCTCGCCTGCGCCATGCAAGATGGTTTCCGCCGTGGTCTGGTTGTGCTCCACCTTCAGCGACGGGTCTTCCTCGGTGAGCCGGGCAAGGGCTGCCGACAGCTTCACCTCGTCGCGGCGTTCCATGGGACGCACGCCCATCGCAAAAAGGGGCGCAGGCGAAGCCATGGCGCCAATGGCAGGCAACTCCGCCTTCTCCGGCACCAGCACATCGCCGGTCAGCGCGCCATCAAGCTTGCCAAGGGCGACCGTATCACCGGCGGCGGCGGATGTTACCTTCGTGGTGTCCTTGCCGAGCATGGTGTGAATGCCCGACACCTTTACCGGGCTTTGCGGCGCGCTGCCGGCAATGACCATGTCGCCATCGCCCAGCTTGCCGGACAGGATGCGGGCAACCGACAGCTTGCCGGCGTGGGTTGTGTGTATGGTCTTCATGACACCGGCAACCAGTCCGCTTTCACCGTCAAGCCCCAGGCGGGCGCAGGTGGACTCGATGTTGGGTGCGTCGTGACGGATGGTTTTCAGCAGGCGCAGGATGCCGGTGGCGTTCTCGGCAGAACCGAACAGGACCGGCGTGATGAGGCCATCGCGCAATTCGCTGGTGAGGTCGTTGAACACGGTCGAGGAATCGGGCGTGACGTCTTCCAGAAGCTGTTCCATCAGCTTGTCGTCGTGATCGGCCAGCGTCTCCAGCATGGCGAAGCGGGCTTCTTCCTCGCGCTCCTTGTCGGCGGCGGAAATCTCGCGGACCTCGGCATCCTCGTGCGGGCGGTAGATGTAGGCGCGCTCCAGCGCCAAGTCGATACAGCCGGTGGCGACGCCGTTTTCCCAGATCGGGATTTGCCTCAGCACCAGGGGTTGCTTGCTGGCGCTCTGGAGCTCTTGCAGGGTCTGCTGCACCGAGCCTTCGGCCTTGTCGATCTTGTTGAGGAACAGGATGCGCGGCAGGCGCAACTCGTCGAGCCGGTGCAGGGTGAGCTGCAGGGCGGGCAGTTTCTTCGCATCCGGCTCCACCACGACGATGGCGAAGTCGCAATAATTCAACGGCGCTTCGGCTTCCTGCGCGAATTCGACGGAGCCGGGGCAGTCGATCAGCGTCAGCGGCTCGCCCAGGCAATTGGTTGTGGCGATTGTGGCCTCGATGCTCATGGCGTGGGCGCGGGCTTCAGCCGAGGCATCGCCGACCGTGTGGCCCGAGGCCACGGTGTTCTGCTTGTGGATGGCGCCGGTGCGATGCAGGATCGCCTCCAGCAGCGTCGTCTTTCCCGATGACATCGGCCCCACGAGTGCTGCGCACTTGGGGCCTGACGGCCTGATACGATCGGACGTGTCCATGGCTCAAAAACCTCCCTGCTGCCGCTTTCGCCGGCAGATCCCGGAAGGTTCGTGTTGCCCGAGCCGACCGGGAAGCCGGCCGATTGCTGTGTTCTTGTACTTACGGAAAAGATCGTCTCACCTTGCCGTGATGATGGCAAGAGGCGCGTCTTCAGACGCCAAGGTTCAGCTCGGCCCAGCGGCGGATATAGATGGCAAACCAGGGGCACAGCGTATCCGGTTCATCTGCCAGCAGGCGCGGCAGGTCCGCCACCTCGACCCAGCGGACGGCGGCGACTTCCTCCGGGTTGAGGCTGGTAGCCAGCGTGGCCTCGTCCGCTTGCGCGGTGAACACGTGCACCCGCTCGTTCTCGATCAGCCCGCCACCCACGTCGGCGCGGTAGTCGATGACGGCGGTCTTGCGCAGCGGCACGGAGAAGCCCAGTTCCTCGCCGACGCGGCGCACGGCAGCGTGTTCCGGGGCTTCGTCCCAGTGGGGGTGCGAGCAGCAGGTGTTGGCCCAGCGGCCGGGACAGTGATACTTGCCGGCTGCGCGCTGCTGGATCAGCAGCCGGGAGCCCGAGAACACGAACACCGAAATGGCCAGGTGCTGCTGGCCAAGCCGGTGCGCCTCCATCTTCTCGATGGGAAAGAGCGAACCGTCCCCGGCAATGGCCGGGATGATGATGTCTTCGCTCAACGTACTAGCCTCCCACCAGCTTGGGCAGGATGAATACCTCGTCGTCCGGCTTCACCGGCACCATTACCGCGTTGGCGTACATCTCACCGTTGACCGTGACGGACACGCCGCGGCGCACGGCCTCGTCCATGCCGGGGTACGCGGCTGCCAGTGCTTTCAGCAGGTCGTTGATCGTCTCGCCCTCCACCTCGACGGAGTCTTCTCCGCCGATGGCAGGCTTGAGCGATCCCCAGACTTGCACTCTCACCATGCCTAGATTCGTCCCAGCGCCTTGAGCACATTGGGCGGCGACATGGGCAGCCTGGTCATGCGCACGCCGGCAGCGTCCGACACCGAGTTGGAGATGGCGGCGAGCGGCGGCACGATGGAGGTTTCGCCCACACCGCGCACGCCATAGGGATGGCCGGGGTTGGGCACCTCGATGATCACCGTGTCGATCATCGGCAGGTCCGAGCAGACCGGAATGCGGTAATCCAGGAAGCCCGGATTCTGCAGCCGGCCGTCCTTGCCGTAGATGTACTCCTCGTTAAGCGCCCAGCCGATGCCCTGCACCGCGCCGCCCTGGAACTGGCCTTCCACATAGGACGGATGCACCGCCTTGCCGGCGTCCTGGAACACGGTATAGCGCAGGATCTTCACGTGGCCCGTCTCCGGGTCCACCTCGGTGTCGACCATGTGGGTGGCAAAGCTGACGCCCGCACCTTCGGCGTTGATCTCGCAGTGACCGGCAATCGGGCCGCCCGTGGCGCCTGCCTGTGCGGCGATGTCGGCGAGGGACAATGGCTCATGCTTGCCGGCATTGGGCGAGGCGGGGCGGGCATGGCCCTTCTCCCACACGACCGCGTCGGCCGGGATGCCCCAGATCTTCGCGGCGCGCTCGCACAGCTTGCCGATGGCGTCACGTGCGGCCTGGATGGCGGCCATGCCGGAGGCAAAGGTCACGCGGCTGCCATCGGTTACGTCATTGTAGCCGAGCGACGCGGTATCGGCGATGATGCAGCGCACCTTGTCGTACGGGATGCCGAGTTCTTCCGCCGCCATGTTGCCGATGGAGGCGCGTGAGCCGCCGATGTCCGGCGTGCCGACCGACAGGCCGACGGTGCCGTCCACGTTGACGTTGAGCGAGACGGAGGTTTCGCCGCCGAAATTGAACCAGAATCCGCAGGCCACGCCGCGGCCCTGGTTTTTGCCCAGCTTGGCCTTCCAGTGCGGGTGATTCCTGGCTGCTTCCAGGGTGGCCTTCAGGCCGATCACGCCGAAGTTGGGCCCATAGGAAGCCTTTGAGCCATCGGTAGACGCGTTCTTCAGACGCACGTCCAGCGGGTCGAGCTTCAGTTCGCGGCACAGCTCGTCGATGACGCTTTCAATGGCGTAAGCGCCCATCGGCGCGCCGGGCGCGCGGTAGGCCGCCTGCTTGGGCCGGTTGGTGATGACGTCCCAGCCGATGGCGCGGACGTTCTTCAGGTCATAGGGCGCGAAGCAGGCCATGGCGCCGTAGGGCACGGCAGAGCCGGGGAAGGCGCCGCCCTGGTAGCGCAGGGTGGCGTCGCCGGCAGTGATGGTGCCATCCTTCTTCATGCCGATCTTGACGTCGATGGAAGACGACGAGGTGGGGCCGCTGGCGCGCAGCACCTCTTCACGGCTCATCACCATCTTCACCGGCCGGTTCGCCTTGAGCGACAGGGCAAGCGCCACCGGTTCGATGAACACGGTGGTCTTGCCACCGAAGCCGCCACCGATTTCAGAGGCAGTGACGCGGAGGTTCGACACGTCGATGCCCAGCAGGCCCGCGCAGGTGTTGCGCACCATGAAGTGGCCTTGCGTGCACACCCACATTTCGCCACGTCCGTCAGCGCCCATCGAGGCAACGCAGGCATGCGGCTCGATATAGCCCTGGTGGGTGGCTGCGGTCCTGAAGGTGCGTTCGATGACCAGATCAGCTTCCTTGAAGCCCTTCTCGACATCGCCATGGCCGAACTCGAAACGTTCGGCAATGTTCGACGGCTTCTTCGGGGTCTTGTCGAGGCCCTTGGTGAACAGCTTGTCATTGATGACGGGCGCATCGGGCTTCATCGCCTCGTCCACGTCGGTGACGTGGGGCAACACCTGGTAGTCCACCTTTATCAGCTTGAGCGCCTGGCGGGCGACCGACTTGGATACGGCGGCGACAGCGGCGACGGCGTGGCCGTCGTACAGCGCCTTTTCGCGCGCCATGACGTTCTCGCGGATGTCGAGCAGGCTGTCATCGCAAGGGCCGAAGTCCTTGGAGGTGACGATGGCGTGCACGCCGTTGAGCTTCTCGGCAGCGGACGTGTCGATGCGCCTGATCTTCGCGTGGGCGTGCGGCGAACGCAGCACGAGGCCCCACAGCATGCCGGGCATGGACATGTCGGCGCCGAAGCGGGCGCGGCCGGTGACCTTGTCGATGCCATCCGGCCGGGCGGTGCGCTTGCCGACGATGTCGAAGTCCCGCTTCATGGATTTATTGTCTGGCTGGACGTTCATGCGCTCACCCTCCGCTTTGCCGATGCCTTCTTCGCCTTGGCTTTTGCCGGCTTCGGCTTCGATGCCTTTCTCATGTCCGCGGCAGTGTCGAGCACGGCGCGGACGATCTTGTCGTAACCGGTGCAGCGGCACAGGTTGCCGGCCAGCCAGTAGCGCACTTCTTCCTCGGTCGGGTTGTCGTTGCGCTCCAGCAGCGACTTGGCCGCCACCAGGAAGCCCGGCGTGCACACGCCGCATTGCAGGGCTGCATGGTCGAGGAACTTCTGCTGCAGCGGGTGCAGCTTCGCGCCGGTGGCCATGCCCTCGACGGTCTCGATGTCACATCCTTCCGCCTCGGCGCCCAGCATCAGGCAGGCGCAAACCAGCCGGCCGTCTACCAGTACCGAGCAGGCGCCGCAGTCGCCGGTGCCGCAGCCTTCCTTGGCGCCAGTCAGGCCAACCCGGTCGCGCAGCACGTCGAGCAGCGTCTCGTCGGCCTCACAGGAAAACTCGGTGTCGTCACCATTGATCCTCGTTCTGACGTGAACCTGAAACATCAGCTGTTCTCCTTCGCGCGGTCGCGCGCAATGATGGCGGCACGGCGTGCCAGCACGCCGGCAATGTGCTTGCGGAACTCCTTGGTGCCGCGTTTGTCATCAATCGGCTTTGCTTCGGCCGAGCAGGCCTTGGCCAGGGCATCCAGCGCGGCGTCGTCCACCATGGTGCCGACGAGCGCCCTGGCGGCCTTCGCCGACACGATGACGGTGGGGGCAACGGCGCCCAGGGCCACGCGGGCGGCGGTGCATTTGCCCTTGGCGTCGAGCGTCAGGCAGATGCCGACGCCGACCACGGCGATGTCCATTTCGGTGCGCGGGATGAAGCGAAGGTAGGCATCGCCCATGCGCTTTTTCTTCTCGGGAAGTTCGATGGATTCAACCAGTTCGCCCTTCTTGAGCGCGTTCTTTCCGGGGCCTTTAAGCAGCTTTTCGACCGCCAGAGAGCGCTTTGCCTTGGGTCCGACGATAACGGCCTTGGCACCTGCTGCTGCCATGGCCGGCACGCTGTCTGCAGCGGGCGAGGCGTTGCACAGGTTGCCAGCGATGGTGGCGCGGCCTTGGATCTGGGTGGAGCCGATCAGGTTGGCGGCTTCGACCACGCCGGGCCATGCCTTCTTCAACGCTGCGTCCTCGCTCATCTCGGCTGCGGACACGGCAGCGCCGATGCGCCAGCCCTTGCCGGCGCGGGTGATCTTGCGCATCGGTGCAATGCGCTTGATGTCGATGACGGCGCCGGGCTCGGTATAACCACCCTTCATGCGCACGAGCAGGTCTGTGCCGCCGGCCATGATATGGGCCTTGCCCTTGGTGCTGGCGAGCAGCTTCACGGCTTCCTTTGCGGATGCCGGTGCGAAATACTCCATCTGATGCCTCCTGACGGAACGATTGTTGGTGATCAGGCTAGCCCAACCGGCAGGCTCGCGTCGAGGCCCCCCGGCGACGTACCGCATTGCATTTCCGGCATAGCCGCAAGGAAGCCTCAGGTGCAATATTTTGCGGCCCTGGTGATGTTGCGTGGCGAGGGCCCCATCACTAAGGTTGGCCGCCTTCCAAACAGGTCCAGCAGGAGCACCGATGTCTTCGCCAGTTGCCTACACGCTCGACGGCGATATCGCCGTCATCAGCATCGACAACCCGCCAGTGAATGCCTTGTCCCACGCGGTTCGCGAGGGTCTGCTTGCTGCTGTCGAGCGGTTCCGCAATGACCACGCTGCCAAGGCTGCAGTGATCGTGGGCGCTGGCCGGACGTTCATCGCAGGCGCCGACATCAAGGAATTCGGCAAACCGCTGGCGGACCCGCAGCTGCCGCACATCACCAACGTGATCGAGACCAGCGGCAAGCCCGTGGTGGCGGCGCTGCATGGCACTGCGCTGGGCGGCGGCCTCGAGGTGGCGCTTGGCTGTCATTACCGGGTGGCGGTGAAGGGCGCGAAGGTTGGGCTGCCGGAGGTCAACCTGGGCATTCTGCCGGGTGCAGGCGGCACGCAGCGCACGCCCCGGCTGGTGGGCGTCGAGACCGCGGCGGAGATGATCACCAGCGGCCGGCACGTGGGTGCGGCTGAAGCGCTCAGGTCCGGGCTCATCGACCACCTCGACGAGGGCAGTGATCCGGTGGCCGCAGGCGTCGCCTATGCGCGCCAGTTGCTGGCAGAGGGCAAGGGGCCGCGCCCGACGCGCGACATCACCGGCAAACTGGACGAGGCGAAGCAGGATGCCGGGCTGTTTGATCGGCTCAAGACCGAAGCGAGGAAGAAGGCCCGCGGCCAGCTGTCGCCACTGGTGTGCATCGAAGCCATCGAGGCGGCGGTGACGTCGCCCGGTTTCGGCGCCGGCATGGCGCGCGAGCGCGAGCTGTTCCAGCAGTTGATGGCATCGCCGCAGCGTGAGGCCTTGATTCATGCGTTCTTCGGCGAGCGCACGGTGGGCAAGGTGCCTGAACTGAAGGACGGCAAGCCGCGCAAGGTCGGGA
Organism: uncultured Alphaproteobacteria bacterium; assembly: GCA_963700935.1. Classification (GTDB taxonomy): domain Bacteria; phylum Pseudomonadota; class Alphaproteobacteria; order Rhizobiales; family Aestuariivirgaceae; genus Anderseniella. Next base: position 61,672 of record CAVOZK010000004.1, on the reverse strand, counting down.
AGATCGGCGTCATAGGCGGCGGCACCATGGGCTCCGGCATCACGCTCGCCATGACGAACGCCGGCATCCCGGTCGTCATGGTCGAGCGCGACGATGCGGCCATCGCCGCCGGGCGCGAGCGTGTCGTCAAGACCCTGCAGGGCGGGGTCGAGCGGGGCAAGCTGACGCCGGACAGGCGCGACTGGATGCTGGCCAATCTCTATACAGGTACCACTGACATGAACGCGCTGGCCGATTGCGATCTGGTGATCGAAGCCGTGTTCGAGGACATGGGCGTGAAGAAGGAGGTGTTCACCCAGCTTGACACCATTTGCAAGCCGGGCTGCGTGCTGGCCACCAACACGTCCTATCTCGACATCAACCAGATCGCGGCCATGACGAAGCGTCCCGAAGACGTCATCGGCATGCACTTCTTCTCGCCCGCCAATATCATGCGGCTGCTGGAAATCGTGGTAGCGGACAAGACCCACCCGGACGTGGTGGCGACCGCCTTCGACATTGCGCGGCGAGCGGCCAAGGTGGGCGTGCGGGCCGGCGTCTGCGACGGGTTCATCGGCAACCGCATTCTGGGCAAGTACCTGCGGGTGGCGCAGATGCTGGTGGAGGACGGCGCCACGCCGTACGAGGTGGACGAAGCGGTGGTCGGGTTCGGCTATCCGATGGGGCCGTTCGCGATGTCGGATCTTGCCGGACTGGACATCGGCTGGATGACGCGCAAGCGCAAGGCGGCCAACCGCAAGAAGGAAGAACGCTATTCGGCGGACTGGCTCGACCGCATCTGCGAGCAGGGCCGGTTCGGCCAAAAAACGGGACGCGGCGTCTACATCTATCCGCAAGGGGCGCGGCGCGGCGAGCAAGACCCGGAAGTGCTGCAGATCATCGAGGACGTGAGGCGCGAGAAGGGCATCAATGCGCGCAAGTTTACGGCCGAAGAGATCATCGAGCGCTACATGGCGGCTATGATCAACGAGGGTGCGAAGGTGCTGGAGGAAGGCATTGCGCTCCGGCCCGTCGACATCGACATCGTGCAGATCACCGGCTATGGCCATCCGCGCTGGCGCGGCGGGCCAATGAAACATGCCGACATGACCGGGCTTGGCAGCGTGCTGGCGTCGATCCGGAAGTTCGAGGCGGAGGACGCCTGGTTCTGGAAGCCGGCGCAGTTGCTGGTGGACCTGGTGGAGAAGGGCGAAACCTTCGACAGCCTCAACAGGAAGGAAGCCTGAACCATGCGTGAAGCCGTTATCGTTTCCACCGCCCGAACGCCAATCGGCAAGGCGTTTCGCGGCGCCTTCAACATGACCCATGGCGCAACGCTGGGCGGGGCGGCAGCGCAGGCCGCCGTTGAACGCTCGGGTGTTGATCCGGCGCTGATCGAGGACTGCATTATCGGCTGCGGTTTTCCCGAAGGCGTCACCGGGTCGAACATCGCCCGGCAGATAGCCGTCCGCGCCGGGCTGCCGGTGACCACCTGCGGCATGACCATAAACCGGTTCTGTTCGTCGGGCCTTCAGGCGGTGGCGCTGGCTGCGCACCGGATCGTCGAGGAAGGCACGCCCGCCATGCTGGCCGGCGGCATCGAGTGCATCAGCCAGGTGCCTGCGGCGGCGTCGCAAGGGGCCGAACGCGAGCCGTGGCTCGACGCGCACAAGCCGGAAATCTACATGGCGATGATCGATACCGCCGACATCGTTGCCGGGCGTTATGGCGTGACCCGCGAGTTGCAGGACGCGTACGCGTTGTCGTCGCAGCAACGCACGGCGGCTGCGCAGGCGGCAGGCAAGTTTGCCGACGAGATCATTTCAGTCACAACCACCATGGGGATGAAGGACAAGGAGACGGGCGCGATCACCACCCACGAGGTGACCATTGCGGCGGATGAATGCAACCGCCCATCGACCACGCTTGAGGCCTTGCAGGGGCTGGAGCCGGTCAGGGGGCCGGGCAAGTTCATCACGGCTGGCAATGCCTCGCAACTTTCGGACGGGGCAGCCGCACTTGTGCTGATGGAAGCAAGGGAAGCCGAGAAGGCGGGGCTTGAGCCGCTGGGGGCGTTCCGGGGGTTCACGGTGGCCGGCTGCGAGCCGGACGAGATGGGCATCGGGCCGGTGTTTGCAGTGCCGCGCCTGCTGGAGCGGGCGGGGTTGAAGATGGACGACATCGACCTGTGGGAGCTGAACGAGGCGTTCGCCTCGCAGGTCATCTATTGCCGTGACAAGCTGGGCATTCCTTCCGACATTCTTAACGTCAATGGCGGATCCATCGCCATCGGCCATCCTTATGGCATGACCGGCGCGCGGCAGGTGGGCCACGTGTTGCTGGAGGGCAAGCGGCGCGGCATCAAGCATGCCGTCGTCACCATGTGCATCGGCGGCGGGCAGGGTGCTGCCGGCCTCATCGAGGTGTTCTGAGACATGGGCGAACCGCTGATCGTTTCGCAATCAGGCCGCGTCGTCACGGTGGTCAACTCCAATCCGGGCCGACGCAATTCGCTGTCGTTCGAGTTCTACGATGCATTTGCGGCCGTGCTTGACGATGCGGTGTCGCACGATTGCGGCGCCATCGTGCTGACGGGCGCGGATGGCTTCTTCTGCGCCGGGGGCGACATGGACGGGCTGCAGGAGCGCGCCAATGGCTCGCCGGCGTTCCGCCGCGCCGGCGTTGACCGGCTCAACGGCATGATCGGCCGGATGCGGTCGCTGCCGGTGCCGGTGATTGCGGCGGTGGAAGGCGGGGCGGCCGGGGCCGGTCTGTCGATGATGCTGGCCTGTGACATGGTGGTCGCAGCGAAGGACGCCTTCGTCATGGCGGCCTACGTCAAGATCGGGCTGACGCCTGATGGCGGCATGACCGCTTTCCTCGCCCAGTCGCTGCCGCGCCAGCTGGCCACCGAGATGATGATGACCGGCGACCGGGTGCCGGTGGAGCGTCTCTATCAGGCGGGGGCGATCAACCGGCTGGTGGAGCCGGGCATGGCGCTGACTGAAGCGCAGGCGCTGGCGGCGCGGCTGGCGGATGGGCCACCCAGGTCCCTGTCCGGCATCAAGGCGCTGACCGAGGCTGCATGCCATCCGCACCTTGAGGACCTGCTTGATCGCGAGGCGGTTTCGATTGCCGAGGCGCTGGGCGGGGCAGAAGCGCACGAGGGCATCGCTGCCTTCAAGAGCAAGCGCAAACCGGAGTGGCCGAGGTAGGCTCGTTCATCCAGCCCTGATCGCGTCGATTTCCTTCGCGAAGACCTCTGCCAGCCTTGCCTTCAGTATCTTGCCTGAGGGTGCCGCTGGCAGGTGCTGCGAGAACACCCACCGTGTCGGGTGCTTGTAGGCGGCCAGCCGGTCTTTCAGGTGTTCCTTAAGGTGCGCGCCGGTGAGCGTGGCTCCTGTGGCGGGGTGCACGAAGGCGACGATCTCCTCGTTGCCGTCGCGGGCGACGCCGATTACGGCGGCGTGGACCACGTCCGGGTGCTGGTTCAGGGCTGCCTCCACCTCCAGCGGGTAGACATTGAAACCGGAGCGGATGATCAGTTCCTTCTTGCGGCCGGTGACGTGCACATTGCCGGCGGCGTCGATGAAGCCCAGGTCGCCGGTGGAGAGCCAGCCGTCAGCCGACAGCACCCTGGCGGTCTCATCCGGGTTGCGATAGTAGCCCTTCATCACTGCAGGCCCCCGCACCGCAAGCTCGCCGATGCCTTCGTCGCCCGGTTCGTCGACGCGAAACTCCATGCCGTCCAGCGGTGGGCCGACGGAGGTGTCGTCGCGGCGGTGGCCGGGGCGGGTGGCGGCGACACCCGCCGTGGTCTCGGTCAGGCCGTAGCCGTTGCACAGTTGCAAACCGAAGAACGCCTCGACCTTGCGTTTCCAGGCAATATCGAGCGGTGCGCCGCCGGTCGAGATGTACTTCAGCCGCCCGGTCTCGATCCGTTCCATGCCCCGCTCGCCGGCATGCGCCATGAGCAGCGCCTGCATTTGCGGCACGGCAGGGAAGATCGACACGCGCGTCTTCAATGCCTCGAGCGTGCGAGCTGGATCAAAGCGGGCGACGAGTTCCGTGGTGGCGCCTGCGGCGATGACGGCCATCAGCGCCGAGGCGAGGCCGAACACGTGGGTCAATGGCAGAACGGCATAAAGATGATCGCCCGCCACGATGCCCCGGTGGCGCGCGGATTCGGCCCCGCCATAGATCAGGTTCTGGTGGGTCAGCATGACGCCCTTGGGGTTACCGGTGGTGCCGGTGGTGTAGAGCAGGGTCGCGACCTGTTCGCGCGCCGTCTGGTAAACCGGTTCGGGTAGCGCCGTTTCATTGCGGGTCATGCGCAGTTCAAAGCCGCCAAGCATTACCGGCAATGCCCCGCAAGCTTCGGCGTGCGCATCGGCTTCGGCTGAAACCGCGTGCGTAAAGATGGTCACGGCAGGGCTGGCATGATCGCCAATGCGGGCAATCTCTGCGGACGAAAGCCGTGCGTTCACCGGCACCGACCACGCATCGCAAATGCTTGCCGCCATCAGCAGGACCGGCAGGGCGTTGCAGTTTTCCGCCACGATGAGCAGCCGCTGGCCAGGTGCAAGACCGGCCTTGCACAAGGCGTCCGCCGTCTGCCGTGACCTGTGCAGAAGGTCCGCGTAGCTGATCGCGCCACCGCCCGTGTCAGCCAGTGCAATTGCACCGGGTGCATGGGAAACCTGCTTTTCAAGCAGGTGGTGTATGCGTTCAATCGATGGCATGGTGAGGAGAAGATTAGACAACCCCGTTCCGCGCTGCCAGCCGCAAGATAAAGGGAGCCAGACAGATGATGCGTCCGCCGCTTTCCGCCATTACCGCAGAGCTTCCCTCGACGGTTCCGTTCGTCGGTCCGGAGGCACAGGAGCGCGCCCGCGGGAGCGCCTTCCGGGCGCGGATCGGCGCCAACGAGAGCGTTTTTGGCCCGTCTGACAAGGTGATCGAGGCCATGCGCAACGCCGCCCCGGAGATGTGGCAATACTGCGATCCGGAAAACCACGATCTCAAGCACGCGGTCGCCGCCTGGCACGGTGTGGCGCCGGAAAACATCTGCATAGGCGAAGGCATCGACGGTCTGTTCGGCACGACGGCCCGGCTGTTCGTCAATCCGGGCACGAAGGTTGCGACGTCGGCGGGCGCGTATCCCACGTTCAACTTCCAGGTGGCGGGTGCGGGCGGAGAGATCGTCACCGTGCCGTACGTGGAAGACCGCGAGGATCCGGCCTCGCTGATCGATCTCGCCAGGCGTGAAGAGGCGCGGATGATCTATCTCGCCAACCCGGACAACCCGATGGGGACGTGGTGGCGGGGCGCTGAACTGCAGGCGATGATCGACGATCTGCCGGAAGGCGTGGTGCTTTGCCTCGACGAGGCCTATGGCGAGTTTGCGCCGGCCGGCACCATGCCTGATCTCGACGTGCACAATCCGCAGGTGCTGCGTTTCCGCACCTTCTCGAAGGCCTACGGGCTGGCGGGCCTGCGCGTCGGCTACGTCATCGGCGAAGCGCAGGTGATCAAGGCCTACGACAAGATCCGCAACCATTTCGGCGTCAACCGCATGGCGCAGGTGGCGGCAGAGGCAGCGCTTGCCGACGAGGACTGGCTCGACACCGTGGTGGTGCGCGTTCATGCGGCGCGCAGTGAAATTACCCGCATTGCCCACGAGAACGGACTCGAAGTGATCCCGTCGGCCACCAATTTTGTTGCCATCGATTGCGGTCATGACGGGCCGTTCGCCAAGTCCGTCATGGACAGCCTGCTGCAGCAGGGGGTGTTCGTGCGCATGCCGGGCGTGGCGCCCCTGAACCGCTGCATACGGGTGTCTGCGGGGCGCGAGGATGATCTCGACATTTTCGAGCAGGCGTTGCCCAAGGCTCTTGCCGTGGCGCACGGCTGATGAGCACGGCAGACGGTGTGGCGGCGCCTGCCGGTTTTGCCCAGGCAGCGGGCCTGCTGATAGCCGGACTGTTGACGGCCAGCCTGTCAGGCGCGTTGCTCAAGCTGATGTCGGGCGAGATCAATGTCGCCATGATGACGGCGGGACGTTATGCCGGTTACCTTGCCGTGCTGCTGCCGATTGCGGCGTGGCGGTATGGCGCCCAGGTGGTGCGTCCGCCGCAGTGGCAGGCACAGTTCATCCGGGCGGTGCTGATCCTTGGTGCAACGCTCACCTTCGTCTGGGCGGTGATGCTCCTGCCGCTGGCTACGGCGGTTGCCATTCTCTACATCTACCCGTTCATCGTGGCTGCGCTGTCGCCGCTGATGCTGGGTGAACGCGGCAGCGCCGCGACCTGGGCCGGCATCGCGCTGGGTTTCGTCGGCATCGTCATCGTCATGCGTCCCGATCTGGGCGCGCTCAATGCCGGCGCCATCGCGGCGCTTGGAACCGGCGGGTTCTATGCCCTGCACATCATCTTTACCCGCAAGGTTGCCAATTCCGGTCCGGCGCTGGTGTCGAACACCTTCATGGCCATCGTGGCGCTGGCGCTGATCCTGCCGTTCGCAGTGTGGTGGTGGCAGCCGCTCGACATGCGCCAGGCAGCCATACTTCTGTTCATGGGCGGGGTGAACGCCATTGCCCACCTGCTGATCATCAATGCGTTCAGGCGTGCCTCTGCCCCGGCGCTGGCGCCGTTCTCGTATGCCGAGCTCGTCGGGGCCACGGTCTGGGGGTTTGCGTTCTTCGGCGACATGCCCGACATGATCACCGTCATCGGCATGCTCATCATTGTCGGCTCCGGCATAATGGTGTCGCAGTCCGGAAATCTTGGACGGCTGTTCGCGCGCCGCCGCGCGCCGAGCGGCGGCGGCTAGAGAAGCGCTAGAACGGTGACGATTTGGGGAAGTCCGGCTTGCGCTTGTCGCGGATCGATGACAGGCCTTCCTTTACCTCCGGGCCTGAAAAGCCCATGAATTCCAGCGCCAGCGATGCGTCGAAGCCGGGGCCGGCCATGCGCAGCCAGTTGTTCAGCGAGTGCTTGGTCCAGCGAATGGCGGTGGGCGCGCCGCGCGCCAGCTTGCGGCAGACATTGAGCGCGGTCTCGTGCACCTTGTCATCGTCGGCGCACAACGAGACGAGGCCGATCCGTTCGGCTTCCTCGCCTTCGAGCGGTTCGCACAGCATGAGGTAATACTTCGCCTTGGCCATGCCGATGAGCAAGGGCCAGATGATGGCTGCATGGTCGCCGGCTGCAACGCCAAGACGGGTATGGCCGTCGATGATGCGGGCGGTGCGGCCGGCCACGGTGATGTCGCACACCATGGCTGCCGCGAGGCCGGCGCCGACGCTGACGCCTTCGAGTGCGGCGACCGTCGGCCTGGTGCAGTTGATGACGTTGTAGACGAGGTCGGACGCTTCCTTCCAGACGCGGGCGCGGGTCTCGAAGTCGTTGGTCATGTCCTCGACCATGCCAAGGTCGCCGCCGGACGACAGGTTGCCGCCGTCGCCGCGCAGCAGCACCGCACGGGTCTGCGGGTCGCGGTCGATGTCGCGCCACACCTCGGCCAGTTCGCGGTGCCCGGTGGCGTCAAGTGCATTGAGCTTTCCGGGCGCCGACAGGATCACCTCGAGAATGCCCTCTTCCGGACGGTTGAACTTCAGGAATTCGTAGTGGGCATAACGGTCGGTCATGGAACTCGGGGAGGGCTGGCTGGTTGGTGAGGAAAGGCGACACTATGAACCGGCGCCGGGCAATTGCAAACAGGGACGAGAGCGCATGGGCGTGATGATCGACGGCAAATGGCACACCCAGTCGCTGGCCGAACTGGTGAAGGGGGGTGACTTCAAACGGAAGGAGTCGAGCTTCCGGGACTGGATCAAGCCGGATGGCGCGTTTCCGCCGGAAGCGGGGCGTTACCGCCTGTATGTGTCGCTAGCCTGTCCCTGGGCGCATCGCACCTTGATCATGCGGGCGCTCAAGGGGCTGGAGAAGATGATACCTGTGTCGGTGGTCAACTGGTTCATGGGCGATGATGGCTGGAGCTTCGAGGAGGGTGAAGGTATCGTGGAGGACCCGGTGTTCGCAGCGCAATACCTGCGCGATGTCTATGCGGGCGCGAAGCCGGACTATACCGGCCGGGTGACAGTGCCGGTGCTGCTCGACACCAAAGGCAGGCAGATCGTGTCGAACGAAAGCTCCGAGATCATCCGCATGCTCAATTCTGCTTTCGACGCGCTGGGCGCAACAGCGGGCGACCACTACCCGGAGGCTCTACGCGGCGAGATCGATGCGGTGAACGAGCGGGTCTATGACACGTTCAACAACGGCGTCTACAAGTCGGGCTTCGCCGCCACGCAGGCGGCTTACGAAAGGGCGGTGTATCCGCTGTTCGAAACGCTGGACTGGATGGAAGACCGGCTGTCGCGGCAGCGCTGGTTGGCTGGCGACCGCTTCACCGAAGCGGACATCCGGGCGTTTCCAACCCTGATCCGCTTCGACCCGGTCTATCACGGCCACTTCAAGTGCAACCGGGCGCGCATCGTCGACTATCCGAACCTGTGGGCCTATACGCGCCAGATCTACCAGATGCCCGGCGTGGCAGAGACGGTGAACCTGACACACATCAGGAGCCACTATTACGCCAGCCACGACAGCATCAACCCCACCCGCATCATCGCCATCGGGCCGGAGCTGGACTACTGGCAGCCGCACGGCCGGGGCTAGGCTTCATATGTCACCTCGCCGCTGCAGATGGTCATCGCCACCTTCAGGCTGGTGATGTCCTGCGGTGCGACCGCCTCGATGTCGGCATCGAGCATCACCATGTCCGCCATGTACCCTGTCTTGAGCTGGCCCTTGCGGTGTTCGTTGAACTCCGCATAGGCGCCGCCAACGGTATAGCCGTGGATCGCCTGGTGCAGGCTCTGGCGCTGGTCGGGGTGTTCGGGCGCCAGCTTCTTGCGGGTGGTGGCGGACTTCAGTGACAGCAGCGGATCGACCGGCGACACCGGCCAGTCGGAGGCAAAGCACATCTTCGCGCCTGCCTGTCTCAGGGTGTTCCAGGCAAAGGCGCGCGGCAGCTTGGCCGCGCCGATCTTCGAGGCGGTCGGCTCCACCGGAAAGCCGCAGCCGGGCGGGTGCAGCGGCTGCATCGAGGCGATCACGCCAAGCCCGGCGAGGCGCGGAATGTCGGCCTCGTCGATGATCTCGATGTGCTCGATGCGGTGGCGCGAATCGCGCTGGCCGTTGGCGTTGCGGGCTGCCTCGTAGCCGTCGAGGGTGCGGCGCACGGCGGCGTCGCCGATGGCGTGCACGGCAATCTGGAAGCCGCGCCCGTCAACCTCGGTGGCAATCTCGATGAACTCGGCCTGGGTAAACAGCGGGTCGCCGTCGTGTGCCGGATTGTCAGGATAGCCGCCCAGCACGAACGCCGTGCCTGAATCCAGAACGCCATCCATGAACAGCTTGACGTGGCCGCACCACAGCCTGTCCGAGGCCCATGTGCGGCGCATGTATTCGGCTTCCTCAAGATCGGAAAGCTGCTTGTCATTCTTGTAGTGGAAGGGCACGGCGATGCGGCAAGGCAATTGGGCCTGCTTCTCAAGCTCGTGCAGCAGTTCGCACTGGTAGACGGTGCCGTCCATGTTGTGAATGGTGGTGATGCCGAGCGAGGCGCAATAGTCGAGGCCGCGCTTCAGGGTGGCGATGTCGGCGGCGCGCTGCTCAGCTGTTGCGGCAGGCTTGGGGTCTCGGGCCGTGGTGATGCCGAGCGACTCGCGCCCTTGTGTGGGGGTGAGCGCCACCACGTCGATGAAGGCGTCAGCCTCCAGCAGTTCACCGGTTGCCAGCCCGTCGGCGCCCATGACGATCTCCGAACCGGTGATGCAGGCCCGGCCCTTCAAGATGCCGGCGGCGGTGAGCGCGGCGGTGTTGGCCCAGGCGGTATGGAAGTCCGGCGACATCATGGCGAAGGGCCGGTCCGGGCAGACCTCGTCAAGCAGGTGGCGGCTGGCGGGCTCGCTGCCGAACACGGTGTAGCTTGCCTGGTTGGCGAAAATGATGCCCTCGCCCGGATGCCGCGCCGCCCAGTCCGCGATGGCCTTGCGCAAGGCGTCCTTGCCGGCAATGCCGGTGAGGTCGAGGCGGGTGAGAGAGGCTGATCCCGAAAAGATGTGCATGTGGCTTTCGATGAAGCCGGGCATGACGGTGGCGCCCCGAGCATCGACGATGCGGGTGCCGGGCCCGGCCAGGTTCATCACGTCCTTGCTGCGGCCGACGGCCAGAATGCTCTCGCCTGCCAGCGCGACAGCCTCAGCGTGTGGCGCTGCCTCGTCCATGGTGATGACGCGCGCATTGTGGATGATCGTGTCTGCGGTGGTCATGGGACGGGCCTCATTTCACGTGGCGGGCGATGTAGTCTGTCGCTGCCTGAATACCGCCCGGACCGTGCTCGATGCCCAGCGCCTTCAATGCCGTCTCAACGGCGGCGATGGTGCCGAGGTGGCCCCAGCCGTTGACGTGTCCCATGTGGGCAATGCGGATTGCCTTGCCGGTGAGCGGGCCGATGCCGCGGCCGATGGTGACGCCCAGATTGCTCTCGCAATAGGCCATGATGGCGGGGCCGGCGCCTTCCGGTGTGAGCAGGCAGGTGACCGAGTTGGAGCGTTCCTTCGGCTCGGTCACGGCAAACGCCATCTTGCCCTTCGAGCACCAGACTTCGGCGGCGGCGCGCGTGGCGCCACCCAGGATCGCGTGGCGGCGGAAGATGTTGTCGAAGCCTTCGGCGAAGAGCATGTCCAGCGCCTTCCGGAGCGCAAACACCATCTGCACGGGCGGCGTGCCGCCATACCACATGTAATGCTCCTTGCCGTCCCTGAAGGTCCAGTCCCAGTAGCCGGTCTTGAGCCCGGCGGTCTTGTGGGCCTGCCTTGCCTTTGCATTGACGGCGGTGAAAGCCAGGCCTGGCGGCGTCATCAGCCCTTTCTGTGAACCGCCCACCGCCACGTCGACGCCCAGATCGTCCATGCTGAACGGCATGCAGCCCAGCGAAGCGATGGTGTCGACCATCAGCAATGCCGGGTGCCTTGCCGAAATCCATCGCCTTGCGCACGGCAGCTATGTCGTTGACCACGCCGGTGGCGGTGTCCGCCTGCACCATCAGCACCGCCTTGAAGGCATGGGCCTTGTCTTGCTTCAGCCGCGCCTCCACGGCCTTTGCGTCAATGGCGCGGCCCGGCCGTTCGGCCAGCTCTTCCACCACGATGCCAAGCTTTCTGGCGTTCTCGCCCCATACGACCGGAAACAGGCCGGACACCAGCACCAGCACCTGATCACCCTTTGACAGGGTATTCGTCAAAGCTGCTTCCCAGGCGCCGTGGCCGTTGCAGGCGTAGATGTAGACCTTGCCTGCCCTGGTGCCGAACACCTTCTTCAGGTCCTTCAGACAGGAGCGCGAGGCAACCTCGGACGAGCCGCCATAGATGTCGACCGACGGCGCGTGCAGGGCATTGAGCACTTCTTCGGGCATGTTGGTAGGGCCGGGAATGGCAAGATGCCGGTGGCCGTTGGCAAGGGTCATGGGAACGTCCGTTCGCGAGGATTGGATGAAGAGGGGCGCACTGTTTCACCAGCGCAGCCGATTGGCAAGACGGGGGGCGCTGCGCCGGGTGCAGGCCAGCCTTGCGCGGGCGCGTGCCTGTGCTATGGCAACGGGTCATGAGCGAGCGTTTCACCATCCTGCTGGCCGGCGATCTGACGGCGACGGACCGGCTCAGGGCGCAGATCGCCGGCAGCCGCCTGATCGCGGCTGATGGCGGCATGGCCCACGCGGCCGGGCTGGGCGTCAAGCCGGAATTGTGGCTCGGCGATTTCGACTCGTCCGATGCAAGCCTGATGGCGCGCTATCACGATGTGCCACGCCAGACGCACCCGCCGGCCAAGGACACGACCGACGGCGAACTGGCCATCGAGGAGGCCGTTGCCCGCGGCGCGGGCGAGATCGTGCTGGCTGGCGGCCTGGGCGGCCAGATGGACCATGCCTTCGCCCACCTGATGCTGTTGCTGAAAGCACACGCGCGTGGCCTGAAGGTGATGATGACCAGCGGCCACGAGGAAGCCTGGCCGGTCATCGACGATGCGCTTGAGCTGGACCTTGCCGCCGGCACGCGGCTGTCGGTCCTGCCGGTCACCGACCTGATCGGGCTGAGCATAGCGGGCGTGCGCTGGCGGCTGGAAGCGCGCGACGTGGTGCTGGGCTCAACGCTCACCCTGTCCAACGAGGTCACTGCATCCCCCGCACGTGTCGCGGTCGTGAAGGGCATGGCCGTGGTGCTGGTGTATCCTTAGGGGACCTGACCCCTAGACGATCGCCAATGCAGTCGGGCCGTCCGGCGGCGGGAACTCGTCATCCAGAAGCGCCAGGTCTTCGGCGTCGAGCTTCACGTCCAAGGCAGCGATGATGGGATCGATGCGTTCGGGGCGCGAGGTTTTCGGAATGGCGATGGTCTGCTTGCGGCTCAACAGCCAGGCAAGGGCGATGGTGGCCGGCGCTACGCCGTGGCGCTCGGCCAGCACCGCAAGCGTGCCGTCGCGCAGCAGGCGGCCTTCGCCGAGCGGGCAGTAGGCCATCACCGGCTGGCCCGCCTGCTCCATCATGGGCTTGAGATCCCACTCGATGCCGCGTTCGCCCAGGTTGTAAAGCAGTTGGTTGGTGGCGCAATTGCCGCCGCCGGGGCAGGCGGCAAGCTCCCTCATGTCGGCGGCGTCGAGGTTCGACACGCCCCAATGGCGAATCTTGCCGTCGGCTTTCAACCGCTCAAGGCCCGCCACGGTTTCCTCCAGCGGCACCTGGCCGCGCCAGTGCAGCAGATAGATGTCGAGCCGGTCGGTGCCCAGGCGTTCAAGCGAACGCTCGCAGGCTGCCTGTACGCCGTCGTAAGAGGCGTTGTGCGGATAGACTTTCGACACCAGAAAAGTATCGTCGCGCCGTCCCCTGATTGCGTCGGCGACCACCAGTTCGGCGCCGCCTTCGGCATACATCTCGGCGGTGTCGATCAGGCGCAGGCCGCGGTCGAGCCCCTGCTTCAGCGCCGCAACTTCCTGGTCGTGCTGACCGGTGTTTTCGCCCATGCGCCAGGTGCCCAGCCCCAGCGCCGGCACCTTCTCGCCGTCTGGCAAGGTAACGTGTTTCATCGCCGCAACTCCGCTATGCATCGGATGCAGCTTGACGCGGAAACCACGGCCAACGCAAGCTGCATCGCAATCAAGAACAGCAAGGTTATCGGGAGGTTCGGTCCAGATGGGACTCACGGGGTTTATCGGGCTTGGTCACATGGGCGAGGGCATGGCCCGGCAGTTGCAGACCAAGGGTCACAAGCTCGCCGTTTACGACGTGCGCAACCAGCCCGTCGAAGGGCTGGTGTCGCTGGGGGCGGAGAACGCGGGCTCGGTTGCCGGGGTAGCAAAGGCGTCCGACGTGGTGATCACCATGCTGCCGGCCTCGGCGGACGTCGAGCAGGTGGTGCTTGGCCCCGATGGGGTGCTGGCCAATGGCCGCGAAGGCCAACTGGTCATGGACATGAGCACGGTGGACCCGGAAACCTCCGACAAGCTGGCACGGGAACTGGCGAAGGCAGGGATAGGTTTCGTAGATGCGCCGGTCGGCCGGTTGGCATCCCATGCGTGGGCGGGTGAAAGCCTGTTCATGGTGGGCGCGCATGACAAGGATTTCGCCCGGGTGAAACCGCTGCTCGAGGCGATGGGGTCAACCATCTATCATTGCGGCGGGCCAGGCACGGGTACGCGCACCAAGCTGGTCAACAACTTCCTTACCATCGGCCTGTGCCAGATGAACGCCGAAGTGCTGACGCTGTCGCAAGCCTTCGGGCTTGATCTCGAAACCACCTTCGGCGTGCTCAACGGCACCACCGGCACCAATGGCCAGCTCAAGGTGGCCTATGCCAACAAGGTGCTGAAGGGCGATACCGAGCCCGGTTTCCGGGTCACGCTGGCGCACAAGGACATGTCGCTGATCTGCAATGCGGCCAATGCGGTAAACGCGCCGGTACCGCTGGCAGCGTCGGTGCGCGAGTCGCTGTCGCTGGCCAAGGCGGGCGGCTATGCCGAGCGGGATTTCTCGGCCGCGCTGGATCACTGGTGCGAACGCGCCGGGGTGCCGAAGGCGCGCTTCAAGGACGCGGGCTGAACCATGGCGCCATTTTCTTTTGCCGAGGGTGACTGGCGCGCCGGCATCTTTGCGCAGTTCGAGGCGTGTGGCGTGCAGCAGATGGCCTATGTGCCCGATGCCGGTCACGCCAGCCTGATCAGGGCCTGCCATGCCGCTGGCGAGATCGACTGCACGGTGCTGACGACCGAGGAAGAAGGCGTGGCGCTGCTGGCGGGCGCCGAACTCGGGGGCATGCGCGGGGTGATGCTGATGCAGTCGTCGGGTGTCGGCAACTGCGTGAACATGTTCTCGCTGCTGGCCTCGTGCCGGTTTCCGTTCGTGACGCTGGTGACGATGCGCGGCGAGTGGGCCGAGTTTAACCCCTGGCAGGTGCCGATGGGCCAGGCGACCGAAGATACGTTCAGGCGCTCGGGCTTTATAGTATATCGGGCCGATACGGGCGAGGACGCGGCAGCCATGACCGGCTCGGCGCTCAGGCTTGCCTATGACAGCAACTGTGCCGTGGCCGTGCTGCTGTCGCAGCGCCTGATCGGCGCCAAGACGTTCTGAGGAGGCGAGGCGATGATCGAACGGCGTGAAGCTATTGCCGAACTTCTGAAAGACCGGCCGGACGAACTACTGGTGGTTACGGGCCTGGGTTCGCCGACCTACGACGTGGCAGCGGCAGGCGACGTTGAGCGCAACTTCTACCTCTGGGGGGCGATGGGCGGCGCGGCGTCGATGGGCCTCGGGCTGGCGCAAGCACGGCCTTCAAACCGGATGATGGTGATCACCGGAGATGGCGAAATGCTGATGGGCATGGGAAGTCTGGCTACAATCGGCGCAAAACAACCGGGAAACCTGGCGATTCTGGTGATCGACAACGAAGCATTTGGCGAGACGGGCGGGCAAGCGAGCCATACGGGACTGACCACCAACCTGGCGGCGGTGGCGCTGGCGTGCGGGTTTCGCAAGGTGATGACCGCGCGCAAGCCCGATGAACTTGCCGAAGTGCGGCAATTGCTGCTGGAGGAAAAAGGACCGGTGCTGGCAGTGTTGAAGACCCGGGCGGGCGACCTGCCCCGGGTGTTGCCGGAGCGCGATGGCCACGCAATCCGCCTGCGTTTCAAGGCGGCGCTGGCGCAATCGTGAAATACAGGTTGAATCCCGGTTGAATACCGGATTAACCGGCAGTTAAATCACTGAGAAAAAGGAAGAAAGACGATGACATTAAAGAGACTGGGCGCCGGGTTCCGCATGTCCAACGCCATCGTGCATGGCGACAAGGTCTACCTTTCGGGCTATGTGGCCGAGAGCGCGGCCGGGGGAACGGTGGCCGAGCAGACTGCCGACATCCTGGCGCAGATCGACGAGACGCTGGCCGAGGCCGGCTCCGACAAGACGAAGATCATCAAGGCCATCATCTGGCTTACCGACATGGACACCTGGGCCGAGATGAACACGGTGTGGGACAAGTGGGTGGTGCCGAACCAGACACCGTGCCGCGCTGCCGTGCATTCGGCGAAGCTGGCCGCGCCGGGTCTCGACGTGGAGATCATGGTCGAAGCAGTCATCTGACGGGAGCATTCAGGCCATGGCCAAGGCGCTGGTTCTGGGAGCGGGCATTGTCGGCATCACCACGGCCTACGAGCTGTGGCGTGACGGGCACGAGGTGACGGTGGTCGACCGCGAGGCGGGGGCCGCCGACTTCACCAGCTTCGGCAATGCCGGCATGATCGCACCGGGCCACGCCTATGCCTGGGCCTCGCCGGCGGCGCCGATGATCCTGCTCAAGTCGCTGTGGCGCAACGATCAGGCGTTGCGGCTCAAGCCCTCGCTGGACCCGGCCTTCCTGAAGTGGATGTGGAAGTTCTGGGGCGAGTGCAACGCCGAACGCGCGGCGCTGAACACCAGGCGGAAGGTGCGGCTGTGCAACTATTCGCAGAGCGTATTCCACGAGACGCGCAAGGCAACGAACGTCAAGTTTGACGCCAATGGCGGCGGCATTCTCTACCTGTTCCGCTCGGCTGCCGCGTTTGAAGCCGCCAACCGCAAGGCCGATGTGCTGCGGGCGGAAGGCGCGGTCATCAACGTGCTCGACCGGGACGGCATCGGCGGCAAGGATCCGGCGCTGAGCGACCGAAAGGAGCAGTTTGCCGGCGCGCTGCATGCCGCCAACGATGAAACCGGTGACTGCCGCATCTTCGCCCGCAACCTGGTCAGCTGGCTGGAGGACAACGGCGTGGCGTTCCGGTGGAACACCGGGGTCAGCGGCTTTGAAACCGAAGGTGGCCGGATCAGTGCCGTCGTGACGGACAAGGGCAAGCTTGCAGCCGACATCATCGTGCTGAGCCTCGGCGTCTACTCGCCGCACCTGGCGCGCCAGCTGGGCATCGACCTGCCGATCTACCCGGTCAAGGGGTACTCGATGACCATTCCGATTGCGGGCCGCAACAACGCGCCGAAGATTGGCGGCGTCGACGAGGAAAGCCTTGTCGCCTATTCGCCGATGGGCGACCGGCTCAGGGTGACGGCGACGGCCGAATTCTCAGGCTATGGCCGCGACTTCAAGCCATCGGACTTCCGGCACATGACCAACGTCATCAAGGGGCTGTTTCCGGACGGGGCGGACTATGCGCGCACCGAATACTGGGCCGGCCTCAGGCCGATGACGCCGGAAGGCACCCCCATCCTCGGCAAGACCAGGTTCGACAATCTCTGGATGAATACGGGTCAGGGTCACATGGGCTGGACCATGAGCCACGGGGCAGCGCGTATCGTCGCAGACCTGATTGCCGGCAAGGCCCCGGCGATACCGCTCGACGGCATGACGCTGCAAAGCCGCTAGGGCATCGACCAGGCGGATTTCGCTCCGAGAATTGTTGATGCGGCCGCTGTCGATATTCTTGTGAGATTCGTAAATTAACGCTGACACTTTACGCTACGTCGTTTAGTCTTTTGCGACCAGTTGAAGCTTCTGGAGTCTGCTGCCGTGTCAGATTCTGTCACATATATTGTGCTTGGCGCCGCCGGGACGCTGGCCGTCATACTGCTTGCGTCACTAGCCTACATTGCCATCACTTCGCGGCGGAAGCGTCATTTTGAGCCGCCCTCGCATTCGCGCAACGGTGCGCGGCTGGTGAGCAAGGCCCGCTACCGGGGCCGACGGGTGTATCACTACAGCGATGGTGAGGTGATTGCCGAGACCAAGCGCGGATACAAGCCGTTCGAGAGCTTCGATGACTATCGCTATCACGTGGACCGGCGCTGAGCCAACCGGGCCGGATCAGCCGCGCAGCCGGGCAAGCTGCTCGGGATAACCGGATGGATCGGTTGCGATGTCGAGAACAACCGGGCCCGGGTCTGCAAAGGCTTCGCGTGCTGCAGCGGGCAGGTCCTCAAGCCTGGTGACGCGAATGCCCCTGCAGCCAAAGCCTTCTGCAATACCGGCATAATTATTGCCGTGGTAACTGGTGCCGAGTGGACGGCGCTGGTCGCGTAGTTGCTTGATGCCGATGAGCGACAGCGCCGCGTCATTGAGCACGGCGCAGACGATGTTGCTGCCGTGCGCCGCGGCGGTGGCAAGTTCGGCCAGGCACATGTTGATGCCGCCATCGCCGGTGATGGCGAGTGCAGGCCGGTCCGGTTCCGTGAGCGCCGACGCAATGGCGGCGGGCAGGGCGTAACCCATGGTGGACAGGCCGTTGGACTTCAGCACGCTGCAATAGCCATCGGCCTGCCAGAACCCCATGGCGGCGAACATGTGAGCGCCGGCATCCACGGCAAGGCGGGTGCCGGGCGGCGCCGTTTCACCAAGGATGGTGGTGATGGTATGGGCGTTCAGGCCCGATGACTGCAGGGCGAGCGCCTTCATCATGGCGTTGCGCCCGGCGGCGATGTCTGCGGCTGTCCAGCTGCCCGGGCTGGCGGCGGTGAGCAGTTGCTCCAGCACCTGCTCGGGACTGGTCAGCAGCGAGCAGGCCGGCTCGAACGGAAAGCAGTGGCCGGGTGCGAAGGCCAGGTCGATGACCGGGGCTTCGTAACGCCAGGCTTGCGGGATCATCTCCACCGGGTCGAGACCAATGCAGATGATGAGGTCAGCAGACGACAGGATGGCAGCCTCGGCGGCGGCATTGGTGAACAGGCCGGCGCACAACGGGCTGGCGTCGGCAATGACGCCTTTTGCCTTGTAGGTGGGCAGCACCGGGCAGCGCAGCGCCTCAGCCATGGCACGGACCGCTTGCTGGCCAGTCTTGCTGCGGGTTTCCAGCCCCGCCAGCAAGACCGGGCGGCGGGCACTGGAGAGCAGGGTGCGGGCCTGGTCGATGGTGCCTTGGCTGGAGCGTGGCGATTTGGCTTCCGGTGCGGGCGCTGCCGGCGCTGTGTGCAAGGCTGCATTGGCGTCGGGGGCCGACAGGTCGATGTGGACGGGGCCTGCGGGTGCTGCGAGGCAGTCATTCAGCAGCGCCTCGACCTGATCCGCCGTTGCGGGCGTGAGGCGGGCGGTGCGCCGCGCCAGCGGTGCAAACAGCGCCTTCTGGTCAAATACCTGGTGGATCGACGAGGGCGCATGCAGGCAGTCGGTGATCAGCACGACCGGCGCCCGCTCGAGCGAGGCGTAGGCAATGCCGTTTACCGCGCTTGCCGCGCCCGGGCCGATGCCGGTGAGCACCACGCCGGGTGCGCCGGTGATCTCGGCGGTGGCGGCGGCCATGATCGCGGCGGCGGTTTCGCTGCGGGCAAGGACGAACTCAACGCCGTGCCTGCTGCCGGCCTCGATCAGCGCCAGGCTGGAGCCGCCGCCGGGGACGCCGAACATGCGGCTTACGCCGCGGGCCTTGAGGCGGGTGATGATGTGGTCGGCAAGCGAGACGGGCATGTGGGGGAAACACCAGGCTATCTTGGCTGATCATACCGTTACCGGTGGATACTGCCCGGCAACCACCGGCAAAGGCGAGCCGTCATTCCGTCTGCTGCGACCGCGCTTGCGTCAGTAGCGGCGGATATAGGCCGAGAGCGCGGTGTTGCGCAGCTTGCCCCGGTTCGACCAGCGGACATGGCTGCCCGCCGCGGGGCGGCGGACGTGCTGGCGGTGGCGCTTGACGTGCCGGATCCGCGGCGTCGGCTTCAGCGATACAGGATAACTGTCGCGGACCAGCTGTTTCAGCGCCTTTTGCTGCAACGTGACGCCCGACTTGCGGTTGGTGCCTGCAATCCTGCCGAGCCGCGCCGTGGCGGGCGGCTTGCCAGTGAGGGCAACCTTGCCGTTGTGGGCATCAGGGCCGGTCACGCCTGGCTTGATGGGTCCGATGCTGCCGGCAGCCCGGCGCTGATTTCCGGCGAACCATTTGCGGTGGCTGAACCAGCGCTTGCCGGCAAACCAGCCACCACGGCGATGGGCGCCATGGCCGGCGCGAGGCCGGTGACCGTACTGTCCGGTAATGGCGCCCGGCCTTGAGGAGGTGGCGGGGACATAGGCTCCGCCGATGACCTGCATGCCGGCGCGGTGGACCAGCGCGGCAGAGCCATCAGCCACGGCGGCCGGCGCGGACCTTGCGGCAGGCGCCATTGCTGAAACGGCCGGAACCTGAAAACAGGCCACGAACAATGCCGAGGCCACCATGAAAACTGATTTGCCCATCCGGACCATAACGCCACTCCCTTACTAACCCGTACACGTTAACCTTGGTTAACAATTCACGGTAGGACAGGCAGCGGCTCGCGTCAAACCTGCAAACCAAAGGCAGGATGAGAGGTATTGTGCAATGCAACATGTTTACAAAGAGAAAGTTTACATTTTTACAATATGGTAGGCTTGTAAATGCACGTGTTTACACCATCACGCGAATTGACTGGATTGCTGCAGTCAGCGCCGCAATGATCCAGGCTCTTCCATTCACCGGCAATGCCGGAATTCGCGGATTGGCAAATACCATGCATGCAGCAGCACGACAGACGCCAATACAGATGCCGATGGAGCAATCATCCGCCTGGGCGCAGCGTTCAATGATCGATGTCGCCGTTATCGGTGGAAACCCATGGTTCGTGGCGACGCTGAAGTCAGTCCTGGCTGGCAGTGACGGCTTCGATCTCAGCATTGCGGCGGACAGTCCGGCCGGTGTGCTTGCCCGGCTCGACCGGACGGCCGAGTCGATCATCATATTGAGTGCGCGGATCTACGACCGCGAGATCCCTGCCACGATCCGGCGGCTGCGGCAGTTCCATGCGGGCGCCCGGGTGGTAATGCATCTTCCCGCGCCGCGCCCGGTGCAGATCCGTGACGCCATGCAGGCGGGTGCCTGGGGGTTCTTCTGTCACGAGGATGGTCCGGACGAGATGTTCGACGTGCTGAAGAGCGTGGCAGCCGGACGGCTGAGCTTTCCATGGGTCGATCTTGCCGATCTCAACAACGATCCGTTCGAGCAGTTGTCGGGCCGCGAGCTTGAAGTGCTAGAGGTGCTGGCGCGCGGCTGGAGCAACGTGCAGATCTCGGCGCGGCTCGGCATTTCGGAGAACACGGTAAAGTATCACCTCAAGCTGATCTACGAAAAGCTGGGCGTGGCCAACCGTGCAGCGGCAGTGGCCCGGTTCCTGGAGCGGCAACTGGGTTGACCCAAGCCTTGCAGGTCAACCGGTCCAGCCAAGCCCGGTGGCGATGCAGTTCATCGACAGCAGCAGCGGCACCCGCACCTGGTTGCGTTCATCGGTGTCATCCTCGTGCGAGCGGTAACGCTTGAGCAGCTCGACCTGCCAGTGATTGCAGACATCGATGTCCTGGCGCGCATCCTTCAGCCGCTTGCGGAAGGCGGGGAACCGGAAGGCCAGTTCATCGCCGCCGACGATCTCCAGGATGGCTTCGGAACAGCGCGCATGCTCGGCGCGGATGAGCCCGAAGATCTCGTCGCGCACGGCCTTGTCCGGCACCAGCCCGGCATAAAGTGCGGCAATCTCCATGTCGGCCTGGAACAGCGCCTTCTCGGCTTCGTCGATGACCAGCTTGAAGGTCATGGAATTGGCCATCAGGTTGCGCAGCGCAGCAATGCCGTCACGTGCAATGGCCTGTTCAAGCGCCGTGCCGAGCCCATACCAGCCAGTAATCATGTGGCGGTTCTGGCTCCAGGCAAACACCCACGGAATGGCACGCAGGTCATCGAGGCTGCCGGCGCCGAAGCGGCGGGCCGGCCGCGAACCGATCTTCAGCAGGGTCAGTTCCTCGACCGGACTGGCGGTCTGGAAATAGCTCAGGAAGCCGGGCCGCTCCAGCAGATCGCGGTAGGCCTTGAACGCCGTCTGCGACAGCGCGTCGATCTCGGCTGCATGGGTGGTGGTGGAGCGGGACAGGGTGCCCTCGGGCTTGAGCGAATGGGCCAGCACCGAAGCGCCAAGCAGTTCGAGGTGGGTGCGGGCAGTGCCGCGGTTGGAGTACTTGCCGGAGACCACCTCGCCCTGTTCGGTGACGCGCATGCGCCCGTCAACCGTGCCTGCCGGCTGGGCAGCGATGGCGCGCCCGGTGGGGGCGCCGCCGCGGCTCACCGAACCGCCGCGGCCATGGAAGAAGCGCACCTTCACGTTGTGCGCCTTGCAGGTCTCGACAACAGCCGACTGGGCCTTGGCCAGCTCCCAGACGGAGGTCAGGTAACCGCCGTCCTTGTTGCTGTCCGAATACCCCAGCATCACCTCGATTTCGCCATTACGGACAAGCGCAGCCGCCGCCTCGGGCAGCCGCAGCAGTTCATCAAGGATGCGCGGAGCGTCTTCAAGGTCGCCGATGGTCTCGAACAGTGGCACGACGCGCGGGAAGGCCGGCGAGATGCGCTGGCCGCCGCTGGCGTGCCGCGCCAGCCAGCACACGGCGAGAATGTCCTCGACGGAACTGGTCATCGACAGGATGAACGCGCCGATCGCCTCGGGGTCACTGCGATGATCGCACAGCAGGCGGAACAGCGCGACCGTCTCGCCGGCTTCAGGCGCCAGGCCGGTGAGGTCGGCCATGCCGGTTGACGGCAATTCGGCAAGCGCCTGCCGCCAGTTGTCCGGCTGGTCGAGCCCGCCGGCGCCGTCAAGTTCAAGCAACGCCTTCACGGTGCGGTTGATCACGGCGGAGTTCTGGCGCACGTCGAGCGAGGCAGTGCGGAAGCCGAAGGTCGCCACCTGGCAGCGCACCGGCGATACCTCGGTGCGGGCAACAAGGCCCGCGCCGGCAGATTGCAGACCGCTTTCGAGCGCCTTCAGATCGTCCAGAAGTTCCTGCGGCGAGCGGTAGGGCAGGGCGCCGCTTGACGTATCGCCCATGCAGGCGCGCACCCGCAGCTGCATGGCGGCACAAAACTGGCGGAACAGTTCGCGGTCATTGCGGTGCTGGATGGCATCGGGCTGGCCCGACATGGCCAGCAGCGCGGCATGGCGGTGGCGGAAATCTTCCGAGGCCGGGCTGATGCGGTCGGAGATCGACAGCAGCTGGATAAGCCGGTCGAGTTCGGCGATATGATGTTTGAGCGCATTGTCGCGCAGCCGCATCAGGGTGCGGTAGGTGACGGTGGTGGTGACGTTGGGGTTGCCGTCGCGGTCGCCGCCGATCCACGAGGCAAAGCGCAGGAAGGCCGGGGCCTCAATGGCGTCTTCGGGAAAGTGCCGGACCAGCGCGTCCTCGAGGTCGCGCCAGGCTTCGACGGTGCCGGAGAACAGAAGTCTCGTTGAAGAAGTGCAGGCCCCAGGTCACTTCCTCGTCGAGGGTGGGGCGATGCAGGCGCAACTCGCCGGTGAGCAGCAGCAACTCTATCTGGTTGCGGATCTTGAGCGTCAGCCGGTCGCGTTCGCGCGGGGTCCAGCGGTTCGATTCCAGTTCCACCAGGGTTCGATAGATGCGCCGGTAGGCCTCGAGCATGGTGGTGCGCTTGGCCTCGGTCGGATGGGCGGTGATGGTGGGGGTGACCTCCATCCGGGCCAGCATGCGCTTGACGGTGCCAGCCTCGACGCCATTGGCCGCAGCGTCCGCCAGCGCGGCCTGGAACGAGCCGATGACGGCGTCCGGCCCGGAGCTCGTCTCGATGCTGCGCAACGCAAAGGTCTGCGAGATTTCCTCGGCAATCCGCGCCAGCTGGAAGCGGATGCCGATGGCCTGCAGCGCCTTGATGAGCAGGCCGGTATCGCCAATGTCGATGCTGGTGTCATCGCCAAACAGGCCGGCGAGCCGCGGCTCGTGCACCTTCAGCACGCTGCCCAGCAGGCTGTCCAGCAGCCCCTCGACATGCTCGCGATACTCCTGCGCCCCGGTGTCGGCAGGCGTGCGGGTACGCTGCGTTCCAAGAACCGCTACCTTGCCAGTCATGGATGTCATTCCTTCATTCAGGTTCAGGCGGCCAATGCATGCCGGCGCAGCACTTCCGCCACGGTCTCGCCCATGCTTGACGGATTGGGTGCCACGGTAACGCCGGCTTCCTCGAGGATGGAAACCTTCTCCTGGGCGCTTTCACCGAAGGCCGAGATGATCGCACCGGCATGGCCCATCTTGCGCCCCTTTGGCGCTGACAGTCCAGCCACGAATGCGATCACCGGCTTTTTCATGTGATCCCGCGCCCAGGCGG
The DNA here is from genome assembly GCA_963700935.1 of uncultured Alphaproteobacteria bacterium. Lineage (GTDB taxonomy): Bacteria > Pseudomonadota > Alphaproteobacteria > Rhizobiales > Aestuariivirgaceae > Anderseniella. Next base: position 37,988 of record CAVOZK010000004.1, on the reverse strand, counting down.
CAGCCTCGGCCTCCTGCGGTCCGCCGATCTCGCCGATCATCATCACCGCGTCGGTGTCCGGATCCTGTTCGAAGAGCTCCAGGATGTCACGGAAGCTGGAGCCGTTGATCGGGTCGCCGCCGATGCCGACGGAGGTCGACACGCCGATGCCCAATGCCTTCATCTGGCTGGCGGCTTCGTAACCGAGCGTGCCGGAACGGCCGACGATGCCGACCCGGCCGGGCAGGTAGATGTGCGGCGGCATGATGCCCATCATCGCCTTGCCGGGCGAAATGGTGCCGGCGCAATTGGGGCCGGTGAGGATCATGCGGTTCTCGGCCCGGTAGCGGCGCATGAAGCGCTTTACCCGGATCATGTCCTGGGCGGGGATGCCATCGGTCACGCAAACGCAGTAGCGAATGCCGGCATCGGCTGCTTCCATGATGGCGTCGGCGGCAAACGGCGGCGGCACGAAGACGATGGAGGCGGTGGCACCGGTTTCCTGCACGGCGCCCTTCATGGTGTTGAACACCGGCACGCCAAGTACGCTCTGACCGCCCTTGCCGGGGGTGACGCCGCCCACGACCTTCGTGCCGTGCTTCATCATGTCCCCGGCATGGAACTGGCCGATCCGGCCCGAGATGCCCTGAACGATGACCCTCGTATTCTCGTCTATGAGGATGCTCATGCTGGAAACTCCTGGAAAAGCGGGCCGGGTCAGGCGGCCTGTCTGGCGGCGACGGCGGCGACTGCCTTTTCGGCGGCCTCGGCCAGGGTGTCGGCGGTGGCGATGGGCAGGTTGGAGTCGGCAAGGATCTGCTTGCCCTGCTCGACATTGGTGCCTGACAGGCGCACCACGACGGGGATCTTTATGTCTGCCTTGGTGAAGGCCTGCACCACGCCCTCGGCAATCCAGTCGCAGCGGTTGATGCCGGCAAAGATGTTGACGAGGATCGCCTCGACCTTCGGGTCGGCCAGCACGGTGCGGAAGGCGGTGAGCACACGCTCGGGGCTGGCGCCGCCGCCGATGTCGAGGAAGTTGGCCGGCGCGCCCCCCTTGAGCCGGATCATGTCCATGGTGGCCATGGCAAGGCCGGCGCCGTTGATCATGCAGCCGATATTGCCGTCGAGCGACACATAGGACAGGCCCCTGTCGGCGGCGCGCGCCTCCACCGGGTCTTCCTGGCTCATGTCGCGCAGTTCGGAAATCTCCTGGTGGCGGAACAGGGCGTTGTCGTCGAACGACATCTTGGCGTCGAGGGCAACCAGGTGGCCGTCGCCGGTGACCACCAGCGGGTTGATCTCCACCATGGTGGCGTCGAGATCGCGGAAGGCGCGGTAGCAGGCGCGGAAGATCTTGGCAGCTTCCGCCACCTGGCCCGACTGCAGGCCAAGACCGAAGGCAAGTTCGCGGGCCTGGAACTCGAGAAAGCCGGTTGCAGGGTCGATGGTCATCCGCAGGATCGCGTCGGGATGTTCCTCGGACAGCTCTTCGATCTCCATGCCGCCCTGGGCGGACGCCACCACCATGATGCGTTCGGACGAGCGGTCCAGCACCAGGCCGAGATAGAGCTCCTGGCGGATGTCGAGGGCTTCCTCGACATAGATGCGGCCGATCAGCTTGCCGGCATCGCCGGTCTGGCGGGTCACCAGCTTGCGGCCGAACAGGCCAGAGGAGTACTCGCGGATTTCCGAGTCGCTTGAGCACAGCTTGACGCCGCCAGCCTCGCCGCGGCCGCCGGAATGCACCTGCGCCTTCACCACCCAGCGGTTGCCGCCGATCTCGTGGCTGCGGTAGGCGGCCTGCTCGGGGCTGTAGGCAAGCCCGCCGCGCGGCACTCGCACGCCGAAACGGGCGAGGATTTCCTTGGCCTGGTATTCGTGGATATCCATCGTCGTGTCCCCTGTCTGGTCGGTCCGCGGCGCCATGCGCCTCGACTTCAGTGCGCGGCGTGCCGAGCCTTCATTTCAGTGAGCCGCATTCCGCGCCTCGATGGCCTCGGCCACCGTGATGACGTTGGCGGCCATGCGTTCGGAGGCGGCATCGATCATCTTGCCATCCAGCGATGCGGCTCCCTTGCCCTGAGCCTCGGCCTCGCGTAGCGCCTCGATGATGCGCCGGGCACGGGTCACCTCGGCCTCGGGCGGGGAAAATACTTCATTGGCGAGCGTGATCTGCGAGGGATGGATGGCCCATTTGCCCTCGATGCCGAGTGCTGCGGCACGACGGGCGCCGGCCTTGTAGCCGTCGGGGTCGGAAAAATCGCCGAACGGCCCGTCGATGGCGCGAAGGCCATAGGCGCGGCAGGCGATGGTCATGCGGCTCAAGGCGGCGTGCCACTGGTCGCCGGGATAGTCCGGGTTCAGCCCGCCAATGTTGACAGTGCGCGCGCGCAGGCTGGCGGCATAGTCTGCCACACCGAAATGCAACGCTTCCAGCCGGCCGCCGAACTGGGCAATGGCCTCGACATTGGCCATGCCGAGGGCGGTTTCGATCAGGGCCTCAAGCTGTACGCGTGGGGCGCGCTGGGCGGCCTGTTCGATCTGGTTGACCATGGCTTCGACCATGTAGAGGTCTGCCGGCACGCCGACCTTGGGCACCAGGATGGTGTCGAGCTTGTGGCCGGCCTGCTCCATGACATCGACGACGTCACGGTACATGTAGTGGGTGTCGAGGCCGTTGATGCGCACCGACATGGTCTTGCCCTTGGCCTGCCAGTCGATGTCGTTCAATGCCTGGATGATGTTCTTGCGGGCCTTCTCCTTTTCCGGCGGGGCCACCGCATCCTCGAGATCGAGGAAGATGACGTCGGCGGCGCTGTCGGCGGCCTTCTCGATCATCGACGGGTTGGAGCCGGGTACAGCCAGCGTGGATCTTTGCAGCCGCTGGCGGCGCAGCGGATGGAGGGTGTGGCTCATCTGTGGTCCTCACTGGACGTGTGGGCGCGCAAATGCGCCGGTTCAGGCGGCGCGGGTCACGGCGCCGTCGACAACAAGTGCGGCGTCGTGCCAGGCCAGGTCGAGCACTTCGCGAGCGCATTCGGCTGCGGCGCTGGAGACGAATACGGCGCGCACGCGGCCATGGCGGTCGGCATACAGCGTATCCTGAAGCTTTGCGAGGCTGATGTAGCCATCCGGCCGAGGCTCGATCAGCGTCACCTTGAGTTGGAGAGCGGAGCAGATCTGGTGACAGGAGCGGAACGTGTCGACATCCTCGCACACGATGACCCGGTCGCCGGGCTTCAGGTTGACGAGCGGATTGCGGGTACCGTTCATTCTCGGATGCATGTTCACTGGCTGTCTCCTTCACCTGCGTTGCCCGCCTGGCGGGACTTGATGCAGGCACACTAGGGAAGACCGGTCTGCGCGTGTTCACTCCGGGGGGGACATTCATTCCGCACCGGGGTAGGAGGCGCCTACCCGTCCGGGTAGGCAGGGCGTGCGGGTGAAGGCGGAATTGCTGGATTTGTGCGCGTCAGCCGGGGTGGTTAACGGTTTGCCAACACTCTGGTAGCTTCTTGCGCACAGCGCATGACCGGGGTCAGGGGTTCCACGAAACTGTCGGTCGCATGGCCGAGCCCCCTTGACCGGCCTGCGCTACACCCTAGGCTTTCGCCGGGGTCGGTACGCAGCGGCCCTCAAGCGGCGGGAAACCAGATGATCAGGTCTTTGTTGTCACGACTGGGGCCGAAGAAGCAGCCTGTGCCGCAGGAACAGCGGCTGCCGGCCGGCGTGCGGGTCTATGCCATCGGCGACGTACATGGCCGGGCAGACCTGCTGGAGCGGCTCTATGGTCTTATCAAGGCTGACCTTAAGGACAACCCGGCGCAACGGGTGATGGAGGTTTTCCTTGGCGATTATGTCGACCGGGGGCCGAACTCCAGCGACGTGCTCGACTGGATGCTGGCAGGACCGAGGCTTGCCCACAAGCGCATCTGCCTGCGCGGCAATCATGAACTGATGATGCAGGCCTTCCTTGACGATGCCTCGGTGATCGGCTCGTGGGGGCAGTATGGCGGCCTCGAGACGCTTTATTCGTACGGTGTCAGGGTCAAGCTGCCGCTGGCGGAGGACATGCACGAGGAAGTGCGGCAGGCATTCCGCGCGGCGCTGCCGCCCGCCCACGCGGAGTTTCTTCGCAACCTGCGGTCGATGGCCAGCGCCGGCGGCTACTACTTCGCCCACGCCGGGGTAAACCCCGCAAGGCCGCTGGCCGACCAGGTCGAGGATGACCTGTACTGGATACGCGAGCCGTTCCTCAGCCATGGCCGGGCGCTGGAGAAGATCGTGGTGCATGGGCATACGCCAACCGAACAGCCGGAAGTCGAGGTGCACCGCATCGGCATCGATACCGGCGCCTACGTGACGGGGCGGCTGACCTGTGCGGTTCTCGAAGGCGCTGACGTCAGGTTCCTGTCAACCTGAACCGCGGCCCCTGTGTCCTGCCTTGCCGGTTCGATCCGGACCAGTTGACTAAAATTTGCACTTTGTTTGCGAAATGAAATTTAACTTCTGGCTTCTATGGTTTCTGCCATGATGAAGCAGGGCAGAGTTCTCAAAATATTGATCTTGTGGCTTGGAGCGATGATGGCTGGCATTGTAATGCCGGCTGTCGCGCAGGCATCCGAGTGGCTGGTTACCCGGGTATCCCAGCCGGCGTTCTATGCCATGGACAGCAAGAGCTGGCGGCCGTTGCAGGCGGGCATGTCCATTCCGGCCAAGAGCTGGGTGAATACCGGCCGGACCGGCCGTGTGTTATTGCAGCGCAATGGCGATACGGTGGTCATCCAGCCCAATTCGATGACCGGGGTTGCCTCTGCAAGCGATGCGTCAAACCGGATCTCCATCCAGCACCGCGCCGGCCAGATCCTGCTGGATATCAACGAAGGTAACACACCTCGCGTCAAGGTACGCACACATCACCTTACGGCGGTGGTGAAAGGTACCCAGATTCTCGGTAACCGCTTCGCGTAGCGGCTCCTCTGTTTCCGTCTCGCGGGGCCTGGTTGGCGTGTCGGACAACGCGACCGGTCAGTCAGCGGATGTCGGGGCGGGCCAGTCGGCGTCGTCTTCCGGTGGTGGACTGAGCGGAGGGACTGCGTCGTCCTCTTCCGGGCTGTCGTCGTCCAACAGTGCAGCCCGGTCGGATCGCGGTCACGGCAACCGTGGGGATGGTCGCGCCGACGGTCGTGGCCGCGCCGCGAGCAACAGCAGCGGCGGCACTGGCGCCGGCAATGGAGCGGGCGGTGAAGACAACGGATCCGGCAACGAAGGCGCCAGCGGCAATGATGGTGAGGGAGCCGGCAACGAAGGCACGGACGGCAACGATGGTGACGGATCCGACAGCGAAGGCAGCGGCAACAACGGTAATGGCGTAGGCAACGGCGGCGGCAACGGAACCGGAAACGAAGGCAACGGGCATGGGCACGGCCATGGCGGCGACGATGACTGATGCCTGATAGAGCGTACGGCGAATCGCGCAGCAGCGCTGCCAGTCGGTCGGGGTGGGGATGACAATTGACTATCTTTGCAGAACAGAAATCCTCCGTGGGCAGCAGGCTGGTCGGCCTGCTTGCAGGGGCACTGGTCCTGATGCTCTGCCTGGATCTGGGCCAGTCGAATGGCCTGATCTCGGGTTTGCAGAACGAGGTCACTGAAGCTCGGGCTGCCGCTTCATCGAGGGCACCCAGCGGGGAGACGGTTCTTGTCGCCATTGACAAGCAGTCCATCGATTATGTGGGGCAGTGGCCGTGGCCGCGGCGGGTCCATGCCCGCGTCATTGATGAGCTGGTGAAGGCGGGCGCCTCCGAAATAGCGCTCGACATCGACTTCAGTTCGCCGTCGAACCCGGAAGACGACAGGCTGCTTGGCGAGGCGCTGGAGCGGGCCGGTGGAGCTGTTATCCTGGCAGCGTTCCGGCAACCGCAGTCGGTCGAGGCAAGCAACCGGCTGGATGGTTTCAACCTGCCGATCGACGGCTTGCTGCAGCATGCCTGGCCGGGGTCCGTCAACGTGCTGGCCGATGCGGACGGCATCGTGCGCCGGTTGCCCTATGGCCAGCAGATTGAGCAGGAATTCGTACCGTCTATCCCTGCCTTGCTGTCCGCCCGGAAAGGTGGGCAAGACGATGTCGTAGCAGTCGATTTCTCAATTGATGCACGGCAAATCCCTGTTGTTTCACTCAAGTCCCTGCTTGAAGGAAAGATGCCAACGGAACGGCTGGCCGGCAAACGGGTCATCGTGGGTGCATCTGCCACGGAGCTGCGTGACTCTCTGGCTGTTCCCGTTCATGGCATCGTCAGCGGATCGACCCTGCAATTGCTGGCAACCGAAACGCTGTTGCAGCAGCGTGCGCTAGTTTCGACCGACAAGACAAGTACAAGTGCGCTCAGTTTTGCGCTGTTGTTCGCGCTGGCGCTGGTATCGATGAAAGTGCGGTTGTCATGGTCACTGCTGGGATTCCTGGCAGTGGCCGTCGGTGTCGAGATCCTCGGTTTCCGGCTGTACGACAAGCACGCCATCATCGTCGAAACCGTGCCACTACAGATTGGCCTGATCTGCCTTGCCGGTTCGGTGATTGCCATAGAGCTCGACGGACGTCGCCTCAGGGCCGTCCAGGCCCGGGTAGTCGTCGACAACTACCGCAGTGTGCTGGGTCAGGTCTTCGATGACAGCTTCGATGCGGTGGTTGTCGCGTCCGGAAATGGCGTGATTGAGTTCGCCAGTAGCGAGGCGGTACGGCTGTTTGCTGGCAAGAACGGCGAGGTCCTGACCGGCAGCCGGCTCGAGGAGGCGCTGCCTTCGCCGATTCACCAGGATGCCGCAGGAGCGCTGTCAGCAACGCACAGTCATGCGGGTCACGACAGCACGCTGAAGCTGTGCACCTTCCAGACCCCGGGCGCGGGTGAGCGCCAGATTGAATACGTGATTACCCAGTCGCAACTGCGCAATGGTGTCCAGGTCGAGACCGTATCAGGTTCTGAGAAAACGGCCATTTGCATTACAGCGCGGGACGTTACAGAGCTGCACAAGCAGAACCGCAACCTCGAATACCTCGCGCAGCATGATCCCCTGACCGGTGTGCTGCGGCGCGAGGCTTTCTTAGACATGGTCGAGAAGCGGATTGGGAACACAGATCAGTCAGGCAGGCCGTCCGACTTCGTCGTGGTTACCGTCAGTCTCTACCACTTTGCGGTGGTCAATCACAATTTTGGCCGTGAAATAGGCGACAAGGTATTACTCGAGACCGCAACCCGGCTGGCCTCTTTCGCCGGTCACAAGGATTGGGTGGCACGGCTCGATGGCAGCACATTCGGGGTTTTGCTGAAGGCCAGGGCGGCTGATCGCGACCGGGCCCAGGCGCTGACAGATGCGATGCTGGGACAGGTGGAGCAGCCTCTGGAACTGGACGGACATCACATCCAGCTCAGGCTGCTGATCGGCATGGCCGGCACCTGGCAAGTCACGCGGCAGGCCGATATCCTGATCTCGTCGGCGGAAACAGCACTCGACATCGCCAAGCGCTCCGGCCTGTGCGGCATAACCTGGTTCAACGCTTCATTGGGCCGGGACATTGCGCGCTCGCGATTGGTTGAGCGGCACATATGGAGGGCCATCGACAGAAACGAGTTGTCGCTGTGCTTCCAGCCCCAGGTCAATCTTGCCAGCCGAAAGATCACCGGGGCCGAAGCGCTGCTGCGGTGGACCAGCGATGCGCTGGGCAGTGTTTCGCCCGCCGAGTTTATTCCAATCGCTGAAAGCTGCGGAGCCATCCATGATATTGGCCGGTTTGCCCTCGAGCAGGCCTGTGAGGCGGCAAAGAACTGGCCCGAGGAGATGACTGTCGCTGTCAACGTTTCTCCGGTCCAGCTTGATTTCAGCGACATGGGCAAGGTCGTCAGGGACGTGCTGGCGGAAACCGGGTTGCCTGCGCACCGGCTGCACATCGAGCTCACCGAGACCAGCCTTGTTACCAACCAGGAGTTCGTCGCCGAACAGATTGCCTTGCTGCGGCTGATGGGCGTGAAGATCGCGCTCGACGATTTTGGTACCGGACACTCCTCGCTGGACTATCTCGCCAAGCTGCCCATCGACAAGATCAAGATCGATCAGTCCTTCGTCAGAAAGATGCTGAAGGATACGAGATCCCAGCCGATCATCAATGCTGTTCTGTCACTTGCTCGCAGTCTGGACTTGCAGACGGTGTGCGAGGGCATCGAGACCGAAGACCAGGCGTTGCTTTTGCGGCTGGCCGGCAGCACGGAGGGGCAAGGCTACCTGTTCGGCAAGCCGATGACGTCTGAGCAGTTCGAGCAGTACGTCGTTGCGTTAACGCAGCAACATGATGTGCCAGAGCCCGACGTTGTGGGCCAGCTGGCCTGAGGTCGTGCCTGTGCCTGGATGCTGCGACATGCGGGCTGTCAGGGTCAGTTCGACCTTTGCAACTGGCTGGCCACCGCTCGCAACCGCGCGGACTGGCAATTGCCGGTCCAGCCATCTTTTTGCCAATGCCGGTACAGATGATGATGTTGTCAAAGCAGTTCTTCCAGTCGCAACGTAGTGATGCAGGAGATGAGCGCTTATGAACCTGATGCAAGTTGTGATGACAGGGGTGTTCACCGCAATTGCGTATTTCCTGCTGGTGGCCTTTACCACTTTCGAACACCAGGCCATGAACTCCCAAATAGTCAGTCTTGGCGGCGTTGCGGTGCTGTTGTTCCTGATTATGCGCAAGATGTTTCCCTGAAGCCGTCAGTCGCGGTCAATGTGGCTGGCGATGGCAGCAGTCAACTGATCACAGCGATCAAGCTCCTTGTTGATAGCTGGCAACAGGCTGGCACCAGGAAGATCCGAAAGGCCACGCAATCGCACCTCTAAGTCGACTCCATAAAACAGCACCGCGCCCAATAGACCCGACGAGAGAGTCGCGCGGGCGCGAAGCGCTTCCACGTAAACCAGAGCCTGGTTGGCGCATCCGATGGCCCCGATCGGATCATTGGGGGCAAGCTGTTGAGCCATTGTCAGCATTTCGCGGACACGAAGTGCATCGTCAACAGCTGCTTGCCATAGTTCTGCATTGTCCCGAGACATCATAGATTGATGCATCCTGTGGTTCTTTGGGGAGGCGGGAATCCTTCGAACTGTTCAGCGAGCTTTGCCGGATTCGAAACTTAGCAGATGGATCAGCCCAACCCAATATGAGGTGATGAAGCGAAGCCATGCTGATCCTGCTGTCATCAAGGACATGGTGCCGGGCAGGTTTGGAGCCGGATCAAGGCTTGACCTTGATTAGCGTTAGTTGAACGCGAACCGTGGAGAAGGTTACAGCGCATTAACTGCATTGCCACTGTTCTTCCGTCTCGACCTTGAATGTTAACCGCTTCTTTTAACCCCCGTGGTTGGATGTGGCGTGTTTCCGATCAGCGACGGGTCTGTGTATGTTTGTTTTTCTGAAGTCTGTTCTGATGGACGTCCTTGTCAACGACAGGGGCGATCCATCAGTTGACTCGATCGCGTTTCGGGCACAGACGCCTGTTCCTGCCGGCACAGAACTAACGCTCCAGCTCCCGGACAGCAAAAATCCATCGAGCAGCAATCAGCTTGGAACGTGGTCAGCAGACAGCAACTTGCCTGCCGGCACGGTCGTGGGATTCAATCCCGAAACGGCTGAATTTTCAATCTACCCATCGCCAGAGCTGCCTGCTGCCTGGTCAGCGCCAAGTTCATTGTCTGAATTGTTGGGAGCGTTGGGCGCTATTGATGCTTCATTGAGCGAACCACAGCTTGAGATAAAGCAGAAAGTACTCAATCAGCTGGTGAAGCAGGGCCAGATTGTGTTTGAGCTGCCCAACACGCTCTTTGCTGATCCGGTCGATCTAGGAGATACAGTCAATAGAGATCAGCAGCGTGCCTTCCCAAGTCGGGTGGCAGATAGCAACGTTTCAGGCAGCGAAGCGCCGGCAAAGCTACAGCCCGTTGACGGCAAACAGATTGTCTTTATCGATGCAAGCGTCGACAATTACAAAGAACTGATCGACGGTATAGATGCGTCGATTGATGTTTATGTCATCGCCGCTGATAGCGATGGCGTTGCGGAAATGGCGTCCGTTCTCAATGGCTACACCGGCATTGATGCCATCCATGTAATTTCTCATGGTAGTTCCGGCGAAATTGTTCTGGGCACAGCTGAACTCAATGAAGCCAGCATTATTGGTGAGTACGCAGCTGCGTTGGCTACCATTGGTAATGCACTCACGAGCAGTGGCGATATACTGATTTATGGCTGCGATTTCGGCGATGGCGAGGCAGGCCTTAGCACTCTTAATGCGTTGGCTGCAGCAACGGGTGCGGACCTTGCTGCATCTGATGATGACACTGGTCATGAAAGTCTTGGCGGGGATTGGGACCTGGAGGTCCAATCTGGAACGGTTGAAGCGAAGGTTGCTATTGACCAAAACGCGCAGGACAATTGGATCGATGTCTTGGCGCCATCGACCTTGGACTGGGCAGTTGAGTTTGCCGCCACCGCGAATATTTTGGGTACAACCGCCAATGCCGTAATTGATGGTACCACGATTACAATTGGCGTTACTCAAACAGGATCTTTTGATTCGACGCCCACAGCCCAGATTCTGCCGACCGGCAGTCTCAACGGCGTGAGTGGCATTGTGGAATTGTACATGAACGCCAGTTCTGATGACAATTCCGCCTTCATGACCATGACGCTGACGTTCTCGCAGCCGGTCTATAATTTGAACTTCAGCTTGATCGACCTGGATGGCAATTCGTCCGCACAATCATGGTCAGACCGCGTGATTGTCAATTCGGATGCCGGTCTGGCTACGAATGTATCGACCGGGGCGCTGGTCGACTACAATGCGACAACGGGAACTGCGACATCGCTTGGCGGCAATACCAATGATGCGCAGTCAGATATCAGTTACACTTTTGTTCAGGGCGTCAGCTCCGTCACCATTACCTACTACGCAGATGATGCAGTCGGGATCACCAACCCAGCCAATCAGCGCCTTGGCCTCGACGACCTGACGTTTGAAAATGCGCCGCAATTGCAGTGGAGCGTGACCGGCTCATCGTCGATTACCGAAGGTAGTGCTGCCATCTACACCATTGATCTGGGCGGGGCGCCGTTTGTAGGTCAGACGGCGGCCATTGATCTCAGCCTCGCTGATGTCGACACGGATAGCGCAGACTACGAGACTTTCGTTGCCGCTGTAAATGCGGCGATTGCCTCTCGCTCAGCAGAATTCAGTTTTGACGGGACGACGCTTTCTTATACGGCAACAACGACCAGCTTTACGCCACTTACGATCACCCTCGCTTCGCTGGATGACGCGACTGCCGAAGGAAATGAAGATTTCCGAATCGTTCTGAGCAACCCGATAGATAGTGCTCTCAATGTGCCATCGTCCGTTACGACTACCATCATTGATAATGAAAACCCACCGGTAGCGGAAGACGACAGCAATACTACAGACCAGGACGCCACGGTTTCTGGCAATGTCCTGACCGATGGTATCGCAGACAGCGATGCAGATGGCGATCCACTCACTGTCAGTGGCGTTGAAGGCAGCGCTGGAAATGTAGGTACTCAGATTGCCCTTGCCTCGGGTGCCTTGGTCACGGTCAATGCCAATGGGGCATATGATTATGATCCAAACGGCCAGTTCGACACTTTAGCAGTAGGGCAAAGTACAACAGACAGCTTTTCCTATACGGTGTCTGATGGTACGGGCGGTAGCGATACAGCAACCGTCACGATTGTCATTGACGGGTTGAATGATGATCCGATTGGTCAGGACGACGGCTACCTCACTTCCAAAGATTTGCCAGTTTCCGGCAACGTTCTGGACGATGGGGTACAAGACACGGACCTCGACGGCGACTCACTCAGCATCAGCGAGGTCAATGGTAGTTTTTCGAACGTGGGCAGCCAGATCACCCTGTCGTCGGGTGCGCTACTCACGCTCAACAGTGATGGCACGTATGATTACGATCCGAATGGGCAGTTTTCAGGTCTTGGGGCTAGTGAAACGGCGACCGACAGTTTTACCTATACGGTGTCTGACGGAAACGGTGGTTCTGATACCGCGACGGTGACAATCACCATTGGCAATTCTGCGCCAATCGCGGTCGACGATGACTTTTACATGACGCCGGAAGACCAGGTGCTCACCGTCAATGCCGCAAACGGGGTATTGAATAACGACACCGATCCAGACGGTGACCCTCTGGTGGTGAGCAATTTCAGCTCAACAACCGTGATGGGCGGCACCATCGCGCTGAGTGCCGATGGCAGCTTCACCTATACGCCACCTGCAGGCTTTATCGGGACCGACTATATTGTCTACGAGGCATCAGATCCGCTCGGAGAGGGCGATACAGGTCTGATCAGCATTGAGGTGGTCGGGCCTCCTGTTGCGAATAATGATGCCTGGGGTACCGATAAGGTCACCACAATTAATCTCGACGTGCTGACCAATGATGAAACCCCGGGTAGCTTCAATCCTGGGCCTGTGTCTGTGTCCGGGCATTCTTGGAATACCGCAGATAGCAACAAGCCGCTCCTGACCACCAAGGCTGATGGCACCATCGACTTTAATCCCCGTGGCGCGACAGGAACGTTTACCTTCAACTATACGGTGACGGATTCCACCGGGCAGTCTACAACGGCAACCGCGACGGTTGTGGTGTCAGATACTGGTAAGACAGCTGCTGCAGCCGATCAGTATGAAACCCGCAGCGGTGAGCCGATCAATCTGAGCGGGATTGTTGACAATGACTTCTACAAGGTCGTCGGTGCTGAAGGGGTCAAGATCAAGGCGCTGCCAACACATGGCGATCTTTACCTAAATGGGATTTTGGTCGTAAAGGATCAGGTTGTGACGCTGGGCAATCTGGCCAACCTGACCTATCAACCTGATGATGGATATTCCGGGCCCGATCAGTTCCTGTATGAATTGCGCAGTGATGGCAACTCGCAGGCTTTTGTTGATATTTCTGTGCTGCCGGCTTTGTCAACCGCTGTCTCGCCGCAGGCAGTTGATGACGCGTGGGGTACAGACAAGGTCACGCCCATTACGCTGGATGTTCTGGCGAACGATGAGACACCAGGCACATTTGATCCTGGCTCGGTCGTCACATCGAATTACTCTTGGAACATCGCGGACACCAATAAACCACAGCTGACCGTCAACCCTGACGGCAGCATTGCGTTTGATCCGAAAGGTAATGCTGGCACATTTACCTTCGACTATGCGGTGACGGACTCGACAGGTCAGACAACCACGGCAACAACCACAGTGGTGGTGTCAAACGCAGGTGAATCTGCTGCAGCGCCGGATGCCTACGAAACTGCAATCAATCAACCTATCGATCTTGATGGGATCCTTGACAACGATTTCTTTGACCCGGACTTCCCGGACAATCAGGTCAAGATCAAGGCCGTACCGACGGATGGCGATCTTTACCTGAACGGCGTGCTCGTTATCCAGGATCAGCTTATCCCGGTCACAAGTCTTGGGGACCTGACCTACGTTCCCAATGCAGGCTATATTGGTACCGATCAATTCTCATATGAACTGCGCAGCCAGGGCAACTCCACGACCCTCGTTGACATAAATGTTGTGCCGTCCGATGCGCCGCAGACCGCCCCTGTGGCGTATAATGATGCTTGGGGAACAGATGAAGATTTGCCGATAACTGTCAATGTTCTCGCAAACGATGAGACACCGGGGACATTTGATCCATCCACTATCGTCGGATCGAACTATTCCTGGAACACCGCCGATACCAACAAACCTCTCGCCACCATCAATCCCGATGGCACGATTGACTTCGATCCTCGTGGTGCGACAGGAACCTTCACCTTCGACTATACGGTGACTGACTCGACGGGTCAGACGGCGACCGCGACGGCGACATTCGTTGTCGAATTGACCAACAAATCTGCTGCAGCTAGTGACTACTATGAAACCCGCAACGACCAGGCGCTTGAACTGACCGGCGTGCTGGACAACGATTTTTACTCGCGGTCGGATGCGTTAAGCAATTTCAAGGTGAAGGAGGTCCCGCTCCACGGTGACCTCTACCTGAATGGTGTCCTGGTGGTCAAAGACCAGGTCATCCCGGTCACCAGTCTTGGCGACCTCACCTACCAGGCAGACGTGGGTTATGTCGGCGTGGATCAGTTCCTCTACGAATTGCAGAGTGATGGCAATTCACAAGCCTTTGTCGACATCACCGTCTTGCCCCCGGAGCCACGGACCGAGACCACAGTCGACGGTTTGACTGAAAGCTTCGAAACAGCGTACGCGTTCGGGCTTGTGTCTGCGCCAACGTATTCTGCAACCGGCTTGCCAGATGGGTATTCCATTGATGCCGGCACCGGCGTGATTTCCGGTACCTCGACATCAGACGGGTCGCAGGGCGGACCGGCCAATAATGGTATTTATGATATTGTTGTCACGGCAACCGAAGGCACGTCCACCTTCACACATGCCTTGACGCTGGAAATATACAATCTGCCGCCCATGGCAGGAGACGACAGCTTCGCTGTCCAGGAAGCCATTACCTACTCCGGGTCAGTTGCGGGCAACGATGTTGAAGGTTCGCCAGACGCCGATGTGCTCAGCTTCAGCCTGGTAAGTTCGACATCAAATGGCACTCTGGTTTTGAACCCAGACGGGACATTTGAGTACACCGCCAATGCTGGCTTCTACGGCATCGACACATTCGCCTATGAAGTAAGTGACGGCCAGGGTGGGACAGCGCAGGCTGCAGTGACGCTTGATGTTAATGGTGCCCCCGATGCCACGGATGACGACATCAGCGTTGATGAAAATGGCATCGTTGCAGGCAACCTGCTGACAAGCGACAACGGCAACGGTGTGGATAGCGATCCGGAAGGGGATACCCTGACGCTTGTTGAAATCAATGGCGCGACCTTCACGCCGGGCGTGCCAGTCGTTCTTTCCTCCGGCGCTGAGGTCACGCTGCAACCGAACGGTACCTATGTGTACAACCCCAATGGGCAATTCGAGAGCCTGGGCGTTGTGGGGTCAGTTGCAGACAGCTTCACCTATACAGTGTCAGATGGTAATGGCGGTTCTGATACCGCTACAGTAACCATAGTTGTTAATGGGGAGAATGATGCTCCAACTGATTACAGCATCGAGGGGCCGATTGATTTTCTTGTGCTGTGTCCCGTCTATGGCAACAAACTGCAGTTAACCGCTGGTTCTGTTGTTGCCGATTTCCGCAATGTCCTCGATGTGGATACAACAGACACACATACCTTCCGAATCGTAGACGGTGGCGGTTCACTGGTGACCGATCCAAATTTCGAGATCGTCGGCAATCAATTGATCTTGAAGGCGACCAACGCGCTGACACCTGGAGTTAGTGCTCCGATCAGTCTCAATGTCGAGGTTGCCGACGGCAATGGCGGGACCTTCATCAAGTCACTGAGCTTCAATGCGGTATTGTATGATGGTGTTTATGGCGGCGCCAACGTACGCAACATGGCGGTCGGAACTGCGGCAGCTGATACCATGACTGGTGGTTCGACAGTCGATTATCTGTTCGGCGGCGACGGCGATGATACGTTGCTGGGAGGTAATGGTTACGACGTTCTTGAAGGCGGGGCTGGAGCTGATGTCCTCAACGGTGGTGCAAATGATGATACGGCGTCCTACTGGTATGCCGCGAGCGGTGTGACCGCTGACCTTACGGATAATTCACTCAATACCGGAGAAGCCGTGGGCGACACCTACATTAGTATTGAAGCTCTCCGTGGTTCCCAATTCGCAGATCGGCTATTTGGAGATGCCAACGTCAACTGGATCTATGGGAACGATGGCGATGATGTCATCGAGGGTCGGGGCGGGGACGATATCATTTTCGGCGACAGCGGTGACGATACTGTAATTGTCCGAAATGGCGACGGCAACGATACCGTTTATGGCTTCATCACGGGTGCCGGTTCACCAGATGTAATTGATATCTCTGACTTTGAGTTTGCCACATTTGCGGATGTGGTGGCCGCTGCATCGTTGGATGCTCATGGTCATGTTCACATCCAACTTGATGCTGACGACAGCATTGCTTTGTGCGGACCCACAGCAATCACCGATCTGCACCCAGATGACTTCCTCATCTAATAAGTCGCTAAGGCCTTAGAGGATTCTTACGGTGTGGCTAACCCCCACAACCAAGTTGGGGGCCCGAAAGATTGCCTGAACAAGGGCTGTCGACACCTGTTGCAGCGCCATTTCTTGTGAGTTCAGCGATTTGATGCACCCGAAGTTGAGGTGATTGCCACGCCTTCTTGGCAATCTCACTCGCATTGAATGAACCTGCCACGAAACCTGATCGGGGCATTTCTCTAATTTTCTGGTTCATCAGAGTCACCATTTATCAAAGCAGCCCCCGCTGAAGCGGCGGGCTGCAGATGCGTTCAAATCAGCATTTTTGACTGGGGAACTAAACTGACAACGAGTTGTCGAACCGGAACTACGACGCTCTTTCAAAGAACGGCCTAAAGGCCGATTTCGTGAGCAACTCGACTAATCTCACCACCATCGCGCCGACTGCGACGGGTCTGTAAAGATAACTGAATCAGATGTTTGGCTGATTTGCCAACCAAAATATGCAATCTGGTTCAGTAAGAATACATTGGCTCGAAGAAAGCCTCAGCCCTTCTGAGCGGATAGCGGCTCTTTCGAGCAACGCCAGTAGTGCCTGCTGTTGGTTTTTTGGAACCAAAAGGGCCTCGAGCTAAGCGAGCGCCTGGCTCATCTGCTTGGTGATGTGATGCAGCGTGTTATCCGAAACCGTCCGATGGCCGACCTGTCTACGACAGTCTTCGTCCCGACTTTGTTTGGCCAAAGCCAAGCTGACCAGCTGGCTTATACCAAATCCCATTGATCAGAACCTGTGAGCCCAGTCACGCAGGCCGATGGACATAATCTTCCAGGGCTGGTCGATGAGGCTGTTCCAAGCATGGCAGCAGTGATCGACCAGGTTGTCGTAGGACGTGAACACCAGGTTGGACAGCCAGTTGTCGCGCATGAACTGCCAGATGTTCTCTACCGGATTCAGTTCGGGGCATTTGGGTGGGAGCGGGAGCAGGGTAATGTTGGCAGGAACCTTGAGGCGCTTCGACAGGTGCCAGCCGACCTGGTCGAGGATAACGACGGCATGAGCGCCAGGGCTGACTTCGCCGGAGATCTCGGCGAGATGCAGGTTCATGGCCTCAGCGTTGCAGGCCGGCAGGACCAGGGCAGCTCCTTTGCCCCGCTTAGGGCAGATCGCCCCGAAGATATAGGTCGAGGTCGTGCGTTGGTCATGCGGGGCTGACGGTCTAGTGCCACGCCTGGCCCAACGCCTGGTGATCTTGTTCTTCTGGCCAATACGCGCCTCGTCAGCGAACCAGATCTCTATCTGCTCACGGCAGATGCCTTTATGCCTCTTTCGTCGCCCTCGCAACAGGCTTTATGCTGGTCAATGCCTTCCAGGTCGTTCATTGATGGCTCTTTGATCTGGGTCGGAATTTCCGAAAGATCAGATTGACAATGTTATGAACAGTTTCATTGATTGGTTCCGTATTGTCGACGACGGCGCCATACGGAAGAGATTCAACCAGATGTTCGTAATCGCAGCACAACCGCCTTGTTTGCTCAAGACTGATCTCCTTTTTGCGGGCCTGAATGATTTCAGGTGATCCACTTAGGAGCACCAACAGATCTGGTTTCGGCATTATCCACCAGACAAGCTTTAAAGCCCACGTTGGACCGCCGTATCGGTATCGCACCGGGTCGATCAGGATATCAACGAAGTAGCGGTCACTGAGGACGAGGCGAGAGCGCGCTTTTGCCCAACGCAGGCTGAGGTGCGAAAAGATGCCATATACTGCCCAGAACCCTGCCCTCAGCAGTGATACGGCATAAGACCGCGGTGGTCGAGAATGTGGATCAGCAGTGGACACTGGCGCCGGTCGAACTGCTTGGCGCAATGACGGCGCAAAGCCTCGGACTTCGATTCTGGAAAAGAGCGGCTTTAGTCCTGCCTCTATCGCTTCAATCGTCGATGATTTTCCTGCTCCGTCCGGCCCGAGAAAAGCGACGTGAAGACCGCGTGGCCTGATGAGCCTTTCAACTCGCGCCAGGTTCTCTCGAACTGCGCGAGTCAATGTCGCCAATGGTGAGGAGACGCTCGATGATATCAGAAACCGGCGCCTCAGCTTCTCGCGGCAGTCAACGACCCCATTCCAGTTTCCTGTGGCGGCAGCGCTCTCGATCAGTTCAGCATAGGGCCGTGACCAACGCTTCAGCAAATATTCCCGGGCTTGGTCACGTCCCTCAGCGTACAGCAGACTCAGCAGCGTTGTCCGAAAAGGACTGAACCTATCCTTGATCAAGGCCCTCAAGAACTGAATGTCGAACGCTAAACCTGCAGCAGGTACCCAGAAACTTCCGCGCATTCTGCGCCCGGATAAAATGTCCTCACCTTTGTGAAGCAGGCATCGTCCCAAAAAGACATCATGGGTAAAATCCAGAATGATGAACTCGGGCACGCCCTGATGATCATTGCAGGCCAGGGTAAAATGAAGACGTTCACGTCTGATCAGCTTTGCACCCAAGCGATCCTCATGCCGGATCAGTAGCTTTTCAATCGCTTCTGCCGTTACGGATCCAGATACCAGTATATCGATGTCCGACCCCCAGGCGTGGGGCAAGAATTCATAGCCATGGAGCACACAGAAGGCGATGCCCTCGGTGTTCAGGACGGTGAACACCTCCTGCACGACCCTCGCGGCTGTGCTTAGCTCAGGGACCGTCGGCGATGTCATATCGATATACTGACTTGGAGAGTTCATCAGGGTTATTCCTTGACAGGTTCAAGCTTGGGTGGCGATCGAGGGAACTCCTGCAGACTTGCCAGGAAGCAACTGGCCAAGGGCGATCCAGCGCGCAACCGAGGCCAGTGTTTCGCTGAGCAACACGCCGAATACGGCAGCCTCAAGCCCCCATCTGGCCATCAGCGCCAGAACCAGCAGGCTGCCCAGGAACAACGACAAGGTAGACAGCATCGCGACAGGACGCCCTCTTTCCGCAGCCGTCAAGGCAACGGCTGCGGGCGCCCCGATGGCCCCTGCAACCGCTGCCAGTGCAAGCGGAGCCAGGAGTGTGAAACCGGCCTCGAATGCCTCCCCCGGAAACA
Source organism: uncultured Alphaproteobacteria bacterium (assembly GCA_963700935.1). Lineage (GTDB taxonomy): Bacteria > Pseudomonadota > Alphaproteobacteria > Rhizobiales > Aestuariivirgaceae > Anderseniella. The sequence continues at coordinate 18,770 of CAVOZK010000004.1, read as the reverse complement.
GCGAAGCTATCAACCAGTCTCCGCTGACTATCACACCAACCGCGAACAGGCCGATAAGCCCACCAAGAAACTTGGCGCTCGAGATTGCATGCTTACGCAGTGCTTCACTGCCACCCTCATCGTAGGCTCGAACAAACCTGGGAGTGAGTAAATTGAGATAGCCAAACAGCAGCGGATTGGAGAGTGCAACTATGCTCAGACATCCGGCGTACACGCCTGTCGTGGCTGACCCCGCGAAAGCAAAGATGATCCAATGGGTCGAGTAACCCTGGGCCTGAATTGCCATTTGACTGGCAAGCAACCACTTTCCAAAAACAAGGCTTTGTCTGCAAGTTTCAGCGATCGGATTGCCCGAAAATTTGAAGAGATTTCGCCTCAGGACAATCCAGATCCCGGCTGAGATGGCGCACGCACCGCCAAGAGCAGCAACAGCCGTTGAGGCAGCCATCGCCTCATTCAGGACCAGGACTGCGACTGCCAAACCCAGCAAACCCAGTGTCGCGGCATCCACGCCAACTGCGTGCCAGGTCTGCAAATGGGCAAAGCTGTAACGGCGGATAAACTCCCGGATGAGCAGGAAAGGAAGCGCAAATCCAAGCACCAGAGAGATAGATATTGCATCCTCTGACCTGTCAGCAATCGCAATGATTGCAGTGGTTGCCAAGCCAACAGCTGCAATAACCAGACCTATACCTGAGGCAAGGACAAGAGCACCACCTGAATGCTCCTCAGGCCGGTATGGGAAATTCAACATTTGCACCGAATACGGCCGGGTGACCAATGAATCCTGAACGCTTATGGCCATCATGATGACCGAGAAGCCGATAGAGTAGTAACCGACATCCGAGGCACCTGCCCACCGGGCGAGCACAAGCAACAGGATCAGATTGGTAGCGCTGACCAATGCCTGGTCAATCCAGCCTCCCATCTGCGTAGACTTGAGAATGCTCAATAAGCGTGTCACCGGACTGTGCCCTTTTGACTTTCGGTAATGCTGCGGTGATATCCTGCAACTTGCATGCCGGATCTCTGGAAGCGACGTTGAGTTGCGTACATGCTCGCTGGCACGCTTCTTGCGTCGCCTGCGTCGAGGTCAGGCACGCAAATATTGAGGCTGAAAAATGAATTCGACTGCCGAGAAGCCAGTATTGGTTATTGGTGACGACATGCGGATATTCTTGTCCGTGGTTCGATCCTTGGGGCGTGCAGGCAAGATCATTCACGCATTTCCGTTGAAATGCGGTGAGCCGGCACTAGTTTCAAAATATGTCAATCATCAATACTGGCCGCCGAATTATGATGATAATCCGAACGGTTGGTCTGAAGCACTTATAAGCCTACTTCTTGCTGAAAATTTCAGCCTGGTCATCCCTTGTGTAGATCCAGCAATCATAACCCTGGATTTGCATCGCAGTCAGATTTCAGGACAAAGGATCGCGATACCTTCAGAGGATTCCATGACTGCTTGTTTCGACAAGCTGAAGACACATGAGCTATGTGAAGCGCTGGAAATACCTACGACCCGTTGGGCAATGCTTGGCGAAAGTGACACTGCCAAGTGCCTTGTCTCGCGTTTTGGGCTGCCGATTGTCGTGAAGCCACGCAGATCGTATTGGCCTGATACAGGCAGAACCCATGAAGATGTGCTCATTGCCGAGAGTGAACAGGAACTGAGACAGTTCCTTTCAACAATCTCGAACCGGTCGCGCTTCCTTGTCGAAAGTTACTTCCAGGGCAACGGGACTGGTGTATCGGTGCTCTGCCAGGAAGGGGAAATCCTCCAGGCATTTCAACACAGACGACTTCGCGAAGGTTGGGGAGGGTGCAGTTCGTTCAGGATTAGCGAACGTGTTGATAGCCGTTTGCGGGCTGCGGTGGGTCGAATATGCCATGATTTGGGACACACAGGCGTCTGCATGTTCGAGTTCCGTGTCAATCACGACAATGGCACCTGGATTCTGATCGAGATCAATTCGCGATTCTGGGGCTCCCTGCCTCTGCCGCTTTCGCTGGGGCTCGATTATCCGAGATGGCTGTTCGAGTTGATGGTGGAAGGCAAGACCCATACTGAGCAGAATTATGCACTAGGGGTCCGAAGCCGCAATATACTGCTTGACGCAAACAATCTGTTAAAGCGGCTCAGGCGCAATGGCATGACGTCCTTGGGTCAGTGGGTCATTGATGCGGCTGAGTTTGCGTCTCAACCAGTTCACTGGATTCGAGGAAAGGAGAAAACCGATTCCTTTGCCCTCGACGATGTCTCACCAGCGGTTGAAGAGCTTATGTCGCTATTCATGCCGAACCGGGAAAGACGACCAGCGAAGCGTAAACTGCCAGGAGGTACGGTCGCCGAAGGCAGGGCCTCGCAAACTACCATTGCCTGAACTTGCGATTGTTCATGGTGCCCGGCCAGCTTCAAGGAACGGATTATCTCGGTTCTGCGTGAACATGAGGCAAGCGCCAAGGCGGGTATCTGGCCCGCAACTCTGGCCGCCGGCATGACCCATGTTTCGCGCTTGCGCCGGGATTCCCCGCCTGCCTGAGCCGGTTCCCCGTCGCCCTCACAAATGCTGCGGTCTGGCGCATTGCCGAACTGAACGCTACTGCGAAATCCCGATACGTGATAGCCTAGCACTTCTTCTGCCAGGGCGGCTCAAGTTTCACGATGGACAGACAGCCTTTTGCAGGGTCATCGCCCGTCGCCCTGTCTGGCGACGGAAAAGTCTCCCTGGTGAAAATGGCCGGTCAGCTTATGACCTGTTTCCACTGATGCCGACCGTCGTGGCGGTCGATGAGTGTTGTCGCAAGACTCCATGCCTGATCGAAAATACCAGTATCTCCGGCGCACATATTGCCCGGGTTCTCGAGGTGCTGATCCGAGCGCGCAGAAAAGCCGGTTGCGTTGTCAGCGGCAAACAGCCTGTGCGTTCACCCTTGGGGTAGAGGTCCCGCCCGAAACGGACCCGGGATGCGTAGCTTGTTAATACCGCTTACAATCCAAGCCGCTCCTTCATGAAAGCTTTTGCAGCATGCCTATAGTGCATTGAGCGCAAGAGCAGACGCAGTCGAACTCGATGCTAAATGTGGAGCAAGTGAGAACACAAGTGATGCCACCTTGTTGCGATCAGGCCAAAGCTGATCGACAACATGGCTCCCGGAAGTCGCAGCATCGAGACGAGCTGCCCATTTTTCTTCCATCAGACTCTTCAGAACTTCAATCTCCAGAAGCAATCCAGCACCATACTTGGAATACGCCTCATCGTAGGCGTTCTTTACGGTGAAACCTGTGTTGCCAGCGAAAACGATGATGCCAGCTGCAATCGGTGTGTTGTTGAGAGACAGCACATCAACGCGACATCGCGCGTTTGCATTGAAACTCTGGAATGCAGACAACGCAAATGCCTGAGTATCTCCACGACAGGCCAGCGCAGTCCTGCGTGCGCCCTTCCAACCGGAAGCTTCGAGATCAAGGAATATCTTTACGGCTTCGCCAAGGCTGTCTCCAGAGGTGAAGACTTGATGTCTGACCTGGCCCAGCTCTTCAAGACGGCGACGGTATCTTCTGAGTTCACTGCGCCGTTTTGAACTTACGTGTTCATTCATATAGTCATCATAGCTCGATGCCGGAGACACGGATGCGCGTTCAAAAGAACGCGTGACACTCCAAGGAATATTCAGGCGTTGGAAAGCATCAATGAAAGCTTTGCAACAGGGGCCATCGAGATTGGCCAGAGGCAGTACCCACTCCGACTGCTTCAGATCTTGCAAGCCTTGAACCATGGCAACCACGGTTTCATTGACCATGTTGCGGTCAATAAGAGGAGTGGTTGTAAAGGTGTAGTCAGTTGTCCATGCGGATCCGGCAGGTATCAGTCCGGGAACTGCTATCGGCGTTGTGGTGACAGGCAATAGCCCGGTAAGTCGCGAGCCATATCGAGTAGCGATGAATTTGACACCATCCCGTCTCGCCGTAGTCTCCAGTAAGGAAGAGGCATAGCCAGGCGCATAATAGACAGTATCTTCCAGACTGCGGCTACACAGATCTTCCCAATCTGGTCTGAGAATTGCGATTTCAGATTGGTCCAATAGATCAGTTCGAATGAACGCGGTTGGGCCGCCGGTTTCCGATAAATCCGCAGAACCTGGCGGTTGAGCTCGGGTGAACTCCTCGATTTCCTTTGGCAGACCAGTGTAGGGGAAGCCTGGCGCATCTGTTGTCCCAAGTCGAAGCGATGAACTGAACTGGTAGAAACGGTCGACGTCTTGCATGCGCAATCCTCAGATGAATACAGGAGATATGATCGAAGCGGGCCAGCGTCTTATTGTTTCGCTTGGTTGCGCCAATTTGCGCCGCAGTCGATCACACTTGTTTGTTGCCGTAGATTCACACGAGAAGCTCAGCAAATAGCATGCCATATCCTGAGGCCTGCATCCGGAGTGTACCCGGTTAGGCTCTCCCAGTTCACGTTGTGGCATGCTCCCCAGCTTTGGATTGCCCCGGGCCGGAACTTTCCGGGTTTCTGGCTCAAGCGGTGGGGTCGCCGATCAGCGAGCGCAACCCTGTTGCAAAACCTGGGGATGGCAGGCGCTGTTGCCCTGAAGTTGTAGACGCTGCTCATCGCCTTGCTGGGAGTGGCGATCTTATGGGCGCGTGGACCCGCTGTGGGGATCAGGTCGAGAGAGGTCTGGCTTGAACGGATTTCTCTGTCGTCAACCCAGCCGAAAAGAAGTTTCGGCCAAATTCGCTCTCGATTTTTGCTGCTAGTTCCTGGATGCAAATAGGTTTCATGATGTGCCCGATGGAATTCAAACCCTCGGCCTTGGCAAGGACTTCAGACATTCTGACAGTGTCAGGTGGCATGCCTGATATGATAAGTATTTTGCCCTTATAGTTCCGCCCTGCAAGAGCAGACAGAAGACGGACTCCATCAAGATTTGGCAATTGCAGGTCCAATATGATCAACCGGAACGCTTCCGATGCATGTTCTATGATGGAAATGGCTTCTAAACCGTCCGCGGCTGTTTCAACAGATACGGATGTGTAACCAGTGAATACCTGCTCCAACACCATCCTTTGAATGGGGTCGTCATCGACAATGAGGATCTTCTGAGGAAAGACACCAGCCATCGTTTTCAAATCCTCTTCACTTTCGTTGCTGTACATTCGGCGAAGCGGCGTAGATCCATCGTTGTCTCCTTGACGCACCAGGCTCAGGCGGATGAACGGCCACTGGTCTGTTGCGTCAGCAATAGGTCTACGTCACCGGTAGCCGAAGGGCCATGGTAACGACTTACCGGGATGACGATACGCCGCGAGTCTCTAGTCAACTGGAAACAGACAGGGTGAATGCTTGCCTAAGACTTAGTCGGATGGGAAATGTCTCCGTGGTTCCCTTCTGGTGCGAAAGTGCCAGGCAGCCACAGACTTGCAATGATGTTTTGTCTCAACCGAAGTGCCAAGGCCCAGTTGATCAACCCAATGCTGCAATTGTTGACGGAATGTGAACTGTGGTTCTCAAATTTGAAGATCCATTTTACCGGATCTTTTGAACTGCAAGACTAGAGTCGCAGTGTTGAAGTTCCATTTCATCGCGAGCGCGTTCAAGAATGATCCAGAAAGCCGTCCGATTTGTGAAGTGCTCGAAAGGCGGTATGGCGGCTTCCTTTGCCATGGCTGCAACGGCGCTGTGCATGACCGCCGGGCTTGCGGTGGATTTTGGTATCTCCAACCAGAAACAAGCCCGCTTACAGGCAATGGCCGATGCCGGGGCGATCGCGGGCGGGCAAGCTCTGTCAATCGCCAATGCCTCGGAATCTACTGTCATTGCGGTCGCAACGTCCAACGCCATCGCAGCTGGTTCCGCAAAGCAGCATGAAGGTCTGACAGCATCGGCCAAGACCGATGGCAAGTCGGTTGTCACCGTTGTTGTTGAAGAAGCATGGACACCGATATTCAGTCATTTCTTCATGGATGGCGTCACCCCGATCAGGGCATCCGCCACTGCACAGCGGTATGGTTCGACCAATATCTGCGTCCTCGCCCTTCATCCCAGCATGGGAAGCTCTCTGAGCTTGACCGGTGCAGCAAAGCTTCAAGCCAATGGATGCGGGGTATATGCGAACTCAACTGACACGACGGCGATTACATCCTGGAAAGACTCGTTGATTGCCTCGGAACTGACCTGCAGCGCAGGTGGCTATGGTGGCTCCACCAAGAACTTCAGCCCCCAGCCCAGCACAGATTGCCCGAAAGTTGCTGACCCGCTTTCCAGCCGGCAACCGCCAGACATCAATGGCTGCGATTACAACAACCTGACCATTGCCAGCGAAATCCGGACGTTGTCGCCGGGGGTCTATTGTGGCGGTCTTGGCATATACGGGACTTCGCAGATCAAGCTCTCTCCCGGGGTATACGTCATCAAGGATGGGCCCCTGGAGATGACCCAGACATCATCGATGACGGGTGAGAATGTGGGGTTCTACATGACTGGCGATACCGCGACATTCCTGTTTGCCGGCGGCTCTTCTGTTGAATTAACAGCCCCTACGGATGGGCCACTGGCAGGGCTGCTGTTTTATGAAGACCCCAACAGCTTGCCTGGCAGGCGGTTCGAGATTGTCAGCGATAATGCCCGTCGCCTGGTTGGCACCATCTATCTCCCCAAGGGTGAGTTCCTCGTATCGTCGAAAAAGCCCGTGGCAGACATGTCAGAGTACACAGCCGTGATTGCGAGCTCGATCCAGCTCCACCGCTATCCGAATCTTGTACTCAACACCAACTACAGTGCCACCAATGTGCCCGTCCCGACTGGGCTTGCGTCAATGGGCGGCAAGATTGTTCTGACCAAATAGGGGCTGACCGTGGTTCGTCACAATATATCAAACATGTAAAACGACCCAAGTGGAGCTGGATGTTCGCCATCGCGGCGAATATCGTTAGCATTGCCTGGTTCGGTGATTTGCTGCATGCGCTCGATGCCCGCGATCGTTCTGACGAGGCCACCATCAGCGCTGTAATCCTTGCTAGCCACCACTACGCCAACGATACTCTGGATCGCAGCGACATTGAGAACCAGACCATGACATATCTGGAAAAGCTCGGTGATAGCCCGGGGTTTGAGTTTTTGAAGGCGGCTCGGGTACACGTCTCTATCGATCCGGTTGCCCGCAACGTCCGAGTAGAAATCAATCACCAAATGCCTACCCGCTATTTGAGGTTTTTCGGGTTTTCACATTGGCCCGTAAACAGTGATATTTCTCTTGATGTGAAGCATCGCAATCGGCGCGATCTGGGTACTGTCTGACAATCGCCGGAAGCCGGCGTTGCTGCTGGCTAACTTTGAGGTGTCGACTTGAAATAGCGGCGTGCAGGCATGGGTTCGCTCAGCCAGCCGATGGCAACGCTGGAAGCAAATCCGAATACAGATGTTCAATTTGGTACCGGAGCCGGGGAATGAAGGGCGCGGCGATTAGCGGGGGAGAATAATCGCCGCGCTCTTCTGTCAGCACAGTGATGCGCTTACCCGCAGCAAACCCCGCTTCTGCTCGTGACGGCAGGCCATGCAGGCGGCCAGGTCAACAAGCCGGCGCTGGCTCTGTCCCAAGACAGTAACGTTCTTTGTGACATCGCCACGCAGCCAGATTGTGGTATCGGCAATTCTGTTGGCGGCAGCGTTATTGACATAGATTAAACAGAGGCCGGCAATTCGCGCTAATCTCCTGCTATCGTAGTAAGAGACGGGAGGGATGCGACGGTGTCACACGTTCCACATGAGCTGCCAGAAGAATTTCCCGATAAAGTCGACCAAATTCATGAGCTCAAGATGTCAGATGCACATTTTGCCAGGCTCTTTGACGAGTATCATCTCGTCAATCGTGAGATCCACCGCATAGAGATACAAATTGAAGCTGTAAGTGACGAACACGCCACTTATCTTCGAAAGAAGCGCCTGCATTTGAAGGACCAAATTGCTGCGATGCTTTCACAACAGTGAAAGCGCCGTATGCACTCATCCGGAAACCAGGATGCTTTTTCTGGCTGACCTGAACGGCCAACGATCAGCACGCTCTAGGCAACCAGATCATCAGCCTGCTTGTTCACAACAATATTGAACTTTGCGGTCTGGGTTGAGCTGAAGAATTGTACGGCACCCCGGCCCGATTGCTTGACCTCGTAGAGCGCGACATCTGCCTTCTTGAGCAGGATTTCCCGTGACTGCGAGTCGCCTGGGGCAACAGCTACTCCGATACTGGCGCTCGGTTGAATCAGCTGCCCTTCAACCCAGACCTCCCGCTTGAGTTCGATCAGCAAACGATCCAGCAATGAGCTTGCCGCCGCCATGTCCGGGCAGGTTCTGATCGCAAAGGCGAATTCATCACCGCCCAGTCGTGCGGCAACGTTCTCTTCCCTGAGCACGGAGACCAGCCTGTGGGCAGTCTCGATGATGAGCATGTCGCCCGCATGGTGACCAAAAGTGTCATTCACAGATTTGAATCGATCGAGATCGAAGATGCCCACGAAAACCGGTGTGTCTGCGGTGACCTCCGACAACAGACCATCGAGCCGTTCATAGAAGTATTTTCGGTTCAACAAGCCGGTCATCTGATCGTGCTGTGCTTCGAAACGGGAGCGCGCTTCGCGTTTGACAAGATCCGAATGCAGCGTCTGGATGCGTTTGAGTGATTGGACCATCAGGAAGCCAGCAACGATAACGATGGCAAGCAACATCGGTCCCACGTACCACATGTGCTGTCGGAAGTTGTCACTGCGCGACCAGGCAATCGATACGCCTGCATCACCCGGCTTACGTTTGAGATTGGCAACATGCACCGATCTGGAATGCGTTTGGGTCTCGGAGTTGTCAACCAAATCCAGCTTCAGGAACTCGCTGGTGACGTCGCTGAGAAACCGGTCAATGTTCTCCAGCGAGAAGAGGATATGCAGGTCGCCAGGGTTGCCCAGTGTTTCCTGTTCCGGGGTCACCAGTGCGAGCGTGAGAATGTAGCTCTCGCCTGCATATGATGTGTACTGCTGGTCAAAAATGAACGCCGCGTTCAAGGCCCCGCGCTGGTGTATCGTAGCCTGCCCCTTGAGGAGCAGGGCTTTCGCGTGCGGTTCGAGAAACTGGACGAGATACGACTGCTCGGATGCGGCTTTTACATCCCCGTATTCGCAAAGGTAGGACATCGACAGCTCGGCCGACAAAGTCCCTATGGTTTTCAGCTTGCTCTCCGATGCCTGGCCGCAATAAACATCCAGAGCCTTTGCCGGCTGCTGTTGTTGAAGGGCACGGAACACAGTGTCCGAGCGGGCCAGTCGCTCGACCAGATCCAGCGTTCGTTCGGCCCGGGCTTCCAGCAACCCAAGCACAATTCGTTCGTTCTGGAAATCGGCTGCCTGGTCTGCGCTTATTGCAGTGGTATAGACAGATGAAACGTAAGCGCCAACGGCGAGCATCGTCAGCGCCATCGTCACCATCACCAGTCGATTGAACCTGTCCCTCATGGGCATGATCTTGCCCATCGACTATCAAGACGCGGTTAAGTGTTTCCGCAAGTTTTAGACAAATCCTAATCAGGCAGTCTGGCAGCCGCGAAATTTTGTGTAACATCATGATATGTATAAGGAAATTATCATTGAGAAATGGGTAACCACCACTAGGAAAGTCTGGACGCGGCGGGACGTCCAACGCGCTGCGACCGGGACGGTCAGGCATCATCGTAACGTGTTTGCAAGGTTGCACGGTCTGTTCTGTGGAAGGCGTGTACCACTCAGAGTAGCAGTGCGGTTGCTGGGCCGGTTAACAACCTCCTGTTTGGTTATAGAGAATTCACTGCGGTGCATTGCCGAAGCTGTAATCGAGCTGTGGTTATATGCGGATCATGTCATGCGCACCTACATCTACAATTGCAGAGCGACTCAAGGCCCTCGTCCGTGACACGGCAGGATCGATGATGATGCCGTTCGGATTGGCGGTTGGCACCTTGTCAATGGTGTCGGCTTTCGCTGTGGACTACGGCGCATACATCAGCGTCAAAAGCAAGCTGCAAGGCGAACTCGACAGGGCCGCGCTGTCCAGCGCTCAGGCCTTCATCAGTGCAGCGGATCAACCAGAGCAGGATCGCTACGCGTATCTGAGCGCACAGACCGTCAAATCGATCGATCTGATAAGGTCAGGTTCCAGGACTGTCTCGTCTTTAAACACCAGCTATTCAGTCGACATGGAAGCGTCCTCTGTGACGATCGAGGCGGAAGCAACGCTCAAGACGTACCTGTTCGGCATGGTTGGTCAAGACAGTGTCACGTTCAGGCTACGATCATCTGCAGCGGCAGAAGTGGAGAGCCAGCCGGTCTGCATTCTTTCGTTGGACCGGAATGCCCAGACGGGGATCACGTTTGCTGGCGACGGAGAGCTGAAGGCACAGGATTGTGTCGTATGGTCGAACTCGCAGACCATGCGATCGATCGAATTTGACGGCCGCGGAAAGGTCAAGACAGAACGGTTATGCGCCGTTGGCAAAGCGAGTCCACCCGGGAGATACTCCGTAGAGCCGGAGGCCGAGGATGATTGTTCCCCGGTTTCGGATCCGCTGGCAGACTGGTCGCCGCCAACGTTCGGCGCTTGCACAAGCACCAGCACCGACTGGATCACCAACACAACCACCCAGCTTGAACCCGGCGTTTACTGCGGCGGGCTGCGGGTAGATGCGAAGAACATCTTTCTCAAGCCAGGACTGTATGTGATCAAGGATGGCCCCCTGATCCTGCGCGGCCAATCGAAGATCAAGGGGGAGGATATCGGGATCCTGCTCACTGGACCAGACAGCTCAATCGACATCGACGGAAAGGCAAAGGTGGAACTTGTGGCGTCCGAGTCAGGCGACATGAGTGGCATTGCGATTGCTGCAGACAGATCAGTGGACCTTGGCAAATCGATGATCACCGGCCGTTCAGATCTCAAGATCGGGGGCGTGATTTATCTGCCAACACACGATCTTCGTTACTGGGGCGAGTCGGACACAAGAGCAGCGTCGCCAGTGACCACCATCATCAGCCGCACGCTCACCATCGGCGGGGACGCCTTTCTTGAAGTCAAGAATAACAAGAAGAAGGCGAAATATGCGCCGGCTATCTCAACTGGCATCGGCACTGTGAGGCTGGTCATACTAGACTCTTTGGACTGTCCCTCTGCAATGGTCTACCGGCCGGGATAGATTTGTCCCCAGCTTGCAGGACCAGGAGATGGCCGGAAGTCGAGACAAGCCTGAAGAGATCGTCGCGAAGTTGCGGCAGGTTGAACAGCTGCAGCGCCAGGGAATGAAGGTTCCGAGGCGGTTCGAGTACTACCCAGCAACCCTGTAAGGCAGCTGGAAACAGGCAGGTTGACTGCTGGCCCGCAACTCATCACGCAAACATGCCCAAAGAACCCGGTCGACGCTGCGTGACTGGACGAATCGCGGTCGCAGATATCTGCTATGATCTGAGAGCTGTTGGCGGACGAAATGGGATGGCAAAAGCAGCACTGTTCACAGCTGTTCTTGTGGGCACGGTCGTTGGTGTGCTGACGGTGGCTGAGGCGTTTGATCTGCGCCTTGAGACCACGGTGGTGCTGGCAACGGCTGGTGCACTGGTTTGCCTGGCTGGCTTTTTTCTGGTGCCACGGGTGCGACGGAGGCTCGCTTACTCGAACTACCGCGAGCAGGCATTTCTCGATCAAGACCTGATCGTATCGAAGACCTGGTACCGGGGTAATCGAGTGCTTCACTATTGTGATGGCAGTGTCGCGGCGCTGACGCGACGGGGTCTGCGCAGCTTTGACAATTTTGAAGCCTGCCGCAGCTTCATTGACGGACGCTGAAGCCTTCATACCGGAGCTGGCCAGCGCTTCTGCTCAACCCGTTTACAATTGCTGGATGCAGTGGGTGCCGATGGGAGTCGGCGCGTCGCAATTCGTCATTGGGTGGGGGAAATGAAGTGACCTCGCGGGTCTTGACCCGAATCCGTAGCGGTGGCGTGTTTTCGGACATCATGACTGGTGATCTCCAAGATGGTTCTGTGGGCTAGCCTCGTTCAACGACGGCTTTCATCTTGGTAGAGGCCCGAAAGCTGATCGTCCGGCGGGCGCTGACCGTTGCGGCCTCGCCGGTCTTGGGGTTCCTGCCTGTTCGCTCGCCCTTGTCTCTGACCTCGAACACGCCAAAGTTAGCGAGCTTCACGGCCTCACCACGCTCCAGAACTTGCCCTACGGTGTTCAGAACTAAATCAACGAGCCGACGACTTTCGGTCTTGGAAAGGCCAACCTCCACTCGCACCGCCTCGGCCAGATCATCTCTGGTCAATGTTTTCAATGCACTGCTCCCACCCCATGTGTCTCAGCAGCGGCCAGTCTATCAAAGCAATCAGTGGGTCTTGTCTGGATTGGCCGTCGTACACTGCGATTTCACTTTGTTTGTTTGAAGCGTGCAAGCGCCATATGATCCGCTGGATGGGTGCTGGTGTAAAAGTGATGAGGGCGAAGCAAATGGATGAGACCAAAATCGACCGTGCAGCTTTAGGGCGTTTGTCCAAGGCTTTGGCTTTCATCTGCGGCGCGGATCATCCGACGACTGTTGCCCTGAGAGAGGCCGCTGAGAATGGCTCCGAGCGAGACATCAAGAATGCCCGTACCTTGTTTCTGAGATTGAAGTCCGGAGACCGGAAAGCTGCGCTGTCTATGATAGAAGATTGATACCGCCGGCCAGCGTTCTACAAAATCAATTATGTAGAGCATCAGCGCTGTGAGGTGCATCCGGATAACTGCAATGCTGGCAATTGAGTGGAAGTCAGTGCAGCCAGGGAAGATGCAAAAAGGCAATTCAAGGTTGCTCATTTTCCTGGAATGCAACTCATTGTGCGCGGCGGCTTATGAGCAGGTTGTTCCTACGTTTCCAATCGCCGACGCAGCCTTACACCGGGGCCGCCACTATCGTCTTCATTTATGAAGACGATGCCCGCCTCCTCCAGGGCGCGCTGAAGCTTCCAGACGGTTTCTGCATTGCCAGATAACAGTCCAGCTTTCGATTTCCAGCCTCCTGACCGTTGCAACGCCAACTGAGGCTTGGTCTGCCAATCTTTGCTGGTCCCAGCCCAGAAGAGATCGAGCCGCTCGAATTTGCTGAGAAAAGAGCATGTGTCACTCTAGGCGGTTGACAGTCAATCGATTATGATATATAAACAATCAATATCGATCTTCTGAAAGGTGTTCCTACTATGTTTCATCCACATAACGAACTTAACCGATTCACCGAGCTGCGTCGCCGGCTAATCGCCGACTATCCAGACATTGATGACGAAACGCTCTTCGATACCCTGGACGGCGCCACCAACCTGAAAGAGGCGGTCGGTGAACTTATCCGCTCTGCCCTTAATGACGAGGCGCTTGAAGCCGGGCTGAAGGTGCGCATCGACGAGATGAAAGAGCGCCAGGCGCGGTTCCAGTCGACCGCTCAATCCAAGCGAAATTTCGCCCTGAAGGTGATGGAGGAGGCCGACCTGGAAAAGCTGGTCGAGCCGGACTTTACCGTCTCGGTGCGAACGGGACCATGTTCGCTGGTCGTGATCGATGAACAGGAAATCCCCGAAACCTACTGGCGACCGCAGCCGCCGAAACTCGATCGCAAGGCGGCGCTGGATGCCATTGCCCGCGGTCAGAAGGTCCCCGGTGCCACGCTGTCCAATGCGCGTGTTGTCCTGTCAGTGAGAAGGAAGTGAGCCATGGCGTTCCAGGATGTGCAAATCAGGAAACTGCGTCGCCGACCGGCAGCTTGCCATGTGAAGGAGCGCTCCTCCGACGGCGTGGTCCTTCATTATCTCGAAGGTCACTACGTGATTGACCAGGCCAACCGGATCTTCGGGTTCGACGGCTGGGACCGTGAAACCGTGTACAGTAACTGTATCGCTTCGCGACAGGTACAGGGCAGGGTGCAGGCTTCCTATGTCACACGGGTGCGCATCACGGTCCGGGCCGGGTCGACGCTTGTCTGCCGCGAAGGCCTGGGCGCCGGCGAGGCGACCGGTGACACCGCAGGCCAGGCGCATGAACGCGCTGCCAAGGCAGCCGAAACGGATGCGACCAAGCGAGCGCTTGCAACCTTCGGCGCACCGTTCGGCCTCACCCTGTATGGTTCAAAGCCGGCCCGCCGGCCTGCACATCGCGGCGCTGACACAACCAGGTCCCATGGCCGCAACACCGCTAATGGCCAGCAACCTCAAGCTCAAGTTGCCGAGCCATCCATCGACAAGAGTCAGCTGCATGTCAGTGAACCGAAGCGACATCGAAACAGGGATCACCTGAAATTCGTTGCTTCGCTGGGATGCCTGGTCTGTGGCCGCAAGCCCGCCCATGCGCATCATCTGACCTACCTGCAGCCGCGTGCCCTGCAACGCAAGTCCTCGGACGAATTCACGGTACCATTGTGTGCCATTCACCATGACGAATTGCATCGCACCGGGAACGAGCGGGAGTGGTGGAGTGTTCGAGAAATTGATCCTGCAACAATTGCCAGCGACCTCTGGGCGGTCACGCTGGGGCACAAGACCCTTGCCTCCACCGTACTGGAACGCCAATACGATCGTGTGAGGCGCGTGCTGCATGAGCGAAACTGAAGCCTTGCAGGTGGAGGCAACGACACGGGCGGTCGAAAGCCGGACAGGTCCGGAAAGACAGGCACTGGCCTGTCACCTGGTACCGAGGGACATCGCCGAGTTGCTGGGGCCACGGCCGCTGCTTTCCGGTGAATCCGCTGAACGGTACGACGCGATGTTTGCCCGCTTTGTCGTGGAGTTCGAGCCGGATGGCGTAATCGAGTGGATTCTACTGCGGGACGTGCATGACCTGACCTGGGAAATCCAGCGGGTTCGGGTGCTGATTGCCAGCCTCATTGACTCCAGTCGCGTCGACGCGCTTGAGAAGGACCTTGAGCCAGTTTGCGAGGGAGATACCGAGTTCCGCGATCAGCTGCTTGATGCCGCGAAGCGGGCCTGGCTGCTGGAAGCTGCAGGCAAGGCCGATCTCGTCAACCGCACCCGTGGTCTGCTGCAAGACCACCAGATCACCCTCGACTCAATGAAGGCCCGTGCGGTGAAACACGCCATCCATGAAGTCAGCCAGCTGGAAAAAATCTGCGCCTCGCTGGAACGACGGCGATCCAGGGCCCTCAACGAGTTTCATGCCTACAGGATCCAGCTCAGGCACCTGGCACGCATGCCGGCTGCGCGGCTGCGCCCCTCCAGGACAGCCTGAGAACAGCGGGCGCGACGTGCAGCAGGTGTGGGTGATGTTTGCGGTCAACAACTGGTGACAGCGTTCATGACCGCGCAATTGCAGCAACTGTATCTTCTGCAGGAGCGGATCATGCGAGCCCGCCTGGCCCGCGCGCAATGTCTGGACCACATTGAAGACATGACTAAGGACTGCCTCCGGCATGAGCGGCTGGTGCGCGCCGAGCAGGCTGTCATCAAGGCTCGCCGCGAACTGCTGCGTCAGATCCTGGACGGCGCTGATGCGAAGATTCTGGTTCGCCTGGCCCGTGCGCAGGCGAAGTAATGACGCATTAACGATACCGAAACCGCTGCAAACTTATTGTTGCCCGATTGGTGTGGATACCAGAGTAGCTGTCAAAAGAGTGGGACTCATCCGGCACAGGGCTTGAGCCCGCCGGTGTGCTCCTGTATCTGGACGTCGACTGGGGCTCTGCCTTTGAGGGGATGACGGTGATCCGGCTTGTGCGAATCCTGCTAGTTCTGGCTGCATGTGCGGTTATTGCCGCCTGTGGTTCATCAGGTGGCGGGCTCGGGTCAGCGAGTTCACCCGCTCCGACCAATTACAGTACAACCGCACCAGCTACAGCACTGACCGGTACGCTTGATGCATACCGGCTGGGCGCCGGTGACAAGGTCAGCGTCAACGTGTTCGGCGAGAATGATCTGTCGGGTGAATTCCTGGTGGGCGACGACGGCCGGGTCGACCTGCCGCTGATTGGCGCTGTCCAGGCCCAGGGGCAGACCGTAAATGAATTCCAGAACGCGGTCGTTGCGCGCTATTCTGCCGGGTACCTGAAGGATCCGAAGGTCTCGGTTTCGGTGCTGAATTACCGTCCCTATTTTATTCAGGGCGAGATCGGCAAGGGTGGAGAATATCCCTACAAGGCCGGCTTGACGGTCCAGGACGCCGTCGCGATCGCCGGCGGCTATACCTACCGGGCCAATACCGACAAGGCGTTCATCCGCAGGGCAGGTGCGGACAGCGAAGTCGAAGTCCAGCTCAACCAGCGGGCTGCACTGAACCCCGGCGATATCGTGCGGATCCCTGAGCGCTTCTTCTAGACTTCGCTGTATTTACAGCTAATGGACACAGGATCGTTGCGGCAATGCGCACGATCGACAAGGCATCATACGCTGTACCATCTCTTGGCGAGAGTGCATGGCGATGCGTTGTCAGGGGTCACCAGTGCAGAGCCGCACGCATCATCCGAGTGTTGACGACCCAGGTCCCCCTCCCAGTATGCAGTGTTGATCAGGGTCGTGGCGACGCAGGAGGTGCCAGAAGTGCAAAACCTGCCTCGATCAATATCTATATGCACGACAGCAAAAGGTTTGAGACTCAGGCCGGACTTGCTATCAGCTGACAGTCTGATCTGGCGTCAATGGGGACGGAAGCGCCAATGAAAGCGATTGTGCTGTTTTGCTGTGCGGTTGCCGTGGGGGCTGCAGCTGCCTCCGTCTATGCACCGCAGCACATGGGCGCAGCCATTGTCGTTGCAGTGGCCATGCTGGTGTGTGCGCTGGTGGTGGCCATGATGGCGGTTCAGCCGCCGAAAGAAATCGAAGATGCGCGGCTCGCCGGTCTTGCAGGCGCATTGACAAGACTGCCGCCGATGTTGACCAGCTCAGAACGCGCTCACGGGACCAGGCCCAGAAGCTGGCTGAGCTGGAACATACCCTCAAGCAACTGAAGTCGTCCCCGGCTGCAAAGTTGCCGGCCGCTCCACCGCAGTTGCGGCAGCTGCAACAACCACACGATGATCCAGGAAAGACCGGCAGTAATCCGGCCCGAGGCGCCGACGCGGCAGGAAGGTCCCCCGATGCCTGGCCTCTTCCTTGAACCCGTGGTGAGATTGTCGGAAGGCCGAACCGCCTATTACAAGGCCAGCCTGCAGCGGACAGGCTTCGCATCTGACAGTGAGGGGCAGCCTGTCGTCTCTGCCGATCTTGCCTGGCAACCGGGTGGTCCGAGCCGTTGGGATGCGGCCCGCGACCACGATCTGCTGGGGCAGGCGCTTCCAGTCGTTGCAAAATTGCGCGCCCGGCGCGTTACCACCGGCCTGTTTGTCCCGGTGGGTATGGAGACGCTCGAAGACCGCGCGCATCTCGAGGCTTATGTTTCGGTGCTGAGGGCAAACCCGGAAGCCGCGGCCGGAATCGTGCTGGATTTGCATGTGAGCGCGCTTTCAGGCCTCAGCGAAGCCGCCTTGCGGGGACTGGCGTGGTTGGCGAGCCTGGGGGCCACCTTGTGCCTGACCGGTCCGGGTGCAGCAGCCATGGACGCATCAGCCCTATCGGAGCTGGGCTTCGGCTTCGTTGATGTGCCGTGTAGCGAGCTCGTCGATGCAAACGGCCAGTCGCACAAGAACGCAGGACTGCTGGTGCAGTCCCTGCAGGTGCACAACCTGACGCTGATCGCCGCCGGTCTGACCGACTCGAGCCAGCAGGCTGGATTGGTTCCGCTGGTATCGCTGGGTCGAGGGCCAGTCTTTTCGGCACCCCGCGCCCTGTCAAGGCCGCAGACGCAAAGCGACCAGCACGCCCGACACGTCGCCTGACCTTGCGACCAGGGCCTTTCCGTGAAAGTCCGTTGTGTCAGGCGGCGGACTGCTGGCGACACATTCGGCTGATACAGCGACTCGACAGGCAGGTCACATTGCTGGCCGGCGCTATATTCGGGGCCGGCCTGGTGGCGCATCCATGCAGTCGGGGATTTAACCCGCCATCCCGCAGCGATTTGGTTCTGGGCTCAATCCGTGGAACACTGGGTGCTGCACGGCAAAACAGGGGATGGCAGTTCCGTGACCATCAAACGGGAGGATAGCATGTTTGCAAGGATCACGAAGTACCGGATGAAGCCTGAAGCAATCGAGGCGGCCAAGGCAAAGCTGAACGAGCTGAAGCCACGGATCATGAGCATGCCGGGGATGCGAAACTTCATCAATGTCATGAACAGTGACGGCAGCGGTTACGTGATTTCGGTGGTGGAGAACGAACAGGTTTCCAACGCAAACCAGGAGGCCGTCCAGGCCCTGTGGGCGAACTTTGCTGATTACCTGGCCGAGCCGCCATCTGCTGAAGGCTTTGATGTCCTGATGAACGAGGTCAAGGGCTAAGCACCGGTCTGCCCGGCAAGACCGGGAGCAGAGATCACGCGGGGTGTTCAGCCTGTCGTGGACCAGGCCCCTCGCAATACGGCACCGTTGTCCCGATGGTTGTGGATCACCCGACGAAATCCTCTTCGATCAGCGCCCGCGCCGCGGCTGCATTCATCGGCTGGAAGGCCGGGAAGTGCTGGCAGGCGACCACTGGATCAACGATATACTCTTCGTGACCTTCACTGTCGGCGTGGTCATGGATCACGGCGAGGACCTTGCCGGCCTCTATGCTGAGATCCAGCACTTCTCCAGGTCGCTGCCACTCGCTGAGAAAGTTTGCCGCCCACGCCCGGTCGCGTGTCCACGACCAG
>CAVOZK010000003.1:0-92053 GCA_963700935.1 uncultured Alphaproteobacteria bacterium | reverse complement strand
GGCCGGCGTCAAGCGGGTGGCCGGAAACTTCAGCCGTGGCGATACCGTTGCCGTCGTCACCGAGGCCGGCGCCGAGATTGCCCGCGGGCTGATCGCCTGGGACGCGGCGGACGCCGCCACCATCGCGGGCCGCAAGTCTTCCGAGATCGAGAAACTGCTGGGCCTGACAGGGCGTGATGAAATGGTGCACCGTGACGATCTGGTCATGACAGGAAAGGAGCGCCCATGAACGTTGCTGCTGACATCAGGCCGCTGGAGGCGCAGATGCTGGCGCTGGGCAAGGCCGCACGCGACGCCGCCCACCAGCTTGCCATCGCCTCGACAGACAGGAAGAACAAGGCGTTGAAGGCGATGGCCGCCACCATCCGCGCCCGCAAGGATGAACTGCTTGAAGCCAATGCGCGCGACGTGGCACGAACCACGGACGCTGGCAAGCCCGCGTCCTTCATCGACCGGTTGACGCTGACGCCGGACCGCATCGAGGCAATGGCGAGGGGGCTTGAGGACGTCGCCGCCCTGCCCGACCCCGTCGGCGAGGTCATCGCCCATTGGCAGCGCCCCAGCGGACTGGACCTCACCCGCATCCGCGTGCCTATCGGCGTCATCGGCATCATCTATGAAAGCCGCCCCAACGTGACCGCCGATGCCGGCGCGCTGGCCATGAAGTCCGGCAATGCCGCCATCCTGCGCGGCGGCTCCGACAGCCATGACAGTTCTTCGCTCATCGTCGAATGCCTGCAGGCTGGCCTGCGCGACGCCGGCCTGCCCGAGGCCGCGATCCAGGCCGTGCCGACCGCCGACCGCGCGGCTGTTGGCATGATGCTGGCCGGCCTTGGCGGCGCCATCGACCTGATCGTGCCGCGCGGCGGCAAGTCACTGGTTGGCCGCGTCCAGCAAGAAGCACGCGTGCCGGTGTTCGCCCACCTGGAAGGCATCTGCCACATCTATGTCGACAAGGCCGCCGACCTTGCCATGGCGGTGGATGTCATCACCAACGCCAAGATGCGCCGCACCGGCGTTTGCGGCGCCGCCGAGTGCCTGCTGATCCATCAAGATGTGGTCAAGTCCCACGCGCCAGCCATCGCCGCCGCGCTGCAGGAACGCGGTTGCGAGGTGCGCGCCGATGCAGAAATCGCTGCCGTAGCAACTGGTGCCGTGCCGGCCACCGGGGCCGATTGGGGACACGAATTTCTTGACGCCATCATCGCCGTCAAGACCGTTGGCAACCTTGATGAAGCCATGGACCATATCGCCCGCTTCGGCTCGCAGCACACGGACTGCATCATCACCAATGACGCCGAGGCCGCGGCCCGCTTCCTCAACGAGGTCGACAGCGCCATCGTCGTGCACAATGCCTCCACGCAGTTTGCCGATGGGGGCGAGTTCGGCTTCGGCGCAGAGATCGGCATCGCCACCGGCAAGCTGCACGCGCGCGGGCCCGTCGGGCTCGAACAGCTCACCACCTTCAAGTACCAGGTGAGGGGTTCGGGCCAGACCCGCCCCTGACGCCCACACCGCGCGAGTCCAGCCAGATGATTTCCACGCTCTATTCCGTGTCCCGCATTGCCGGCCGCCGTATCGGCCTGTTCGGTGGCTCGTTCAACCCGGCCCATGCCGGTCACGTGGCGCTGTCGGAGGAGGCCCTCAAGCGGCTTCAGCTGGACGAGATCTGGTGGCTGGTATCGCCGCAAAATCCTCTCAAGCCCACGGATGGAACAGCCGACTTTGACGAACGCCTTGCCCACGCCCGCACCCTGGCAACGCATCCGCGCATGTGGGTTACCGGGCTGGAGGCGCAGCTTGGCACCCGCACCACCGCACAGACCTTCGAGGCATTGGGTCCGATGTTCGAGCTGGGCAACTTCGTCTGGATCATGGGGGCTGACAGCTTTGCCGGCCTGCATCACTGGAACGAATGGCGGGAGATCCCGGCCACCCTGCCGCTGGCGGTGTTCGACCGGCCCGGTTGGTCGCTGAAGGCGCTGGGCTCACCTGCCGCGCAGCTGCTGGAGCGTTACCGCATCGACAGTTCCGACGCCGCGTTGCTGGCGTCCACGCGCGCCCCGGCCTGGGTGTTTCTCAACATGCCGCTGCGATATGAAAGTTCCACCGCCATCCGTGCCAGGCGATCTTGACCGGCCCCTGCTTCATCCCCATGTCACACGGGCCGGGTTAAATCGGCACCGCAATGGGCGTAACGTTTGAGTCGTTTCCAGTCCACGTGTAGCGGAAGAAGGCACCAGGCACCCCGTGCAGCCAGACCGTAAACAACACAGACCTGCCAGGCGGCAATGGCGTTCGTCTCGCAGTCATCATGAGGAACAAACCACTGACCACACAAGCCATGACTAGCGGCTCGCGTTCGCCAGCCGCAAAGCCCGCTCCTGCGCGCAGCCGCAGCAAGGCCAAGCCTTCCCTTGAAAAACTCATCATGTCATCGCTCGAGGACGCCAAGGCCGAGGAGATCGTCAAGATCGACCTCAATGGCAAGGCGGCGCTCGCCGACAGCATGGTCGTCGCCTCCGGGCGCTCCAACCGGCACGTGGCGGCAATCGCCGACCAGTTGCAGGACGCGCTCAAGGAAGCCGGCTACAAGAGTGTTGCGATCGAGGGGTTGCCCCATTGCGACTGGGTGGTGATGGATGCAGGCGACGTGATCGTCCATATCTTCCGGCCCGAGGTCCGCAGCTTCTACAATATCGAAAAGCTGTGGTCGCCGAACGCACCGGCAGATACCTCGCTGGCCTGAGCCAGCAGTGAAGGTCGCCATTGCCGCAATCGGGCGGATGAAGTCCGGCCCCGAAGCAGACCTGCTTGACACCTATCTCTCCCGCGCCCGCCAGCAGGGACGGCCCGCGGGCATTACCGCCGTGACAGTCGCGGACACGGCGGAAAGCCGCAAGGACACAGCCGCAGCCCGCAAGGAAGAAGAAGCCAGATGGCTGCTTGGCGCAGCCGGGCCTGCGGCCTGCCTCGTTGCGCTGGACGAACGAGGCGAGGCATTGTCCAGCGAGGAGTTTGCCGGCCTCGTCCGCCAGGAACTCGGCGCCGGCACCGGCGAGATCGCATTTTGTCTCGGTGGTCCCGACGGCCACGGGCAGGCGCTTCGCGACAGCGCCCGCCACGTGATCAGTTTCGGCCGCATGACATGGCCGCACAAGCTCGCCCGCGTCATGCTGGCCGAGCAGATTTACCGGTCAGTCACCATTTTGGTTAATCATCCGTATCACCGGGACTGATGATTCCCATTTGCAACCGGGCGCAGCCGCCCTTGCCGGATTTTTGCTGTGCGCCGATACGCCGGATCTGACCGATTGCCGATGCTCGCCAGCATTTCCAGAAACCTTGCGGCCGCCGCCGCAGTGCCCGCCCTGCTGCTGGCGCTGGCGGGGCCCGTGCAATCGGAAGAAGGAATCAGCCAGCATACGGACCAGTTGCGCACCATCGAACGCCAGATCGAGAGTGCGAAGGCCCGCACCGCGTCGCTGAACCGCGAGCGCGAGGCGCTCGAAGCCGAAATGGCCGACGTGTCGCAACGCCTGGTCGACCTCGCCGGCAACATCCAGTCGCGCGAGGCGCGCATCATGGAGAGCGAGAAGAAGCTGGAGAAGCTGGCAGCGGAAGAAGCAGGCCTGCGCGGCAAGCTGAAGGTCCGCCGGGCCGCCCTGGCCGAGCTTCTGGCCGGGCTGCAGCGGCTGGAGCGCAACCCGCCGCCGCCGCTCGCCGTGGACCCGAAGGACGCCGCCAGCGCGGTTCGCGGCTCGTTGCTGTTCGGGGCCATCGTGCCAAATCTCAATGGCCAGGCCGCCCGGCTTGCCCGCGAACTGGCGGAGCTTGACGCAGTGCGCCAGCGCATCCTGTCCACCCGGACTGAACTTGATACGCATGTGGCAAACCTTGCGCCTGCCCGCGCCGAACTGGAATCGCTGCTGGCGCGCAAGAAGGAACTGCTGGCCCGCACCGCCAGCGAACTGGAAGCAGAACGCCAGCGCACCCAGGACCTTGCCCGCAAGGCTGACGATATCCGGGAACTGCTGGCAAGCCTTGCCGAGCAGCGACGCATCGCCGAGGAAGAACACCTCAAGGAAGAAGCCCGCATGGCAGCCGAGGCCGAGCAAGTCCGTCTGCAGGCCGCCGCCGAGGCCGCCAGGATGTCGGCCGAACAACGCGAGGCCGCCATGCGGAAGGCGGAAGCCGAGCAGCAGGCCCGTGAGGCCGAAGAACAACGAAGGCTCGCTGCCCTTCAGCCCCCATCAGACCGCGAAGCCGTGCACTTCGCGCGCTCCGTCGGCAAGCTTGCCTTGCCCGCCCAGGGTGAGCGGGTGCGGCAGTTCGGCGACAAGGATGGCTTTGGCGGCACCTCTGAAGGCCTGTTCATTGCCACCCGGAAACAGGCCCAGATCACCACGCCAGCCGACGGCAGCGTGGAGTTTGCCGGCGAATTCCGCAGCTATGGCCAATTGGTCATCATCAATGTCGGTGACGGCTATCACTTGCTTCTGGCAGGGCTCGACACCATTTCCGTATCACCCGGTCAGAAACTGGCAGCCGGAGAGCCGGTCGGCAGCATGGGTGAACACCCTGCTCGCGCAACTTTGATCGGTGACCGGATAGACGATCCCCGGCCGATCCTGTACGTAGAAGTCAGAAAAGGATCGAACGCCGTGAATTCCGCAAAGTGGTGGCTCGATTCTGCTGCCAGTGCGGCACGCCGCCCCAATAATGGCGGAAATGAAGGCTAGCGAGTTGCAACGTGGCGGGTTACTCTTCTGCCGATCCGGCAGTCAGGCCCCTTGCGTTGCCTCGCCTTGCAAAACTGGAAGCTGAACAAACATGAACAAGACGACCCTGAAAATTGCCAGCGCCTTCGTTCTGGGAGCACTAGCCGCCACCGGTGGCTGGCTGTCGCTCAACCAGGCCGTCGCCTCCAATCAGGACACCTACCGCTATCTCAACCTGTTCGGCGATGTGTTCGACCGGGTCCGGTCCGACTATGTCGAGGAACCCGAACTCGGAAAAGCTCATCGATACCGCCATCAACGGCATGCTGTCCGGTCTTGACCCGCACTCCAGCTACATGAACCCGAAGCGGTTCAAGGACATGCAGGTCCAGACCCGCGGCGAGTTCGGCGGCCTCGGCATCGAGGTGACCATGGAGAACGAAGTGGTCAAGGTGGTCGCGCCGATCGACGAGACGCCGGCGCAGAAGGCCGGCATCCTGTCCAATGACCTGATTACCCATATCGACGGCAAGGAAGTGCGCGGCCTCAACCTGAACGAGGCGGTTGACAGAATGCGCGGCAAGGTTGGCTCGCCGATCGTGCTGACCATCGTCCGCCAGGGCATGGATGCGCCCTTTGACGTCAAGATCGTCCGCGACGTCATCAAGATCCGCGCCGTCCGCTACAACGTGGAACGCGACGATATCGGCTATATCCGCATCTCGTCGTTCAACGACCAGACCCAGGACAACCTGGAAACGGCCATTGCCAAGATCAAGGAGCAGACCGGCGACAAGCTGAAGGGCTATGTCATCGACCTGCGGAACAATCCGGGCGGTCTGCTCAACCAGGCGATCTCGGTATCCGACAGCTTCCTTGATCGCGGCGTGATTGTATCGACGCGAGGCCGCAATGGCGCCGAAACCGACCGCTCCACCGCAACCACCGGCGATTTGACAGACGGCAAGAAGATTGTCGTGCTGATCAATGGCGGCTCTGCCTCGGCCTCGGAGATCGTCGCCGGCGCGCTGCAGGATCACAAGCGGGCGACCGTTCTGGGAACCCGTTCGTTCGGCAAGGGCTCGGTCCAGACCATCATCCCGCTCGGCTCCGAGGGCGCCATCCGGTTGACCACGGCGCGCTACTATACCCCGTCGAACACGTCGATCCAGGCCAAGGGCATCGTGCCCGACATCGAGATCGAGCAGGAACTGCCGGAAGAACTGAAGGCGCAAGCCAGCCGCACCACGTCGGAAGCCTCATTGCGGGGTCACCTCTCGTCCGGCGATGGCGAGGAAGCCACAGGTTCGTCGTCGTACGTTCCGGCCGAGAAGGAAAAGGACCTGCAATTGCAGGCGGCCATCGACCTGCTGGACGGCAAGACGGTCACCGATACGCCGCAGAAGGCAGAGGCACCGGTCAAGGAAGAAGCTGGCGGAAGTTCGGCCAACTGAGCCGGCGCCAGCTGGCGCTGAACCCCACCAGGCAACAGGGCATCCGGCCGCCAGCGTCCGGGTGCCTTTTTTGTTGTCTTGTATGCCTTCAGGTTCGATGGGGGAAAGCAGCGTAAATCACGCTATAGTTCCAGCCGAATCAATTGATTCGGCATTGACTTTGTCTGTTCGGCCACTGGGGGTGCGGACATTGCGGCACGGGGCAAGTTCTGACGGCATGGAAGACGATCTGCGCCAACCACTGAAGCGGCGGTCATGGATTTCGCGTATCCTGTCATCGCGTCCGTCTGCCTTGAGGGCAGCTACAGTCTCCGCCATTGCGGTGCTTGCTGCCGTGGGAACGTGGGCCGTCTTCACCCACGAGCCCTATGGCGGGCAACCCGTCGTGCACATGCAGATCGACACGTCGGACCCGATCGTGACGTCATCGGTCAACAGCCCCGCCGGCGATGCCGCCGAAGCCAATGCGGTCGGCCCCGATGCAAGCGCCGGCGCAGATGAAACCGAACCGCAGGACATCGGCGCCAACACCGAGGTCATCGACCTGTCCGGCCTCGGGACCCGCAGCGAAAGCGGCGGCGAGACGGACCTCGAGCGCACCCAGCGCCAGCTTGCAGAAAATCGTGTCCGTGACGACGGCCCCGGGGAAAGCCCGCCCGGTGCGCTGTCGGTGGACGAGCTTCCCCTGTCGAGAGACGGCCAGGCCGTGCAGCAGGAAGCCGCGATTGCCGGCCGCGAGGCGATGGCGCTGGTTCCCGCGCCGGTGAGACGTCTGACCGGTGACGGCCCGCACGGCCCCCTGCCCGTCATCGCCAGGGACGGCAGCAAGGCTGCCAATGTCTATGCCCGTCCTGTTTCCAGGGACATCATGCTCTCGGACCAGCCCAAGATTGCCCTGCTGATTGGCGGCATGGGCCTCAATGCAGAACTGACCGAGGCCGCCATCCGCGCCTTGCCGCCGGAAGTATCGCTGGCGTTTGCGCCCTATGGCGAGAACCTGCAGGAGCTTGCCAACGAGGCACGCGCCCAGGGCCATGAACTGTTCATCCACCTGCCCATGGAGCCGTTCGGCTATCCGTCCGTGGATCCGGGGCCGCGCACCCTGCTGACCTCGGCGCCGGTCGAGCAGAACATCGACAGCCTGTACTGGCACCTGAGCAGGTTTGCGGGCTATGCCGGCGTGACCAACTATCTTGGCGCCCAGTTCGCCGCCAACGAACAGGCCATTGGCCCGGTTCTGAAGGAACTCGGCAAGCGCGGCCTCGTCTACGTCGATGACGGCAGCAAGGGCCTGTCGCGGGCCAGTGGCGTCGCCGGCAAGTTCGGACTGCCGGCGCGTTCTGCCACCGTGTCGCTGGATGCCGGCGGCAACACGCCGGAAGCCGTCATGGCAGCCTTGCAGCAGCTTGAAGCCCAGGCACAGGCCAACGGCTTTGCCATCGGCACCGGCGCAGGCCTGCCAAGCACCATCAGTGCAATCGAGGAGTGGGCCCGCACCCTTGCAGGCCGGCGCATTTTGCTGGTGCCCGTATCGGCTGCATTTGCGGCGCGGCAAAGCTGAACTGCCCAACCTGGAATGACGCCCGCCAATGAGTGACACGAAACTGCCCGCGCATCTGGCCCGTCTGCCTTACCGGCCGTGTGTCGGCGTGATGCTGCTGAACCGGCAAGACCAGGTGTGGATCGGCCACCGCATCGTGCAGCAGAACGACGATGAAGCCGCTGGCGTGGGCATGTGGTGGCAGATGCCGCAAGGCGGCATCGACGAGGGCGAGGACATCCATGCCGCCGCCATGCGCGAGTTGACGGAGGAAACCGGCGTGCGCTCGGCGCGCGTGCTGGAAGAAACGCCGGGATGGCTCACCTACGACCTGCCGGACCATCTGGTCGGCGTGGCGTGGAAGGGCAGGTACCGCGGTCAGAAGCAGAAGTGGGTGGCGTGCCGGTTCGAAGGCGACGACAGCGAGATCGACATTTCCGGCATCGGCCACAAGCCCGAATTCGACGATTGGCGGTGGGCCCACATGGACGAACTGGAAGCGCTGATCGTACCGTTCAAACTGGACGTCTACCGGGAGGTCATCAAGGCTTTCCGGCACCTCGGAGCAGGCTGAGCGATGTCGATGGCCCGGTTTGTCGAGATTTCACTCTACGTGTCCGGCTTCGTGCTGATGGCGGCCATCATCTATGCCCGGCCGCTGGGCAACGTGTTCGATTACGTCCTGGGCTTCGGCGTGCTGTTTGCCGAGGTCGCGGTTGGCCGTTTCGTTGGTGGCATGTTGCGGGCCAGCGCGGCAGCAACCAAGGCTGACCAATCGGACCAGCGCCGCTAGAGCAGCAGCCGTTTGACTGGCTGAAGTCCTTGCTGGATTATCTGATGTAGGCTGGTCGCACGCTGCAAGGATCCAAGATTTGTCCAGGTTGAAGAAAACGCTCTTGCTGTTGGTGGCCATTGCCACTTGCGGATCGGCTAGCGGCTATATCTACCTAAAGGCAACCGAGGCAGCAGCAGGAAGCCTCCCGCCGCTCAGGACCGGGGACCTGGCCTTCCAGACCACCACAGATTCCCAGGCAAGCGCGATCATCGTCGCGTCAGCCAGTCCCTACTCGCACATGGGCATCATCAACGTCGATGCCTCGGGCAACACCACCGTTGTAGAAGCCATCGGCCCTGTGCGGGAGGTGGAACTTGATCGCTGGCTGGCACAAGGTGCCGGGCGCCGGGTGACCATCAAACGGCTACCGGAGCTTCTCGAAAACGACGCCAACAAAGTGGTTGAGGCCGCTCGCCGCTATATGGGGTTGCCGTATGATCTTCATTTCCTGTTCGACAACAACGCGCTCTATTGCAGTGAACTCGCCTGGCTGGCGTTTCGTGAAGGCGCCAACATCGAGATCGGCAAGGTAGAAGCCATTGGTGAGTTAAACACTGGCAATCCTGTCGTTACGCAATTGATCAAGCGCCGATGGGAATCGTATGAACCGTGCAAGACCAGTGGCGCGACCACCTTTGAAGACTGCTACAAGCTGGTCATGCAACAAGAACTGGTGACACCTGCCAGCATGGCGCGGGACACCAAACTCGACCTGGTCTTCAGCAATTATCCGCTTCCCAACCCCTGACCAGTTGGCGGACGTGCTGTCGCCCATGAAATCATCAGCAGGCTTTGCCGAACACAACGCTGAGATTGTTGGCAGGCATTTCGATGACCTGCTGCAGTTCAAGTCCATGCGCGCGTGCCACACCGGCAACGTCTTCCAGAAGCCGCAAGCCCCAGTCAGGGTTGCGGGATTTCAACGATGCATCGAAGGCCTCGTTGCTGGCAGCGGTCTCGACGCCCGCCTGCCGGAACGGACCATACAGCATCAGCCGCCCGCCCTGCCGCAACTTCTGCCCCGCCCCCTCCAGCAGGCCGAGGCAGGCAGCCCACGGCGCGATATGGATCATGTTGCAGCACAGGATGAAGTCGGCTTGTGGCGGTGCCGTATGACGCGCCCATCCTGTCACGGTCACGTCGAGCTGCTGCGGCGGCATAAGGTTGGCAAGCCCCGACGCGAGCCGGTAAGCCTCGATGCTGTCGAGGTGGGCTGGAGCGAGATCGGCCGGCCACCACGTCGCCTGCGGACAGACCTGCGCAAAATGAACTGCATGCTGGCCGGTGCCTGCCGCCACTTCCAGCACCTCGGCTGCAGCGGCAGGCAGCACCTCGCGCAATACCTCCAGGATTGGATCCTTGTTCCGTTCCGCAGCGGGCGCATTGAGCTTGCCACCGGAGGCATCGGGCGCAGTCCAGATCGGCGCTGCAGGAGGTTTTCCGGTCATGTCTGTCATCTTCTCCAGAAAAACCCCGCCCGGGCAGGCCTGAGCGGGGTTCATCATACCGGTATCGGGGCAACGTCCAAATCCGCTACAGGACCGCCTTCATCTCCCTGAGGTGATCCAGAACTTCCTGCGCCTTGCGCTTCTTCTCCGGATCGGTGGCGTCGGCCACATCTTCCTCGGCGTTCCTGATCTGCTGGGCGAGCCGTTCCGCCGACAGGTCCTTGACCGCGATGGCCTCTTCAGCCAGCAGCGTCAGACCCGCCGGGTTGATCTCGGCAAAACCGCCACGCACGAAGATGCGTTCTTCTGCGCCATTGGCGTCGGTCACCGTCACCACGCCGGGCTTCATCGTGGACAGCACCGGCGCATGGTTGGCCAGCACCGTGAACTCGCCTTCCACGCCCGGCACGACGACCTGTCTGACGTCGCCCGACGACAGCAGCCGTTCCGGCGACACCAGCTCAAACTTCAAGAGATCGGCCATCCGGCCCTCCGTTGATCAGTTTCCAGCGAAACCGCCTGATGATCAGGCGGCTTCGGCGGCCAGCTTCTCGGCCTTCTCCATGGCTTCCTCGATGGAGCCGACCATGTAGAAAGCTGCTTCCGGCAGGTGGTCATAGTCGCCGGCGCAAAGACCCTTGAAGCCCTTGATGGTGTCTTCAAGCGCCACCAGCTTGCCGGGCGAACCGGTGAACACTTCGGCCACGAAGAACGGCTGCGACAGGAAGCGCTCGATCTTGCGGGCGCGCGCCACGGTCAGCTTGTCTTCTTCCGACAGTTCGTCCATGCCCAGGATGGCGATGATGTCCTGGAGCGCCTTGTAGCGCTGCAGGATGGACTGCACCTGGCGGGCCACGGCATAGTGTTCGTCACCAATCACCTGCGGGTCGAGCAGGCGCGAGGTGGAGTCAAGCGGGTCCACGGCCGGATAGATGCCCTTTTCAGCGATCGAACGCGACAGCACGGTGGTGGCGTCCAGGTGGGCAAAGGTTGAGGCAGGTGCCGGGTCGGTAAGGTCGTCAGCCGGCACGTACACGGCCTGCACCGAGGTGATCGAGCCCTTGGTGGTGGTGGTGATGCGTTCCTGCATCGCGCCCATGTCGGTGCCCAGCGTCGGCTGGTAGCCCACCGCCGACGGGATGCGGCCCAGCAGAGCCGACACTTCCGAACCGGCCTGGGTGAAGCGGAAGATGTTGTCCACGAAGAACAGCACGTCCTGGCCCTGGTCGCGGAAATGCTCGGCCACCGTCAGGCCGGTCAGCGCAACGCGGGCACGCGCTCCCGGCGGCTCGTTCATCTGGCCGTACACCAGCGCGGCCTTGGAGCCGGCACCGCCGCCGTGCTTGTTCACGCCCGATTCGATCATTTCGTGGTAGAGGTCGTTGCCCTCGCGAGTGCGCTCGCCCACGCCGGCAAACACCGAGTAGCCCCCGTGCGCCTTGGCGATGTTGTTGATCAGTTCCATGATCAGCACGGTCTTGCCCACGCCGGCACCGCCGAACAGGCCGATCTTGCCGCCCTTTGCGTAGGGTGCCAGCAGATCCACCACCTTGATGCCGGTGACCAGGATTTCAGCTTCCGTCGACTGCTCGACAAAGGCCGGGGCGTCCTGGTGGATGGCGCGCTTCGACTTGGTCTTGATCGGGCCGGCTTCATCCACCGGCTCGCCGATCACGTTCATGATGCGGCCCAGCGTTTCATCGCCCACCGGCACCTCGATCGGGGCGCCCGTATCAACGACGTCCTGGCCGCGCTGCAGGCCTTCGGTGGAGTCCATGGCGATGGTGCGCACGGTGCTTTCTCCCAGGTGCTGCGCCACTTCCAGCACCAGCCGGTTGCCGCCATTGTCGGTTTCCAGCGAGTTCAGGATTTCCGGCAGGTGGCCGGAGAACTGCACGTCCACGACGGCGCCCATGACCTGGACGATCTTGCCGGTCTTGCCGCCGGCGGAAGCCGCGCTCTTCTTTGCGGGCGCTGCCTTGGCTGCGGCTGGCTTGCTTGCAGCCTTCTTGGCAGGAGCTTTCTTGGCTGGTGCTTTGGCCATGGTTCGGGTCCTTCCCTTGAGCCTGTACTAGAGCGCCTCGGCGCCCGAGATGATTTCGATCAGTTCCTTGGTGATCTGGGCCTGACGCTGGCGGTTGTAGCTCATCGTCAGCTTGTTGATCATGTCGCCGGCATTGCGGGTCGCGTTGTCCATGGCGGACATGCGCGCGCCCTGCTCTGAGGCAGCGTTTTCAAGCAGCGCCCGGAAGATCTGCACCGCAATGTTGCGCGGCAACAGCTCCTCGAGGATTTCGCTCTCTTCCGGTTCGTAGTCGTAGACCGCACCGCCGAGATCAGCCGCAGCGGCACCGTCAGACGGCGCCACGTTGGCCGGAATGATCTGCAGCGCCGTCGGGATCTGGCTGATCACCGACTTGAACTCGGAGTAGAACAGCGTTGCCACGTCAAACTCGCCGGCATCGAACATCGACAGGATCTTGGCCGCGATGTCCTGGGCGTTGACGTAGCCCACCTGCTTCACCTCGCGCAGGTCAACCCGCTCGACGATCAGGTGGTTGTACTTGCGGCGAAGCACGTCATAGCCCTTCTTGCCGACGGTGACGATCTTCACCGTCTTGCCATCGCGCACCAACCGGTCCGCATGCTCGCGCGCCAGCTTGGCAATATTGGCGTTGAAACCGCCGCACAGGCCGCGCTCGGCTGTACAGACCAGCAGCAGGTGCACGTCCGACTTGCCGGTACCGGCCATCAGCGGCGAGGCATCCGGACGGCCTTCCATGCTGGCCGACAGGTTGGCGAGCACCGCACCCATGCGCTGGGCATAAGGGCGCGCGGCAATCGCTGCATCCTGTGCACGGCGCAGCTTCGCCGCGGCCACCATCTGCATGGCCTTGGTGATTTTCTGCGTCGCCTTGACCGAGGCAATGCGGTTTCTCAGGTCCTTGAGGCTGGCCATTTCGACTGACTACCCTTCAGTTCTCGTTCCGAGTGACGTTCTGCGGACAATCAGGCGAAAGACTTGGCGTAGCCTTCGACCACCGACTTCAGCTTGGCGCCGAGTTCGTCGGTCAGTTCCTTCTTGGTGCGGATGCCGTCCAGCAGGTCGGCATGGCTGTCGCGGACAAGCCGCAGCAGGCCCTGCTCGAACTCGCCCACCTTGGACACCGGAATGGCGTCAAGATAGCCGTTCACGCCGGCATAGATCACCACAACCTGCTCTTCCGTCTTGAGCGGCGAGAACTGCGGCTGCTTGAGCAACTCGGTCAGGCGCGCCCCACGGTTCAGCAGGCGCTGGGTGGCCGCATCGAGGTCCGAGCCGAACTGCGCAAACGCCGCCATTTCGCGGTACTGCGCCAGCTCGCCCTTGATCTTGCCGGCAACCTGCTTCATCGCCTTGATCTGCGCGGCAGAGCCCACGCGGCTCACCGACAGGCCGACGTTCACCGCCGGGCGGATGCCCTGGTAGAACAGGTCGGTTTCGAGGAAGATCTGGCCATCGGTGATCGAGATCACGTTGGTCGGAATATAGGCCGACACGTCATTGGCCTGGGTTTCGATGATCGGCAATGCCGTCAGCGAGCCCGACCCATTGTCGTCGTTCAGCTTGGCCGCACGCTCCAGCAGGCGAGAGTGCAGGTAGAACACGTCGCCCGGATAGGCTTCGCGGCCCGGCGGACGGCGCAGCAGCAGCGACATCTGGCGGTAGGCGACGGCCTGCTTGGACAGGTCGTCATAGCCGATCAGCGCGTGCATGCCGTTGTCGCGGAAATACTCTCCCATGGTGCACCCGGCGAACGGCGCCAGGAACTGCAGCGGCGCCGGATCGGAAGCCGTGGCGGCGACAATGATGGAGTACTCAAGCGCGCCATTGTCTTCCAGCACCTTGACGAACTGCGCGACGGTCGAGCGCTTCTGCCCGCAGGCCACGTAAACGCAGTACAGCTTGTCCTGCTCGGGGCCGTTGATGTGGATCGGCTTCTGGTTGAGCATGGTGTCGAGCAGAATGGCGGTCTTGCCGGTCTGACGGTCGCCAATGACCAGCTCGCGCTGGCCGCGGCCCACCGGGATCAGCGCGTCAACGGCCTTCAGGCCGGTCGACATCGGCTCGTGCACCGACTTGCGCGGGATGATCCCCGGCGCCTTGACGTCCACGCGGCGGCGTTCCTTGGACTTGATCGGACCCTTGCCGTCAATCGGGTTGCCAAGCGGATCGACGACGCGGCCCAGCAGTTCCTTGCCAACCGGTACTTCCACGATGGCGCCGGTCCGCTTGACCGTGTCGCCTTCCTTGATGTCGCGGTCGGAACCGAAGATCACGATGCCGACATTGTCGACTTCCAGGTTCAGGGCCATGCCCATGATGCCGCCCGGGAATTCGACCATCTCGCCGGCCTGGACGTTGTCCAGACCATAGACACGGGCAATGCCGTCACCGACGGACAGCACTTGGCCGATCTCGGAGACCTGGGCTTCCTTGCCGAAGTCCTTGATCTGCTTCTTGAGTATTGAGGAAATCTCGGCAGCGCGGATATCCATCAGCTGACCCCTTTCATGGCAACCTTGAGGTTCTGCAGTTTCGTGCGAAGTGAGTTGTCGACCATGCGCGAGCCGACCTTGACGATCAGCCCGCCGAGGATCGACGGATCAACCACCTGGGCAAGCTCGACGTCCGAGCCCACCGAAGCCTTCAGTTCAGTCTTCAACCGTTCGACCTGGGCGGTCGAGAGCTTCTCGGCCGAGATCACCTCGGCTGCGACCTCTCCGCGGGCCTGGGCGGCCAGCGCACGGAAGGCACCGATCATGTCGCGGACAGCAAAAAGCCGGCGGTTCTTTGCCGCCAGCTTGATGAAGTTCGCTGCAATGGACTTGATGCCGGCCTGCGCGAAGATCGCTTCCAGCGCCGAGATCTGGTCGCCGGCGCCGAACACCGGGCTGCGCACCAGCCGGGTAAGGTCTTCCGATGCGTCGAGCATTGCGGCAAAGCTGTCCAGGTCAGCCGACACGGCGGCGACCGACTTGCTTTCCTGGGCCAATTCGAACAAGGCCGTGGCGTAACGCCCCGGCATGCCCGTTGCTGTGTGTTCCTGAGCCGTCACGTGACAATCAACTCGCTGTGGCTGTTTTGCGGTGGTTCAGACACTTTTCCCGGATGGTCAAGTATCTGAAAGATTTGGAAATTCTTGGCGGCCTCTGTGCCCCTGCATACAAGGCTTTACCAACCGCGGGCTCGATCTAGCACACAGGCTGAAAGGGCGCAACTCATACAGGGCGGCGGATTGCCGCAATCGGCGCCTTATTGCCGCCTGCAAACTGTCCCGAACGGCTCAAACTGCTGCCCTTATGGAACTGTAATCCACCATTGCAAACTCGCTGTACGGGCAAGTAACGGCTGCAACCTGAAATGCAAGCCGGGACTGCAAGGCAAATCTTCTGCCCGCACAGTTCCTTCAATCTGCGGGCAAGCGGGGGAATTTCTGATCCTTGCCCGCCAGAACCGGAGTTCAATTTCCAATGAATCTGAAAAACCTCACCGGCACGCTCGTGCTGGCGGCATCGCTTTGTCTGCCTGCACTGGCCATGTCATCCATGCCGGCCGACGCCAAACGCACAGAGACCGCAAGCTTCAGCCGGACCGCAAACTTCAATGGCGCTGCTGCGGCCACAGCGCCAACCCTCAAGACATCCACGAAGGCCAGGAGCAAGACGCCACGCGTGGCTCGCGGCAGAAACCCGGCCATCGTTGCCAAGGTGAAGGCGCACGCACGCGCCGCAGGCGTACCCGTTTCGACCGCGCTCGCGGTGGTCCACCAGGAATCCGGCTTCCGTCCACACGTGACCGGCGGCGCCGGCGAGATCGGCCTGATGCAGCTGAAGTGCCAGACCGCCAGGGGCATGGGCTTTTCCGGTTCCTGCAAGGCGCTATACAACCCCGACACCAACCTGCGCTTCGGCATGAAGTACCTGCGCAAGGCGCTGAACCGGGGTTCGGTGGGGTACTACAATGCCGGCATCCACGCAAAATCCTTGCCGAAGGCCGCCCGCAAGTACGCCGCCTCCGTAGCGGCAAACGACGGCTAGCCGGAAATGACGGACCCCTGCCCTTTGTCAGAGGAAGGAGTAGGGGTCCACATCAATGTTCAGGCGAAGGGTGCCGCGTGTTTTGACGCCGCTCAGCCATTGGCGCAGGTACGCCTGGATGTCCACCTCGCGCGCGCACATCACCAGCAGCCGGAACCGGTGCCGTCCGCGCACCATCGACAGCGGCGCAGGCGCCGGCCCCAGCACCTGCACGTCGGAAGCCTGCGGTTGCGACCGCGCCAGCGCCTGCGCAAACCGCGATGCCTGCTCCCGGTCCTCCCCCGACACGATGATGCCGGCCATGCGCCCGAACGGCGGCAGCATGGCCCGTTGCCGGATGTCGCTCTCATGATTCAGAAAGCTGTCCCGGTCCTGCGCCGCCAGCGCCCGCATCAGCGGATGATCCGGCATGTAGGTCTGCACGATGGCCCGGCCCGGCCTGTCGCCGCGTCCCGCCCGGCCGGACACCTGCGCCAGCATCTGCCAGGTACGCTCGCCGGCGCGCGGATCGGTTGTCTCCAGCGCCAGGTCTGCATCCACCACGCCGGCCAGCGTCAGGCCGGGGAAATGATGCCCCTTGGCCACCAGCTGCGTGCCGATGATCAGGTTGTATTCGCCCTTGGCGATGTCGCGCAGCATCTCGCCCAGCAGGTTGCCGCGCGACAGGTCCGACGACAGGATGGCGATGCGCGCCTCGGGAAACCGGCTGGCCGCCTCTTCCGCCAGCCGCTCCACGCCCGGCCCGCAGGCCACCAGCGAGTCCTCTGCCCCGCACCCGGGACAGGCCTTGGGCACCGGCTCCTCGTGGCCGCAATGATGGCAGGCCAGCCTGCCCCGGAAGCGGTGTTCGACCAGCCAGCTTGCACAACTGGGGCACGCCAGCCGATGACCGCACGTCCGGCACAGGGTGAGCGGCGCATAACCGCGCCGGTTGAGGAACAGCAGCGCCTGATCACCCGCCGCCAGCGTGTCCGCCACCGCCTGAACAAGATCCGGCGCCAGCCACTCGCCGCCCGGCATCTTCTGCCGGCGCATGTCGAGCAGCGATACCTCCGGCAGCACCGCCTTGCCGTAGCGCGCCTCGAGCCTGACATGCGCATAGCGCCCACGCCCGGCGTTCCACAATGATTCGAGCGACGGCGTGGCCGATGACAGCACCACCGGAAACCCGCCCAGCGACCCGTACAGCACCGCCATGTCGCGGGCATGGTAGTTGACGCCTTCTTCCTGCTTGAAGGCAGGCTCGTGTTCTTCATCCACCACAATCAGCCCCGGCCGCTTCCACGGCAGGAAAAGCGCCGACCTCGCCCCCACCACGATCCTGGCTGCACCCGTGGCCACGCCCCGCCAGACGCGCTCGCGCTCGCGCGGACGCACCGCCGAGTGCCACTGCGCCGGTGCCACGCCGAATCGCTCCTCCACCCGGCGCAGGAACGAGCCGGTCAGCGCAATCTCCGGCAACAGCAGCAGCACCTGCTCGCCGCGCGCCAGAGCCGCCGCCATGGCCTCGAAATAGACCTCCGTCTTGCCGGACCCGGTCACACCATCGAGCAGCGACACCGAGAACCCTCGCGCCGTAACTGCCGCGCGCAACAGCCGCGCCGCCTCCTGCTGGCCCTTGTTCAGCTTGACCGGGTTGTGCCCCGGTTCAGGGTTCCCGAACGGCTCCAGCGCCGGCAGGGCCACGGGCTCCAGCGCGCCTTGCTCCTGCAGGCCCTTGATCACCCCCGCGCTGACCCCGGCTTCAGCCGCGAGGTCTGCTGCACGCCGCGCCAGGCCGTCCGCGGCAATCTCCATCACCCGCGCCCGCTGCGCCGTCAGCTTGTCCGGCTCCCGGCCCGACGCCCGCCAGGCGATCTGCTGGCGCTCGCCGGCCAGCGCCTCCGGCACCCGCAAGCACATCCGCAGCACCTGCCCCGGGCTTTCGAGATAATAACGCGCCACCCAGTCGATGAACTGCCGATGGAGCGCCGGCATCGCCGCCATGTCATACCGCTCGGCGACCGCGCGCAGTTTCGCCCCCTCCGGTGCGGCACCGCCCACCTGCCACACCACGCCGGTCATCTGCCGCGGTCCCAGCGGCACCCGCACATAGTCGCCCTCCGCCAGCGCCATGCCCTGCGGCACGGCGTAGGTATAGGCGCCCTCGAGCGCCAGCGGCAACAGCACCTGAACTGTGGAATCGGACGGCATGGCTGAAACCGAAGCTGGCTGAATTGAGGCCTTCAATCAACCGCCCATCGGCCATTGGCGGCGGCTGCCTGCAATGCTAGGTTCGCCGCCAATCGTACATTCCATCCGAAAGAAGTGACACCAGATGAAATTCTTCGCCGACACCGCCGATCTCAACGACATCCGCGAACTCGCCGGCATGGGGCTGCTCGATGGGGTCACCACCAACCCGTCGCTGGTTGCCAAGGCGGGCGGCGACTTCCAGCAGACTGTCGCCGAGATCTGCAAGATTGTCGATGGCCCGGTTTCAGCCGAGGTCGTGGCACTGGATGCCGATGGCATGGTGGCCGAAGGCCGTCACCTGGCGAAGATCGCCAGGAACGTCACCGTCAAGGTGCCGCTCACCTGGGACGGGCTGAAGGCCTGCCGCACGCTCACCGGCGAAGGCACCATGGTCAACGTCACCTTGTGCTTCAACGCCAACCAGGCGCTGCTGGCCGCCAAGGCCGGCGCAACCTTCATCTCGCCGTTCATCGGCCGGCTCGACGACATCGGGCTGGATGGCATGGAACTGATCGAGGAAATTCGCGAGATTTACGACAATTACGACTTTCAGACCCAGATTCTCGCAGCCTCCATCCGCACCGTGAACCACGTCAAACAGGCAGCCCTGGCCGGGGCCGACGTGGCAACCGTGCCGCCTGCAACCCTCAAGGCGCTGGTCAAGCACCCCCTCACCGACAAGGGGCTGGAAATGTTCACCGCCGACTGGGCGAAGACAGGGCAGAAGATCCTGTAATCAGACCCTGTTAACCACGCCCGCCTAGACTGGCGGTCATGAGTAACGCCAGCCTCACGCAGTTCAACGCCGCCCCCGACGCCGCCAGCGCCATCCAGCGCTGGGCCGCCCACTTGCAGGTCGAGCGCCAGCTCAGCCCGCATACGCTGGAGGCTTACCTGCGTGACACAAGCCAGTTCACCGGCTTCCTGAAAAACCACCTTGGCGCGCCCCCCAGCCTCATGGATCTGGCCTCGCTGAAGGCCATGGATTTCCGCGCCTTCATGGCGTCGCGCCGCAACGGCGGCGTGGAAAGCCGCTCGCTGGCCCGCCAGCTGTCGGCCATCCGCACGTTCTACCGCTGGCTCGAACTGAACGGCCTTGCCCGCAACCCGGCGCTGGGCAGCTTGCGTGCGCCAAAACTGCCACAAGCCTTGCCGAAGCCGCTGACCGCCCCGGCTGCAGCCCGCGTCATGCAGGGAAGCGGCCATGCGCAAGCCTGGGTGGCCGCCCGCGACACCGCCGTACTGATGCTGCTTTATGCGTGTGGCCTGCGCATTTCGGAGGCGCTCAACCTCAACCGCAACGAGGCCCCCGTGCGGCCAAATGACGATGTGCTGCGCATAACGGGCAAGGGCGGCAAGGTGCGGCTGGTGCCGGTGCTGCCCGCTGCGGTGAAGGCCATCCAGGTCTATCTGGACGTGGCACCACCGCTCGACCCGCACGGCCCCCTGTTCATCGGCGAGCGCGGCGGCAGACTGAACGCCCGCAACATCCAGCTGCTGATGCAGCGGCTGCGCTCGGGCCTCGGCCTGCCGGACACCGCCACGCCCCACGCGCTCAGGCATTCCTTCGCCACCCACCTGCTCGGCGGCGGGGCAGACCTGCGTGCCATCCAGGAACTGTTGGGTCACTCCAGCCTGTCGACCACGCAACTCTATACCGGCGTCGACCGCGAACACCTGCTGGCCCAGTACGACAAGGCTCACCCGCGCGCCTGACGCATGGCACCAAGGCGAACAATCCCGCTTGGCAAGCGTGGATCTCAAATCTAGTCTCGCGCCCACCATGGCAGTACCTCTTCCCGAAATCGTTGACAGCGACAGTGACCTTCCCGCCCGCGTTGACGTCGCCATCATTGGCGGCGGCATCATCGGCACCTGCACCGCCATGGAGCTTGCCGAGCGCGGGCTGAAAGTGGCGCTGTTCGAGAAGGGCCGCATCGCCGGCGAACAGTCAGGCCGCAACTGGGGCTGGTGCCGCCAGATGGGCCGCGACAGCCGCGAAATGCCGTTGATTGCCGAGTCGCTCAGGCTGTGGCACGGCATGGACAAGCGCGTCGGCGCGGCAACCGGCTTCACCACCTGCGGCATCACCTATCTCGAGGCCAGCGAACAGGGCCTGGAGCGGCGCAGCAACTGGGCGGACAAATGTGCCCGCCCGCTGCAGATCGAAAGCCGCATCATCCACAAGGACAAGCTGGACGACATCGTGCCTGGCGCATCGAAACGGTTCGCCGGCGCGCTCTACACCCCGTCTGACGGTCGCGCCGAGCCCACCATG
This sequence comes from uncultured Alphaproteobacteria bacterium, assembly GCA_963700935.1. Lineage (GTDB taxonomy): Bacteria > Pseudomonadota > Alphaproteobacteria > Rhizobiales > Aestuariivirgaceae > Anderseniella. Next base: position 71,461 of record CAVOZK010000003.1, on the reverse strand, counting down.
GCAGCCCCGGCCATCGCCAGGCACATCAGGGCGATGGGCGGACAGGTGTTCACCGGCTGGGCGGTGCGCGGCGTCGAAATGGAAGCAGGCCGTGTGTCGGGTGTCGTCACCGAACGCGGGACGGTGAAGTGCAATGCCGTTGTCTATGCCGGAGGCGCCTGGTCGCGTCGCTTCCTCGGCAACCTGGGGCTCGACCTGCCGCAGCTGATCACCCTGTCCTCGGTGCAGGCCACCGAACCGCTGGACGCGCCCTACGCCGCCTCGTTTGCCGGTGGAAAGTACGCCGTCCGCAAGCGCGCCGACGGCGGTTATACCATTGCCCACAACGCCGTCACCGTGGCCGACATAATCCCGGCCTCGTTCAAGTACCTGAAGGCGTTCATTCCCGCGCTGAAGTCCGAATGGCCCAACCTGCGGCTGCGCTTCGGCACCCGCTTCCTGAACGAAGCGGTCATGGCCTCGCGCTGGAAGCTGGACGAGGTGTCGCCGTTCGAGAAGACCCGGGTGCTGGACCCCGAACCGGTGCAGTGGGTGCTGGACGAATGCCTTGCCGAACTGCAGCAGGATCATCCCGCCTTCAGGGGTGTGAAGATTGCACGCAAGTGGGCGGGCCTCATCGACGTGACACCCGATGCCGTGCCGGTGATCTCGCCCATCGGGCAGGTGCCGGGCTTTTTCCTCGCCACCGGCTTTTCCGGTCACGGGTTCGGCATTGGCCCGGGCGCAGGCAAGCTGATGGCCGACCTTGTCACCGGCAGAACGCCGGTCGTCGACCCTGCGCCGTTCACCTACAAGCGGATGATCGACGGGACGAGGCTGGTGCCGGAGACGGATATCTGATCAGGAGTGGATCGCCCGCTTGTCCACCGCAAGCGCGGCTTCCTTGACCGCCTCGGACAAAGTCGGGTGTGCGTGGCAGGTGCGCGCCAGGTCTTCCGACGACCCGCCGAACTCCATCAGCACGGCGCACTCGTGGATGAGTTCGCCGGCCTGCGGGCCGACGATGTGGACGCCCAGCACCTGGTCGGTCTTTGCATCCGCCAGCACCTTCACGAAACCGTCGGTGGTCTTGTTGGCCTTGGCGCGGCCGTTGGCCATGAACGGGAATGAGCCCGCCTTGTAGGCCACGCCTTCCTGCTTCAGTTCGTCCTCGGTCTTGCCCACCGAGGCAACCTCCGGATTGGTGTAGACCACGCCCGGAATGATGCCGTAGTTCACATGCCCCGCCTGGCCCGCCAGCAGTTCGGCCAGCGCCACGCCTTCTTCTTCGGCCTTGTGGGCGAGCATGGCGCCGCGCACCACGTCGCCGATGGCGAAGATGCCGTCCACACTGGTCTTGAAGTGATCGTCGATGATCACCCGGCCACGCTCGTCCAGCTTGACGCCGGCCTCCTCAAGACCGAGGCCCGCCGTGTAGGGAACGCGCCCGATGGCGACAAGCACGATGTCCGCCTCGATGGTCGCGGCATCGCCGCCCTTGGCGGGCTCGACAGATACCTTGAGGCTCTTCTTGTCTTTCTGGACCGCCGTCACCTTTGAGCCCAGCTTGAAGTCCATGCCCTGCTTCTTCAGCATCACCTGGAACTTCTTGGCCACCTCGGAGTCCATGCCCGGCAGGATGCGGTCGAGGAACTCGATCACCGTCACCCTGGAGCCCAGCCGCCGCCACACCGAACCCAGCTCCAGCCCGATGACGCCCGCGCCCACCACCACCAGATGGCCCGGCACCTTGTCCAGTTCCAGCGCGCCAGTGGACGACACCACGGTCTTCTCGTCGATCTCGATGCCCTTGAGCCGCGCCACGTCCGACCCGGTGGCGATGCAGATGTTCCTTGTCTCCAGCACCTGAGCTTCGCCCTTCTCGGGCGTCACCTGAACCTTGCCGGCAGACAGGATCTTGCCGGTGCCATGAAAGGCGTCGACCTTGTTCTTCTTCAGCAGGAACTCGATGCCCTTGGTGTTGCCCTCGATGGCCTCGTCCTTGAACTTGAGCATCTGCCTGATGTCAGCCTTGGGCTTCGACACCTTGATGCCCATGCCCTCGAAGGAATGTTCCGCCTCCTCGAACAGTTCGGACGCGTGCAGCAACGCCTTGGATGGAATGCAACCGACGTTCAGGCAAGTGCCGCCATGGCTGGCGCGCTTTTCCACCACCGCCACCTTGAGGCCAAGCTGGGCAGCGCGGATCGCGCCCACATAACCGCCGGGGCCTGTGCCGATGACAACCAGATCGTACATTTGAAAACCTTCCTTAGAGGTCGAGCACCAGCCGCTCCGGGTCTTCGAGCGAGTCCTTGACGCGCACGAGGAACGTCACCGCTTCCTTGCCGTCGACAATGCGGTGGTCATAGCTGAGCGCCAGGTACATCATCGGGCGCACCTTGATCTCGCCGTTCACCACCATCGGGCGGTCCTGGATCTTGTGCATGCCGAGAATGCCCGACTGCGGCGCATTGAGGATGGGCGTGGACATCAGCGAGCCATACACCCCGCCATTGGAGATGGTGAAGGTGCCGCCCTGCATGTCCGACATCGACAGCTGGCCATCACGCGCCTTGAGGCCAAGCCGGCCGATTTCCTTTTCGATCTCGGCAATCGACATCTGGTCGGCATCGCGCACCACGGGCACCACGAGGCCCTTGTCGGTGCCCACTGCCACGCCCACGTGACAGAAGTTCTTGTAGACGATCTCGTCGCCATCGATCTCGGCATTGACCGCCGGGATTTCCTTCAGCGCATGGCACACCGCCTTGGTGAAGAAGCCCATGAAGCCGAGCTTCACGCCATGCTTCTTCTCGAACAGATCCTTGTAACGCGAGCGGAGGTCCATCACCGCACTCATGTCCACCTCGTTGAAGGTGGTCAGCATGGCAGCGGTGTTCTGCGCATCCTTCAGCCGGCGGGCAATGGTCTGGCGCAGCCGGGTCATCTTCACCCGCTCCTCGCGCGACGCATCATCGGCCGGCGACGGCGCCCTGGCGGCAGCCGGCGCAGCGGCGGGCGCTGCTGGCTTCACGCCCTTTTCCAGTGCCTCGATGACATCGCCCTTCAATACCTGGCCGCCGCTTGCCGGAGCCCTCGACCTGGTCGGGCGACATCTGGTTCTCGGCCAGCATCTTGGCGGCGGACGGCGACGCGGGCACGCCCGGCTTGCCGGCCGGCTGCGACTGCTCGTCCCTGGCCTTCTCCGGCGCAGGCGGAGGCGCGGCCTCCTTCTTCTTTTCGTCCTTGGCGGAAGCTGCGGGAGCGGAGGTTTTTCCGCTGCCTTCACCCACGGTGCCCAGCAGCGCGCCGACCTCGACGGTCTCGCCTTCCTTTGCAACGATCTCGCCCATCACGCCGCTTGCCGGTGCGGGCACTTCCACCGTCACCTTGTCGGTCTCAAGCTCCACGAGCGGCTCGTCGGCCTTGACCGCGTCGCCCGGCTTCTTGAACCACTGGCCGATGGTGGCCTCGGTCACCGACTCGCCCAGCGTCGGTACGCGAATTTCGTTCGCCATGTCTTGTCGTCCCTTCAAATGACGTTCGTCGCGTCTCACATCAGATGACGCAGTTCGACCTGTTCCTGCCCCAGCGCCGTTTCAAGGAAGCCTTGCAGTTCCTTGAGGTGACGGCTCATCAGGCCCGTGGCCGGCGAGGCGGCCGCGGCACGGCCCGCATAGGCCGGGCGGCGGTGCTTGGCCTCGATCCGGTTCAGCACCCACTCCACGTACGGCTGGACGAAGGTCCACGCCCCCATGTTCATCGGTTCTTCCTGGCACCACACCATCTCGGCGTCCTTGAAGCGCATGAGTTCGTTCACCAGCGCCTTGGTCGGGAACGGGTACAACTGCTCGATGCGCAGCAGGTAGATGTCGTTTATTCCGCGCTTCTCGCGTTCTTCCAGCAGGTCGTAATAGACCTTGCCGGTGCACATGACGACGCGGCGGATCTTCTCGTCCTTGACCAGCTTGACCGTGGAACCGGGCACGTATTCCGCGTCATCCCAGAGAATACGGTGGAACGTCGACTCCGGTCCCATTTCCTCCAGCGTCGAGACGCACCGCTTGTGCCGCAGCAGCGATTTCGGCGTCATCAGGATGAGCGGCTTGCGGAAGTCGCGGTGCATCTGTCGGCGCAGGATGTGGAAATAGTTTGCCGGCGTGGTGCAGTTGGCCACCTGCATGTTGTCTTCGGCGCACATCTGCAGGTAGCGCTCAAGCCGCGCCGAGGAATGCTCCGGCCCCTGCCCTTCATACCCGTGCGGCAGCAGGCAAACGAGACCCGACATGCGCAGCCACTTGCGCTCGCCCGACGACAGGAACTGGTCGAAGACCACCTGCGCGCCATTGGCGAAGTCGCCGAATTGAGCCTCCCACAGCACCAGCGCCTGCGGTTCGGCCAGCGAGAAGCCGTATTCGAAGCCGAGCACTGCCTCCTCCGACAGCATCGAGTTGATGCACTCGAAGTCGTAGTTCTTCTTGCCTGATACGTGCTTCAGCGGCGCGTAGCGCTTTTCGGTTTCCTGGTCGACCCAGACGGCATGGCGCTGCGAGAACGTGCCGCGCTCCACATCCTGACCCGACAGCCGGACCTTCGACCCCTCGTCCACCAGCGTGGCGAAGGCGAGCGATTCGGCCGTGGCCCAGTCGATGTTGCTGCACTCGGAGATGGCTTTGGCGCGCGCTTCGATGACGCGCTTCAGGGTGCGGTGAATGTTGAACCCGTCCGGCACCCGGGTGATCTTGCCGCCAAGCTGCTGCAGCCGGGCTATATCCACCCCGGTCTTGCCGCGGCGCGGATCATCGTCGTACCGGGTCGCCTTCAGGCCCGACCAGCGGCCATCCAGCCAGTCCGCCTTGTTGGGCTTGTAATTGTCGGAAGCGTCGAAATCCTGCTCCAGCCGCTTGCGGAAATCACCCTTCATCCGCTCGTAGTCTGCGTCGGAGATCACGCCCTGCTCGATCAGCCGGTTGGCATACAACTGGGCGACTGCAGTGTGCTTGCCGATGCGCCGGTACATGATCGGCTGGGTGAACGCCGGCTCGTCGGCCTCGTTGTGGCCGAAGCGGCGATAGCAGAACATGTCGATGACGACCGGGTGGCCGAAGGTCTGGCGGAACTCGGTCGCCACCTTGGCCGCATACACCACCGCTTCCGGGTCATCGCCGTTGACGTGGAAGATCGGTGCCTCGATCATCTTGGCGACGTCGGACGGATAGGGCGAGGAGCGCGACCAGATCGGCGACGTGGTGAAACCGATCTGGTTGTTGATGATGAAGTGCAGCGAACCGCCGGTGCGGTGACCCTTCAGGCCCGAAAGGCCGAAACACTCGGCCACCACGCCCTGGCCGGCAAACGCCGCATCGCCATGGATCAGCAACGGCAGCACCGTGGTGCGGTCGCGGCCCAGCTGGTCCTGCTTGGCGCGCGCCTTGCCCAGCACGACGGGATCGACGATTTCCAGGTGGGACGGATTGGCGGTGAGCGACAGGTGGACCCGGTTGTTGTCGAACTCTCGGTCGGACGACGAACCCAGGTGATACTTGACGTCGCCCGAACCTTCGACTTCCTCAGGTGTGGAAGACCCACCCTTGAACTCGTGGAAGATCGCCGTGTAGGGCTTGCCCATCACGTTGGCCAGCACGTTGAGCCGGCCGCGGTGGGCCATGCCCAGCACGATCTCGCTGAGGCCCATATTGCCGCCGCGCTTGATGATCTGCTCCAGCGCCGGCACGATCGATTCACCGCCGTCCAGGCCAAAGCGCTTGGTGCCGGTGTACTTCACGTTGAGGTAGGCCTCGAAGCCTTCCGCCTCGATCAGCTTGTTGAGAATCGCCTTCTTGCCTTCCGGCGTGAACTCGATCGACTTGTCCGGTCCCTCGATGCGCTCCTGGATCCAGGCCTTGTGACGCGGATCGGACATGTGCATGAACTCCACCGCCATGGTGGAGCAGTACGTGGCCTTGAGGATGTCGACGATTTGCCGGATGGTGGCGCGTTCAAGACCGAGCACATTGTCGATGAAGATTTCCCGGTCCATGTCTTCCGGGCCGAAACCGTAGGACGCCGGGTCGAGCTCCGGGTGCTGTTCCTTTTCGCGCAGGTTAAGTGGATCAAGATCGGCAATCAGGTGGCCGCGCATGCGGTAAGCACGGATCATCATCAGCGCGCGCACCGAATCGAGCGTCGCCTTGCGCAGGCTATCGGTATCGACTTTCTCGCCCCTCGCGGCAGATTTTGCGGCGATCTTGCCGCCCATCACCTTTTCCAGCGCCGGCCAGTTGCCGTCCAGCGCCGAGACCAGTTCGCCGTTCAGCGGCTGCGGCCAGTCCGCCCGCGCCCAGCTCGGACCGGTCGCGGTCCTAGCAACGGCGGCAGGTTCGTCTCCAAGCTGACCGAAAAAGGCTCTCCATTCGGGATCGACCGACGTCGGGTCTTCCTCGTAAGCAGCTTGAAGTTGTTCGATAAATTGGGCGTTGCCGCCATAGAGAAAGGACGTTTGCTCGAAAACGTCGTTGGCGTCGGTCTTGGCCATGTCACCTTCGCGTCAGGCCGTCGCCTGCCCGCGATCCTTGAGTGGAAACGGATGTGCACGCCTTAGACAAAAACGTGCTGCATGGCAACATAGACCTATTTCGCATGCTTTCAACCGCAACTCGACAAACCTGACGCGAACGTAAATCGAAATTGCGCGGGCTGGATTGGCAATCCGGAGACTGGCATGGGGGAAATGCAAACGGCCCGCCCATGACAGATATCATGAACGGGCCGCAGCTGCTTCGCGGGAGCAAACGGTATCAGCCGTTGATGGCCTTGAGCACAGCCTCGCCGAGGCCGGCGGGCGAATCTGCCACCACGATGCCGGCCGCCTTCATTGCCTCGATCTTGTCCTCGGCGCCGCCCTTGCCGCCGGAGATGACAGCACCGGCATGGCCCATGGTGCGCCCGGGAGGCGCAGTACGGCCCGCGATGAAACCGGCCATCGGCTTGCGGCGCCCCTTCTTCGCCTCGTCAGCGATGAACTGCGCGGCGTCTTCTTCCGCCGAGCCGCCGATCTCGCCGATCATGATGATCGACTTGGTGGCGTCGTCGGCCAGGAACATCTCCAGCATGTCGATGAACTCGGTGCCCTTGACCGGGTCGCCGCCGATGCCGACAGCCGTGGTCTGGCCAAGGCCGGCATTGGTGGTCTGGAACACCGCTTCATAGGTCAGCGTGCCCGAGCGCGACACCACGCCGACGGAGCCCTTGGAGAAGATGTTGCCCGGCATGATGCCGATCTTGCACTCGTTGGGCGTCAGCAGGCCGGGGCAGTTCGGACCGATCAGCCGCGACTTCGACCTGTCGAGCCTGGCCTTGACCTTGACCATGTCCATGACGGGCACGCCTTCGGTGATGCAGACGATGAGCGGAATCTCGGCCTCGATGGCCTCGATGATGGCTGCACCCGCGCCTGCCGGCGGCACGTAGATCACCGATGCATCAGCACCGGTGGCGTCCTTTGCCTCGGCCACGGTCGCATAGATCGGCAGCTTGTGACCGCCCTTGCCTTCCCAGGTTTCGCCGCCCTTCTTGGGGTGAATGCCGGCCACCATCTGCGTGCCGTGATAGGCCAGCGCCTGCTCGGTGTGGAAGGTCCCGGTCTTGCCGGTGAGGCCCTGCACCAGAACCTTGGTGTTCTTGTCGATCAGAATGGACATGTGCCTCAAGCTCCCTTCACGGCCTTGACGATTTTCTGCGCAGCGTCGTCGAGGTCGTCCGCAGCAATCACGTTCAGTCCGCTTTCATTGATGATCTTCTTGCCGAGATCGACATTGGTGCCTTCAAGGCGCACCACCAGCGGCACTTTCAGGCCGACTTCCTTAACCGCGGCCACCACGCCTTCGGCAATGACATCGCAACGCATGATGCCGCCGAAGATATTGACCAGGATGCCCTTCACGTTGGGATCGGAGGTGATGATCTTGAACGCCGCCGTCACCTTTTCCGTGGTGGCGCCGCCGCCCACGTCGAGGAAGTTGGCCGGTTCCGAGCCGTACAGCTTGATGATGTCCATGGTTGCCATGGCGAGGCCCGCGCCGTTCACCATGCAGCCGATGTCGCCGTCGAGCGCGATATAGGCGAGGTCGTACTTGGACGCCTCGATCTCCTTGTCGTCCTCTTCGGTAAGGTCGCGCAGATCAGCCAGCTCCGGATGACGGAACTCGGCATTGCCGTCAAACGACACCTTGGCGTCGAGCACGCGCAGGTGGCCGTTGCCCAGGATCACCAGCGGGTTGATCTCGAGCAGGCTCATGTCCTTCTCGGTGAACGCCTTGTAGAGGATCGGGAACAGCTTCTTTGCATCTTCCGCCGCGGCGCCCTCGAGCTTGAGGCCCGAGCTGAGCTTTGCCATGTCCGCATCGGTGATGCCGGCTTCCGGGTCGATCGCCACGGTGATGATCTTTTCGGGCGTGTGCTCGGCCACGGCCTCGATGTCCATGCCGCCTTCGGTGGACACCACGAAGGCCGGACGGCCGACGGACCGGTCCACCAGGATCGACAGGTACAGTTCCCTGGCAATGTCGGCGCCGTCTTCGATATAGAGCCGGTTCACCTGCTTGCCGGCAGGACCCGTCTGCTTCGTCACCAGCGTATGGCCGAGCATTTCCTTTGCATTGGCCACCACGTCGTCGATCGATTTGACGACCCGCACGCCGCCCTTGGCGTCCGGACCAAGTTCCTTGAACTTGCCCTTGCCACGGCCGCCGGCATGGATCTGCGACTTGACCACGTAAACCGGCCCCGGCAGCGACTTCGCTGCTGCTTCCGCGTCCGTGGCCGACATGATGGCCACCCCTGGAGCCACCGGCGCGCCGTATTCCTTCAGCAGCGCCTTGGCCTGATATTCATGAATGTTCATTGTCCGAGACTTCCCTTTTCCTCCCGCAATGGGACCGCGACCATAGCGGCAGAAAGCGGGCTACGTAAAGACCGTGGTATACCACATACCAGAAAAGTTGGACCAGACGGTGACGTCTGGCCGCGATATGTCAGGCAAGGTCTGGAGCGATCTTTTTCGCCGCGTCCATCAGGCCCTTGACGGCGTTGATCGACTTTTTCAGCTCGGCCTTCTCGCCGGCGTCGAGCTTGATTTCGACAATCCGCTCGATGCCGCCCGCCCCGATCACCGTGGGCACGCCCACATAGAGATCAGAAATGCCATACTGGCCGGATACGTGGGCCGCGCACGGCAGCACCCGCTTCTTGTCCTTCAGATAGCTCTCGGCCATGGCGATGGCGGATGCCGCGGGCGCATAGTAGGCCGACCCGGTCTTGAGCAGGCCGACGATCTCCGCGCCACCGTCGCGGGTGCGCTGCACGATCTTGTCGATCTGCTTTTGCGTGGTCCACTTCATCTTGACGAGGTCCGGCACCGGAATGCCCGCCACCGTCGAATAGCGCACCAGCGGCACCATTGTATCGCCATGGCCGCCCAGCACGAACGCTGTCACGTCCTCAACCGATACGTTGAACTCTTCCGCCAGGAAGTGCCGGAAGCGGGCCGAGTCGAGCACGCCTGCCATGCCTGCAACCTTGTGCGGCGGCAGGCCGGAATACTTCTGCAGCGCCCACACCATCACGTCGAGCGGGTTGGTGATGCAGATGACGAACGCGTCGGGGGCATACTTCTTGATGCCGGCGCCGACCTGGCTCATCACCTTCAGGTTGATTTCCAGCAGGTCGTCACGGCTCATGCCCGGCTTGCGCGGCACGCCGGCGGTGACGATGACCACGTCGGCACCCTGGATGCCCTCATACTTGTTGACGCCTTCGAGCTTCGCGTCGAACCCTTCCACCGGCGCGCTCTGGGCCAGGTCCAGCGACTTGCCCTGCGGCATGCCTTCGACGATGTCGAAAATGACGATATCGCCCAGTTCCTTGAGGCCGGCCAGGTGAGCCAGCGTTCCGCCGATCATGCCGCCGCCGATGAGGGCGATCTTCTTGCGTGCCATGGAATGAGTCCCTGCTTGTCTGAGTGTGAGCCTTTTCGCGCCTGCGAAAAGATGCGTTTTAGTAGCGCTTCAGCCTGCCTGCTGCAAGATGCCGTGGCTTGTCCTTTCGGTTAAACCGCTCGCGCACCCCGTCGATCGCCACATCAGGCAGATACCGCATGCTCCCACCAGTCTGCCGATTGCATCTCGTTGAGCCGTGACACGGTACGGGCGAACTCCACCGGGGTGTCGGCAAACATGTAGATGCCGTCAGGCGGCGTCTCGGCCGCCATGACCAGCCGCACCCGGGCGTCATACAGCGTGTCAATCAGGTTGATGAACCGCCGCGCCGCGTTGGACTCGCCCTTGCCGACCACCCTGACACCATCCACGAACAAGGTATGGTAGGCCCGCGCAATTGCCAGGTAATCGGCATTCCCGAGAGGCGCATCGCACAGTTCGGCAAAGCTGAACCAGGCTGCCCCGCGCGCCGTCTTGGGCACGTGAAGCTTGCGCCGGCCCACTTCGAGCCAGGCTTCGCCGCCACCGTCCGTACCGGTCACCTTGTGCCACATCACCTTCATGCGGCTTGCCGTGCCCGGACCCAGCGGGCAGAAATAGACGTCCTCTCCCGCCAGCCGGTCGAGGCGGTAGTCGATTGCGCCGGCCAGTTCCACAACGTCGAAGCGTTGCTCGATGAGCTCGATGAACGGCACGAACAGATTGCGGTTGAGACCATTGTGATAGAGGTCGCGGGGCGGAATGTTTGACGTGGCCACGATCACGCATCCAAACCCCAGAAGGGCCTCGAAAAGCCGGCCAAGAATCATTGCATCGGTGATGTCCCTGACCTGAAACTCATCCAGGCACAGTACCGCCGCGGTTTTGGCGGCTTGCTCCGCCACCGCCTTGATCGGGTCGCTCCCGGCATCGATCAGGCCCGACTTCTGCCCGGTGCGGAAGATGTGGATGTCGCGATGCACTTCCTGCATGAAGGCATGAAAGTGCACTCGCCGCTTCGACGCCGGCGTGATCGCCTCGTGAAACAGGTCCATGACCAGCGTCTTGCCCCGCCCGACGTCGCCCCACACATAAACGGACCGCGGCTTTGCATCGGCCTGCTTGCGTCGAAACAGCCATGCCAGTCCCCCGGCTGCGGAAGGCAGGCTGTAACCGTCAAGCTTGAGCGCCAGGCTGTCGAGCCGTTTGAGCACTGCTTCCTGGCCCGTGTCCGGCTGTAGGCGGCCATCGCGGACACGCGCGGTGTAGAGTGCAGATGGATGCTTGTGCATGGGCAGAAATGTTGACGCTGGGCAGCCGCACTGGCCGCGGCGCACCTCTGGTAGCGCGTCAACGATGCCGGTTCAACCCGCCAGCATCGGCCAGAACGACAACAGGGCAAGTCCGTGCGCGGCGGTCAATGACAGGTAGGCCGTGCACATCACTGCCGCTCCGGCGCCATTCATCGGCTCGATATCGCGCCGGGCAGGCCCAAGCCTGGTGCTCTGGAAGAATGCCACAACGGCAATGGCCGCCAGCACCGGGTTCTGGAAATACACACCGCCAGCCGCCACCGCCACTGCCGTGAAGAACATCGAGGTTCGCACATGGTCAGGCAGCAGTGATTGCAGAACGGCACGCAACACCCGGCCTCCATCCAGCGGAAACACCGGAAGCAGGTTGAGCAGGTTGAGCGCCCCCGCAATCGCCGCCATGACAAAGGTCACCGACTGGAAACCCGGACTGCCGATGTCATAGAGGCTGACAAGGACAGCAGGCACCAGCGCAACGACGGAGAGCCCCGCCCCCATGATCGCGCAGAACGCATCGTCCGCCTGGCGCAAGTGCGGCACGCGCGATACCGCCACACCACCCAGGAACGGCAGGAAGATGATCTTGCCCCAGGGCTGGCCGATCAGCCGGAACGAGATCAGGTGTCCAAGTTCATGCAGCACCAGCAGGCCCACGAAGATCAGTCCGACCTGCCAGCCGAGCAATACCGAGAAGGCCGCCGCCGTGGCTGCCAGCGAGGCAACCGAGATGATGACCGTCGTCCAGCCATGACTGCCGCCCGGCTTCATCCTGCCGGTCTCGCACCAGGCTTTCAGACGGGCGAGCTGCTGGGCGGCATCCATGTGGGCCAGCGCAAAACCTGTCAGCGACCTTGGCCCCCAACGTTCGCGCAACCTGACTTGCGTTCCATTGCTGCGCGGTTCGAGTTCAATTGAATAATCCAGCAGCCGGTCGTCCTGCGCCAGCCCTTCAATGCCGGTACGCTCAAGCCTGATCAGCTTGCCAGCAACCCGTTCCACGATGTCGAAGCTGAGTTGCCATTCAACCCGGCTGCCATCGTCGCGCCGCATGCTGTGGCTGAGCGTCACCGAACGGCCTTCATTGCTGGTCACGTGGCTGTCAAGGTTCTGCTGCCACTGCAGATCGCCGTATGCATGGTCCACACTTCGCCAGACCTCGTCCACCGGCCGCTGGACATGGATGATCCGGACGAGGTTGACCGGACGGCGCCAGTTGAACACCACCAGCATGGAAGCCGCAGCCAGAACCGCGACCAGCAGGAAACCCCATTCGGACATTGTTGCCGCCCCCCGAGACTACTTTGCGTCAATCAGGATCGAGGCTCGCATGCAGCGCGTTAACGGAGTGTCACGATGGCCTGCCGTAACGGCCGGTTCCGACGTTCAACGTGGCAAGATTGATGCCTTGCTCAATGCCGGGTTAACGGCAAGGGCCGGCAAGCACGCGAAAGTGCTCACCGGCCCTTGTGCGTGAGATTGTATTGTCGGGCTCAGCCCATGGTCGGGATCGAGAATTCGGCTCCGTCCTTGATCCCCGACGGCCAGCGCGAGGTAACCGTCTTGGTGCGGGTGTAGAAGCGCACCGAGTTCGGGTCCATGCTGGTTGAGGTCTCCGAAGGACGACTTTTTCCAGCCGCCGAACGTGTAATAGGCCAGCGGCACCGGGATCGGCACGTTGACGCCCACCATGCCGATATTGATGCGGTCGGCGAAGTCGCGGGCGGCATCGCCATCACGGGTATAGATCGCCACGCCGTTGCCGTAGGAATGGCTCATCGGCAGGTCGATGGCCTCTTCGTAGGTCTTGGCGCGCACCACCGAAAGCACGGGACCGAAAATCTCTTCCTTGTAGATGCGCATGTCCTTGGTAACGTTGTCGAACAGGCAACCACCCATGAAGTAGCCATTCTCATAGCCCTGCATGGTGAAGCCCCGCCCATCGACCGCCAGCGTGGCGCCTTCCTTGACTCCGATATCGACATAGTCGCGGATCCGGTCCAGCGCCTGCCTGGTGACCACCGGGCCATAATCTGCCTCGCGGTCGGTCGACGGGCCGATGCGCAGGTTCTCTACCCGCGGGATCAGCTTGCCCATCAGCCGGTTCGCCGTGTCCTCACCAACCGGCACGGCAACAGAGATGGCCATGCAGCGTTCGCCGGCCGAACCGTAACCGGCGCCAATCAGCGCATCGACGGCCTGGTCCATGTCGGCGTCCGGCATGATGATCATGTGGTTCTTGGCGCCGCCGAAGCACTGCACGCGCTTGCCAGCCGCGCAGCCGTGTGAATAGACGTACTCGGCGATCGCGGTGGAACCGACGAAGCCGACCGCCTGGATGATGTCATCCTCGAGGATCGCGTCGACTGACTCCTTGTCGCCGTTGACCACATTGAGTATGCCCGCCGGCAGGCCGGCTTCGATCATGAGCTCTGCCAGTCTCAGCGGCACCGACGGGTCACGTTCCGACGGCTTCAGGATGAAGGCGTTGCCGCAGGCAATGGCCGGCGCGAACTTCCACATCGGGATCATTGCCGGAAAGTTGAACGGCGTGATGCCGGCCGCCACGCCCAGCGGCTGGCGCATCGAGTACATGTCGATGCCGGGGCCTGCTCCTTGCGTGTACTCACCCTTCAGCAGATGCGGGATGCCGATGGCGAACTCGGCTACCTCGACGCCACGCTGGATGTCGCCATGGCTGTCGGGAACGGTCTTGCCATGTTCGCTGGACAGCATTTGGGCAAGGCTCTCCTTCTCGGCGTTCACAAGATCGACGAACTTCATCATCACCCGGGCACGCTTCTGGGGGTTTTCACGCGCCCACGCCGGCTGAGCGGCAGCTGCGTTCTCGACTGCGGCACGCACCTCGTCCCTCGTGGCCAGCGCCACCTTTGCCTGCACTTCGCCCGTCGACGGGTTGTAAACGTCGGCAAACCTGCCGGACGTGCCGGCGACACGCTTGCCGCCGATGAAATGACCGATTTCCTTGACCATGCTTGATTACCGCACGGGTCCTGAATGACCGGCGGCCTCCTCGACTGTAGTGGACCTTATCCGGCGGGGACCGTACTCACCGCGAAACTTTCAGGCAAGCACCAGTTTGGGCCACCGGAGCATTCCAGGAATCGGCACAACCGCCTGGACCAATCTTGTTGCATTGCAACAATTCAGCCTTTAAAATGTTGCAATGCAGCATTATGTTGAACGGTAGCAGATTTTGCCCGGCGGGCAGCGAGGAACAGCATCAACATGGCACATTCCAGCGAAAGCAATGACATCGGCGAATCCACCGTCATCCGGCGGCTGTGGCCATACGAGGCCGGTCTGTTCCGCGAGCATTTCACCAGGCTCGATCCGGAATCGCGGGCAATGCGTTTCGGCGGCGCCGTTCACGACAGCTTCATCGACACCTATGTGAACTCGGCCATGACCGGCAGCGGTCTCGTTTACGGCGCATTCGCTTGCGGTGAACTGCGCGGCGTCGGCGAAATCCGCTTCATCACCAGCCAGTATCCCTGGAATGCCGAGGCTGCGTTCTCGGTCGAGCAGGACTGGCAAAACCGCGGCCTGGGCGATGCACTGCTGGAGCGCATCATCGCGGTTGCCCGTAACCGCACGGTTTCCGGCCTCGACCTGTGGTGCCGCACCAGCAACGGGCGCATCCGCAAGCTGGCCGAGAAGCACGGCGCCGAACTGGAGTTCAACAGCGACGAGACCCATGGCCGCTTCACCATGCCGTGGCCAACGCCGGTTTCAATGATCGAGGAATTCTTCGGCGAGGCCATCGGCCTCAGCGGTGCGCTGCGGCAGCTGTCAGCCGGCAGCGCTCACCCGGCCAGCGCCGCCTGATCCGTCGTGACGAACCGTGCACGGCCCGATCTCGCGAGCCGAGCCAAGCCCTGCCTTGCGCAGGCTGATGACGAACAGCACCGCCGCATTGGCAACCACATCCGCCAGGTCTGCCGCGCCAAGCCCGCTGTCGAAGGCACGTGACAAACGCCCCGCGGCACGCCGGCAATAGTCGGCGGCCTGCGCATCGCTCAGGCTTCCACACGCCTGCCACTCGCTGTCCAGCTGCGCGCTCGACACTTCCGCCAGCACGCAACCGCCAATCAGCAGTGGCACGTTTCCACGTGCCGCAATTGCCTGCAGCGGCCCGTCGGCATCGCCAGGCAGTGGATAGCAGACGCTGACCTCGGCGCAGGGCCGGACTGCATCGACCGGGACGGCAGTCTCTGGCATGTGGCTCATGGCGCATGACCTTCCTTTGCACACCGCGAATATGCAGCATGATCCCGGTTGCGTTGACAACCGGTTAACCATGATTGCCGCCAGGCGGCTTCACTGCGGGAGGTAGCGCGGCGCCTTGCTCAAGCCCGACAGAAGCTCCAGCGGCAGCCGGCATTCGAACGCCCCGGCCGCATAGGAAGCAACCGCATAGGGCGCAAGGTGCACCCGCGCGCCTGTCGCATCAAAAGACCATATCCGGAGCGATTTCATCTGTTCGGCAAACACCGCAACCGTGTCCTCGAACAGGTTGTCGCGCCGTTCCTGCGGGCTCAGCACCTCGCTGGTTTCAGCCCGGCTCAGCCTGTCGCGGCACGCCGTTGCCAGTTGCGGCAAGGCTGTGTCCGCAAACAGATCGGAAAACTGCAATTCGCCCTGATCAAGCGCGAAATTGAGGCCGGTCGAATAGTAGTTGCCATGCGCCCCGCCATCATAGCGCCAAACGCTGGAAAGTGCCGAGATCAGGTTCGGACCAGCATATTCGACAACGATCGACTCGTTATAGGCGAGCTCGCCGGCACTTTCAAAGTCGATGGTCTCGTTCAGTGGCGATGCCTCGATGCCGTCGTCCACCAGCTTGTTGAACGCCCGCTCGCCTGACGCCTGCGGATCGGCAAAGCGCACACCGGCAATGTCCACGAGATAGATTTTCTTGCTGCCAGGGCGATGAATTGCAAACGGCACCAGGCGGTTGCCCGTGCCAGGCCCGGTTCGGGGCTCGCCCGACAAGATGAGCGTCCGTTCGGCAGTCACCGTCTTGAGGCACTGCACCCGCTCCGCGCCCTCGCCATAACCACAGCGGTCATCGCGCTGCTTTAGCCACGCCCTCTGGCTGGCCCGCATGGCCAGCATTTGGTTCTTGTCCAGCAGTTCGCCGAGACGTTTCCACGCCGCGCCCATCGCATCGTCCGCCGCCTTCAGCGCCGCGTCAGAGCAGATCAGCTTCTCGGTATCGGTGCTGGCCTTGGCGCAATCAAACGCCTGTGCCGGCAGGCTCGCCGTGGCGAGCAACAGAAGGGTGGCGGGCAAAGCGCGCATCATGACCTGCCTCTGGTTATGAGGCGATCAGACTACTGCAGAACATTCGTGCGGCAAACGCTAAACCCGCCGCTCGACCATCATCTTCTTTATTTCCGCAATCGCCTTTGCCGGGTTAAGTCCCTTCGGACAGGCCTTGGCGCAGTTCATGATGGTGTGGCAGCGATACAGCCGGAACGGATCTTCAAGGTTGTCGAGGCGCTCGCCGGTGGCTTCATCGCGCGAGTCGATCAGCCAGCGATAGGCCTGCAGCAGGATAGCGGGGCCAAGATAACGGTCGCCGTTCCACCAGTAGCTCGGGCACGAGGTCGAGCAGCAGGCGCACAGGATGCATTCATACAGCCCGTCGATCTTCTCGCGGTCTTCCTTCGACTGCCGCCACTCCGTGCGCGGCTCCGGCGTATCGGTCTTGAGCCATGGCTCGATCGAGCGGTGCTGGGCATAGAACCGCGTCAGGTCCGGCACCAGGTCCTTGATCACCGGCATGTGCGGCAACGGATAGATGCGCACTTCGCCCTTCACATCGTCGATGCCCTTGGTGCAGGCCAGCGTGTTGGTGCCGTCGATGTTCATGGCGCACGACCCGCAGATGCCTTCACGGCACGAGCGGCGGAATGTCAGCGTCGGATCGATGTCGTTCTTGATCTTGATGAGCGCGTCGAGAACCATAGGCCCGCAGTCGTCCAGGTCCACCGTGTAGGTGTCCACGCGCGGGTTGGCGTCATCGTCCGGCGACCAGCGGTAGACCTTGAATTCGCGGGTCCGGTTGGCCCCTTGCGGCTTCGGCCACACCTTGCCTTCGGTGACCTGCGAGTTTTTGGGAAGTGCGAGTTCAACCATCTCTAGAGTGCCTCAGTAAACACGTGCCTTGGGCGCGATCTTCTTGGGGTCGATGCCGCCTTCTGCCGGCGAGGTCAGTGGTTCGGTGTGAACGGGGCGGTAGTCGAGTTTCACCTTGCCCTTGCTGTCAACCCAGGCCAGCGTGTGCTTGCGCCAGGTCTTGTCGTCACGGCCGGCATACGGCCCGTCCTTGTAGTCTTCGCGCGCATGCGCCCCGCGGCTCTCCTTGCGGGCTTCCGCCGAATAGACCGTGGTGATCGCCGAAGCCATCAGGTTTTCCAGCTCCAGCGTTTCGACGAGGTCCGAGTTCCAGATCATCGACCGGTCGGTCACCTTGATGTCGGCCATCTTCTTCCACGCCGCGTCGAGACGGCGGCAGCCCTGTTCGAGCGTTTCCTGGGTGCGGAACACCGCGGCATCTTCCTGCATGGCGCGCTGCATTTCCAGCCGCAGCGACGCCGTCGGCACCGAACCATTGGCGTGACGCAGCCCGTCGAAGCGGTCCATGATCCTGTCGACGCAGGTCTCGTTGATCGACGGCACGGCAGAGTCGCGGTCCACCACCTTGCCGGCGCGGATCGCTGCGGCGCGACCGAACACCACGAGATCGATCAGCGAGTTGGAACCCAGCCGGTTGGCGCCGTGAACGCTGGCGCAACCCGCCTCGCCCACCGCCATCAGGCCGGGCTGGATCGCATCCGGGTCCTTCTTCGTGGGCTTCAGCACCTCACCCCAGTAGTTGGTGGGAATGCCGCCCATGTTGTAGTGCACCGTCGGCAGCACCGGGATCGGTTCACGGGTCAGGTCGACGCCGGCAAAGATCTTGGCGCTCTCCGAAATGCCCGGCAGCCGTTCGGCCAGCACGTCCGGATCAAGGTGATCGAGGTGCAGGTGAATGTGGTCCTTGTTCTTGCCGACGCCACGGCCTTCGCGGATTTCCATGGTCATGCAGCGGGAGACCACGTCGCGCGAGGCAAGGTCCTTCGCATTGGGCGCATACCGCTCCATGAAGCGCTCACCTTCCGAATTGGTCAGGTAGCCACCCTCGCCACGTGCCCCCTCGGTGATCAGGCAGCCCGCGCCATAGATGCCGGTCGGGTGAAACTGCACGAACTCCATGTCCTGCAAGGGAAGCCCCGCGCGCGCCACCATGCCGTTGCCGTCACCGGTACAGGTGTGGGCGGAGGTGGCCGAGAAGTAGGCGCGGCCATAGCCGCCGGTCGCCAGCACCACCATCTTGGCGGCAAAGCGGTGAATGCTGCCGTCCTCGAGGTTCCACGCCACGACGCCGGTGCAGGCGCCATCGTCCGACATTATCAGGTCCAGCGCGAAGTACTCGATGAAGAACTGCGCATTGTGTTTCAGGCTCTGGCCATACAGCGTGTGCAGAATGGCATGACCGGTACGGTCAGCCGCCGCACAGGTGCGCTGCACCGGCGGGCCGTCGCCGAAATTCTGCATGTGGCCGCCAAACGGGCGCTGGTAGATCTTGCCTTCCTCGGTGCGGCTGAACGGCACGCCGTAGTGCTCCAGCTCGTACACCGCCGCGGGTGCTTCCCGCGCCAGGTATTCCATGGCATCGGTATCGCCCAGCCAGTCCGACCCCTTCACCGTGTCGTACATGTGCCACTGCCAGTGGTCCGGCCCCATGTTCTGCAAGCTGGCCGCAATGCCGCCCTGCGCCGCCACCGTGTGCGACCGGGTCGGGAACACCTTGGTGATGCAGGCGGTACGCAGGCCCTGCTCGGCCATGCCGAGCGCGGCGCGAAGCCCTGCCCCACCTGCGCCGACGACGACGACGTCAAACTGGTGATCGGTGTACTGGTATGCCTTGTTGGACGCCATCAGCGGGTCAGCCTCCGAAAGAAATCTTGAGAACGGCAAACAGGCCGATCAGCGCCACCGCTGCGCAGAAGAACGTGTTGGCCAGCAGCGCGGCAAGTTTTGTGCCCTCTGAATGCACGTAGTCCTCGATGATCACCTGCATGCCCAGCCGCATGTGCCAGGTGATCGAGATGATGGTGAACACCAGCATCAGCGCCACCAGCGGGTTGGCAATGGCGGCCGTCATGTCAGCCTGACTTGAGCCCACGTGCGCCACGCAGAAGAACACCAGAAACAGGATCAGCGGCACATTGGCGACCGCCGTCAGCCGCTGGTGCCAGAAATGCTCGGTGCCGGACCTGGCCGAACCAAGGCCGCGCACCTTGCCGAGCGGAGTTCTCATGCTCATGTGACGTGCCCCCTCAGCGCACCATGTAGGCCACGATCCAGATCAGCAGCGTCAACGCCAGCGATCCGATCAGGTTGCCCTTGGCCAACACTTCGATCAGTTTCAGGTCAAAGCCGCGGCCGGTATCCCACAGCAGGTGGCGAAGCCCGCCCAGCGCATGGTGCACCAGCGCCCAGGTGAAGCCCAGCAGCACCAGCCGCCCGAACCACGACCCGATGAAACCCTGAACGAAGTCGAAATAGGCGCTCGAATGGGAAGCGGCGAACAACCACCACACGAACAGCGCCATGCCGAAATAGAGCCCCGCACCGGTAATACGATGCACGATCGACATCATCATCGTCAGCATCGGCCTGTAGACCTGGAGATGCGGCGACAGCGGCCGCTCCTTCATGGGTGTTCCCGCCATTGAGTGTTGACCTCGCAAAAGTACAGGGCAGGTGTACTATGTGCACTGCAACATGTGCAATCCGCCCTTGGTGTTATTCCGCCAGTCGTAAATACATTCCAAAATCACATGGCCGGCATCAACGCCCAGTAGTCGAGATCAAGGATCACCCCGTCGGCGTACTTGCCGTCCTCACCCTTCAGTGGAAAATCGCTGCAAGGCCGGTCCCTGGTGGCAACCAGCCGCAGCCGCAATGCGCCCATGTCCTTGCGCTCAGGCAGCTTCGCCTTATCGAGCACTTCGGACCATGCGAACACCGTGCCGCCTGCAAACAGCGGCGCCACGTGCGCGCCCCCGTTGATCGCCGCCACGTGGAAAGCGTTGGCCAGCCCGTTGAAGCTCAACGACCGCGCAATCGAGATCACGTGACCGCCATAGATCAGCCGCCGCCCGAACCGGCCCTGACCTTCGGTGAACTGGTTGAAGTGCACCTTCGCCGTGTTCTGGTAGAGGCGGGTGGCAATCATGTGCTCGGCCTCTTCCACCGTCATGCCGTCCACGTGGTCGATCTTCTCGCCCACTTCGTAATCGCCCCACATGTGCGGCTGACCGGAAAGGCCTGCATCCCACCTGGCCGGCTCGATCACCGGGCAGGCCGCGCCCAGCCTCTCGATGCCGACCTCGCCCGGAAGCTCCGGCACCACAGGCTCAGGCGCGGGCTGCGCCTCGTCGCGTTTTCTGACCATCACCCAGCGCACGAACTCCAGCACCGCCTCGCCCCGCTGGTTGACGCCGGTCGAGCGCACGTACACCACGCCGGTCTTGCCGTTGGAGTTTTCCTTCAGCCCGATCACCTCGCTGGAAGAGCTCAGCGTGTCGCCCGGATAGACCGGCGCAAGGAAGCGGCAATCCGCGTAGCCAAGGTTCGCCACCGCATTGAGCGAAATGTCCGGGACTGTCTTGCCGAACACCACGTGAAACACCAGCAGGTCATCGAGCGGCGATTGCGGATAACCAATGCTGCGGGCGAATTCATCCGACGACTGCACCGGAAAGCGCGTACCATAGAGCGCGGTGTAGAGCGCCCGGTCGCCTTCGGTCACGGTGCGTGGCACCGCATGCCGGATCACCTGCCCGATTGCGAAGTCTTCGAAGAAATTGCCCGCACTTGTCTTGCTCATGCCGCCTGCTCCATCGCCTCGATGGCCTCATGCAGGGCCACCGTCTTCTTCGCCACCTCGCAATGCAGCAACTCCACCATGCGGCCATTGAGGTTGATAGCACCAAGCCCCTTGTTCTCCGGCAGCTCGAACGCCGCGATGATCTCGCGCGCTGCCGCAACATCATCCTCCGACGGCGCGAACGCCACGTTGGCCGGCTCGATCTGGCCCGGGTGGATCAGCGTCTTGCCGTCCATGCCGATGAGCTTGCCCTGCTGGCATTCGGCGATGCAACCCGCCTCGTCGCGGAAATCATTGTACACGCCGTCGACGATCACCAGCCCATAGGCCCGCGCCGCCGCAAGGCACGTCATCAGCCATGGCAGCATGGCAAGCCGTCCCTCGCCCAGGCCCGCGCCGGTTTCCTTGGCGAGGTCGTTGGTACCCATCACCATGCACTCGAAGCGTGGATGTTTTTTCGCCGCCCTGGCAATCTTCCTGGCGTTCAGCATGGCGAGCGGCGTTTCCATCATCGCCCAGATGCGAAGTCCCTCCGGCGCGCCTGCTTCGTCCAGCGCATCCGACACCGCCTTGATGTCATCGTCCTCCGACACCTTTGGCACCAGGATGGCGGCAGGTGCAGACCTTGCAGCCGCCTTGAGATCATCCATGCCCCACTGCGACTCAAGCCCGTTGACGCGGATAACCAGCTCCCGCTTGCCATAGCCGCCCTGCGCCACAGCCTCGCACACCTGCGCGCGTGCGGCTGTCTTGACATCGGGCGCGACTGCATCCTCGAGGTCAAGGATCAACGTATCGGCAGCAAGCGTTTTCGCCTTTTCCAGCGCCCGGGCATTGGACCCCGGCATGTAGAGAACGCTTCTGCGCGGCCTTACCGTCATCTTGTTGTCCCTCACTCAATCCGGATTTGCGCAAGTCTTAGGATATTGCAGCGCACAATAACAAGCCTGCTTTGGTCGAGACCCTTTCCCATCTGCATCGGCTTCGGCCATACTGCGGTTTCCCGCCAACTGAATCGCCCGATCAGCAGACCCACCACATGGCCATCGTTTCCGTCTCCTCGCGCATTTCCCGCGGCTATATCGGCAATACAGCCTCCGCCTTCGCCGCGCGCCGGCTGGGCGTCGATGTCTGGGAAGTGCCAACCGTGATCTGGCCGCATCATCCAGGCCATGGTCGCCCATCAGGCCCGGTCACGTCGGCAGGCGACATCGACGCGATATTGTCGGCGTTTGAACGTCCCGACTGGCGCCAGCAGATAGACCTGGTGATGACGGGGTATTTCCGCGACGTGGGCCAGATCGAGGCCACAGCCGCCTTCATCCGCCGCATCCGCGATGCGCGCCAGCAGTTCCAGGTACTGGTGGATCCTGTCTGTGGCGATGCCCGCGGCACTTACGTTTCACCGGAAGTGATCGAGTCCATCAAGACGCATCTCGTTCCACTGGCCGACACCATCACGCCCAACCGCTTCGAGCTCAACGTGCTGACGGGCGGCGAGTGGAACGACAATGTCAGCCTGGTGCACGCCGCCCGGTCACTCGGCGCGGAGAATGTGGCCGTAACGTCCGCTTTCCCGCAATCGCTCGGCATCGGCAACCTGCTGGTTGAGCCGAAGAACGCCACGCTGCATGAAACGCAGGCCTTCCCGGACCCGCCGCACGGCACGGGCGACCTGTTCGCCGGCGTGTTCGCCGCGCGCATCCTCAAGTCCTCGGCGCGCGAGGCGCTGATCCACGCCGGCAACACCGTCTACCGCGTCATCGAGGCCACCAACCTTTCCGGTCACGACGAACTTGACCTCGCCAAGTGGAACGACCTGATCGACGCGCCGCCGCACACCGGCAATATCGTCCACGTCCGTTCGACCAATGCCTGAAATCTTCGTCGCGGGGCTGGACGGATGCAAGGCCGGGTGGGTAATGGTTACCTGGTCAGGCAAGACAGACATTGCACCACAAGCTGCGCTGATCCCGAACTTCAGCCACGCAATCTCAACCGCCGCACACATCATCGCCGTCGACATGCCTATCGGCTTGCCCCGCTTGTCGGGCCGGACCTGCGAGCGCGAGACCCGCTCGCGCCTGGGGCAGCGCCAGTCATCGGTTTTTGCCGTGCCGTCGCGCGCAGCCGTGATGCAGGAGGACTACTTCGCCTCGTGCCGGGTGAACCTCGATTACTCCGATCCGCCCCGCAAGGTGTCGAAGCAGTGCTTCATGCTGTTTCCCAAGATCCGCGAAATCGACACCGTGATCACGTCGGACCTGCAATCGCGCGTGTGGGAAGTCCACCCGGAACTGTGCTTCTGGGCCATGAACGGTTGCAAGCCGGTTCCATTGGCGAAGAAGATCAAGTCGCAGCCCAATCCCGACGGCATGGCCCTGCGCCGCGAACTTCTGGCCCGCAACGGCTTTCCCGTCGACCGCCTGCAACACCCGTCATGGCCGAAGTCGCAGGTCGCCGAGGACGACATCCTCGACGCCTGCGCCTGTGCATGGTCAGCGGCCCGCATTGCCCGCGGCGAGCAAGTTTGCCTGCCCGCCGAGCCCGAGTTTGACGCCCGCGGACTTCGCATGCAGATTAGCGCCTGACCAGAACGGAGGAACCCCGCCATGCCCGCCTACCTGATCGCCCGCGTCAACGTCACCGATCCGGCGAAGTATGAAAACTACAAGGCGCTTGCGCCGGCCGCGATTGCGAAGTACGGCGGCAAGTATCTCGCCCGCGGTGGCGCCACGCAGACCATGGAAGGCGACAACGAAACCCGCCGCGTGGTGATCCTGGAATTTCCGGACATGACCGCGGCGCGCACTTTCTACAACTCGCCGGAATACGCCGCCGCCAAGGCCGAGCGCGCCGGCGCGGCCGATGGGCAGTTCGTGATTGTCGAAGGACTTTAACTGGTGGCCGTCATCGCGGCGCAGCCCAGCACCACCCCGCCATTGTCGCCCTGCAACACCGCCACGCACATGCCGGATTGACCTTCAATGACATGCTTTTTCGGCAGGCTGAGGCTAATGGCCTCGCCCTTCCACATGCCGGCTGGCGTCAACTGGCGCACGACATTGTGGTAGGTGATTTCGCGGCCCGAGTTCTCGCCACGCTCGATGGCCACTGTTACCTCAGGCACCACCGACATGACCCACAGCGTCGAAGCCTGGATGATCCGGTCAGTGGGGCCGCCACCCACCTCGATGTCCAGTTCATTGCCCTTGGCGCTAAGGGATACCGGCACGAAATAGCTTGCCGGGACTGAAGCCTGCCGGCCTATTTCTTCCAGTACCGTCTGCTTGTGCGAGCCAACAACGTGGGAGCGGCCGTTGATGACCATCTGGGGCGTGTACACCTGACCATCGCCGCGCCTGGAGGCATATTCCTTCTGGCGCCGGGTGAACACGGCCTGCGAAAGCGTATCGCGCCAGCCCAGATAGTTCCAGTAATCGACGTTCATCGAGACGGCGATGATGCCTGGCCGCTGCACCAGTTCGCCCATGAACTTGTCAGCGGGCGGACAGGACGAGCAGCCCTGCGAGGTAAACAGTTCAACGAATACCGGCGGCCGTTTTGGCTGGGCGGCCAGCGCTTGCGGACCTGCGCCCGCCATGGCGCCACAGGCAATGCCGGTTGCCAGCAAGCGGCGGCGGGTGATGGAAGTGATCTCGTTCATGAACCCGGTTATGACGGAACTGCCGGTCAACTACTACTCACGAGTGAGTGAGACCGCAACGCGTGCGGCCTCAAATCCGAATGTAGCCTCGCGACCCTTCGTACCGGTCAGGCTGCAAGCTGACGCAGGACATCAAGTCAGCGAGCCTGCCTGTCAGGCTGCAAGCTGACGCAGGACATAAGGCAGGATGCCGCCATTGGTGAAGTAGTCGAGCTCGTCCGCCGTATCAATGCGGCTCTTCACCTTCACCGTCTGCGTCTTGCCGCCCGAAGTGATTTCCACGTCAAACGTCTGCTGCGGCTTCATCTTGGCCGCAAGACCCTTGATGGTGATCGTCTCGTCACCCTTGAGGCCAAGGCTTTGCCAGCTGTCGCCCTCGTTGAACTGCAGCGGCAGAACGCCCATGCCGATAAGGTTGGAGCGGTGGATGCGCTCGAACGACTGCGCAATGACCGCCCGCACGCCCAGCAGGCGGGTACCCTTCGCCGCCCAGTCGCGCGACGAGCCGGTGCCGTATTCCTTGCCGGCGAACACCACCAGCGGCACCCCATCCCTGGCGTACTGCATGGCCGCGTCATAGATCGCCATCTGCTTGTTTGACGGATAATGCTTCGTATAGCCACCCTCGACGCCATCCAGCATCTGGTTCTTGATGCGGATGTTGGCGAAGGTGCCGCGCATCATCACTTCATGATTGCCGCGCCGTGCGCCATAGGAGTTGAAGTCCACCGGGCGCACCTGGAAGTCGGTCAGGTAACGGCCTGCCGGGCTCTCAGCCTTGATGGAACCGGCCGGCGAAATGTGGTCGGTGGTGATGGAGTCGAGGAACAGGCCGAGTATGCGGGCATTCTCGATGTTCTCCACCGGTTCCGGCTCCATCTTCATGCCGTCGAAGTAGGGCGGGTTCTGCACATAGGTGGAGGCTGCGTCCCAGCCATAGGTCATGCCGCCATCAACCTTGATCTTGCGCCACTGGGCATCACCCTTGAACACGTCCTTGTAGCGGGCCTGGTAGGCCTTGCGGGTGACGTTCTTGCGCACGAACTCGGCCACTTCCTTGGCATCCGGCCAGATGTCTGCCAGATATACCGGCTCGCCCTTGGGCGTATGGCCCAGCGGGTCGGTGGCCAGGTTGACGTTCATCGAGCCGGCCAGCGCATAGGCCACCACCAGCGGCGGCGAGGCCAGGTAGTTGGCGCGCACGTCCGGATTGACGCGACCTTCGAAGTTGCGGTTGCCGGACAGCACCGAGCACGCCACAAGGTCATTTTCCTTGATCGCCTGCGAGATGTTTTCCGGCAACGGGCCTGAGTTACCGATGCAGGTGGTGCAGCCATAGCCGACCAGGTCGAAGCCAAGCTTGTCGAGGTCCTTCTGCAAACCGGCAGACTTGAGATACTCGGTCACCACCTGGCTGCCCGGCGCCAGCGAGGTCTTTACCCAAGGCTTGACTTTCAGGCCCAGCTTGTTGGCGTTGCGCGCCAGCAGGCCGGCGCCAATCATCACCGACGGGTTGGAGGTGTTGGTGCACGAGGTGATCGCCGCGATCACCACGTCGCCGTGGCCGATCTCGAAATTGGCGCCATCGACCTTGTACTTGCTCACGTGGTGGTCGGACTGGGCCGCACCCTCGGCCAGCATGCGGGCTTCTTCCTTGCCCTTGGCGGGCGCGCCCTTGGGCTTCGGCCCGCCGGAAATGTCGGCAAGCGCCTTGGCGAACGCCGGCGCGGCATCGGCCAGCGCAACCCGGTCCTGCGGCCGCTTCGGCCCGGCAATGGCCGGCACCACGTCGCCCAGGTCAAGCTCCAGCGTCGAGGTGAACACCGGATCCGGCGACGACTTGGAGCGGAACATGCCTTGCGTCCTGGCGTATTTCTCGACCAGCTCCACCTGCGCCTTGGCGCGGCCGGTTCCTGTCAGGTACGCCAGTGTCTCGTTGGACGTCGGGAAGAACCCGCAGGTCGCGCCATACTCGGGCGCCATGTTGGCGATCGTAGCCTGGTCTTCCAGCGACAGGTTGGACAGGCCCGGCCCGTAGAACTCCACGAACTTGCCCACCACGCCCTTCTGGCGCAGCATTTCAACCACCCGCAGCACCAGGTCGGTTGCCGTGGTGCCCTTGGCCATCTTGCCGGCCAGCCTGAAGCCGACCACTTCCGGGATCAGCATGGAGATCGGCTGGCCCAGCATGGCGGCCTCGGCCTCGATTCCGCCCACGCCCCAGCCCAGCACGGCGAGGCCGTTGACCATGGTGGTGTGCGAGTCTGTGCCTACCAGCGTGTCCGGGAAGGCAACCGTGGCCACCTTGCCGTTGACCTTCTGCTTCTTGGTCCACACTGTCTTGGCGAGGTATTCCAGGTTCACCTGGTGACAGATGCCGGTGCCGGGCGGCACCACGCGGAAATTGTCGAACGCGCCCTGGCCCCACTTCAGGAACTTGTAGCGCTCGCCGTTGCGGTCATACTCCATGTTAACGTTCTTCTTGAACGCTCCGGCGGTGCCGAAAAAGTCGACCATCACCGAATGGTCGATGACCAGGTCCACCGGCGCCAGCGGGTTGATCTTCTTTGGATTGCCGCCGAGGTTGACCATGGCGTCGCGCATGGCGGCAAGGTCCACCACTGCCGGCACGCCGGTAAAGTCCTGCATCAGCACCCGGGCGGGGCGGAAGGCGATCTCACGGGTCGACTTGCCCTTCGAGGTCACCCACTTGGCCATTGCCTCGATGTCGGCCTTCGTCACCGTGCGCCCGTCTTCGTGGCGCAGCAGGTTCTCGAGCAGCACCTTGAGCGAATAGGGCAGCGACGAGATTCCCTTCAGGCCGTTCTTTTCCGCCGCCTTGAGGGAATAATAGACGTAAGACTTGCTGCCGACCTTCAGGGTCTTGCGGCACTTGAAACTGTCGAGGGATTGCTCGCTCATCTGGTGGTGCTCCGTCGCGTTCGGTGTGGAGGATGGCCGTCTTCTAGACAAAACTTTTGACAAGCACCAGTACGTCTCTTGTCGAAGGTGGCTTTTATATGCGCCATGCATGCGCTAAACGGCGTCTCATGGAGATTTCGGGCAAAGGGCTGGCGTGCGAGCGCGGCGGGCGGCTGGTGTTCACCGGGCTGGATTTTTCAGCATCCGGCGGGCGCATGCTGGTGCTGCGCGGACCCAACGGTGCGGGCAAGACGTCATTGCTGCGGCTGATTGCCGGACTGGCCGAGCCCGCAGCCGGCCAGCTTTCCTTCACCGGTGCCGATGATGGCGAACTCGGACCCCAGGTGCATTTCATCGCCCACCAGGACGCCATCAAGCTGCACCTCACCGTTGAGGAGAACCTGACGTTCTGGGCCGGCTTCCTCGGCGGCGGCAACATTGACACCGCCCTTGACGCCATGAACCTGCGTGCGCTGCGCGGCTTTCAGGCCCAGCGCCTGTCGGCGGGCCAGAAGCGGCGGCTTCGGCCTGGCCCGGCTGGCACTGGCGCCACGCCCGGTATGGTTGCTGGACGAGCCCACCGTCGGCCTCGACACCCATTCGCAAGGGCTGCTGGCCAGCCTGATGACCTCCCACCTGGAGGCCGGCAACATCATCATCGCCTCAACTCACATCGACCTGCCGGTCGCCTCGACCGACGTGTTCGAATTCGCCGCGGCCTCCACATGACCTCAGCCTTTCTTGCCACCCTAAAGCGCGACCTGAAGCTGGCGGCCCGCCAGGGCGGGGGCATCGGCACCGCCATCGGTTTCTTCCTCACCGTGGTCGTGTTGCTGCCGCTGGGGCTGGGGCCGGACCAGAACCTCCTGTCGCGCATTGCGCCGGGCGCGCTGTGGATCGCGCTGCTGTTGTCCGTGCTGCTGTCCGCCGACAAGCTGTGGCAGGCCGACCATGACGACGGTTCGCTTGAGGTCATGGCGCTGTCGGATACTCCGCTGGAAGTGACCGCCATGGCCAAGGCCACGGTGCACTGGCTGACGTCCGGCCTGCCGCTGGCCATCGCCGCACCGCTGCTCGGCTTCCTGCTCAATCTCGACACCGCTCTGGTGCTGCCGCTGATGGCCGCGATGGTGACCGGCTCGCTGGCGCTGTCGCTGCTGGCAAGCCTCGGCGCGGCCATCACCGTTGGGCTGCGCCAGGGTGGCCTGCTGGTGTCGCTGCTGATCCTGCCGCTCTATGTGCCGGTCATGATCTTTGGCGTCCTGTCCACCTCGGGCTTCCAGACCGGCATCGACAATTCCGGCACGTCGCTGCTCATCCTCGCCGCAATCGTACTGGTGGCGCTGGTGGTTTCGCCGTTTGCGTCTGCAGCGGCTTTGCGAAGCTATCTCAGATAACCAATCTGTAACCGATTGGCGCATTGCCAGCCGAGAGCCGCGCGGCTAGAAGATCAACCCATGAGTTCGATCGAGAAATTCGCCAACCCGACCCGCTTCCTGCGCCTGCAGGCGGCAGTTCAGCCATGGGTGTGGGCCATAACTGCAGCGCTGTTCGCCAGCGGGCTCTATCTCGGCCTCGTCACCTCGCCGACCGATTACCAGCAAGGCGAGACAGTGCGCATCATGTATGTGCATGTGCCAGCCGCGTGGTCGGCGCTGATGGTGTATTCCATCATGGCGCTGGCCAGCATCGTCGCCATCGTCTTCCGGCACCCGCTGGCCGACGTCGCCGCCAAGGCTGCAGCTCCGGTGGGTGCCTGTTTCTGCTTCCTGGCGCTGGCCACCGGTTCGCTCTGGGGCAAGCCGATGTGGGGCACCTGGTGGGTCTGGGATGCCCGGCTCACCTCCATGTTCGTGCTGTTCCTCCTGTACCTGGGCTACATGGCGGTCTGGCAGGCCATCGACGACCCGCGCCGGGCGGCTCGCGTTGCAGCGATCGTCGCCATCGTCGGCTTCATCAACGTGCCGATCGTCAAGTTTTCCGTGGATTGGTGGTACTCGCTGCACCAGCCGGCCAGCGTCTTCCGGATGGACGGACCGACCATTCATCCCTCGCTGCTGACGCCGTTGCTCATCATGGGCCTAGCCTATACGTTCCTGTTTCTGGCACTTCACCTCAACGCCATGCGTACTGAAATCGGCGCCCGCCGCATCCGCCAGGCGGAACTGGCGCAAACCGGCGCCCTGCGCTGACCTCGACAGATGTAAGGCTTGCTGCACAAGATGGACTTTTCCGCCCCTCACATCAGTTTCGTGATCGCCTCATACGCCGTCACCTTCGCCGTGCTCGGCGGCGTGATGGCATGGACCTTCGTCCGTGCCCGCGCCGTCTCGCGCCGCCTCGACACGCTGGAACGCGATGGTCTGGTGCGGCGCAAGCCAGGTGAACCAGCAGCTGCGCCAGCAGCAGCCGCATCCGCGCGGGAAACCCGATGAGCAACACCGGCAGTGAGCCACAGCCCTCTCGCAGGCGGTTCTGGGTCCTCGCGCCAGTGCTGATCTTCGCCGCACTGGCCGGACTGTTCATGGTCGGCCTGCAGAGCGGCGATCCCTCGAAGCTGCCGTCCGCACTTGTCGGCAAGGCGGCGCCCGGTCTCGACCTGCCGCCCGTCGAAGGGCTGTTGAACAATGGCGCGCCCGTCCCCGGCCTTGCCACGGCAGACATCAGCAACGGCAAGGTCACCGTGCTGAACGTATGGGCATCATGGTGCGGACCATGCCGCGATGAACACCCGCAGCTCATCGCGCTGGCTGGCCGTGACGACATCAACCTGGTCGGATTGAACTACAAGGATCAGCGCGAGAACGCTGTTCGCTTCCTGACCTCGCTGGGCAACCCATTCTCAAGGGTTGGCGCAGACAGCACTGGCCGCACTGCGGTTGACTGGGGTGTATATGGCGTGCCGGAGACGTACGTGATTTCGCCGGCAGGCATCATCACCTACAAGTTCACCGGCCCGCTGACTGCGCGCTCTCTGCAAGACGAGCTGATCCCGGCCATAACCAGGGCGCAGCAGAACTGACCTGAGCACCGGCTCCGGTCAGTCCTTGTCAGCGTCCAGCTTGCCTGACAGTTCCTCAAGCGATGCAATGAATGGCTTGCGCAGCTTCACCGGCAGCAGCTTCACGAGCTCCATGTCCACGATCGTCGCGACCGGTTTCGCCTTGATGACGGTCTCCCTGCCAAGCGACGTCAGGAAGACGAAGTTCACCCGAGCATCGGTCGGGCTGCGCTCACGCCGGACATAGCCTTGCGTTTCAAGCCGGTTGACGAGATCCGCCAGCGTTGACCGGTCAATACCGGTCGTGCGAACGAGTTCGGTCTGGCTGGCGCCCTCATTGGAAAGCACTGTTTCAAGCAGTGTATACTGGCGTTGCGTAAGGCCGGTCTTGCCAAGCTGCTCGGCGAACAGGTCGGCGGACAGTTGAGCGGCCCGCTTCAACATGAAACTTACCGGCGAAACGCTCTCTGCGCCTGCCTCAAGTTCAAGAGGACGATCATCCATGATGACAGGCCCCCGGCACACGTACGGCACGGACGGAACCGTAATGACAGCATCTATTGCAATCGATTTTCAGTGCGGCGTGCATCGTTTCCCCCGGTTGCACAAGTCACAGACACTAATTCCAATATCCTCTTACCGAAAGAAAATCAACTGCTATGGTGTCCGCATCGTAAAGATTCACGCAGTCCTTGCAATTGGGACATCAGTTTCCGCCGTCCTCCGGCTCGATCATGTGGCGTTGCATCAATGGCAATTGCGCCATGGCGAAGATCATGGTGATCGGCATTATGCCCCAGACCTTGAAGGCAACCCAGAAATCGGTGGTTTGCGTCCGCCAGACGATTTCATTGAGTGCCGCGAGCACGAAGAAGAACAGTCCCCACCGCAGGGTCAGCTTCCGCCAGCCCTCCGCATCAAGTGCGAAAGCCGCGTCGAACACATAGGCGAGCAGTGACCGGCCGAAAGCCAGACCGATCAGCAGCACGGCCCCGAAGAACACGTTGACGATGGTCGGCTTGACCTTGATGAAGGTGTCATCCTGCAGCCAGAGCGTCAGCCCGCCCATCACCAGCACCACGATGCCCGTGATCAGGGGCATGATGGCGAGGTGCCGGGTCATCACCCAGCTCACCGCCAGTGAAACCAGCATGGCAACCATGAAAACGCCGGTCGCCAGGAAGATCGGTTCGGGAAAGATGCTGCCGAGCCCATACGACTCGATGATCGACTTTCCCCTGGCGTTGACGAAGAAGAATAGCACCAGTGGCCCCAGCTCCAGCGCCAGCTTCAGCACCGGATTGACCTTGGGTTTCGTATCGGCGGCACTCACTTGTCCTGTCCCTCTCCTACCCCGGCGATGGCGCGGGCAAAGCCCTCGGCATCGAACGGCTGCAGATCCTCGATCTTTTCGCCCACGCCGATGGCGTGCACCGGCAACCTGAATTTCTCGGCGATGGCGACGAGGATGCCGCCGCGCGCCGTTCCATCCAGCTTGGTCATGATGATGCCGGTGACGCCTGCAATCCTGGTGAACACCTCAGCTTGAGAAATGGCGTTCTGGCCAGTCGTGGCGTCGAGCACCAGCAACACGGCATGCGGTGCGGTCTCGTCCTTCTTCTTGATCACCCGGACGATCTTTTCCAGTTCGGCCATAAGGTCGGTCTTGTTCTGCAGCCGGCCGGCCGTATCGATCATCAGGATGTCGGTGCCGTCGGCCTGCGCCTGTTCCAGCGCATCGTAAGCCAGGCCCGCCGCATCGGCGCCGGTAGGCCGCGACAGCACCTTCGCCCCCACCCGCTCGCCCCACACCGACAATTGCTCGATGGCTGCCGCGCGGAATGTGTCGCAAGCTGCAATCATCACCTTGAAGCCTTCCGAATGCGCAATGGCGCCGAGCTTGCCGATGGTCGTGGTCTTGCCCGCCCCGTTCACGCCGACGACCAGGATGACGAAGGGCTGGGTGTCAGAGGCAAAGGTGAACGGCACCTCCACCGGCTTCAGCACCTTGACGATCTCCGCGGCCATGATGCGGCGCACCTCGGCCGGGTCGATCTCCTTGTCATAGCGCCCCCGCGACACCTCCTCGGTGATGCGCATGGCCATCGCCACGCCCAGGTCGGCCTGGATCAGCACATCCTCCAGGTCCTGGATGGTATCGGCGTCCAGTTTTCGCTTGGTGAAGATGCCGGTGATGTTGTCGGTCAGCGAACGCGACGACTTCGACAGGCCTTCGCGCAGCCGCCGGAACCAGCCCCGTGGCTGTTCGGGTTCCGGCACAGGTTGAGCTTCCGGTTCCACCGACAGAACTGGCTCTGGCTCTGGCTCTGGCTCTGGCTCTGGCTCTGGCTCTGGCTCTGGCTCTGGCTCTGGCTCTGGCTCTGGCTCTGGCTCTGGCTCTGGCTCTGGCTCTGGCTCTGGCTCTGGAGCAGGCTTCACCTTGGCCTTGGATGCAACCGGTTCGGGCGGCGTTTCAACAACAGGCTCTGGCGCGGCCGGAGGTTCAACCGCCTCTTCCGCCGGTTCAGGCTCAGGCGGTGGCGCAGCCTTCCTGGATGTCTTCCCTGGTTGAGGCTTGGGCTTGTCGGACTTCTTCCTTGCCGGAGCCTGCTTCGGCTTTTCGGCAACCGGCACCGGTTCTGGCTCCGGCTCTGCAAGAGGTTCCGGCTGGGCTGGTGGCTCCTCCTCTGCTGCCGGGCCGGTGAAGGTTTGCTTCAGCCGCGACAGCAAACCCTTCTTCCTTGGCGCAGGTTGAGTTTCCGCATCGGCAACCGGTTCCGGCGCGGGTTCCGACTCGGGCAAAGGTTCAGGCTTGGGCGCCGGCAATGCCTCCGGCGCTTCCGCCTCTGGCGCTGGCGCTTCGTCAGCCTTGCCGCCGATGCGGTTGAACAGTTTCTTGAAGAAGCTCAAACGTCCAGTTCCCCGGCAAGCAGGCCGTCTCGCGGCCCGGTGATTCTGACAGCGTGCATGGTACCCGGCTCAACGCCACCGCCGTCAATCTCCACCTGTGCATAGTGCGGCGTGCGGCCCCGTGTGGCGGTTTCGAACAACACGGGAACCGTGCAGCCGGCCTGGGCTGCCATGAAGGCTTCCAGACGCGCGTCGCCCTTCTGGCGCAGCCGCCGCGCCCGTTCCTTGATCGCAGCCCCGTCCACCTGGGGCATCTTCGCCGCTGGCGTGCCGGGCCGCTTCGAATAGGGAAACACGTGCAGGTAGGTCAGCCCGCACTCGTCCACCAGTTTCAGCGAGTTCTCGAACATCTCTTCCGTCTCGGTCGGAAAGCCCGCGATGATGTCGGCACCGAACACCATGTCAGGGCGCAAGGCCCGCACCTTGTCACAGAACCCGATCGCATCATCGCGCAGGTGCCGGCGCTTCATCCGCTTCAGCACCATGTCGTCTCCGGCCTGCAGGGACAGGTGCAGGTGCGGCATCAGCCGTTCTTCCTCGGCAATCGCCCGCAGCAACTTGTCATCGGCCTCCACCGAGTCGATCGACGAAATCCGCATCCGCTTCAGCTCCGGCACGGCGGCCAGGATGTCCCGTACCAGCGAGCCCAGCTTCGGCTGGCCCGGCAGGTCGGCGCCCCAAGAGGTGATGTCGACGCCAGACAGCACCACTTCCGGGCATCCTGCTTCCACCTGCATGCGCACCTGTTCGATGGCCTGTCCGGCCGGCACCGAGCGCGAATTGCCCCGGCCGAAGGGAATGATGCAGAACGTGCAGCGATGATCGCATCCGGTCTGCACCTGCACCACCGCCCGCGTCTTCTCGCCAAACCCCGCCACGCTCACCGAACGCGCCTTCGTAACCGTCATGATGTCGGACACGTTGATGACGGCCGCGCCATTGCGCGCCGACACGTCTGCCTGCCAGCTTTCGGCTTTCAGCTTTTCCTCGTTGCCCAGCACCAGGTCCACTTCCGGCATGGCGGCAAAGGCATCGGCATCGGTTTGCGCCGCGCAACCCGTCACGATGATGCGGGCATCCGGGTTGTGCTTGCGCGCCTTGCGGATGGCCTGGCGCGCCTGCCGCTGGGCTTCCGCCGTCACCGCGCAGGTGTTCACCACCACCGCGCCTTCCAGCCCGGCAGCGGCCGCATGCGCCTTCATCACCTCGGATTCATAGGCATTGAGGCGGCAGCCGAAGGTTATGACGTCCAGCGGCCGGTTCACGCCGGAAGGCCTTCCAGCACCGGCAGCACGCCCTCGAACTCGTGCTCGACAGCGCCCGTCATCAGGATGTGATCGCGTTCGTCCCAGTCGATCAGCAGGTCGCCGCCCGGCAGCGTGATGGTCACCTTGCGGCCGGTGAGCTTCTTGCGGGCCGCGCACACCGCCACCGCGCAGGCAGCCGTGCCGCAGGCCTTTGTCAGCCCCACGCCCCGCTCCCACACCTTCACTTCGATGTGGGTGGGCGACAGCACGTGGGCCAGCGAAATGTTGGCGCGCTGCGGAAAGATCGGGTGGTTCTCCAGCAGCGGCCCGGTCCTCGTCAGGTCGGTGACATCAAGGTCCCTGACCCAGAACACCGCATGCGGGTTGCCCACGTTGACCACCGACGGCGTATGCAGGATGGGCGCATCGATCGGCCCGACCTGCAGTTCGATGCCGCGCGTGTCATGGAATTCCTCGGCCAGCGGAATATCCGCCCAGCCGAACTTCGGCTGTCCCATGTCCACCGTCACCAGCCCGGCATCCGCCTTGCGGCAGGCCAGGAACCCGCCCTCGGTGTCGATGGTCGCAGTGTCCGAGCCCTTCTCGGAAAAGATCAGGCTGGCCACGCAGCGCGAGGCATTGCCGCAGCTTTCCACCTCGCCGCCCTCGGCATTGAAGATGCGCATGCGCACGTCGGCGACCGGAGACTTCTCCATCACGATGAACTGGTCGCAGCCGATGCCGGTCCCGCGGTCCGACCATGCCCGCACCTGCTCAGCCGTGAAGGCGCGTACGGTCTCGCGGCCATCGACAATGATGAAGTCATTGCCGAGGCCGTTCATCTTGAGGAAGGGTATGTTGCCGATCGCACTCATGGAGCGCCTTATATGGTGAAACGGGCCGTCTGTGCCAGTCCCATTGACCTTTCACCCCATTTCCCCTATTGAACCCGCCAATCCGAAAGCCAAATTGAATTGGCAGGCTTGCTGACACATGGGTTCTGCGCCCGGGAGGTCAGGGGTCCACACCCGTCAGCGAAGATCGCCCACGGGTGCCAATTCGCTTTGGCCAACCGCTTCGAGGAGATTGTTCCAAGAGGCGAGGAGGAGAAAGCGGGCCTGAAGCCCGCTGTCTCCGACAGGGAAATGAAATCAAGAGGCGTGGAGGAGAGCGCGGAACGCGGTCTCCGACAGGGACCCAGGAAATGTTTGAGACCTTACAGGACCGCCTCAGTGGCATTTTCGACAAGCTGACCGGCAGAGGCGCGCTGTCGGAAGCTGACGTCGATACCGCCATGCGCGAGGTGCGCCGGGCGCTGATCGAAGCCGACGTGGCGCTCGAGGTCGTCCGGGCATTTGTCGAGAACGTCAAGGAAAAGGCCGTCGGCCGCGAGGTCATCCGTTCGGTCACGCCGGGCCAGATGGTCGTCAAGATCGTCAACGACGCCCTGGTCGAGACGCTGGGCAAGGATCCGGCACCGCTGAACCTCAAGGCCGCCCCGCCGGTACCGGTGCTGATGGTCGGCCTGCAGGGCTCGGGCAAGACCACCACCACCGCCAAGATCGCCAAGCGGCTGAAGGAGCGCGACAAGAAGAAGGTCCTGATGGCCTCCCTCGACACCCGCCGCCCCGCCGCACAGGAGCAGCTTGCCATACTGGGTGAGCAGATCGGCGTCGATACGCTGCCCATCGTCAAGGGCGAGCAACCCACCGCCATCACGAAGCGCGCCATGTCGGAAGCCCGCAAGGGCGGCTACGACGTGGTCATGCTCGACACCGCCGGCCGGCTGTTCATCGACGAAGAGCTGATGGCCGAAGTACAGGCCGTGCGCGACATCGCCCAGCCGCTGGAAACCCTGCTGGTCGCCGATGCGCTGACCGGCCAGGACGCGGTCAACCTTGCCCGCTCCTTCGACGAACAGGTGGGTATCACCGGCCTGGTGCTGACCCGCATCGACGGCGATGGCCGCGGCGGCGCGGCACTGTCGATGCGCGCCGTCACCGGCAAGCCGATCAAGTTGCTTGGCACCGGCGAAAAGCTGGACGGCCTGGAAGACTTCCACCCCGAGCGCATTGCCTCGCGCATTCTCGGCATGGGCGACGTTGTCTCGCTGGTGGAGAAAGCAGCCCAGACCATTGACGCCGGCAAGGCCCAGCAAATGGCCGACCGGCTGCGCAAGGGCCAGTTCGACCTCGACGATCTCGCCGACCAGATCAGGCAGATGCAGAAGATGGGCGGCATGTCCGGCCTGATGGGCATGATGCCCGGCATGGGCAAGGTCAAGAAGCAGCTTGAAGGCGTTGACCTCGACAATTCCATCCTCAAGCGCCAGCTCGCCATGATCTCGTCGATGACGAAGCAGGAGCGCCGCAACCCCAAGGTCATGAACGCCTCGCGCAAGAAGCGCGTGGCGCGCGGCGCCGGCGTGGACGTGCAGGACATCAACCGGCTGCTCAAGATGCACCTGCAGATGTCCGACATGATGAAGAAGATGCGCAAGGGCAAGGGCGGCATGCTCGGCAAGATGATGGGGCTCGGCGGCGGCGCCGGCATGCCCTCGGCCGAAGAGATGGAGAAGATGCAGGCAGAACTGGCCGGCATGGACCCCGCCTCGCTGCCGCCTGAACTGCGCGAGATTGCCGAAGGCAAGATGCCGGAGATGCCGAAGGGCCTGCCAGGCCTTGGCAGCATGGGTGGCGGACTGCCCGGTGGCCTGCCAGGTCTTGGCGGCAAGGGCGGACTGCCCGGCCTCGGCGGCGGTGGCTTCAAGGGCCTGCCCGGCTTCGCCAGGAAGAAAAAGTAATTCAACAAGATCCAACCCATTCAACGAACATCTAGACCTACAGGAGTAAATCAGATGGCATTGAAGATCAGACTGGCCCGCGGCGGCTCCAAG
Source organism: uncultured Alphaproteobacteria bacterium (assembly GCA_963700935.1). Taxonomy (GTDB): domain Bacteria; phylum Pseudomonadota; class Alphaproteobacteria; order Rhizobiales; family Aestuariivirgaceae; genus Anderseniella. Next base: position 33,585 of record CAVOZK010000003.1, on the reverse strand, counting down.
AAGCGCCCGTACTACCGCATCGTGGTGGCACAGGCGACTGCCCCGCGCGACGGCTCGTTCATCGAGAAGGTCGGCACATACAACCCGCTGCTGGCCAAGGAGTCCGGCGAGCGCGTGGTGTTGAACACCGACCGTATCAAGCATTGGCTGTCCGTTGGCGCCCAGCCGACCGACCGCGTGCTGCGCTTCCTCGACGCCGCCGGCCTCGAAAAGCGTGAAGCCCGCAACAACCCGAACAAGGCCAAGCCAGGCAAGAAGCGGCTCGAGCGTGAAGCCAATGAAGCCGCAGCGAAACAGGCTGCTGCGGACGCCGCCGCCGCCGAGGCCGCTGCTGCAGCCGAAGCTGCCGCTGCTCCGGCTGAAGAGGCTGCCGCAGAGGCTCCTGCCGAAGAAGCAACGGCGTAACCACGGCACGTTGCCGTGACCAAGCGGGTCATTCTGGGCCGGATAACCGGCGCGCAGGGCATAAAGGGCGAGGTGAAGCTGCAAAGCTTCACCGCCGACCCTGAAGACATTGCCAGCTACGGTCCCCTTGACGGCTCCAATGGCCGCCAGCTGGTCATCACGTTGCTCAAACCGTACAAGGCCATGTTTCTTGCCCGGCTTGAAGGCGTGCACGACCGCAATGCCGCCGAGGCGCTGCAGGGTGTCGAACTGTCGGTCAGCCGGGATCGCCTGCCGGAGCCGGACGAGGACGAAATCTACCACGCCGACCTGATCGGCCTTGCGGCATTCGATACGCACGGCAAGCCGATGGGCGACGTGGTGGCGGTGCTCGACTTCGGCGCCGGCGAACTGCTGGAACTGAAGCTGCCGGATGAAAAGTCCACGATGCTGGTGCCGTTCAACGTCGAAAGCGTGCCGGAGATCGATCTGGACGCACGCCGTCTGACGATAGACCCGCCGGACGGGCTGCTGGATTAGTATCGCTGCTTCACTATTTGTCACCCTCGGGCTTGTCCCGAGGATCCAGCAAGTACGACAATGGACCCTCGGGACAAGCCCGAGGGTGACACTCAAGAACTGAAGCAATGACTTACAAAACCACGGTCCTCACCCTCTACCCGGACATGTTTCCGGGGCCGCTCGGGCTGTCGATGGCAGGCCGCGGGCTGGAGGACGGGGTATGGTCGCTGGACGTCCGCAATATCCGCGATTCCGCCACGGACAAGCATTCATCGGTGGACGACACCCCCGCCGGCGGCGGCCCCGGCATGGTGCTGCGGGCCGATGTGCTGGCCCGCGCCATTGATGCAGCGGCAGCGGAAGGAGACACCCGCCCGCGCCTGCTGATGAGCCCGCGAGGGACACCGCTCACGCAAGCCCGCGTGCGTCAGCTGGCGTCGGGCGAGGGCGTCATCATCGTGTGCGGGCGCTTCGAGGGCGTCGACGAACGCGTCATCGAGGCGAGGGGTCTCGAGGAAGTGTCGATCGGCGACTATGTGCTGTCCGGTGGTGAACCTGCGGCCCACGTGGTGCTCGACGCCATCGTCCGGCTGTTGCCCGGCATCATGGGCAATGACGCTTCCGGCAGCGAGGAAAGCTTCGAGACCGGCCTGCTTGAGCATCCGCAGTACACCCGCCCGCGCCAGTGGGAAGGCCGCGACATTCCGACCGTGCTGCTGTCCGGTGATCACGCCGCGATTGCCCGGTGGAAACGGCAGATGGCAACGGAACTGACACGGGCGCGCCGGCCGGACCTGATGGAGGGCGAGACCCGCGACGAAACGGCCTGAACACGGCCTGAATCGCCGATAGACATTGACTTTGACAGCAACTCGCGGGTAAAGACCCGCATCCAGAAGATCACCCGGCGTACACGAGCCGCCGAATGGTCATGAAAAGTTGATCGCAAACAAGACATTGGAGTGGCTTTTCAGCAGGTAATGACTGCTGGCCTCGCCAAACAAGGAACAAAACGATGAACATCATCCAGCAGCTCGAAGCCGAGCAGGCTCAGGCCATTGCGGCCAAACGCGAAGTGCCGGATTTCGCCCCGGGCGATACCGTTATCGTGGCCGTGCGCGTCACCGAAGGCGAGCGCTCGCGCATCCAGAACTATGAAGGCGTGGTGATTGCGCGCTCCGGCGGCGGCCTGAACGAAAGCTTCACCGTGCGCAAGCTGTCCTATGGCGAAGGCGTTGAACGCGTGTTCCCGGTCTACTCGCCGCTGGTCGAAGGCATCAAGGTGCTGCGCCGCGGCAAGGTTCGCCGCGCCAAGCTCTACTATCTGCGTGGCCGCACCGGCAAGCGCGCCCGCATCGCCGAGAAGAAGCGCACCATTGTCGTACCCGGCGCTGCCGAAGCGGCCGCCGCCAAGGCCGAAGCGGCCAGCGCACCACAGGTGGTCGACGATATCTCCCTCATCTCCGGCATCGGCGACGTGCTGTCCGGAAAGCTGGCAGGTGAAGGCGTGACCAGCCTGGCCCAGATCGCCAAGTGGAAGAAGGACGACATCGCCGACTATGACGCGAAGTTGTCGCTGGGTGGTCGCATCGAGCGCGAAGAGTGGGTCCAGCAGGCCAAGGAACTGCTCGACGGCAAGCCGCCGCGCGCCAAGATCGACCAGGAAGCCGCTGACAAGGCTGCCGAAGACAAGTAAGCCTCCGCCCGGGAAACTGCCAAGAGGCGAGGAGGAGAGCGCGCGCCAGTGCGCGTTGTCTCCGACCGGGAAAACAGACAATGGCCGGGCCCTGCGCCCGGCCTTTTTTGTTTGCGCCGGAATTGCCCAATTCCTGCCGTTTGACCGCCTTCGCACCGTGTTGAGCTTGCTTGCCCGGAAAAGGCTGGAGGGGCGATGGAACGAAAGGATAATTCCATGGCTACCGATTATCGACACCAGACAAGCACGCATGCGCCGGACTACCGGACAAATACCGGCAGCTCCAACGGCTGGCTGATCGGCCTGGCCGTTATCGCCCTTCTTGGGCTACTGGTATTCTTGTCGTTCCCGGGCGCAGAACGGCCCGCCCCCGGCACGGCCACAACACAGGTTGCCCCGCAACCAGCGCCCGCACCGTCACAGCCCGCCCAGTAGGGCTTGCCGGCTCAATCTTTCCCGCCGAACCTGGCCGGATGCCGCGCCGCCGTGCGTCATCCGGCCTTCTTCCGCCACAGTATGTAGACCCCCATGGGTGGGGTAGCCCTGACATCCTCAAGATCGGCGCAATAGTTCGAGATGTTGCGGCCCACCTCGTACATGGACAGCAGTTCCAGCCCTGCGCCAATGCCGGCATTCACGATTGCCGCCATGGTGTACGAGAACGAGTACGCCGGTTGTGCCGCATAGGTTTCATGCCCGAAATAGTCCAGCCCGCCTTCTTCGACGTAGGGTTCTTGCGTGAAGTATGAATGAACCAGCTTCGACGGGCCGCCGTCAGGATCCGGCTCGTACATCAACAGCACCGGGTGCATTTCTTCCATCACCCAGTAGCCACCGGGCTTCACCAGCCCGGCCACCGTTTCGAAGAACGCCGTGATGTCCGGCATCCAGCCGGTTACACCGATGGTGGTCATGGCGATGTCGAAGCGGCCAGCCAGCGCATCGGGCAGCTCGTAGACATTTGCCTCCATGAAGCTCACATCCCCATGCCCGGCAACGGCCGCCAGTTCACGCGCTTGTTCGAGAAACGCCGGCGCCTGGTCGATGCCGAGGCATTCCCCCGCCCCCATCCCCCTGGCGGACAACAGGTCGATGCCGTTGTTGCAGCACACCTGCACCACGCTCTTGCCCGCCACCCCGATGCGCTCCAGCATCGCTACGTATTCATCCGCAAGGTGGTTGTACCCGCCGCCCGCAAACAGCGCCTTCAGCCGCTGCTGGTTGTGTGCCGCATGCCGCGGCGCCACCTCGTTCCAGGCTTCGCGATTGGCCGCCACATAGTCTTCAATCCGCCGCATGACCGGATTCCTGTTGCCGCCGTCACCGGCGCAGGCCGGCGAACTGCCCCCGTCAACCTTAAGGCAGAATTGCCGGAAGAGCAGAAAAATTAACTCAGCGCTAAGTGGCGGGCAGTTACTGATTCCGGTGATCAAGTGAAGAGGGCCACTGACATGTCGATGGATCGCAGTGCAATTGAACCCCGGCCAACGTTCCTTCTGGCGCGACCGGGAGCATGGATCCTGTACGCATTCGCCTCGACGCTGTTCGTCTCTGCCATGCTGCTGTTCTCCGTCCAGCCCATGTTCGCCAAGATGGTGCTGCCGAAACTCGGCGGCTCCCCATCGGTCTGGGCAGTCGCCATGACCTTCTTCCAGGCCATGTTGCTGATTGGCTATTGCTATGCGCACCTGTTGACCCGCTTCGCACCGGCGCGATGGGCGGTTGTCATTCACCTGACTGTCTGCGCAGCCGCATTCATGTTCCTGCCGTTGGCCTTGCCGGCAGGTTGGGACCAAGCGCCGGCAGACTACGCACAGCTTTGGCTGCTGGGGCTGCTGGCCGTATCAGTTGGCTGGCCGTTTCTGGCCGTATCGGCAACTGCACCCCTGTTGCAGGCCTGGTTCAGCCGCACCGGCCACCCCGATGCGGATGATCCCTATTTCCTCTACGGCGCAAGCAACATCGGTTCGATGGCGGCCCTGATCGGCTATCCCGTCATTATCGAGACCAGCCTGGGGCTGTCCGCCCAATCCACCGTATGGGCGGCAGGCTTCGCCTTTCTGGTGCTGCTGGTCATGATGTGCGCCTGGCTGATGCTGAACGGCGCCGCCCGGACACCTGCGCCGGCCAGTTCTCAAACCGATGCGTCGGCGCCTTCTGCCATTGCTGCCGCTGCGCCGGCATCAACCGTGCGCCCCGCCTGGCGCGACCGGCTGATCTGGGTCGCGCTGGCGTTTGTCCCGTCGGGATTGCTGGTGGCCTTCACCACCCATGTCACCACCGACATCGCTTCGGCGCCGTTCCTGTGGATCGGCCCGCTGGCGCTCTACCTGCTGACCTACATCCTTGTCTTCCGCGACAAGCCGCTTGTGCCTATGCAGGTGCTGCTCAAGCTGCAGCCGCTGGCCGTTGCGGGCGCACTGGCAAGCCTCTTTTCCGGCAGCGTGCCGTTCTGGCTGATGGGCATCTTATGCGGCGTGCTGGCGTTCTTCTCGACCGCGATGATCTGCCACCGCACCATGTATGAGCGCCGCCCCGGTGCCAGTCATCTCACCGAATTCTACCTTTGGATGTCGCTGGGCGGCGTATTGGGCGGCATCTTCACCGCCTTGCTGGCACCGGTCATATTCAACATTGTCATGGAATATCCGCTGTTGCTGCTATCGGCGTTGCTGTGCCGCCGCGATGTACTCCGGCACCGCCTGTTCGCACCCCTGAGGGCACATGCCGGGGCTGCCATGGCGGCGGCTGCCGCTGTATTTGCCTTTGTCATGACAGCAGGCGCCGGCAGCACCACGACGCAAGGCAGCAGCGACCTGATCGCGGTCATCCTTGCGCTGCTGCTGGCCATCTGCATCGCCAGCCTTCTGTCGCGCAAGTTGCCGGCGGCCCTGGCGATGGGCCTGCTGGCGGTGGTCCTGTTCCAGCAGCGTGACGCCTTTACCAGCCACGCCGAGCGTGGATTCTTCGGCGTTCACCGCGTCGGCCTGGCCGAGGACGGGACGTTCCGCATATTGTCTCATGGCACCACGATTCATGGCGGTCAGCGCATTGCCCAGCCAGACGGCAGCCCGTTGACGGGTGACCGTCCGATACCGGCGGCCTATTATCACCCGCAAGGACCAATGGCCACGATGCTCAAACACACCCGCAAGCATATGGCCGCTGGCAAGGCGCTGCACGGCGGCGTGGTCGGTCTGGGCGCGGGCGCCTTTGCCTGCAACACGCTGGCAGGCGAGACCTGGCGTTTCTTCGAGATTGACCCGCTGGTGGTCAAGATCGCCCGCGATCCCTCGATGTTCACCTACTTGTCGTCATGCCAGCCGGACGCCCCGATCGTGGTCGGCGACGCCCGGCTGACAGTGGCCAGCGAGCCGGCAGGCTCGTTCGACTTCCTGCTTGTCGATGCATTCTCGTCAGATTCCATCCCGGTGCACCTGCTGACACGTGAGGCGGTTGCCATGTATCTCTCCAGGCTTAGCCCCGATGGCGTGCTGGTGATGCATGTGTCCAACCGTTATCTGGACCTCGCCCCGGTGCTCGAAGCGGCCATCGCGGACATGCCGGGCGTACACGGCGTGTTCATTGAGGACACCAACAAGTACAACGGCATGGACGCCATCAAATCCAAGGTCGTCGCGATCAGCCGGTCAAACGAGGCCCTCCAGGGCATTGGCGGCTTCGCCCGCATCGAGCAGTTTGGCGACAGCACGCTGGAACCATGGACCGACGACTACTCGAACATCGCCGGCGCGCTGTTCCGCCACCTGCTGGCTCGAGGCCCGCAGCCGTGATCAGACCGGCTCCGGCCTTGTAAGTTGGCAGTGGCAAGCGCTGCCAACGGCGGCTAGACTGCGGCCTTCATGATACCTGCAGATCTCAGCCTTGCCCACGCCTTTGCCATCTGCTTGCTGTTCGCGGCCTGGTGGCTCTATTCGCCATTGTTGCAGCTTTTCGGCCGGGGGACACTGAACGCCCAGCTCGGCGTGGTGCGGCTGCGCTGGATGAGCCTGTCCACTACCCGTCAGAACCGCACGTTCGATGCGCTGCTGCTCAACCAGGTCATCAACTCGGTCTCGTTCTTCGGTTCCGCCACTCTCATTGTGGTCGCCGGCCTGATCGGCACCTTCGCCAACGTCAAGGCGGTGCACGAGGTCATTACCGGTCTGCACTTCTTCGAGCCGATGAGCGTCGAACTGCTGGCCATCAACCTTGCCGCCGTAACCCTGGTTCTCGGCATCAGCTTCTTCTCGTTCACCTACGCCTTGCGCAAACTGATCTACACCGTGGCGCTGACGGGCGGCCTGCCCGAGCAGGCAGAGCAGACCCCGCTGCTCAAGGCGCAGGTCAAGGCCACCTCGATCGTGCTATCAGAAGCCATCCGCAGCTTCAACAACGGCATCCGTGGGTACTATTACGCCGTCGCCGCGCTGTTCCTGCTGGCCGGACCTGTCCCCTGCATCATCGCCACCTGCCTTGTCATGGCCATGCTTTTCTGGCGTCAGACCATGACACCCACCGCCCGAGCCATCGGCGCCTATGTCGATGCCGTCGAGGAAAACGCCTCTGGAGGCAACAGATGAGCGTCGAAACCGCTTTTACCATCGCCAATACCGGCATCCTGCCCGCCTGGCTGCTGCTGGCGCTGGCCCCGCGCTGGCGCGTCACGGAAATGCTCGTGCATGGTGGCTGGTATATTGGCGCCTATTGCCTGCTCTACACCGGCTTGCTGGTCTATGCGCTGGGCTTCACGCCGCCCGTCGAAGGCGCCAGCTTCAACTCGCTTGCAGGCGTCATGGCGCTGTTCTCCTCGCCGCTCGGTGTTCTCATCGGCTGGGTCCACTACCTCGCCTTCGACCTGTTCGCGGGCGCCTGGCTTGCCCGCGATGCGCGCCGCCGCGACATCGGACACTGGCTGGTTCTGCCGTGCCTGTTGTTCACCTTGATGTTCGGACCGTTCGGCCTGCTGCTCTACCTTGCTGTCCGCGCCTTCAAGGCACGCTCCGGTCCCGGACTTCACGAAACCGCGGCGAGCCCTGCCGACGTCAGGCCGTAGACGCCGCGCGCCACCCGCTCGAACCAGCCATAATGATTGTCTGCCATGATCGCCCTGGCGCGTCCGACCTGCGCCAGCCTGGCCACCTCGGACGCCTTGAGCGAACCGGCCTTCAACGCCTCGGCGCACCTTATGGCGTCCTGCCGGTAGGCGGTCATCACCGTGGTTCGAGTCTGCCCGCCGGTGTTCGGATCGCCGTCGCGCCGGGCAAACTCCTTCAGCAAGGCGTCACGCTTGCGCGCCTGCCTGCGCGGCGCATAGGGGCCGGGATCAGCCTGCACCTCGGCCAGCCCGTCCGAGGGCGTCACCGTGATCAGCCCGAGGCCCAGCCGCCGGCACAGCGAAAGATTTTTATTCAGTGATTTCCGGTAGGCCCGGCCCGAGCCCCCCGGCACCGCCACATAAACGCTATCGCACAGCTTCAGCCGCTCGATGGCTTGGTGGAACAGCGCCAGCGAAAAACCGGTCTTTAGCTCCACAATTACCGGCGGCTCGTCACCCCGGCAGGCCACCACGTCGGCCGCACCGATCTCGGCCTTGACCATATAGCCCTGCCCCTCGAGCAGCCGCTTGACGGGTTCGTACAGGTCAGTTTCACGGACAATCCTTGCAGGCATGGTTGCCTGCATAGCCGGATGCGGGTGAGTTTGGAAGTTGCCGGCAGATCAGGCAGCCACCTTGGCGGCGGCTGCCTCGTTCTCCTGCACCAGCACGATTTCCACGATGGCCTGCTTGGCCACCAGTGATAGCCGCCCGTCGGCATGCAGAAACTCGACCGTGGCGGCGTCGCCATTCAGCGCCCGGCGCACCTCGCTGGTAATCGGCAACAGCAGAGTGCCCGGCACCGTGCGTCCGTCACTGAGCACGAGCTGCACCCGCTCTTCTTTTCTCTGGCTCTGGCTGTTGAACATGGATGAGGGATCTCCGTTGGTCTGCAATGAGGACCCCACTTGTAGCCGCAAAACCTTTAAGCAAGCACCGACGGGCTCGTTGCAAATTGAAGTAATTTTCCGCCCGTTTCCGGATGACAAAGCTGGCATGTGACGCTAGTTTGCCGCTGACTATAACCCCTGAAAAGATCGCGCATCAAAACGCACGTAAAGCGAAGCGATGCGCAAGTTTTGATGCACTGGGAAAAGACATGGCTGCACCGCGTACGCTCTACGACAAGATCTGGGACGACCACCTGGTCCACGAAGCCGAGGACGGCACCTGCCTTCTCTATATCGACCGCCATCTCGTGCACGAAGTCACCAGCCCACAGGCGTTCGAAGGCCTGCGCATGGCCGGCCGCAAGGTTCGTGCACCCGAAAAGACGCTGGCCGTCGTCGATCACAACGTCCCGACAACCGATCGCACCAAGGGCATCGAGGAAGAGGAAAGCCGCATCCAGGTCGAGACGCTGGCGCACAACGCTGCCGACTTCGGCATCGAGTACTTCTCCGAAACCGATCAGCGCCAGGGCATCGTCCACATCATCGGGCCTGAACAGGGCTTCACCCTGCCCGGCACCACCATCGTGTGCGGCGACAGCCACACCTCCACCCACGGCGCCTTCGGCGCGTTGGCCCACGGCATCGGCACCTCGGAAGTGGAACACGTTCTGGCAACCCAGACGCTGATTCAGAAGAAGGCGAAGAACATGAAGGTCCAGGTGGACGGCAAGCTCGCCAGGGGCGCCACCGCCAAGGACATCATCCTCGCCGTGATCGGCGAGATCGGCACCGCCGGCGGCACCGGCCACGTCATCGAGTTCACCGGCGAAGCCTTCCGCGACCTGACCATGGAAGGCCGCATGACCGTCTGCAACATGACCATCGAGGGCGGTGCCCGCGCCGGCATGATCGCGCCCGACCAGAAGGCCTACGACTACCTCAAGGGCCGCCCGATGGCGCCGAAGGGCGACAAGTGGGACTTTGCCATGAAATACTGGGAAACGTTGTTCACCGACGACGGCGCCCACTTCGACAAGATCATCACGCTGGACGCCGCCTCGCTGCCGCCTATCGTGTCCTGGGGCACCTCGCCGGAAGACGTGATCTCGGTGACTGGCGCGGTGCCGGACCCTGCCGCCATTGCCGATGAGAACAAGCGCGCTTCCAAGGTTCGTGCCCTCGAATACATGGGCCTGACACCCGGCACGAAGATCACCGACATCGGGCTTGACGTCGTCTGGATCGGCTCATGCACCAATGGCCGCATCGAGGATCTGCGCGAGGTGGCCCGCATCGTCGAGGGCAAGAAGATTTCCGGCCGGCTCGACTATGCCATGATCGTGCCGGGCTCCGGCGTGGTGAAGGCGCAGGCCGAAGCCGAGGGTCTCGACAAGATCTTCCTGGCCGCCGGCTTCGAATGGCGCGAGCCGGGCTGCTCCATGTGCCTGGGCATGAACCCTGACCAACTCAAGCCGGGCCAGCGCTGCGCGTCCACCTCGAACCGCAACTTCGAAGGCCGTCAGGGCTTCAAGGGCCGCACCCATCTGGTCTCTCCGGCCATGGCGGCGGCAGCGGCCATCGCCGGTCACTTTGTGGACGTGAGAACGCTGGGCTGATCTGCCTTGTGCGGCGCCTCTGCACCAGTTTGCGCTATCGCCTGCCTGCATTCATCAACCGTTCATCATGGTTAGGCAATGGTTAATACCGACGCTGCCGCCCTGCCTTGCAGCGGTCATGGTGAGTGAGTTCGAGGCGTAGGCGTGGTCTGGAGCGATGGCCATCGCAGGAGTTCGTGACGTCCGCCTGGCTGCCTGTTGCTGTTGTGTTGCCAGCAATGGCTTTTGTTGGTTTACGCAGGGTCTGAATTAGCTTGCAGACCTTGTGGAAGTATGGTGTATGGCGCGTTAATCGGATCGCAATACCGGCGTGATAGCCAAGTTCAAGTGGGGCTTAGGCAATGGCGGCCTGCGCCGGTTCAAGTCGTGTTGAGGGGGAATTTCCTGTTATGACTACGTCTACTGTAACCGCTGACGCGCGTTTCCTGCGTCGTGTTCTCGCTTTCCTTATCGCCGCCACCCTCGCGTCCGGCGCCGTCATGGCCTACGCGGCAGCCAGCCTCGGCTGAATTCGCCATTGTGCGGCACGACAGCCGGTTTGCACTTCTATGCTGGCATTGACCGGCGTTGACTGGCAAAATCGTGTCCCATGAATTCATCTTTCAACAGTGACAGCCGTTGGTCGCACATGCGTGCACCTACCTCGGCTGATCTGGCGCTGCTCGCCCGCAAGGTGTGGGAGGCAGTGCCAATGTCGTTGCGCGACCTGACCGGCGAGATTGCCATCGTCATCGAGGAGTTTCCCGACGACGACACCCTGGACGAGGTTGGCGCGGAAACGCCGTTCGACATCATGGGCCTGTTGCGCGCCGGCGCCGACCATCCGCCGGTGATGGTGATTTTCCGCCGCGCCGTGCTCGACTACTGGGTCGAGACAGGCGAGGAGCTTGGCGCGGTCCTCACCCACGTCATGGTGCACGAGACCGCCCACCATCTTGACCTGTCAGACGAGATGGTTGCCCAGCTCGAAGCCGAACTGGAAGCTGCCACCCCCAGCCCACGCACCGTTCAGTAGCGCCGATGTCCTCCCGCAAGCAACGCGACGACGAAACCGTTGCCCGCGCCGAAGCGGATCTGAAACGGCTGGGTGAGCAGTCCGAGAAGCTGCTGGGCGCCCGCCAGGCGCACGATGAGGACGACGCCAATGACCCGGTGGTCATCTGGGGCAAGCGACTTGGCCGCATCGTGGCCTATGCCCTTGGCATCTACCTTGTGTACTGGTTCCTGACCCGGTATGGCGTCTTCTGAACCATCCATCCGGAACCACTCACATGACTGAAACAACCGGCAAGGTCTGCCTCGTCACCGGCGGCGCGCGTGGCATTGGCCTGGAAACCGTCAGGACATTCCTCGATTATGGCTGGCAGGTCGCCACCCTCGACAACAATGCCGAAACCCTTGCCGCGACGCGCAAGGCGCTGCCATCCGAGGTGCTGTGCATCGACGCTGACGTGTCCGTACCCGAGGACGTCCAGCGGGCCGTGGACCAGACCGCCGAGCGCTTCGGCCGCCTTGATGCGCTGGTCAACAATGCCGGCATCGCCGACTTCGGCCCCATCGCCCGCACCAGCCACGAGATCTGGCAAGCGATCATGGCGACCAACCTCACCGGCCCGTTCCTGATGGTGCAGGCGGCAGCGCCCGTGATGCTGCGCAACGGCGGCGGCGCAATCGTCAACATTGCCTCGATCTCCGGCCACCGCGCCTCGACGCTGCGCACCGCCTACGGCACCTCCAAGGCAGGTGTCATCCACCTCACCAAGCAGCAGGCCGCCGAGCTCGGCAACCAGGGCATCCGGGTCAACTGCGTCTGCCCCGGCCCGGTCAACACCGCCATGGCGATGAAGGTGCACGACGACGCCATCCGCCAGAGCTACCACGACAGCATTCCGCTCAACCGCTACGGCACCGAGCGCGAGATCGCCGAAGCCATCCATTTCCTCATCTGCGACAAGGCCAGCTACATCAACGGCCAGGTCCTTTCGGTGGACGGCGGTTTCGAATCCACTGGCATCGGCCTGCCGGACATGCGGGCGAAACAGACTAATTCTTGACCTTTCCCGGATCACGCGGCACACATCACCGCAATTGCCTTTTCCGTTTCAAGGAACCTGACAGATGGACAAGTTCACCACGCTGACCGGCGTTGCCGCACCGTTGCAGATCACCAATGTCGACACCGACATGATCATCCCGAAACAGTTCCTGAAGACCATCAAGCGCACCGGTCTGGGCAAGTCGCTTTTCTTCGAAATGCGTTATGACGAGGCGGGCCAGCCGAATCCCGATTTCGTGCTCAATCAGCCGTCATGGCAGAAGGCGCAGATCCTCGTCGCAGGCGACAATTTCGGCTGCGGATCCTCGCGCGAGCATGCGCCGTGGGCACTGCTGGATTTCGGCATCCGTTGCGTCATCTCCACCTCGTTCGCCGACATCTTCTACAACAACTGCTTCAAGAACGGCATCCTGCCCATCAAGCTGCCGCAGGAAGACGTCGACAAGCTGATGGACGACGCTCGCCGCGGCGCCAATGCCACCATCACCGTCGACCTCGAAGCGCAGGAGATCAAGGGACCGGACGGCGGCGTCATCAGGTTCGACATCGACCCGTTCCGCAAGCACTGCCTGCTCAACGGTCTCGACGACATCGGCCTGACGCTGGAAAAGCAGGACGCCATCAACGCCTACGAGAGCAAGCTGGCCGAATCCCGCCCCTGGGCCTAATCTGCTGGCCATCGTTTTCAACGACGGCTGTTACAGGACCAGACATGACGCCAGCACGCACCGCCGCCCTTGCCCTTGCAACCGCAATGCTGGCGGCGGCAGCCGTGCCTGCGCAGGCCGAGGTTTCGTCTGCCTGTATCGCCAGTCTCAAGTCGAAGGTCACCCGCGCCGGTGTTCCCGCCGCGCTGGCGGCAAGGGCGCTGGACGGCGCGAAGTTCGACGAGAAGGTGGTGCGCTTTTCCCGCACCCAGCCCGAGTTCCGCACGCCGGTGTGGGACTACATGACCTTCCTCGTCGACGAACCGCGCGTCGCCGACGGCATGGCCAACATGCAGAAATGGAGCAAGACGCTTGCCGCCGTAGAGCAGCGTTTCGGCACCGACCGCTACATCATCGCAGCGCTCTGGGGCATCGAGAGCGACTACGGGCAGATCAAGGGCGAGTTCTTCCTGCCTCACGCCATGGCCAATCTTGTGTGCGCCAACCGCAAGAAGGACCTGTTCACCCGCCAGCTCATCGCCGGGCTGAAGCTGGTGCAGTCGGGCGACGTCAAGTACGACGATCTCTGGTCCTCGTGGGCGTCCGCCTTCGGCCAGACCCAGTTCATCCCCGAAACCTACCAGCGCCTCGCCGTCGACTTTGACGGCGACGGCCGCCGCGACCTCGTCAACTCGATCCCCGACGCGCTGGCCTCCACCGCCAATTTCCTCGTCAAGGCCGGCTGGCGCTCCAACGAACCGTGGGGTTTCGAGGTCAAGCTGCCCGCAGGCTACAACGGCCCGTCAGGCCGCAAGCGCCGCGCCAGCGTTCAGGACTGGGCTAAGCGCGGCATTACGAATATCGATGGCTCGCCGCTCAGGTCGAACTTCCAGGCAGGCCTGCTGCTGCCCGCTGGCGTCAACGGCCCGGCCTTTCTTGTGGGGCGCAATTTCGATGCGCTGTACTCCTACAACGCGGCCGAATCCTATGCGCTCGCCATCGGCCACCTGTCCGACCGGCTGAAGGGCCGCGGCCCCATCGCCGCGCCCTGGCCCACCAACGACCCCGGCCTGACCCGCGCCCAACGGCTGCAATTGCAGATCCTGCTGCTCAAGGCCGGTTACGACATCGGCGAGGCTGACGGCAAGATCGGCCCGGTCACCACCCGCGCCATCAAGAAGGTGCAGGAAAAGATCGGCATGAAGCCCAATGGCCGGCCCTCCATGGCGGTCTACAAGGCGCTCGGCGGGCAGTAGCACAGCGCAGGAGCGAAATCCTTGGTGAGCGGCTCAAGATCCAGACCCTTCCTCATTCTCCAGCTAAGGCCCGAAACCGAGGCCGCAGACAACGAGTATGAAGCTTTCCTCGACAAGGGAGGCCTTGAAGAGCGCGATACCATCCGGGTGCGCCTCGAGCGTGACCCGCTGCCGGACGACCTCAACCTTGATGGCCTGTCCGGTGTCGTTGTCGGCGGCGGTCCGGGCTGCGTGAGCGATCCGGCCGACAAGAAGTCCCCCGCCGAACACCGCATCGAGGCTGCCATCCTTTCACTGATGCCCGCCATCACCGGGCGCGACCTGCCGTTCCTCGGCTGCTGCTACGGTATCGGCATCCTCGCCCATCACCTCGGCGCGCCGGTCGGCAAGGAACGGTTCGCCGAACCGGTCGGCCCCAGCACCTGCACCCTCACGCCGGGGGGCCGTGCCGACCCGCTGCTGACCGGCCTGCCGGAAGCCTTCGACGCCTTCGTCGGCCACAAGGAGGCGGTGCAGGCACTGCCCGAAGGCTGCGTGCATCTTGTCTCTTCCGGCCCCTGCCCCTACCAGATGATCCGCTACGGAGAGAATGTCTACGCTACCCAGTTTCACCCGGAGCTCGACAGTCACGGTCTGGAAGTGCGGATCAACATCTACAAGCACCGCGGGTACTTTGATCCCGAGGAGGCTGAAACCCTGATCGCGCAAGGCCACGCAGCCGATGTTCACATGCCGGCGATCATCATGCAGCGCTTCGTGGAACGTTACCGCCGCCTGGCAAGGTGAAATTTTCGTACGCCACGATTCCGGCGCAATTCCTCCGCCAATCCGCCGCCGGGCGGGAGCAGCGTCGTCGTCAGGCCGCCCCGGCGACGGCGCCGGGCCTTGCGGCAAGTGGAGAAATGAATGGGCATCGGTCCGACCGAGTGGCTGTTGATTGCTGTGCTTGTAATCGTGTTGTTCGGTAGCGGAAAGATTTCCGGCCTGATGGAAGATGCCGCCAAGGGCATCAAGGCATTCAGGCGCGGTCTCGCCGATGATGCCGATACGCCCACCGGGCCGGCAACAGGCGCTTGAACGCAAGCCAGGCAGCCAAAGCTCATGACCGCCCATGCTTTTGATGCACCGGATCCGGCAGCCGCGGAGGCCCTGCAGCGGCCGCCCGAGCCGCTGTCCGAAACACTGCGCAAGCTGCCCGAGCTTCCGGCCGAACCGCTGACCGTGCGCGCCATCGCCGATGCCGTCGCAGACCGGTCGCTGGGCGCCATCCTCACCCTGTTTGCCATCGTGAACTGCATACCAGGCCCGCCAGGCACCAGTTTCATCCTCGGCCTGCCGGTGGTTATCGTCGCGGCCCAGATGCTTGCCGGCCAGCGCACCGTCTGGCTGCCCAGCCGCATTGCAGACATTGCGATACCACGCACCGGCTTCGGCAACTCGCTGGCCCGGATACTGCCCTGGCTGACCTATGTCGAAAGGTTCCTGAGGCCGCGCTACTGGCCATTTTCCAGGCTCGCCGCAGAGCGCCTCGTCGGCATTGTCAGTCTCCTGCTCGGCATCATCATCGTGCTGCCCATCCCGCTCGGCAACGGCGTGACCGCGTTTGCCGTGGCGCTGCTCGGGCTTGCCCTTTCGGAACGTGACGGCCTCTGGCTGCTGGCCGGACTGGCTGTGGCCGCCATGGCCACGCTGTTTGCCGGGTCTGTCATCGCGGGCGCGGCGTGGGCGGCAACCGCGGCAATGGGCGCCGGCGGTTAGTCAATACGTTCAACCCGCAAACAGCTTGCTGTCCTGAAAGGAGAAGTTGCAATGGAAAATGGATATCTCGGTGGCGCCTTGCTGGCAGGCACGTTCCTGACCATGGCGTTTGCCTACTGGCAGTTCCGTCGCGAGGGGGTGGCCGGCATTCTCGACAACGAGAACGCCGCAACTGTTACCGGGCTGTTGCTCACAGCATCCCTGGCGTTTGCCATCACGGTGTTTCTCAGCAATGCCTACCTGACCGACACGTTCAGCACCATCGTGTCGAGCGCTGGTGCCGCATCGGCGTTCATGGTCCTGGTCCTGACCATTGCCCGCACCCGCACCATGCCGGCCACTGCCGCGATGGAGCCCTACAGCCCGGCGCCATTTACCCCCGAGACACCACCCGCCAACGCCAACAAGCCGGCCTCAGGCCGCAGCAAGACCCGCCGCAGGGCAGCCTGAGGAAAATCCGGCCCTGAACAGCGTCCGCAGGGCGGCAACAGCGCCGCCCTGCTCTTGCCTTTGATGAAAACTGCGATTAGGCAAACGCCTTCGATTTCCATCATCGCGCAGGAAGGTTCCCGGCCCATGGCAACGTACAAGCTTTTCCTTCTCCCCGGCGACGGCATCGGCCCCGAAGTGATGGGTCAGGTACGCCGCGTCATCCAGTGGTTCCAGGACAAGGGCGTTGCCTCTTTCGAGCTGGACGAAGGCCTGGTCGGCGGCAGCGCCTATGACGCGCACGGCGAGTCGATCTCCGAAGGCGACATGCAGAAGGCCATGGCGGCGGATGCAATCATCTTCGGCGCCGTCGGCGGCCCGAAGTGGGACGGCATTCCCTATGACAAGCGTCCCGAGGCCGGCCTGCTGCGCCTGCGCAAGGATCTGGCACTCTACGCCAACCTGCGCCCGGCCATTGTGTACCCCGCCCTTGCAGACGCCTCCTCGCTCAAGAAGGAACTGGTCGAGGGCCTCGACATTCTCATACTGCGCGAACTGACCGGCGGCGTCTATTTCGGCGAGCCGAAGGAAATCATCGACCTCGGCAATGGCCAGCAGCGCGCCGTCGACACCCAGGTCTACGAGACCTACGAGATCGACCGCATTGCCCGCGTGGCGTTCGAGCTGGCCCGCACCCGCGACAACCGCGTCTGCTCCATGGAAAAGCGCAACGTCATGAAGTCCGGCCTGCTGTGGAACCAGGTCGTCACCGCCACCCACAAGGACGGCTATGAAGACGTCGAGCTGTCGCACATGCTGGCAGATGCCGGCGGTATGCAGCTGGTACGCAACCCCAAGCAGTTCGACGTCATCGTCACTGACAACCTGTTCGGCGACATCCTGTCCGACGTGGCCGCCATGCTCACCGGCTCGCTCGGCATGCTGCCGTCGGCCTCGCTGGGTGCGGCCGATGAAAAGACCGGCGTGCGCAAGGCGCTCTATGAACCCGTGCACGGCTCCGCACCCGACATCACCGGCAAGGGCCTCGCCAACCCGATCGCCATGATCGCCTCGTTCGCCATGTGCCTGCGCTATTCGTTCGGCATGGGCGAATGGGCCGGCAAGGTAGAGACCGCCATCGCCAATGCGCTGGACAAGGGCTACCGTACCGGCGACATCATGCAGCCGGGCATGAAGCAGGTCGGCACCGTCGAGATGGGCGACGCCATCCTCGCCGAACTGGAGGCCCTGGCCTGAGGCGAACGGTCAATTGACTGTTCACCGAAAGCTGCTACAAGCCTCGCCCGTAAAGAGAACCAGAGCGCGATCCATCGACCGATGCCGTTTGTGACCGACATTTCTGCTGACCATTCCGCTGCCTTCACCGGCAGCGCGGCGGCGGCTGCCGTCACCACCAAACGCACGACGATGAAAACGGTGAAAACCACCGTCTGATCGCGCTTGCTCCCGGCCCTTGTCTCCCGCGGGAGGCGCGCTGGCAGCAAACAGCCCCGAAAGCCCTGGCCGGACCAGGCGGGAGCGGGCCCCAAGGAAAGAAGTGAGCTTCGCAAGATGAGCTACAGGATTGCGGTCGTCGGTGCTACCGGCAATGTCGGCATGGAAATGATGAACATCCTCGCCGAGCGAGAGTTCCCGGTGTCGAAGATGCACGCCATTGCCTCGCGCCGGTCAGTCGGGCGTGAAGTGTCGTTTGGCGACAGAAGGGTCAAGTGCGAGGATCTCGAACAGTTCGACTTCTCCCAGGTAGACTTCGTGCTGATGTCGGCCGGCGGCGAAACCTCCAAGGCCTGGTCGCCGAAGATCGGCAAGACTGGCGCCATCGTCATCGACAACTCGTCGGCCTGGCGTTACGACGCAGGACGTGCCGCTGATCGTGCCGGAAGTGAACGCCGATGTGCTGGAAGAGTACATGGCCCGCCCCAACCGCAAGAACATCATCGCCAACCCCAATTGCTCGACTGCCCAACTCGTCGTGGCGCTGAAGCCGCTGCATGACGCCGCAAGGATCAAGCGCGTGGTTGTCGCCACCTACCAGTCCGTCTCGGGCGCCGGCAAGGACGCCATGGACGAGCTGTGGAACCAGACCAAGGGCATCTTCGTCACCGACGCGCCCACGCCGGAGAAGTTCACCAAGCAGATCGCCTTCAACGTCATCCCGCATATCGACGTCTTCATGGATTCCGGTGACACCAAGGAAGAGTGGAAGATGACGGCCGAGACCAAGAAGATCCTCGACCCGAAGATCAAGCTCACCGCGACCTGCGTGCGCGTGCCGGTGTTCGTCGGCCACTCCGAAGCGGTGAACATCGAGTTCGAACGGCCGATCTCGGCTGACGAGGCCCGCGATATACTGCGCGAGGCCCCTGGCCTGATGGTCATCGACAAGCGCGAGGACGGCGGTTACGTGACGCCGGTTGAGTGCGTCGGCGACTACGCCACCTTCATCTCGCGCATCCGTGAGGACGCCACCATCGAGAACGGCCTGAACCTGTGGTGCGTGTCGGACAATCTGCGCAAGGGCGCGGCGCTCAACACGGTGCAGATTGCCGAGACGCTGATCAACCGCGGCCTCGTCAAGCCGCGCGCCGAAGCCGCCTGATCGATTTCATTGAGACCCTTTCCTCCAACCAGGAGGAAAGGGTTCATCAGACGCTGTCCCGGCGTCCGCGCGCAGCGTCCTTTTCGCCGCCGATGCGGCTGGCCGCAAACGCCTTGCCAGCGCCGAACGGCGGCATGTTCACATAGATCGACTCCCAGTTGCCCGGCTTGATCTCGTAGGTTTCGTGCCACACCCCCACGTCCGGTGATGCCGCCCTGCGCTGGTTGAACTTTCGCCATGCGGGCAGGTGCAGATGATCTCCAGCGCGGGCATATGCCTCGAGGCTATCAAAGTCCTTCCAGTACTGCACGCAGATGATGGTGCGGCCCAGCCACACGTCGCCGCCAAGAAAACCGAGCTCCGGCTGCTGCGCCAGTTCACGGATCATCGCCGGCATGGTCGGCAGTACCGGCCCCCAGACCCACGGCTTCCACAGCGCATTGATGCGCATGCCGATCAGGAAGAGCACGAAAGGTTCGCTTCTTTCAGCAGTCCACCGTCCGGGCCTGACGGTCTGGAACAGGTCAGGCCGGATACCGGACGCCGGCCTGGCTTCATCGTCAGCCATAGACCTGGCTCATCAGCCTGGACATCCGCTCGGTAAATCCCGCCACATCCTCCGGCGCCTCGCCTTCGACGATCATCGCCTGGTCGAGCAGCAGACGGGCAGCCTCGGACACGTCGTCGCCACGCGATGCCCGCTCGGCCAGCGCCACGATCAGCGGGTGGGACGGGTTAATCTCGAGCACCGGCGCAGAGATGGCGCCGTGACCCTGCTGGCGCGCCAGATATTTCTCCAGCGTCCGGTCAAAGCCCTGCATCCCGGCCACTATGCACACCGGCGACGACGTCAGCCGTGCCGACTTTGCGACGTCGTGCACCTTCTCACCCAGCGCCGTCTTGAGGGCCGTCAGCAGGCCTGCAGTCTTGGCATCGTCTGCCTTCGGCTCATCCTTGCTGCCGTCCGCCAGCGGGATCAGCTCCAGGTCGGCGCCGCCTTGCGTCACCGACTTCAACGGCTTGCCGTCGAAGCCCAGCGACGTGCGCACCCAGAACGCGTCGATCGGATCGGTCAGCAGCAGCACTTCCACGCCGCGCGCCTTGTAGCCTTCAAGCTGCGGGCTGACCTCGGCCTTGGCCGCATCCTCACCGGTCAGGTAATAGATCGCCGTCTGGTTCTCCTTCAGCCGGCTGACATAACCTGCCAGCGTCACGTCCTGGCGGCCTTCGCTCTGCGTCGACCGGAACCGGCAGATATCGTACAGGGCATCGCGCCGCTCCATGTCCTCATAGAGACCTTCCTTGATCACCGGTCCGAACGCATCCCAGATCTTCGCATAGGTGTCCGGCTGCTTGTCGGCACACTTCTTCAGCTCCGACAGCACCCGCTTGGTCACCGCGGCCCGGATGGCGTGAACCGTCGGGTTGTCCTGCAGCATCTCGCGGCTGATGTTCAGCGGCATGTCTTCACTGTCGATGACCCCGCGCACGAAGCGCAGGTAGGACGGCAGCATTTCTGCTTCATCGGTGATGTACACCCGGCGCACGTACAGCTTCTGCCTGCCCTTGCGTTCGGGGTCGAACAGGTCGAACGGCTTTTCGCCCGGCACGTACAACAGCACCGAATATTCGTGCCGTCCTTCTGCCTTGTAGTGGATGGTCAGCGCCGGGTCCGCATAGACGCCCGACACGTGCCCGAAGAACTCACGGTGCTGCTCGTCGCTTACCTCGGACTTTGGCCGGGCCCAGATGGCGGAACCGGAATTGATCTGCCGGCCTTCCAGGTAGATCGGGTGGCTGACATGATCCGAATAGGTCCGCACCACGTGCTCAAGCCGCACGTCCTCGAGAAACTCCTTGGCGTCCTTGCGCAAGCTGAGACGGATGGAGGTGCCGCGCACCGGCGCGTCGTCGCCCTCGTATGGCTCAACGGTAAAGGTGCCACCACCGTCGGAACTCCAGACATTGGCCTTCTTCGCGCCTGCCTTGCGCGAAACCACGTCCACCTGCTCGGCAATCATGAAGGCTGAATAGAACCCGACGCCGAACTGACCGATCAGTTGAACGCCGTCGCCGTCCTTGCCTTTCTTCGACTTGGCCCCCTCCATCTGCTCCATGAAGGCCTGCGTGCCGGAGCGCGCAATGGTGCCGAGATTGTCGGTAAGCTCCTTGGCATCCATGCCGATGCCGGTATCGGTGATGGTGAGCGTCTTCGACTTCTTGTCGAGCGCGATGTCGATCCGCAGCTCGCCGCCCTCGGCCATCAGCTTGTCGTTCTTCAACGCCTCGTAACGCAGCTTGTCACAGGCGTCCGACGCATTGGAAATGAGCTCGCGCAGGAAAACTTCCCGTTCGGAGTAGACCGAGTGCACCATGAGGTGCAGCAATTTCGCGACTTCGGCCTGGAATGCCTTCGGCTTGGCAGCGGACTGCGCGTCTGCTTTCGACATGGATGCTGAACTCCTCAACGGCCTGGTACAGGCAGGTTTGATTCGAGTTCACCGGATATTGGGAAAATACGCCGCCAGATCAAGTGGCAGGCCCGCATTCGATGCGCTGGCGGCAAAAGAAAACGGCGGCCTCACGAGGTCCGCCGGTTACCAGGTTGACTTAATGTCTTGCCATCGACTGGATGCCGGCAAGAACACCGCAACTAACACACTCACTGACAGAAAAGAGGTCCGGCTCCAATTTCGCCACGGGGGGCTGGGGGGCTGAGATATCCGAAACGATTCAGAGCCGGACCTTGAGGCAACGATCAGATGATGCATCCGGTTCCGGACGATTCTTTGAACGAAACGTGGCTGAAAAGGGGCATCTTGGTTAATTCGGATACGACGTCATCGATCCTTGTTCTGACCGGACCGCAGGGTTGAACTCGCTGGAAAATGACGTCAAGATGACGGTCTTGGTAGAGTACTCAACCGGAAGCAGCGAGTGAGCGAAGAACCGGAGATTGTCGCCCTGCGCGCCCGTGCGGCACCGCATGAGAGCAGCGGGGCTCAACCAGACGCCTCCCGCCAGTCTGCTGCGGCCGCACCCGCTCAGGTCGTCTTCAACCGCACCGAACTCGCCACCATCCTGCATCTCTATGGCACCAAGGTCGCCGCCGGGGAATGGCGCGACTACGCCATGGACTTCAACCGCGAGCGGGCGGTGTTCGCCGTCTACCGGCGCAGTTCGGAACTGCCGCTCTACCGCATCGAGAAGAACCCGAAGCTCGCCCGGAAGCAGGGCGCCTACACCGTCATCACAGCCGGCGGGCAGATCCTGCGCCGCGGCCATGACCTGGCGCAGGTGCTCAAGGTGCTGCTGAAAAAGCCCAAGCTGATCGTCGCCTGAAATCGCTGCAGGCATGAAAAAACCCTCGCGGAAGGATCATGTTCCGCGAGGGCTTCAGGCGTGTGAGTCGCAGCGGAAAACGCTGCAGGAGAACTTACTCGGAGCGCATGATGCCGAGGATGTTCAGGATGTGGATGAACAGCGTGATGAAGCTGCCATACAGCATGAACGCGCCGAAGATCGACTTCGAGCGGGCCACGGCGGTGCCGTCGCCTGCCACGTACATTTCCTTGATCATCTGAGTTTCGTAGGCGGTGATGCCCGCGAACAGCAGGACAGTCACACACGACACGATCAGGCTCATCATGCTCGACTGCACCAGGAACACGTTCACCAGCATGGCGATGATGATGCCGATGGTGGCGATCATGAAGAAGGTGCCGAAGGCCGACAGGTTGCGCTTGGTCACGTAACCGGCCAGGCTGGTGGCGCCGAATGTTGCAGCGGCAATGAAGAAGGCCCGGGCAACCATGCCGGGATCAACCGCCATGTAGGCGCCAACGATTGGCGCGATGCCGAAGCCCCAGAGCGCGCAGTAGCCCCAGAACGCGCCCTGCGCGGCCAGTGTGCTGTTCGAGAAGATCATTCGCGGAGCCAGGAAGCCCATGCCGAGGATGCCGATGAAGAACACCCACTTCAGCGAAACCGCCATTGCGAGCAGCGCCGGCGTGGAGGCCACGAACAGGGTGATGATGGCCGTCGCGGCAACGCCAAGCGCCATGTAGTTGTAAACGCCCAGCATGTACGAGCGCAGGCCCTGATCAATCTCCGCAGCGCGGGTGCTGGCCGGCGCAGAAGACTGGTAACGGAGGTCTGCCATTGAAAAACTCCCTCATAGGATTGATGACGATGCGGAATATGGGGGTAAACGCCAAAGCTGACAAGGACACTCAAGATTACACTTCGGTTAGGTTAAGGCATCATCCGGCCGCAGTGGAACGAGGACCGGCAAGATGCTGTAGCTAGCGCCCCGCGACCTTGTCCATGAAGCGGGCCAGCTTGATGTCGAGTTCCGTCACGCCGCCGGCATCGTGGGTTGCCAGCGTTACGTCCACCGTCTTGTAGACGTTGAACCACTCCGGATGGTGATCAAGCTTCTCCGCCTGCATTGCCACCCTTGTCATGAAGCCGAACGCCTCGTTGAAGTTCCTGAAGGTGAAGGTCTTGCAGATGGCGTCGCGGCCCTCCACTTCCTGCCAGCCGTCGAGTTCGGCAAGTTGCTGCACGCGCGCCGGGCCTTGAAGTTTTTCCGCCATTGCTGATGATCTCCCGTGTTCTGAATCCGTCAACGTCCAACCTGCGCCCGGCGTTCCAACCGATGAAGTCTGTGCTGCTCGTCTGCCTCGGCAACATCTGCCGCTCGCCCATGGCCGAAGGTGCCGTGAGGAAAGCACTTGACGCCGCAGGGCTTGACCACATCGCCACGGACAGCGCCGGCACCAGTGGCTGGCATGCCGGTGGCCCGCCCGATCCGCGCGCGGTGAAGGCGGCGTCGATGCGCGACATCGACATCGCCGGCCAGCACGCCCGGCAGGTGGAGCCGGAAGACTTTCACCGCTTCGACATGCTGCTGGCCATGGACGGCCAGAACTTCGCCCGGCTGAAGGCCATGCAACCGCACGGTACGCCGGCGCGCGTCCACCTTTTCATGGAGTTTGCCGGCGAAGTGCCGGTGCGCGAGGTGCCGGACCCCTATTACGGCGGCGAAGAGGGTTTCGAACACGCCCTCGACCTGATCGAACTGGCGGCAAACGGCCTTGCCGCTCACATTGCCCGGGCCAGCGGATAGACCTCTTCGCGGCCATAGGGACCGCCCCCGCGCGACGCCCGCGATGAAAACAGCACGAAGCTGCTCACCTCGAAGCTGCGCGAGCGGTACAGGTTGTGGCTGTGGGCAAAGCCCATTGCCTGGCGGCGATCGGCCTGCCTCAGCCGGGCCAGCGTCACGTGCGGGGTGAACTTGCGCGGTTCCGGCGGCAGACCCAGCGACTGGCACACCCGCTCGTGCATGGCCTGAAGCCGCCTCAGGTCAGGACATTCCTCGATCTTGACATACAGCGAATGCGGCTTCTTCGAGCCGAATATGCCCATGCCAGCCAGCGATATGGTGAACGGCGGCATGGCAATCACCCGGCCAAGTTCATCGGACAGGTCGTGCGCCAGCCGGTCGGGAATGTCGCCCACGAACCGCAATGTCACATGATAGCTTTCGGGATCGATCCAGCGCGCGCCTTCTATGCCGCCGCGCATGATGGACAGGTCCAGCGCCACATCCGGTGGCAGTTCCACGCCGGTAAACAGTCGAGGCATCCTCATGGCCCTCCCGTCTGGTCAGCGAAGCAGCGAATCAGATCGCTCCATCAAGGCTAAACGCCGATGCATGACGATCACAAGACATGACGATAAAAAGACAATGTGACGCCGTTACGGCTTCATCGCGGACAGCATCCGGCCCACCTGCGGCGCGATGCGATCCACGATCACGCCTATCCCCTCGGCGTTGGGATGCATGCCGTCGGCCTGGTTGAGTTTCGCCTCACCCGCCACGCCGTCGAGGAAAAACGGGTACAGCGCCACTTCGTGCTTTTGCGCAAGTTCCGCGTAAATCGCGTTGAACTGGCGGCCATAGTCTTCGCCCATGTTGGGCGGCGCGATCATGCCGGCCAGCAGCACCGGGATGTTGCGCTGCTTCAGCTGGGCGAGCATCGCGTCCAGGTTGGCGCGCGTCTCTGCGGGCGCAATACCGCGCAGCGCATCGTTGGCGCCAAGTTCGAGGATCACCAGCGAGGTGCCGTCCGGGACCGACCAGTCGAGCCGGGCAAGGCCGCCCTTGGTGGTGTCACCCGACACCCCGGCATTGACCACGGTCACGTTGAAACCGTCAGCCTTCAAGCGTGCTTCCAGCCGGTCGGTGAAACCGTCGCCTGAGCCCAGGCCATAGCCCGCGCTCAGGCTGTCGCCCAGCGCCACCACGGTGAATGGCTGCCCGGCAGCCACAGGTGCGGCCAGCAGGCCGGCAAAGCCGGCGAGCACCGCCAGCAATACGGAAAATCGTCTCATCGCGCCGGAAACCTTTGATTGTCTGCGTCGTTCACCTACATAGAAAGCCCAACAGGCCACGGCAACCTGCCTTGCCGTTTCAACACAGCCGCTCACAGGACCTCACCGATCATGGACGCCCGCGCCCCTGCCGCTGCCACTTCGAGCCAACCGCAAGCAGGCAGGAAAATCGTCATCGGCCTGGAAGGGCTTGAAGTCACCCTGCCATCACGCGCCGGACCGGTCGACATTCTCAAGGGCGTGGACCTTTCCATCGATCAGGGCGAGGCGGTATCCATCGTCGGGCCATCCGGCTCGGGCAAGACCACGCTGCTGATGGTCATCTCGGGTCTGGAACGCGCCACGGGCGGCAAGGTTTCGGTGGCCGGCCATGACCTTGTAAAACTCGACGAGGACCGGCTTGCCGAATTCCGCCGCGACCAGATCGGCATCGTGTTCCAGTCGTTCCACCTGATCCCCGCCATGACGGCGCTGGAAAACGTCGCTGTGCCGCTGGAGTTTCGCGGCTCGGACAATGCCTTCGGCGAGGCCCGCGCCCAGCTTGAGCGCGTCGGCCTTGGCCACCGCCTCGACCATTATCCCGGCCAGTTGTCCGGCGGCGAGCAGCAGCGCGTCGCCATTGCCCGCGCCCTGGCCGCCGGGGCGAAAATCATCCTTGCCGACGAACCCACCGGCAACCTCGACCAGGAAACCGGTCAGACCATCATGGACCTGCTGTTCGAGTTGCAGCGCACCGGCGGCACAACCCTGGTGCTGGTCACCCACGACCCCGGCCTTGCCGCACGCTGCAATCGCATCGTGGAAATCCGCGATGGCCTGATTCACTCTGATTCAAGGGACGCGCAATGACCGCATCGCTGGCGATTGCCTTCCGGCTGGCCCGGCGCGAGTTGCGTTCCGGCCTGCAGGGTTTCCGCATATTCCTCGCCTGCCTCGTGCTCGGCGTCGGCGCCATCGCCATCGTCGGCGCGCTGTCGGCGGCGCTGGAACGCGGCATCGCCAACGAGGGCCGGTCGCTGATGGGCGGCGATGTCGAATTCTCGGTGCTGCACAATCAGCCCACGCCGGAACAACGCGCCTTCATCGAGGCCGCCGGCCGGGTCAGCCGCGTGGCCACCTTGCGGGCGATGGCGGCGGCGCCGGAAGGCGCTTCCGCGCTGGTCGAGGCCAAGGTCGCCGATGACGCTTACCCGCTCTACGGCACGCTGGAACTGTCCCCGCCCATTGCGCTGACGCAAGCGCTTGCCCGTGATGCAAAGGGCCGCCCCGGCACCGTGGTGGAGCAATCGCTGCTCGACCGGCTCGGTTTGAAGGTGGGCGATGCATTACGCGTCGGCACTGAAGAATTCACCATCAACGCTTCCATTCTGAGAGAACCCGACCGCATTTCCGACGGCTTCGTGCTTGGCCCCCGGCTGATGATTTCGGACCGCGACCTGGAAGCCACTGGCCTTGCCCGGCCCGGTAGCCTGATCACCTGGCGCTACCGCGTCGCCCTGCCGCCACCCACCAGCGATGCGCAGGTCAAGACCCTGGTCGAGCAGGCAGGACCCGTGCTGCAGGACGAAGGCTGGCGGGTGCGCTCGCGCGAGAACGCAGCACCCGGCGTGCGCCGTTTCATCGACCGGCTGACCTTCTTCCTGTCGCTGGTCGGGCTTACCGCGCTGATCGTCGGCGGCGTCGGCGTGGCCAATGCGGTCAAGGCGTTCCTCGAACGGCGCACCAGGAACATCGCCACGCTGAAATGCCTTGGCGCACCGGCGCGGCTGGTGTTCCAGACCTACTTTATCGAAGTCATGATCGTGGCAACGCTCGGCATCGGCATCGGGGCTGGCCTGGGTCTAGTCACCCCGCCGCTGGCCGGTGCGCTGCTGTCCAGCGTCCTGCCTGTCCCGGTCTCTGCGGGGCCGGAATGGTGGCCGGTCCTGCGCGCCGCGCTGTATGGCTACCTGATCGTCGTGGCATTTGCCGTATGGCCGCTGGTGCGCGCCGGGCGCATTCCGCCCTCCGCCCTGTTCCGCGACCTCACCGCCCACGTGACCGCATGGCCCGGCGTGCGAACCCTCGCCGTCATCGCGGCGGCTCTTGGCGGCATCTTCGCGCTTACCTACACCGCCTTCCCGGACCCGCGCGTCACCTGGGGTTATGCCGGCGGCATCATCACCAGCTTCATCATCCTGGCCGGCCTGGCCCGGCTGCTCATGTGGCTGGCCGCCAGGGCGAAGCACGCGCGCTCGGCCACCGCCCGGCTCGCCATCGCCAACCTGCACCGGCCCGGCACGCCAACGCCCTCGGTGGTCATGTCGCTTGGGCTCGGCCTCACCCTGTTCGTCACGCTGGCGCTGATCGACACCAACGTGTCAAAGGAACTGCGCGACAATCTGCCGGACCGCGCTCCTGCTTTCTTTTTCCTCGACGTGCACTCGTCGGAGGCCGACGGCTTCACCGATGCACTTGACAAGGCAGGCGCCTCCAGCGTTGGCACGGCGCCAATGCTGCGCGGCCGCATCATAAAGGTGAACGGCGTGCCGTCTGCCGAGGTGAAGGTGTCGCCCGACGCCGCCTGGGCCTTGCGCGGCGATCGCGGCATCACCTACTCGGCCACGATGCCCGACAATGCCGAACTGAGCCATGGCAGCTGGTGGGCGCCGGACCATACGGGCGAACCGCTGGTGTCGTTCTCCGCCGACATCGCCGAGGGTCTGGACATGAAGATCGGCGACACCGTCACCGTCAATGTGCTGGGTCGCGAGATTACCGCGAAGGTCGCCAATTTCCGCGAGGTCGACTGGCGCTCGCTGCAGATCAACTTCGTGATGGTGTTCTCGCCCAACACGTTCGCCGGCGCACCGCACATGTACGTGGTGACGGCGCAGGCAGCGCCGGAAGCCGAGCCGGCCATTCTCAAGGCGGTGTCCGGTCCCTATCCGACTGTCACCTCGATCCGGGTGCGCGATGCGCTCGACGCCATCAACACGCTCATGAGCCAGCTCATTACCGCCATTCGCGGCGCCAATGCCATGACCCTGCTGGTCGGCATCCTGGTGCTGGGCGGAGCGCTGGCGACCGGTCTGTCAGGCCGCATTTACGATGCCGTCATCCTCAAGACCTATGGCGCCACCCGCTCGCAGTTGCTGCGCTCGCTGGTGCTTGAATACGCCGTTCTCGGGCTTGCCACTGCCGCCTTCGCCATCGTGGCCGGGTCGTTGAGCGCGTGGGCCATCATTACCTTCATCATGCAGCTGGAGTGGCAGTTTTCCTTCGCCACCGCCGCCGCCACGGCACTGATCGCGCTGGTGGTGACCGTCGCCGCCGGGCTGATCACCACCTGGTCGGCGCTGAGGGCCAGCCCGGCCCGCGTTCTGCGGGTAGACTGATCGCCCGCGATTGCATACCGTCGCCCCTCAACACACCAACCGGAAAGCAGCAATGGTCGTACTCAACAGGATCTACACCAAGACCGGCGACGACGGCACCACTGCCCTGTCCACCGGCCAGCGGCTGCCAAAGTTCCACGCCCGCATTGCCAGCTACGGCACTGTGGACGAGGCCAACTCGATCCTCGGCGTGGTGCGCCTGCATACCGTCGATGCAAGCCTGGCCGTGCTCGACGCCATGCTGGCGCGCATCCAGAACGACATGTTCGACCTTGGCGCGGACCTGTGCACCCCCGACACCGGCGAAAAGGTGGAATGGGAGCCGCTGCGCATCAAGCAGGCCCAGGTCGACCGGCTGGAAACCGAGATCGACCAACTCAATTCGGAGCTGGAACCGTTGCGCTCCTTCGTGCTGCCCGGCGGCCACCCGGCCGCGGCCTTCCTGCACCAGGCCCGCACCGTGTGCCGGCGCGCCGAACGCCATATCGTCGAGCTTGCCACCATTCCCGGCGAGCACGTCACGCCGGAGGCCGCCACCTATCTGAACCGCCTGTCCGATTTCCTCTTCGTCGCCAGCCGCTGGGTAAATGCCCGGCACGGCGGCGATGTGTTGTGGCGGCCCGGCGCCACCCAATCAGCCTGAGCAGCGCCGCAACAAGGGAACCTCCGTCCATGTTCGTACCGCTGCATGATGACAACACGCTGCGCGTTATCCGCTTCCAGTTCGTCACCGGTGCGATCATCCTCCTCAACATCGCCGTCCACCTGCTGTTCACTTACGGCGATCTCGGAATGAGCCACCTGGCGCTGGCCACCTCGTTCGGCCTGGTGCCGGCCGAGATCGGCCACATTGGCAGCACCGCGACCACTGGTGCGGCGGGTCTGCTGGCGGTGCCGGAACCGCTCACGCTGATCACCTACACCTTCATCCATGGCGGCTGGCTGCACCTGGCGGCCAACATGGCGTTCATGTGGGTGTTCGCCGACAATGTCGAGGACGCCTTCGGTCATGTCGGCTTCCTGCTGCTGTACTTCCTGTGCGGCATCATCGCCGCCGGCGCCCATATCGTCGCCAACCCGGATTCGACGGTGCCCCTGGTCGGTGCATCGGGCGCAGTCTCCGGCATTCTTGGCGCCTATCTGGTGCTGTTCCCCAAGGCGCGGGTCTGGGTGCTGTTCATGAAACTGCCGATCCCGTTCCGCATTTCGGCGCTATGGGCGCTGGCCATGTGGATAGGCTTCCAGGTGCTGGCGCTGTATGTTGATGACGGACAGAACGAGGTTCTGGTCGCCTGGTGGGCCCATATCGGCGGCTTTGCGGCAGGCTTCCTGATCGCCGGCCTGTTCCGCCGCACGCTGGGCGCGCGCCTCGCCTGATCGCCGCATTTTGGGGTGCCAACCACGGTCAAAATGCGGACCAGAGGTCGCAATTGGCCGTGAATCGACGATATTCGCATTGACGCCAGCCGCGCCTGCCCCCTACGGTCCGCGCGCAAATTGCAAACAGCATGTCGGTGACGGCAAAGTAACCCCGGCGCCACGCCCTATCCTGCGGCGCCATCACGACTAACGAGAGAGATTGCTTGCGATGAAAGTTCTGGTCGCTGTCAAGCGGGTCGTCGACTACAACGTCAAGATCCGCGTCAAGGCCGACGGGTCAGGTGTCGAACTGGCCAACGTCAAGATGTCGATGAACCCGTTCGACGAGATTGCGGTGGAAGAGGCTATCCGCCTGCGCGAAGCCGGCACCGCCAGCGAGATCATCGCCGTGTCGGTTGGCCCGCAGCAGGCCCAGGAAACCATCCGTACCGCCCTTGCAATGGGCGCCGACCGCGGCATCCTGATCAAGCACGACGATTACGTCGAGCCGCTGGCTGTCGCCAAGTTGCTGAAGAAGGTGATCGACGAAGAGCAGCCCGGCCTGGTCATCCTCGGCAAGCAGGCCATCGACGACGACTGCAACCAGACCGGCCAGATGCTCTCGGCGCTGCTCGGCTGGTCGCAAGCCGCATTTGCCTCCAAGGTCGAGATCTCGGGCGACAGCGCCACCGTCACCCGCGAGATCGACGGCGGCCTGCAGACGATAAAGTGCAAGATGCCGATGATCGTCACCACCGACCTGCGCCTCAACCAGCCGCGCTATGCCTCGCTGCCAAACATCATGAAGGCCAAGAAGAAGCCGCTCGACGAAAAGGTGGCCGCCGACATGGGCGTCGACCTGGCGCCGAAGCTGAAGGTGGTGTCCACCACCGAACCGCCGGCCCGGCAGGGCGGCAAGAAGGTCGGTTCGGTTGCCGAACTCGTCGACAAGCTGAAGAACGAAGCAGGAGTCATCTAAGCCATGGCCATTCTCCTCATTGCTGAACACGACAATGCCGGCCTCAAGGACGCCACCCACAAGGCCCTGACCGCCGCCTCCCAGATGGGCGGCGACGTGCACGTGCTGGTCGCCGGCCACAAGGCCGATGGCGCTGCCAAGGAGGCCGCCGGCCTTGCCGGTGTTAAGAAGGTGCTGCACTGCGATCACGCCATGTTCGAGCGTCCGCTGGCCGAACCGATGGCCGCGCTCATCGTGAACCTGATGGCCAGCCATGACGCCATGGTTGCCCCCGCCACCACCAGCGGCAAGAACATCAGCCCGCGCGTGGCGGCCCTGCTCGACGAGATGCAGGTCTCCGGCATCATTGCGGTCAAATCCGCCGACACCTTCGAACGCCCGATCTATGCCGGCAACGCCATCCAGACCGTGCAGGCCACCGGCAAGAAGAAGATCGTCACCGTACTCACCGCTTCCTTCGAAGCGGCGGGCACCGGCGGTTCCGCCGCAATCGAGAAGGTCGACGCACCGGCTGATCCCGGCCTGACCTCCTACCAGGGCGAGAACCTCTCGAAGTCGGACCGGCCCGAACTGACTTCGGCCACGATCATCGTGTCCGGCGGCCGTGGCATGCAGAACGGCGAGAACTTCGGCATGCTGGAAAAGGTGGCCGACAAGCTCAACGCCGCCGTCGGAGCCTCGCGCGCTGCCGTGGACGCAGGCTACGTACCGAACGACTATCAGGTCGGCCAGACCGGCAAGGTGGTGGCCCCGGACCTGTACATCGCCGTCGGCATTTCCGGCGCCATCCAGCACCTGGCAGGCATGAAGGATTCGAAGGTGATCGTCGCCATAAACAAGGACGAGGAAGCTCCGATCTTCCAGGTCGCCGATTATGGCCTGGTCGCGGACCTTTTCCAGGCGGTGCCCGAACTGGAAGCCGAACTGGCCAAGGCCGGTTACTGACAACGTTGCGGCAGGCCCGAAAGGGTCGCGATTTACCCTGCCCGCCGTGCGGAAACGCCCGGCGGGTTGTTTGTTGCAGTGCGATAAAGCTGCTTGCCGCAACTGGTCGTGCGCGATAGTCTCCCGCGACCGACGAACGCAAGAGAACAATGCAAAATGACCATCAGCAAAGTAGGCGTGATCGGCGCAGGCCAGATGGGCTCCGGCATCGCCCATGTGTGCGCCCTGGCCGGATACGACGTCGGCCTTTACGACATCTCCAGGGAAGCCATCGAGAAGGGTCTCGCGACCATCAACGGCAACATGGCCCGGCAGGTACGCTCCGAAAAGATCACCGAGGACCAGCGCAAGACCGCACTGGAACGGATCACCCCGGCAGCGAAATTCGAGCAATTCGGCGATTGCGACCTGATCATCGAATCCGCCATCGAGGACGAGGCGGTGAAGCGCAAGATATTCGCCGACCTGTGCCCGCACTTGAAGGAAAGCTGCCTGATCGGTTCCAATACGTCTTCGCTCTCCATCACGCGCCTCGCCGCGGGTACGGACCGGCCGGAGAAGTTCATGGGCATCCATTTCATGAACCCGGTGCCGGTGATGGAGCTGGTCGAGCTGATCCGCGGCATCGCCACCGGCGACGAGATATTCCAGGAAGTGCGCGAATTCACCGGCACGCTGGGCAAGTCGGTTGCCGTGGCCGAGGACTTTCCGGCCTTCATCGTGAACCGTGTTCTGCTGCCGATGATCAACGAGGCGGTTTACACGCTGTATGAGGGCGTTGGCTCGGTCGAGGCCATCGACAAGGCCATGAAGCTGGGCGCCAACCACCCGATGGGTCCACTGGAGCTTGCGGACTTCATCGGCCTTGATACCTGCCTGTCGATCATGCAGGTGCTGTATGACGGGCTGGCGGATTCCAAGTACCGGCCGTGCCCGCTGCTGGTGAAGTATGTCGAGGCCGGCTGGCTGGGCCGCAAGACCCAGCGCGGCTTCTACGACTATCGCGGCGAGACCCCGGTACCGACCAGGTAGCCTGCCGCATCCGCGTTTGCCGAACGCCCCGAATTGTGTTCAACTTGTCCTTGAGACAGGGACAGGTACGGGGGTACGCGCATGTCTGACGACTCCACTTCCGGCGGCGGCATCGTCAAGCTCGTTGCCGCTCTTGGCTGGGTTGCCGTGATCGGTGGCCTTGGGCTGATCGGGTATGGCGTATACGCCCTGCTGCAAAGCGACTTCGGCATGGCGGCCGGTGCGCCGTTGATGGCCGGTGGCGCCACCACCGCCGCGCTCGGGTTGCTCGCAGTCGTCAATGCAACCATGGCCCGCGCCATGATCGATACGGCGAACAACACCGCACGGCTGCTGGAGCGTGCACCAGGCGTTGCAGCGACAGCTGCCGCTGTCGCGTCCGACATGCCCGACTTCACGGCACCAGGGCCGCAAGGCGGCGAGGACAGGCAACAGATGCCCGGCCTCGGGACGCCAGACGGCGATACCCCGCAGCGGATGGATGACGATGTGCCGGATCTGCCGCCGTACCAGACC
>CAVOZK010000002.1:0-80343 GCA_963700935.1 uncultured Alphaproteobacteria bacterium | reverse complement strand
TCGTTGGAGCGTTGAATCACCAACCACCAATGTTGGAACCCGTGTTCTGGCAGGCCAAGGAAGGGCATGTCATCGCCATGGACTGGTGTGAGGGCTTCATGCACGCCCTGCACTTGAGAACAGAAAGCTGGGATGAGTTGCTTCGTACGGAAGATGGGCGGAACTGGATGTTTCCGATCTTTGCCCATCTGGTTGACGAGGATGGCCGATCTCTGGTCGGGGCGACGGAAAAGCAGATGGATGCACTGCTCGACACGGCTGCTGAAATGATCCCAGAGGCAGTTCCGAGCATATTCAGCTTCTGGCAGTCGAAGAGAGCCCCTGGAAGGCCCCACTGAGGTCGCAGAAAGTTTGAGATCGCCAATATGTAGGGCGCCAAACAGAGGAAAGGCGAGAAACCGCCGAAGCAACTTCCCGCCTCCCTGTGGTTCTGACCTGCATCCGGAGCCCCGAAGGACTTCAGTGCTCATCTGAACCGAAACCAGGATAGCACGGCATTTTACTCAGGCGAGCGGACGAATCAGTTACCCACAGGATGTCCACTTCTATGTGATTGGAAGCCGCTCTTTTCGGGCTTTTCTGGGCCATGGTTTGCGTTCGAGAGGAACAGCGACCTAATATGAGGTCACAAGGTGCCTCAGCCTTCGAACCGGCTCTCTCGGGCCTGGCACCGAGACAACAACTCTCGTGAGTTTCAGTCGTGTCCGTACCTGGTGTTGACCCAGTGGCAATGGGGGCTTCAGCAGCAGCACTGCTGCAAGCAAAAGGACAGATCCAGATGGCTCATTCTGCTATTGCCAAACCGGCTTCTAATTCGACCATGCAACTCGCTCGGACGAGTTCGGGCGTTAGGCCGCCAAATATGATCAGGCACAATCTGGCCGAGCCAGAAACAGATCATTCCGAAGCACCCGTCACGATCGACTACCTTGAAGGGTTCCATCGCTCTGCCTGACGCCGGGCAGCGCCAGTGCGCGACACTCGTCTCTCACTCTGCCAAACCGGCTTCTAATTCGACCATGCAACTCGCTCGACGAGTCTGCGTTAGGCCGCCAACTATGATCAGGCACAATCTGCCGAGCCAGAAACAGATCATTCCGAAGCACCCGTCACGATCGACTACCTTGAACGGGTTCCATCGCTCTGCCTGACGCCGGGCAGCGCCAGTGCGCGAACCAGGCTTGTAATAGATTCGCAGTGTGAAGTTATTCGGTTCGGTGATCCCAACACCGATCTGAGCAGGGATTCGCACATTCTGATCTGCTAGAAAAGCAGTCCATTTTGGTACATCGGTGACCCGCATTTTGGTACATCGAGTCCAAACTTTTAGCCCGCAACTAATTGAAATATATGGGTTTATATTTGGTGCCGCAAGAGGGATTCGAACCCCCGACCCCATCATTACGAATGATGTGCTCTACCAACTGAGCTATTGCGGCCTTCGTCAGGTGCGCGACTGATAGCGCGAAGTCCTCAAGGTTTCAACACTCAAAGCCAGGCCTTCTCCGGCTTCTTTTCACTGGTCTCCGGACCGGGGTCATCCGGCTGGCGCGGCCGTATGGTCTCCATCCCGGCCTCGCCGGCTTGAGCCTGACCGCTTTCCGGCGAGGCCTCATCCTTTGGTGCAGCACTCACTAGCTCATCGGACTCGGCTTTCCCTGCCCGTTGTTCAGAACCGTCACGGTCGTGTTCGGCTTTATGCTCCGGGGGGGCATCAGCCAAGGCCTTCGCTCCGGCAGGCTCGGCAGATTCAGTCCCGGTTGCCCCGGCTTCATCGTGTTCCTCTGCCTCAGGCGCGATCTCGATGTCCGCTTCTGTTTCGGGCGTCACCTGTATCGCATCATCTCCCGGCAGAACTTCCTCCTCTGCGATACTGCCTTCAGGCTCAGCGTCTGCATGAGCAATTCCCTCCACCGGCACCCGCCAGCGGAAACCGCCGAGTTCGCCGGATACCGGCGACACGGGCAGCCAGGCGCGGGAGATGAAACCATCGGCTGTCCAGGCTGGATCACGAGGTGCGCGAACCGCACGGGCCAACCACTCGCGCGACCGGCCCTTGTCGCCAAACTCCCCTTCCTCGATTTCCGCCATCAAGCCACACACGCGAGCCTGTGGCCGGTCATGGGCATAGGGCTCCAGCGCCTTGCGTGCCTGTTTCCATTCATGGGCCTCGATGGCGGCGCGCGCCAGCGCAACTGCCCCTTCGATGCCACCGGATTTCTTCACCAGGCCAGCAACCCGCGCGAGCCGGTCCTGGGCGGAATCTCCGGCGCGCACATGGGCGTAGGCGTCAGCCAGATCCGGATGTGGGGTCAGTGCCCAGGTCTTCTCGATGATCTTCGAGGCGCGCCGCAGGTTGCCGGCGCTTGCCTGGCTGCGTGCGGCCATGACAGCGGCGGGCACGAGCGAAGGTTCGAGCTTATGGGCCTCCAGTGCCAATTCGCCCGCCCGGGCCGGGTCAGCGGCTTCCAACTTCTGCGCCTGTGCGGTCAGGACTACCGCATGCCGTGCATTTGCTTCGGACCTGTCTATCAGTCTGGCGCGTTTTTGTTCATCGATGGTCTGGCGGATGGCGGGCCAGTCCTGGCTTGCCGACTGGTAGGTAAGCACCGCCTGGCTCGCCCACTGCAGCTTCGGATTGATACGGGCAGCCTGTTCGGCAAGCTCGCGCGCGCGGCCCATGTCCTGCTGGCGCACCGCTTCGGTGTGCAAGCCGCGCAAGCCGAGCAGCCGGGTTTCAGGCTGTTGCGCCATTTCGTCGAAAAGTTGCCTGACCCGGGCGCCGTCGCCGCGCAACTGGGCGGCCTGGGCATCGAGCAGCTTGGCCATCGGATCATCGCCCAGCACGGCCACCGCAGTTCGGGCGTGCGCCTGGGCAGCCTCGCGATCGCCTGCAGCCACGGCGATCAGGCCTGCCGATACGGCATCATGTCCCTTTTTCTGCCGGCGGGATCGAAACCAGCTTCCCATGGCGCCGGGCCGGTCCAGCACCCAAAGCAGCACAGACCAGACAAGCCACATGACAAGGCCAATGAACACGACCGTAATCGCGGCGGCCATCACCGACGTCTGTATTTCGTAACCCAGCCAGCGCAGGGTCAAATCGCCGGGCTGGTCTGCGAGCCATGCAAAGGCAATGGCCAGCATGACGATGATCAGGAAGCGGATTAGCAATGAGATCATGTGGTGCCTCCTGGACGCTATTGCTGCTGGCCGGATGTGGGCGAAAGCAGCAGTTGCGGAAGACGCTCAAGCTCCTGCATCGCGGCGGCATGCTTGCGCGCCTCTATAAGCCACTGCTTCAACCCGTCAGGCATGCCGTCTGCATCTGCCGGCAGGGCGGCGATGGCAGCTTGTGGCCCCACCGTCTTCAGAGCGTCCAGCGCCTTGCCAGCCGCTTCATGCCAGTCCGGCTTGTCGAGGCTGCGTACCTTGACGACGGACGAGAGTTTGTCTTGAAGGGTTGCAAGGAACCCCGATGGCGCGGCACCGGATGCCGCACTCTGACTGGCAAGCTCTGCAGTGACAGCTGCCAGTTGCTGTTGCAGCGTGTCCACACCGGGGATGCCAGTTGCGGCGTTGGCATCCAGAGCCGGAAGGGCAGGCGCGCCGGGGGCTGCCTCGCGCAAGGCGCCGAGCGCGGCCTCGAAGGCTGACCCTGACTTGACCGCAGCATCGAGCGAGGCGATGGCTTCGCCGACGCGGGCCATCGCGGCGGTCTCGCTGGAGACATCCACTTCACGGGCAGCAGCCGCTTCTTCAAGCTTTCCTGACAGAGCGGCGACCTGAGCGCTCACCGATTCAAGCTGGGCGGTCAGCGCGGCAACCTTTTCCTCGCTTGCAGAAAGCTGGTCCTTCAGCGAAGCGACTTCGCTTGCCAGCGCCTCGGGCGGCGATGCTGGCTGGCTCTCCATTGCGGTGATCCGTGCAGCAAGTTCGTCAAGTTTGAGATTCAATGCGGTTTGATCGACACCTCCTCCACTGGCGGCGGCTGTGTCTAGTGCGGACTTTACGGACTCTACCGACTGGCGCAGGTCCGCCGAGGTCTGTTCCAGAGAGGTGGTGCGGGCTTCAAGGTCTGCCACCGCCTTGCTGGCGGCCTCTGCTTGCTGCTGGATGCCGGACATCATCTGAGAGGCGTCTTGCGCCGTCCCGCTGGCAAGTTCCGAAACCTGCTTCTCGATTCCATCGATACGGCCCGCGAGCGCAGTCACCTCGTTGCTTGCCTGGCTCGCAGCCTCGCGGGCGGACTGGGCCGCGCCGGCGGCGTCCATTACCTGGCCTTCCATGGCAGCGATGTCGGCAGTAGCCGCCGGCTCCCCAAACAGCCGCTGGCCATAGGCGTGGTACAGATAGCCTCCACCGCCGAGGCCTGCCAGCAGGACGGCTGCCATGCCAGCCGCAACCCACTTGCCCTTGCCAACCGGTTTTTGCGGCTGGGGTGACGTTTCATGCCCAGTGTCTTCGGCACGACTGGCTCCATTGTTACCATCGGCTGGGGTGGCAGCACTGTCAGCCTCGGCATCCTGCGCGATGGTTTCACCTTGTG
Organism: uncultured Alphaproteobacteria bacterium; assembly: GCA_963700935.1. Taxonomy (GTDB): domain Bacteria; phylum Pseudomonadota; class Alphaproteobacteria; order Rhizobiales; family Aestuariivirgaceae; genus Anderseniella. Next base: position 75,794 of record CAVOZK010000002.1, on the reverse strand, counting down.
CCGTTTCACCGGCTGGTGATGGCCCGGCGGATGACTCATCCACTTCGGTGGCCGTGGCATCGATTACGGTAGGTTTCTTCGCCTTGCGGTCTGAGCGGGAGGTTGTCTTGCGATTTGCCATGTCGGTTTCGCCGGTCTTGTTCTTGCTGTCGTCTGCCATTGCTTCAAGCATAGCATCATCTTCGGGCCTGCTGGCCACAGCAACCGTCAAATTCCGTCCGAGTTCTTCATACACGGCGTCTGCAACCGCTTGCGAGAGGCAAACATGGCGCAAGCTCGGGATATTTGCAGCAAGCGCCTCCTGCCTGACCAGCTTCGCCCAGATGCGGGCGGTGCGCGGCGAATACAGCAGCACCATGTCAGCCTGCCCGTTGCGCAGGGCGTCTGACACCGCCGGATCCAGGCTACCGGCGGGCGCGGCTTCGTAAAGCTCCAAACGATCGACCTTGAAACCGTCGCCCTCGAGGTCAGCTTTCAGATCGCCGGCGCGAGACTTGCCGGTCACATAGAGCAATGGGCCCCCGTCACGGGACAGGGTCTGGCGCACCAGATCAGCCAATGCCTCCACATTGCCGGCGGCCTCGTGCACCGCGGAAAATCCAAGTTCGGTGGCAAGCCGGGCTGAGGCGGGGCCGACGGCGATCACCTGGGTGCCCTTGAGGCTTTCAACGAGATCTGCGGATTCCAGCGCCCTGAGACCGTTTGCACTGGTGACGAGAATTGCCTGATAGCTGTCTTGAGGAATGGCCTCGGTCTTGTGGAATACGATCTCCATCAACGGACAAAGCAGCGGCTGATAGCCTTGCCGGGCAAGCTGTTCAGCCAGCCGGGAGGCATCCGGCTCTGGGCGTGTAACGATGACGGCCACTAGCTTACGAGGTCCGGCCCGGCCTTGGCCCGGATCTCGTGGGCTGCGTCGAGACCCATGGCTGGTCCGTCTGCCGCAGGACCCCGGCGCTCGGTTTCGAAAACCTTTGTCCCATCCAGCGTGAGCGCCTGCACCTTGAGGTGGATAACGCCATCAGCAAGCGTGGCATGCCCGGCCAGTGGCGTCCGGCAGGAGCCGTCAAGCTCGGCGAGGAAGGCTCGCTCGGCATTCACCCTCAGCCAGGTCGGTTGATGGTTGAGCGGCTCGAGCAGCGCGCGTGCCATTTCATTGTTCGAGGCGATTTCTATGCCAATGGCGCCCTGGGCCACGGCGGGCAGCATCTCGTCCGGATCGATGGGGCAAGTCATCAGTTCGCTCATGCCCAGCCGGTTCAAGCCGGCGCAGGCAAGGAACGTTGCAGCCGCCACGCCCTCCGACAGCTTGCGCAACCGCGTCTGGACATTCCCGCGGAACGGCACGATGTCGAGATCAGGCCGGATGTGCCGGAGCTGGGCGACGCGACGCACCGAGGACGAACCGACGGTGGCGCCGCGGGCGAGTGCGCTGATCGAGCTGGCAACAGGAGACAGGAAGGCGTCGCGCGGGTCTTCGCGTTCCAGCAGGCAGCAAATCTCCAATCCTGCAGGCAGCACCGCCGGCATGTCCTTCATGGAGTGAACGGCCATATCGATGCGGCCATCATGCAGTTGTTCTTCGAGTTCCTTGGTGAACAACCCCTTGCCGCCGATCTCTGCCAGGGGGCGGTCCTGGATCTGGTCGCCGGTCGTGGAAATGACAACGACTTCTATGTGAGCAGGATCAAGCCCGTGGGCGGCCACCAGACGGTTCCGCGTTTCGTGAGCCTGTGCAAGGGCAAGCGGCGAGCCGCGGGTGCCAATTCGGATCGGGTTCATTTGCAAGCGCAATACCTTGGACTTATAGAGAGCACTGAAAGTTCACGGCGAACATAGGCCAATGAACTGCATGGTGGAAAGGTCAAAGGTGACACAATCCGGCAAGTCATCCATGGCGATGGTGCTTGGCATCGAAACGTCGTGCGACGAGACGTCTGCGGCCGTGGTGACGCGCGACGCACAACGGGCGGGGCCGCATCCGTCGAACGTGGTGCTGTCACAGACGGCCGAACATGCTCCCTATGGCGGAGTGGTGCCGGAAATTGCGGCGCGCGCTCACCTTGTCCACCTGGACCGGTTGATCGCACAGGCCATGACGGAGGCCGGAGCCCGCTTTGGCGATCTTGATGCAATTGCCGTTACGGCCGGTCCCGGCCTGATTGGCGGCGTCCTTACGGGACTGATGACCGCCAAGGCCATTGCAATGGCGGCAGGCAAGCCGCTCTACGCCATCAACCACCTGGAAGGCCATGCGCTGACGCCGGGGCTGACGGAAGGCCTGCGCCCGCCTTACCTGATGCTGCTGGTGTCGGGCGGCCACACCCAGCTCGTCAGCGTCAATGATGTGGGAGACTACACGCGCCTCGGCACGACGATCGATGATGCGCTGGGCGAAGCATTCGACAAGACGGCGAAGCTGCTGGGCCTTGGTTATCCCGGCGGGCCGGAGGTAGAGAAGGCGGCAGCATCCGGAGAGGCCGGCCGGTTTGATTTTCCGGTGCCGATGAAGGGCCGGCCCGGATGCAATTTTTCTTTCTCGGGCCTGAAGACAGCAGTGCGGCAGTCTGCCGTGGCGGCGGGCATGCTGTCAGCGCAGGATGTGGCGGATATCTGCGCCGGGTTTCAGCGCGCGGCGTGCCAGGCGGTTGCAGACCGGGTGGCAAACGCCATGAGCGAATTCGAAGCAATGCATGCGCAGTCAGATGACAGGGTGCTGGTTGCCGCAGGTGGGGTGGCGGCGAACAACGCGTTGCGGGCAACGCTGGAAGGCGTGTGTGCGGCTCATGGTTTCAGGTTAAGCGTGCCGCCCGTATCACTGTGCACCGACAATGCCGCGATGATTGCCTGGGCAGGCGCTGAACAGATGCAGGTTCGCGGCGGCGATGATCTCTCGGTATCTGCAAGAGCGCGCTGGCCGCTCGATGAAGATGCGGCTCCGCAACCGTTCGCCGGAGTAAAGGCATGACCGGCGACAGGCGGTTTTCAAGCGTGGTGGTTGCAGGCGGTGGAGCGTGGGGCACAGCTCTCGCGTCGGTATGCGCCGGGGCGGGGCTGTCGACAACCTTGTGGTGCCGGTCAGCCGTTCAGGCGCGCGACATGGCGCAGCTCAGGGAAAACGAAAGCTACCTGCCGGGGTACAAGCTGCCCCCGGCGCTGAACGTTTCATCCGATCTTGGCGTCGTTGCACAGGCGGACATGATCATCCTGGCGACGCCGGCGCAATCCACCCGGGAGCTTGGCGCTGCGTTCTCGGCGCATGCCGGTCCGGGAACGCCGGTGGTCATAGCCGCCAAGGGGCTCGAGCGCGGCAGCGACATGATGCTCAGTGAGGTGCTGGCCGAGGTGGCGCCGGGTGTTGTTCCGCTGGTGCTGTCCGGACCCAGCTTTGCCTCGGACGTGGTTGCCGGTCTGCCCACGGCGATCACCCTTGCCGCTTCCAATCATCAGCTGACTGCCGCCGTGGCAGGCGCGATCAGCAGGCCGGCGTTCCGTATCTATGTGTCGGACGACCTCTCAGGCGTCCAGATTGGCGGGGCGGTGAAGAACGTACTGGCGATTGCCGCCGGCATCTGTGCGGGCAAGCAACTGGGCGCGTCCGCTCACGCCGCCCTGGTGACCCGGTCGTTTGCCGAGCTGCGGCGGCTGGCAGCAGTGCTTGGCGCCAAGCCCGATACGTTGTTCGGACTGTCTGGCCTGGGGGACCTGATGCTGACCTGCTCCAGCATGCAGTCGAGGAACTTCTCCCTTGGCTTCGAGTTGGGACAGGGCAGGGCATTGAACGAGATACTCTCCGCGCGCAAGTCAGTGTCGGAGGGGGTTCACACCGCTGGCGTGGTAAGCGGGCTGGCGGCACGGCACGGCATCGATATGCCGGTGTGCGAGGCCGTGGCGGATATCGTCAGCCGCAATGCCAGCGTTGATGAACAGATCAGCAAGCTCCTGTCTCGCCCGCTGAAGGCCGAGACAGACTGAGCCGGGAAGCAGTCATTTCAACTATAACAGAGGGCAGAAGCAGCATGGCGTACTGGTTGTTCAAGTCGGAGCCGTTCAAGTTTTCCTGGGATCACCTGAAAGCCAAGGGCAACAAGGGAGAGGAATGGGACGGGGTGCGCAACTACCAGGCGCGCAACAACATGCGCGCCATGAAGCTGGGCGACCTTGGGTTCTTCTACCACTCGAACGAGGGGCTGGAAGTCGTCGGCATCTGCGAGGTCTGCGCGCTGGCGCATCCGGATTCGACCACGGACGACGAACGCTGGGAGTGCGTCGACATAAAGGCGGTGAAGGACATGCCCAAGCCGGTAAAGCTTGCCGACGTAAAGGCCAATCCGAAGCTGGAAAACATGTCGCTGGTTACGTCCATGCGCCTTTCGGTGCAGCCGGTGACCGAACACGAGTGGCTTGAGGTGTGCCGGATGGGGGGCCTGGACAAGCCGCCGCTGAGCAAGTGAGCCAGTTTCTGGCGTGACGGACCGCACCCTCCATAACAAGGCCATCCATGTTGCCTCGCTCACCTTGACCAAGACGGGCGATGGATTGATCGACCCGAAACTGGTGCTGTCATGGGCGCTCAATGCGGTGGGTGCACCGCAGGCGGCCATTGGATTGCTCGTGCCGCTGCGCGAATCCCTGGCCATGCTGCCGCAGGTTTTCGAGGCGGCATGGCTCCGGGCTGTCGGGTTGCGCAAGTTCGTGTGGGCGTCGGGCAGCGCCGTGCAGGCGATGGCGGTTGCGGGAATCGCCATGGCCTTGTGGTTGCTGAGTGGCGCTCGGGCAGGCTGGACTGTCGTGGGGCTCGTCATGGTGTTTGCGCTTGGCCGGTCGCTGGCCTCGGTCAGCTACAAGGATGTGCTGGGCAGGACGGTTGACCAGGGCAGCCGGGGAAGCGTAACCGGCATTGCCGGATCGATCGCCTCTATTGCCGTTCTGGCGTTTGGCGCAGGCCTCAGCTTCGGTTTCATCCCGTTGTCGCTCCCGGCGATCATCATTGCCGTCTGCATCGCGGCTGGCATGTGGCTGATCGCCAGCGGACTGTTCACGCTGTTGCGTGAAGATGCAACCTCCGGTAACGGGGAAGACGCGGCGCTGGATGTGGCCAGGGTCCTGAGCCATTTGCGGGACGATCCTCAATTGCTGCGATTCACGCTGAGCCGGTTCCTCCTGTCTGCGACCGCGCTGGCGCCACCGTTCATCCTCTCGGCGGCACATGACAATGCATCCGGCAGCCAGCAGTTGGGTTCGCTCGGACCTTTCGTGCTGGCAAGCAGCATCGCCAGCATCGTGGGCAGCAGTTTCTGGGGGATTGCATCCGACACCTCCAGCCGCAGGGTGTTGATCCTGTCGGCGCTACTGGGCGCCATCGTGCTGGCTGTTCTGGCGGCGGTCCTGCTTGTCAACGATGATGCGCCGCTGCCGATCATGTGGACTGCCGCAGGACTTTTCGTCCTCATGATGGCCTACCAGGGGGTGCGGCGCGGACGCTCCACTCATATTGTCGACATGGCGCCGGAAGAGGCACGCAGCGCCTATGCCGCTGTTTCCAACACAGTGGTTGGCCTGCTGCTTCTGGGCGGCGGCCTGTTCGGTGTGCTGGCGGACCTTGCCGGATTAGGCGTTGTTTTCATCGTGCTCGCGCTCATGTGCATGGCAGGCGCGCTGGTGGCGTTCGGCCTGGAGGACGTGCAGGCATCATGAACGGGTCCGCTCGGCGTGATTTCATTGTCGCCAATACGAAGCTGATGCCAGTGCCGCTGGTGCCGGAAGTGAACCTCCACCTTGCGCATGAGGCGGTGCCGCTGTGGCAGAAGACCGAGGAGGAACTGGGCGAGATGGGGTTGCCGCCACCGTTCTGGGCATTTGCCTGGGCAGGCGGCCAGGCGCTGGCCCGCTATGCGCTGGATAATCCGCTCGTGGTGCGTGGCAAGACCGTGATCGACCTCGCGTCCGGATCGGGCCTCGTTGGCATTGCGGCAATGAGGGCCGGTGCGCACTGCGTTCTTGCCGCCGATATAGACCACTTCGCGATGGAGGCGATCCGTCTGAACGCCGAAAGCAACGTGGTTGCCATTGCAACGACTGCAGACGATCTGCTGCAGGCCCCTCCGCCAGCGGCAGATGTCATTCTCGTTGGTGACCTGTTCTATGAACGCGGCCTTGCAGAGCGGCTTCTGGCATGGCTGCAACGTGCAAAAGCGAACGGAACGGATGTCCTGATTGGAGATCCGGGCCGTAGCTACCTGCCGCGCCAGACGCTGGTCGCAACCGCCAGCTACCAGGTTCCGGTAACGCGCGATCTGGAAGACACCGAGATCAAGAACACCAGCGTCTGGCGGCTTGCCTGACCAGCTAGGTTGTTGGACGGAAGGCGCATTGCCCTCAGATCGGGTCATTCGCTACAGTGCGCCGACTGCGCCCTCGTTCAAAGGGCTGAACCGGGTCACGGGAGAGAAGCGCCAATGGAATTCAAGACTCACAAGGTCCAGGCTGCCTGGAAGAAACACGCCCTCATCGACAACGAGGGTTATCTCAAGATGTACAAGCAGTCGGTAAAGGACCCCGACAAGTTCTGGGCCAAGCACGGCAAGCGCATCGACTGGTTCAAGCCCTACACGAAAGTCAAGAACACCAGCTTTACCGGCAGTGTGCCGATCAAGTGGTTCGAGGACGGCGTCACCAACGTATCCTATAACTGCGTTGACCGGCACCTGAAGAAGCGTGGCGATCAGACCGCCATCATCTGGGAAGGCGACAACCCCTACGACGACAAGAAGATCACCTACAAGGAATTGTACGATCATGTCTGCCGGCTGGCCAACGTGATGAAGGCCAACGGCGTCAAGAAGGGCGACCGCGTCACCATCTACATGCCGATGATCCCGGAAGCGGCTTATGCCATGTTGGCGTGCGCACGCATCGGCGCGGTGCACTCGATCGTGTTCGGCGGCTTCTCTCCGGATGCGCTTGCAGGCCGTATCGAGGACTGCAAGTCGTCCTTCGTGATCACCGCCGACGAGGGCGTTCGCGGTGGCCGCCCGATCCCGCTGAAGGCCAATACCGACAAGGCCATCGAAATCGCCGCGAGGGACGGGGCGAAGGTCAAGAATGTGCTGGTGGTGCGCCGTACCGGCGGCAAGGTCAACTGGGTCGAAGGCCGCGACATCTGGTATCATCAGGCGATGGCCGAGGCCAAGCCGGACTGCAAGCCGGAGAAGATGAAAGCGGAAGACCCGCTCTTCATCCTCTATACGTCTGGCTCTACCGGCAAGCCGAAGGGTGTGCTGCACACCACCGGCGGATACCTCGTATGGGCGTCGATGACCCATGAGTACGTGTTCGACTATCATGAAGGCGATGTCTACTGGTGCACGGCAGACGTGGGCTGGGTTACCGGCCACAGCTATATTGTCTACGGTCCGCTGGCCAACGGGGCCATCACCTTGATGTTCGAAGGCGTGCCGACCTATCCGGATGCAGGCCGGTTCTGGGAAGTGTGCGACAAGCACAAGGTCAACATCTTCTATACCGCGCCCACCGCCATCCGGGCGCTGATGGGGGCGGGCGACAGTTTCGTCACCAGGTCGTCGCTGAAGTCGCTGCGGCTGCTGGGGTCGGTGGGCGAGCCCATCAACCCGGAAGCCTGGGAATGGTATTACCGGGTGGTCGGCAAGAAGAAATGCTCGATCGTCGATACCTGGTGGCAGACCGAAACCGGCGGTATCATGATCACGCCGTTGCCGGGGGCGACCGAGCTGAAGGCAGGCTCGGCAACCCGGCCGTTCTTCGGGGTGCAGCCGCAGCTGGTCGACAATGAGGGCAAGGTGCTGGACGGTGCAGCCGAAGGCAACCTGTGCATCGTCGACTCCTGGCCCGGACAGATGCGCACGGTCTATGGCGACCACAAGCGCTTCATCCAGACCTATTTCTCCACCTACAAGGGCAAGTACTTCACCGGTGACGGCTGCCGCCGCGATGAAGACGGCTACTACTGGATCACCGGCCGTGTGGACGACGTGATCAACGTGTCCGGCCACCGGATGGGCACGGCGGAGGTCGAGTCGGCGCTGGTGTCGCATCCGAAAGTGTCCGAGGCTGCTGTCGTCGGCTACCCGCACGACATCAAGGGACAGGGCATCTATTGCTATGTCACGCTGATGGCAGGCGAGCAGGGGTCTGACGAGTTGCGCAAGGAACTGGTGGCGCACGTGCGCAACGAGATCGGTCCGATTGCATCGCCCGACAAGATCCAGTTCGCGCCGGGTCTGCCCAAGACCCGCTCGGGCAAGATCATGCGGCGCATCCTGCGCAAGATCGCCGAGGACGACTACGGCTCTCTGGGAGATACATCCACCCTTGCCGACCCGGCGGTCGTTGATGACCTGGTGGAGAACCGCCAAAACCGGAAGAAATAGGCAATCCGGCAAAGACTGGCGCTGATTGCCCGGCTGGGCCCTGTGGAAGGGGCCAGCCGGTTTTTGCGGTTACTCACAAGGTATTGACCAACGTCCGGTTGATATCGGCGGCGAATAAAGGGATATTCGCCCGGGTTATTCAAAAGTTGAGGCAAAAGTGTTCCGCAACCTGACATCGCGACTTCTGGCGATGGCGCTGTTGATTGCGCTATTGGCAAAGCCGTGTCTCGGGTTGCTTGCGGGTATGCCGTCCAGCGATGGCCTCCTTGCCGACAACCGGATCGCGATAACTGCCGGGCTCGGCCAGCAGGACGTTCCCTGCAACCGGGTGTGTCTGAGTGCCCGGGTCGAGGAAGTCCACGCCTCGGTCATGCCGCTCAAGGCGAAGCTTGCCGGCGCCCCGGCGTCTGGTGTTTCAAGCGCTGAAGCCGGCTTCCCGCCATATCTCGCCTACACGCCGCCACGGAATGTGGGGGGTGGCGACGTTCGCAGCCGTCTGGCGATGTTGAGCCGCCTGCTGTTATGAGGCGCCTTCGCTGCGCGGGCTCAAGGTACAGTTTCTTCGAAACGCGATACGGCCTGCCAACGCCCGGCAAGAACCATTCTTTACATTGAAATCGAGGAGAGACCGGCAATGGATCGCCGTACATTCATGACAACACTGGCTGCGCTCGCGGCCTCTACCACAAGCGTGCTGGCGGAAAACCGCGTGCGCTTCAATTTCAACAGTGCTCCGCCAGGCGGTGGATCGACTCCGGCCAGAACTGCCGTGAGCCGGCCGTCCTACAAGGGCAAGCGCACGGTGTCGTACCAGACAACCGAGAAGCCGGGCACAGTCATCGTCAGCACCCGCAAGCGTAAGCTGTATTACGTGCTGGGAGACGGCAAGGCCATCGAGTATGGTGTGGGCGTCGGTCGGCAGGGCTTCACCTGGTCGGGCACTGCGAGGATTGCCCGCAAAGCCGTATGGCCAGCGTGGCATCCGCCGCAGGAGATGATCGAGCGCGAGAAGAAGCAGTATGGCCGCACCTTGCCCGCACGCATGGAAGGCGGTCCCAACAATCCGCTGGGTGCGAGGGCGCTTTATCTGTTCCAGGGCAACAAGGATACGCTGTACCGCATCCACGGAACGAATGCGCCGCATACCATCGGAACGGCCCAGTCTTCGGGGTGCATTCGCATGCTGAACGAGGAAGTGATCGACCTGCATGACCGCGTAAAGATCGGCGCCAAGGTGATCGTAAGCTAACGCGATCTCTGATCGACGGCTTGCCCTGGCAGGGTTTTGCCGGGAACAATCTGGCAGCTTCCGTGTTCTACGGAGGCTGCCTTTGTTTTTCAGGAGACGAATATGCCTGGCCGTGAACTGGAATTCTGGTTCGATTTCGCCAGCACCTACTCCTACGTCTCAGCCCGGCGGATCGACAGTCTTGCTTCACCCTCCGGCATCCGGATCAGATGGATGCCGTTTCTGCTCGGCCCGGTATTCGCCGCGCAAGGATGGAATACTTCCCCGTTCAACGTTTACCCGGCCAAGGGAAATTACATGTGGCGGGACGTCGAACGGCTGTGCACACGGCACGCAATTGAGTTCAGGCGGCCAGAGGCGTTTCCGCAGTTTGCGTTGCTCGCGACGCGGGTAGGCGTGGCCGGCGCCGGTGAACCCTGGCTGGCATCCTTCTGCAACTCGCTGTTCCATGCCGAGTATGGTCGCGGGCAGGACATCACCGGCACGCAAACCGTTGCCGAAGCACTCGAGCAACTCGGACTTGATGCGGCAGGCTGGATCGCACGGACGCAATCGCCGGAGGTCAAGCAGGCATTGCGGGACAGGGTCACTGACGCCCAGGCGCGCGGCATCTTCGGAGCGCCAACCTTCATCACGCCTGATGGCGAACTGTTCTGGGGCGATGACCGGCTGGAACAGTCAATCGAGTGGATGCTCAAGCACCGTTGACGGTGCTTGCCGAGGCTGCTTCGGACGCAGCCCCGCCGGCGGCCAATGCGTCCCGCTCGGTCTTCTTCATCCGCTCCGACGCCGACTTGAGCTGGCCACAGGCGGCAAGGATGTCGCGGCCGCGCGGGGTTCGCACCGGGCTGGCATAGCCGGCCTTCAGCACGACCTGGGAAAACCTTTCGATCTGATCCCAGTCCGAGCATTCGTAATCGGTGCCGGGCCACGGGTTGAAAGGAATGAGATTCACCTTGGCCGGAATGCCCTTCAGCAGTTTGACCAGGCGGCGGGCATCGTCCAGGCTGTCATTGACGCCCTTGATCATCACGTATTCGAAGGTGATGCGCCGGGCGTTCGACAGGCCCGGATAGTTGCGGCAGGCATCAAGCAGTTCTGCGATCGGGTACTTCTTGTTGAGCGGCACCAGCCGGTTGCGGATCTCGTCCGTCGTGCCGTGCAGCGAGATTGCCAGCATGGTGCCGATCTCGGCCCCGGCGCGCACAATCTCCGGCACCACGCCGGATGTGGACAGGGTGATGCGCCGCTTTGACAGGGACAGGCCCTCGCCATCGGACATGATCTCGACGGCATCGCGGACATTGTCGAAGTTGTACAGCGGCTCGCCCATGCCCATCAGCACCACGTTGGTGATGAAACGGCCGCCTGCCGGTACGTTTGTGGCCTGGCCGATCAGGTGCGGCCATTCGCTGAGCCGGTCACGGGCCACCATCACCTGGCCGGCAATTTCGCCGGCAGTGAGATTGCGCACCAGCGTCTGGGTGCCGGTGTGGCAGAAGGTGCAGGTCAGCGTGCAGCCGACCTGGCTGGAAATGCACAGGGTGCCGCGGTCTTCTTCTGGAATGTAGACGGTTTCAACTTCATGCCGGCGGCCAAGTTCGTCCGGCGGCAGGCGAAGCAGCCATTTGCGGGTACCGTCGCTGGAAATCTGCTCGGTGACGACTTCCAGCCGCGAAATGTCAAAGGCGTCGGCGAAACGGGCGCGCAGGTCCTTCGAGACATTGGTCATCTGGTCGAAATACGTCGCTCCGCGATGGTACAGCCAGTGCCACAGCTGGCTGGCGCGCATGCGGCTCTGGTGGCCGGGAATGCCGATGTCCTCGAGCGCAGCCTGAAGCTGCGGCCTGGTCAGTCCGATCAGCCGGGTGAGGGCGGTCGCGCCGGCACCGCTGGCTGCCGGCCGATGGCGGTCTATGTCGAGAGTCACGATCATGGCTCAGGTCCATATCACAGACGCTCGCGCAAAGGCGAGAGACTGCAGAGAATTGCCCGACTGCGCGATGTTTGCGCATGGCAGGCCAGTGCTACTTGCACATGCTGTCGATCTTGTCCATTGCCGCGGTGACGCCGGACAGCGAGTAGCGGTCGCGGGTGTCGGTCCCGCGCCAGGACGTACCGCTGACGCTCATTGCCTTGCCGTTCTTCATGGCGGCGACGATGGTGCGGTCAAGGTCGCCTGATTCAGCCCATGCACCATCGCCGTTGGTATAGAGCTGGTATTCATTGCCGTCGATGTTGATGGTCGAGGTGCTGCCCTGCTTGAACGGATAGCCGATGATCGTCGATACCTCGGACTTCACCCCGTCCTTGGGCCGATGCTGCACAAGGAAGAATATCTTGTCCCGCTTGGCGCCCTTCGGCTCGGATTCCTTCGGTTCGGAAACGATGAAGCAGACCTGTCCGCCACCCGCCTTGTAGGTGTAGACTGCCCAGTCATTGAACTCCTCGACGAACTTCGGCTCCTCTGCCCTTGCCGCGCCCGCAGCGGCAAGCATCACGGCTGCCGCCAATGCCCATGCTCCAGCGCGCGAGAAAAATCGTGTCTGTACCATGACTACCCTTGTACTTCGATTGATGCCCGGCCGGCATACGTTGCGTGATCGGCAACCGGAAGCCAACCTGATTCCGCCACCAAACTATATGCAAAGACCGGGCATTTCCACCTTTGCAAATTGTTGCCATGACAGGTGCTTGCCAATTAAGACAACAATTTGGCGCAGCTGCTCCGGGGTGGAGAATGCGCCCTACGCCGAAGCTTGCACCAACCCACGGGAAACCAGCCGATGAAAGCCGTTCTTTGTACGCATTATGCCGGGCCGGACGAACTCGAAATCGCCGACATCGGCAGTGCCCACGCCGGGCCGGGCGAAGTGGTGATCGGCGTGAAGGCGGCCGGATTGAACTTCTTCGACACGCTGATCATCGAGAACAAGTATCAGTTCAAGCCTGACTTGCCGTTTTCACCGGGTGCGGAAGTCGCCGGTGATGTGCTTCAGACCGGGGAAGGCGTGACCTGCTTCAAGCCGGGCGACAGGGTCATGGCGTACACGGTGTGGGGCGGGGCGCGCGAGGAAGTTGCGGTGCCGGAAGCCTCCGTCATCGCCATGCCGGATGGTCTGGACTACATCATCGCGGCAGGGCTGATCGTCACCTATGGCACGTCGCTGCATGCGCTGCGCGACCGGGCCGGATTGCAGCCCGGTGAAACGCTTGCGGTGCTGGGTGCGTCGGGGGGCGTGGGGCAGGCGGCGGTTGAAATCGGCAAGGCGATGGGCGCGCGGGTGATCGCGTGCGCATCATCCGACGACAAGCTGGAGTTCTGCCGGTCGCTGGGCGCGGACGAGACCGTCAATTATTCCAGCGAGGACCTGAAAAGCCGGTTGAAGGACCTCACCGGCGGCAAGGGCGTGGACGTGATCTACGATCCTGTCGGCGCAGATCTGGCGGAAGCCGCTTTCCGCGCCATCGGCTGGAAAGGGCGGTTCCTGGTGATCGGCTTTGCCGGCGGCGCCATTCCGAAGATGCCGCTAAACCTGGCGCTGCTGAAGGGCGCCGACATTGTCGGCGTGTTCTGGGGCGATCACCTCAAGCGTGAGCCTGATCTGCACCGGGCCAACATGAAACAGCTGCTCGACTGGGTGCTTGAAGGCAAGGTCAAGCCGCATGTCCACAAGGTTTACCCGCTTGCTGAAACGGCGCAGGCGCTGCAGGCCATCGCCCGGCGCGAGGTGCTCGGCAAGGTGATCGTGACGCCCTGATCACGCCGTCGCCTCGGGCGGCGGGTCCTCGCCGCTGCGCAGCGCCTGCACGGTTGCGCGGGCGCGTTCCCTGTGTGCCTCGGTGACATTGCCGCGGATCAGTGCGAACGCGGTCAACAGGACGGTCATGTCATCGGTAAAGCCGAGACCGAGAATGAAGTCCGGGACAACGTCCAGCGGCAGCACGAAATAGGCAAGTGCTGCCAGCAGCATGGCCTTGGTGCGAAACGGCGTGTTGCTGTCGAAGGCGGCGTAGTATGCAGCCACCACTTCATCCGCCTTGGGGATGCGCGCCAGATTGCGCTTGAGCTTCTGCCAGAAACCGCCTCGGACGGTTTTCTCGTTGCGGGCAACGGCGTCCGGCGAGATGATCTCTTCGGTGTCGAAATCCGGATAATTCTCGCGCCTCATCATGGTGCGGTTCCCCCGATTGAAACAAGTCACTGCTGGCTGATATGGAAATCGCCGGCTTCGAAAACAAGATACGGGTGCAAGGGCATGAACATTACAGAAGGCATGGCGGCAATCGTCACGGGCGGGGCATCCGGTCTGGGTGAAGCGACGGCGCGGGCGCTGGCGGCGGCAGGCGCGAAGGTTGCGGTGTTCGACATGAACCAGGATCGCGGGCAAGCCGTGGCGGCTGAACTGGGCGGGGTGTTCTGCAAGGTTGATGTGGCCGATGAGGGCAGCGTTCTGGCGGGCCTGGCCAAGGCCCGCGCCGCGCATGGGCAGGAGCGCGTCCTGGTCAACTGCGCAGGCATTGCCATCGGCGAGAAAACGGCCGGCATCGACAAGCAGACGGGAGAGGCGCGCTTTCATGCGCTGGCCAGCTTCTGCAAGACCATCGCCGTCAACCTGACCGGCACCTTCAACATGATTTCCAAGTGTGCCGCAGGCATGATCAAGGCCGACCCGGTGACCGCCGACGGCGGGCGCGGGGTCATCATCAACACGGCCTCGATTGCCGGAGTGGAAGGTCAGATCGGACAGGTTGCCTATGCGGCCTCGAAGGGTGGCGTGATTGGACTGACGCTGCCGGTGGCGCGAGACCTGATGCGGGATGGGGTTCGTTGCTGCACCATCATGCCGGGGCTCTTCCACACGCCGATGGTGGCGGGCCTGCCGGACGAGGTGCGCGCTGCCCTTGCCGCCAACGTGCCGTTTCCGCCCCGGCTGGGCGATCCGGCGGAGTACGCAAAGCTGGCGCTGCACATCGTCGACAACGACATGCTGAACGGCGAGTGCATCAGGCTGGACGGGGCGCTGAGGATGGCGCCGCGATAACAGGCAGGTCAGCGGCCGGTAAACCAGATGACACCCATGATGACGATGATGGCGAGGAACTGCAGCAGCACGCGGGCGCGCATCAGCTTCTGCGAGGTGTTGGAATTGCCGCCGCGCATCATGTTGACGAGTCCGAACACCAGCACCACGGCTACGGCGCCCACGGCAACAGCAACGAGGATGTTGGGGGTGTTCATGTGACGGCTCCGCTTCGGCTTGCCCGGGCACTGTGGCGTCCGGGCGTGATGGGTCAGGTTTGCCGCTGCATCAGCGCAACGTGCAGCCGGCTTGGCAGCAGGCGCCGCGCCAGAGCGGCAAGCTTGGTGGTGTAGGTAACACGATAGTAGGGCCGGGGCCTGTCGCTTTCCGTCGCATGGATCAGGCAGGACAGCACCGCATCCGGTCCAAGCCGGTAGACAGGCTTCCACCCGTTGCCGGTAAGCCGGGCGGACTCGGCCGGACTTTCAAGTGGTGCGGGTGAAGTGCCTGCCAGTGCTCGCAGCTCCGCGATGCGCTTCTCGTAAAGTGCCCGGTTGCGCGAGTTGCGGTGGTCAATGTTGGCAAGGAGTGCGGCCAGCGCGTGTTCGGTAAACCGCGAGCGGATGGGGCCGGGCTGGATCGAGCTGACGTGAATGCCGGTGCCCGCCAATTCCAGCCGGAGTGTGTCGGTCAGTCCTTCAAGGGCAAACTTCGACGCATTGTAGGCACCTCGATAGGGGGCGGCCACGATACCCAGCACCGACGAGCACTGGATGATGCGGCCCGAGCCCTGCTCGCGCATGGCCGGCAGCAGGCGTGTGGTCAGGTCATGCCAGCCGAAAACGTTTGCCTCGAACTGGGCGCGCAGGGCGGAAACCGGCAGGTCCTCCACCAGCCCGGGCTGGCCATAGGCACCGTTGTTGAACAGCGCGGTCAGACGGCCGTCCGTAAAGTTCAGCACCTCATCTGCGCATGCAGCCACCGAGGCCGGGTCTGCATAATCAAGATGAACCGCGTCAAGCTTGTGGTTGCGTAGCATCTCCAGGTCTTGCGGCTTGCGGGCGGTGGCGATGACGCGCCATCCGCGCTGCCGCATGCCCACGGCGCAGGTGTAACCGATACCGGACGAACAGCCGGTTATGAGGATGGAGCGGGGTTGCATCCCGGGGGCTAGTTGGCTTGCTCAAGCAGGCGCCGCGCGATGACCTGCGCCTGGATTTCGCCGGCGCCCTCGAAGATGTTGAGGATGCGGGCGTCACACAGCACGCGGCTCACCTGGTATTCCAGCGCAAAGCCGTTGCCGCCGTGGATCTGCAGGGCGCTGTCGGCATTGTTCCAGGCCACGCGCGCGCCCAGCAGCTTGGCCATGCCGGCCTCCAGGTCGCAGCGGCGGCCGGCGTCCTTCTCGCGGGCGGAGAAATAGGTGAGCTGGCGGGCCGCCATCAGTTCCACTGCCATTAGGGCAAGCTTGTCGGCAATGCGCGGGAACGAGATGATCGGCTTGCCGAACTGGATGCGGTCCAGTGCATAGGAAAGCCCGAGGTCCAGCGCGTTCTGGGCCACGCCGATGGCGCGGGCGGCGGTCTGGATGCGGGCGCTCTCGAACGTCTGCATGAGCTGCTTGAAGCCCTGGCCTTCTTCGCCGCCCAACAGGTTTTCCGCCTTGACCTCGAAGTCCTCGAAGCGGATCTCGTATTCCTTCATGCCGCGATAGCCGAGCACCTCGATTTCGCCGCCGGACATGCCTTGCGCCGGGAACGGCTCTTCGTCGGTGCCGCGCGGCTTTTCGGCCAGGAACATGGAGAGGCCCTTGTAGCCGGGCTCGTCAGGGTTGGTGCGGGCCAGCAGGGTCATCACGTCGGCGCGGACCGGATGGGTGATCCAGGTCTTGTTGCCGGTCACCTTGTAGACATCGCCCTCCCTGACGGCGCGAGTGCGCAGGGAGGCAAGGTCGGAGCCGGTATTGGGCTCGGTGAACACGGCGGTGGGCAGCACCTCGCCCGAGGCGATCTTTGGCAGCCACTTGTCCTTCTGCGCCTGCGTGCCGCCGGCGAGGATGAGCTCGGCTGCGATTTCAGGCCGGGTGCCGAGCGAGCCGATGGCGATCCAGCCGCGCGACAGCTCTTCCGACACCAGGCACATGCTCTCCTTGCCCAGTTCCATGCCGCCATACTGCTCCGGCAGCGTCAATGCGAACACGCCAAGCTCGGCCAGCTTGTGGATGATGTCGAGGGGCACGTACTCGTTGTTGCAATGCCAGTCGTGGGCGTACGGCGCGACGTGCTCCTGGGTGAAGCGGTTCATCTGGGCGCGCATTTCCTCAAGCATCGGGTCCAGCCCGCAGTCGCCAACGGTAAGGTTGGCGCGGGTCTCGACCATCAGCTCGACCAGCCGGGCGCGGGCGGCGGGCGTGGAACCGGCCTCGATCAGCTCGGCGCAGGCGCCCTCGTGCAGCGCGGCTGCGTCGTGTGCGGCAACGCCCATTTCGTGCAGGCGGACATGTTCCTGGGCATACATCGGAATGCCGCCGGCGATGTGGTTCAGGTATTCGCCGAAGCCGATCTGGGCAATCAGCTGTTCAAGTTCACCAAGGCGGCCTTCGGCTTCAAGCGCGGTGCACCAGCCCTGCAGCGAGCGCAAAGTCTCGGCATAGGTGGCGAACCATGCGAGGCCGTGCACGGCGTGCTGTTCGCGTTCCATGGCGGCAGATGACAGCCTGCCGCCTTCACTCACCCGCGCAGTGACCCTGGTGCGGGCCATGGCGAACAGGCTGTCGACCGTGGCAATCGCTTCCTGCATCAGGTTGCCAAGGCCGGGCAGCAGACAGGTATCCGGGCGAATGTTCTCCGCAACGCTCATTTCCGATGTCCTCCTGCTCGTGCCTGACTATTCAGGTCTGGAGTATAGGGCGCGATTGTTGCGCTGCAACAATAACAAAGTCGCAGCGAACGTCATGACTTCCGGGTGGCCAGCATCACCGCGCCCGCACACACCACCATGCCGGCAATCTGCAGCGGCAGCAGAGCTTCACCGAACATCGCCCAGGCAATCAGCGCCGTCACGCCCGGGACAAGATAGAACAGCGTGGTAACCCTGGAAATCTCGCCGTGCCGTATCATCAGGTAAAGCAGGCTGATGGCGCCGATGGACAGCACGAAGACCAGCCAGGTCATGCCGAAGACGACGGGGCCGTTCCAGGTGATGTCGAAGTTCTCCGTCGCCAGTGCAGCAATGCCGGTGATCAGCGTGGCGCCTGCGAATTGCCAGGCGTTGCCGGTGCGCAGATCAACCGACGACATGAAGGATTTCTGGTAGAGCGAGCCCAGGGTGATCGACAGCATCGCCAGAATGTTGGCGCCTACCGTTACCGGCGTGATGCCGATGTCGGTGAGGGTGAACTTCGGCCACACCACCATGGCGATGCCAACAAGGCCGATGGCGAGCCCGAGCCAGTGACGGGGGCTGATGCGCTCGCCCAGGAACATGCCGGCCAGCATGGCGGTGAGGAGCGGCTGCAGGCCGACGATCAGTGCCGATACGCCGGCGGGCATGCCTTTCCAGATCGACCAGAACACGAAGCCAAGGTAGCCGCCGTGCATCAGGGCGCCGGTGATCATGCAGTGAAGGGACATGCGGCGGCCCGGCCAGCGGGCGCCCATCACCAGGCCGGCTGCGGCAAGGAGCGCTGCCACAATGGCGAACCGGATGGCAAGGAATGAAAGTGGCTCGGCATAGGGTCCGGTCAGCCGTGCGCCGATGAACCCCGTCGACCACAGCAGCACGAAAATCACCGGTGCCATGTTGAGCCATGCAGGCGGGCCCAGGTGAGTTGTGGCCGGTTGGGAAGGGGATGTCATCAGGCGGGGCCGCGAGGAAATCAATCAAAACGCCGGATTGCAGTTGTAGCGGGGCGCAAAACCGATTGCGAGGAAAATGACTGCGATGTGATCCCCTGCACTTGCAACGGCGCAACAGAGTTCCTTTATGAGCGGACGGGCTTCAGAAAACAGGAAACAGCAGCATGATCGATCCGCAAAAACTCATCGAGCAGTTCCTCGGCGGCGGTGCCTCCGGCACTGGCGGGCAGGGCGGCCAGGCCCAGAAGAAGGGCTCGAGCCCGCTCGATGCCATTCCGGACAGTTTCAAGGGGTTCGGCGGCGGCGTTGCCACGGGCGGGCTGGCTGCAGTGCTGCTGGGCACCAAGGGTGGCCGCAAGATGGCCAAGAACGCCGTGAAGCTGGGTGGTCTGGCAGTGCTCGGCGGGCTCGCCTACAAGGCCTACAATGACTGGCAGGCCACCAAGGGCGGCAATTCGACGGTCAGCCAGGGCGAGGCAGCTGATGCCGCTGCCACCATGAAGAACGTAACGCCGAAGGCGGAGGGCACGCCCTTCCTGCCGGCACCGGAGGCGAAGCGGAATGAGCTGGCGTTGAAGCTGCTGCAGGCGATGATTGCCGCTGCCAAGGCCGACGGCCATATCGATGCGGAAGAACAGAAGCGCATCTTTGCCAAGCTGGATGAAGCGGGCCTCGATTCCGAGGAGAAAGGCTTCCTGATGGACGAGCTGCGCAAGCCGCTCGACATTGATGCGATCGTCAGCCTTGCCGGCAATGCGGAAGAGGCAGTGGAAATATATGCCGCTTCCTGCCTGGCGATTGATCCGGACGATCCTGCCGAGCAGGCCTACCTGGCGATGCTGGCGGCGCGCCTGAAGCTGGCGCCCGAACTCAAGGCCGGTATAGAGCGGGAAGTGGCGGCGGTCAGCGTCTGACCGCCCGCCGCATTGCTGCCGGTCAGCTGCCGCAGGCTTCCAGCACGTCCTCGAAGGTGCGCAGTCCGGTGCGTGGAGCGCATACCAGCACAGCCATGTTGCCGGGCAGATGCCTGTTGTGGCGCATCTGCATGTGACCCTTGGGAATGTCGTTCCAGGCATAGACTTCCGACATGCACGGGTCGATGCGCCGGTTGATGACCAGCTGATTGGCCTGGCTGGCCTGCATCAGGTGGGCGAAGTGCGAGCCCTGGATCCGCTTCTGGTGCATCCACACATAGCGGGCGTCCATGGTGAGGTTGAAGCCTGTGGTGCCGGCGCAGAACACCACCATGCCGCCGCGCTTGCACACCAGGGTCGACACCGGGAAGGTGGCTTCACCGGGGTGTTCGAACACCATGTCGACATTGTTGCCTTTGCCGGTGAAGTTCCAGATGGCCTTGCCGAACTCGCGCGCGGACTTGACCCAGGTGTTGTACTCGGGCGTGCCCACCTTGGGCATCTGGCCCCAGCAGTCGAACTTCTTGCGGTTGATCACGCCCTTGGCGCCGAGACCCAGCACGAAGTCGGCCTTGTCGTCCTCGGATATGACGCCGATGGCATTGCCGCCGGCGGTGGCGATGAGCTGCACAGCCATGGAGCCGATACCACCCGAAGCACCCCATACCAACACGTTCTGGCCAGGCTTGAGCGTGTGCGGGCGGTGGCCGAACAGCATGCGGTAGGCGGTGGCGAGGGTAAGCGTGTAGCACGCTGCCTCTTCCCAGGTCAGGTGCTTGGGCCGGGCCATCAACTGGCGCGCCTGCACCCTGCAGAACTGTGCAAACGAGCCATCCGGCGTCTCGTAGCCCCAGATGCGCTGCGAGGTGGAGAACATCGGGTCTCCGCCATTGCATTCCTCATCTTCGCCATCATCCTGGTTGCAGTGGATGACGACCTCGTCGCCCACCTTCCAGCGGGTCACCTTCCGGCCGACTGCCCAGACAATGCCGGAGGCATCGGAACCGGCGATGTGAAAATCGCTGTCGTGTCCGTCAAAGGGCGAGATCGGGATGCCCAATGATGCCCAGACCCCGTTGTAGTTGACGCCTGCGGCCATCACCAGAACCAGCACTTCGTCGCTGTCGATCTCCCAGGTCGGAACGACTTCCACCTGCATCGCGGTGTCGGGTTCGCCATGGCGTTCACGGCGGATCGCCCATGCGTACATCTGTTTCGGTACGTGCCCCAGCGGCGGAATTTCGCCAATTTCATACAGATCCTTGCGCGGCGCGTTCGAGTTCGCGGGTGGACCGGCCTGGTCCAGACTTGCTGCTGATTGGGCCATGGGCATTCCTCCTGTTCATCCTGCCCAAGATTTGCGCATCTGATGCTGCAATGCAACATGCCATTTGTTTGAACGGCAGCGATTCATCGCAGCGCTGCCGGATTTACCAAAAATCAAGATTGATGAACGATTGTAGGGTTCTCCGTGGCATTGTTAACGGAATGCAACTGTTCGAGGGTTGAGCAAATGAACAGCTTTCTGCAGCTGATCGGGATCAACATTCACTGGAGCTCGTATCTGCCGTTCACTGGCACAGGTGGAGGCAGTTCAGGTCTCCTCATCCTGATTGCGATGTGCCTCATCGGCACCACCATCATCAATGGCGTGCTGAAATTCGACTCGCTGTTCAACACAATGGTGAACTTCTGCGCCCTGTTCGCGGGCGCCTATTTCGCCAACGTTCTGGCTCATTCCTACCAGCTGCCCGGCATCGACAGCACGGTCATGATAGCCATCACGGCGAATGCAGGCATGGCGGTCGCGGCACTGGCGCTGATGCTGTACTACCGCACCTCCGTCAACTGAAGCAGACCCAGGGGGAGTTTGCGAGCCCCTTCCATACACCCAAGGTTTGGTTGCACTGCAGCATGCTGCATGCTTGGATGCATGCAAAGTCATTGCCGGAGTGAGACAGATGAGCGAGCAAGCAAGGCGCGACCGTCCCTGGATATTCAGGACCTATGCGGGTCACTCGACCGCCGAGGCCAGCAACGAGCTTTATCGCCGCAACCTCGACAAGGGTCAGACGGGTCTGTCGGTGGCGTTCGACCTGCCGACGCAGACCGGCTATGACAGCGATCACCAGCTGGCTCGAGGCGAGGTGGGCAAGGTCGGCGTACCGGTAAGCCACATCGGCGACATGCGCACCCTTTTCAGGGACATTCCGCTTGAGCGGATGAATACCTCGATGACCATCAACGCCACGGCGGCGTGGCTGCTGGCGCTTTATGTTGCGGTGGCGGAAGAGCAGGGCGCAGACCGCCGGCTGCTGACCGGTACGACGCAGAACGACATCATCAAGGAGTATCTTTCGCGCGGTACCTACGTGTTTCCGCCCGGCCCGTCGATGCGGCTGATCACCGACACGATCACGTGGTCGTGGGACCAGTGCCCGAAGTGGAACCCGATGAACGTGTGCTCCTACCACCTGCAGGAAGCAGGCGCCACGCCTGCTCAGGAACTGGCCTATGCGCTGGCGACGGCAATCGCCGTGCTGGACGGGGTGAAGGCGTCCGGTCAGGTGTCCGATGGCGATTTTCCGCAGGTGGTCGGCCGGATCAGCTTCTTCGTCAATGCCGGCATCAAGTTCATCACCGAGCTGTCGAAAATGCGGGCGTTCACCGATCTGTGGGACGAGATCTGCCGTGACCGCTATGGCGTCGAAGACGAGAAGCTGAGACGCTTCCGCTATGGCGTGCAGGTGAACTCGCTGGGGCTGACCGAGCAGCAGCCGGAGAACAACGTCTACCGCATCCTGATCGAGATGCTGGCGGTGGTGCTTTCGAAGAACGCCCGTGCCCGCGCCGTGCAGCTGCCGGCCTGGAACGAGGCGCTTGGCCTGCCCCGCGCATGGGATCAGCAATGGTCGCTGCGCATGCAGCAGATCATGGCGTTCGAGACCGACCTGCTGGAATACGACGACATCTTCGACGGTTCGGCCGTCATCAATGCAAAGGTCGAGGCGCTCAAGCTGGCCGCACGCACTGAACTCGCGGTGATCGAGGGCATGGGTGGCGCCGTGGCGGCAGTGGAAAGCGGTTACATGAAGGGCGAACTGGTCAAGTCCAATGCGGCCCGCATCAAGGCCATCGAGGACGGCCGCGAGACGGTGGTGGGCGTCAATGCCTATGAGACCAGCGAGCCATCGCCGCTGTCCGGTGGCGATGGGCCGTCGATCCTGACGGTGGCGGAGCATGTCGAGCAGGAGCAGGTCGAGCGCCTGAAGCAGTGGCGGAAGCAGCGCGACAACGCGGTGGCAGAGGCCGCGCTGGCTGATCTCAAGACTGCCGCGCTGGAAGGCCGCAACATCATGGAGCCGTCCATCGCCTGCGCCAAAGCCGGGGTTACCACAGGCGAGTGGGGACAGACGCTGCGTGATATATTCGGCCAGTATCGCGCGCCCACCGGGGTCGGCACCGTTGTCACCTTGTCGGACGAGGATACCCAGGCCGTCCGCGCGCAGGTCGAGGCGTTGTCGAAACGGCTGGGCATGCCGGTAAAATTCCTGGTCGGAAAGCCGGGGCTGGACGGTCACTCCAACGGTGCCGAGCAGATTGCCGTGCGCGCCGGGGAAGTGGGCCTGGAAGTGATCTACGAAGGCATCCGGCTGACGCCGGAGGAAATCGTCTCTGCGGCAATCGAGCAGCAGGTGCACATCGTCGGGCTGTCGATCCTGTCGGGCAGCCACGTGCCGCTGGTGCGCGAGGTGATGAGCCGCATGCGCGAGGCCGGGCTCGACAAGGTGCCCGTGGTGGTCGGCGGCATCATCCCGGATGACGATGCGCGAGTGCTGAAGCAGATGGGCGTGTCGAGGGTCTACACGCCCAAGGACTTCCGGATGACCGGCATGATGGGCGAGATCGTGTCGCTGGCTGAACGGCGGCTCGATGATGCAGCCGCCTGAACAGGGCGCGGATGAGACCCGGTTCCGGCAGGCCACAAGGTATGACCTGCCGGCGATCATTGGCCTGATTGCCGATGACGGGTTGGGGCGCGGCAGGGATGATGCATCGCTGCCGCTCGATGCCAGTTATGTGAATGCCTTCAACGCCATGGAGGCGGATGGCAACCAGGTTATGATGGTTGGTGAACTTCGCGGCGAGGTTGTGGCCTATCTGCAGATCACCTTCATCCCGGGCTTGAGCCGCAAGGGGGCATGGCGGGGGCAGATCGAGTTTGTCCGGGTGGCCTGCCAGCTGCGAGGCCTGGGGATTGGCGGCAGACTGCTGGACCACGCGGTAGGACTGTGCCGGGCGAGAGGCTGTCGGCTCGTGCAACTGACCAGCGACAAGACCCGCGCCGAGGCGCATCGCTTCTATGGCAGGCTGGGTTTCGTTGCCAGCCATGACGGCTTCAAGCTGGTTCTTTAACCCCGTTACGCACGCTTCGCCGCCAGCATGTGAGCATCCGGCGCGCCATCGGGGAGAACGGCCTCGAGATTGTGGCTGAGCGTGTACAGTTCCAGGTCCTGCAGCAGCCGGTCAAACCGGTCCTGCACCCAGACCGGATCGGCGATTGCGCAAACCATGATGCCGCCCGGCGTCAGCAGGCGGGCGAGCGCGGCAAACCCTTCCCCGCCCACGTGGCCATGTACGAAAGTGCCGGCGCTGACCACGGCATCGTAGCGTGGTTGAGGAGGCCCGAACGGCAAGTTGAGATCGGCCTCCGCCAGTGCGCGGTATACCTGCTTGCGCGCTGCCACGGCGAGCATCCGGGGTGAGATGTCGAGACCGTCGAGTTGCCGGAAGCCCTGATCATGCAACAGAGCGCCAACCGCGCCCGTGCCGCAACCGGCATCGAGAATGGAAGGGTTGTCCTGTGGTGCCAGATAGGCCGCGAGCAGCCCGGCGACGCGTGCCGAACCGGTTACCTGAAGCGTGCCGAAGACATCCCTGTCGTAATGTTCCGCCCAGCCGGCATAAAGTTCTCGCGCCTCGTCTGCCCCGGCAATGGAACGGGCGCGCCGGATGCGGGCAAGTGCCTCTTCCCTATCGCCGTTCATAGAGGTTCAGCCAGCTGTCGGGCTGGTCCGAGGTGCGGTAGTTGACGCCGGCGGTGCGGCTCATGCGCTTTGCAATGCCGTCGTGTTCGATGCGGTCCAGCGCCTGCGCGAAGCCCATGTCCTGCCAGACGCCGGCGTTGACGGAGAAGGCAAACAGCGCGCCGGTTTTCAGCAACCTGAACAATTCATGCAGGCAGCCGGGGCCGACATGGCCATGGGTGAATGTGCCGGTGCAAATGGCGGCGTCATACGTGGCGGACGGGAGCGCAAGCGGCCTTGTCAGGTCGGCCTCGATCAGATTCCGGTAGATGCCGCGTTTGCCGGCGACCTTGAGCATGTCCGCCGAATAATCGAGACCGTCGATGGTGGTGAAACCATGCTGGGCAAGTTCAACACCGGCCAGTCCGGTGCCGCAGCCCACGTCCAGTACGGCTCCGCCCCGGCCCGGTGCATGGTCCGCCAGCAGTTGCGCCACCAGTGCGGGCGAAACGTAGCCAAGCCCGTCAAGCATGGTTTTGTCGTAGGTTTCGGCCCAGTCGCGGTAGAGCGCATGAGTGTCTTCGTCCGTCTCGAGCGAATAGGCGCGCTCCAGCAGTTCGGCAGCCTTGCCGTCGACGCTGGGCGGTATTCTGCTGGAACCGGACATGGCAGCAGTGTATCGCAGCCTCAGGCATTGGCAATGGCAGCACGAGGTGCAAGCGTTCGGGAATGGTCGAGGTCTTCAACACGGTTGCGCCGGTGTTCGTGCTGATCCTGCTCGGCTTCGGGGCGGGCAAGGCTGGCTGGTTCGTCGAGGGGTCAGCGCGCGGGCTGTCGATGTTCGTGTTCTCGTTTGCCGTGCCGGCGTTGCTATTCAAGGCCATGGTGTCTTTCGGTTTGACGCCTTCACCACCATGGAAACTCTGGGCGGCCTTCTTTGGAGCCGTCATCTTCGTCTGGGTTCTGGCGATTGGCCTAGCGCGCAAGGTCTCGGGGCTTGCGGGTGCAGGCGGTGCGTCCGCCGCACTTGGCGCGGGGTTCGGCAATACGGTGATGCTTGGCTTGCCGCTCGGCGTGGCGCACTTCGGCGAAGCCGCGTTGTTGCCGATGGCGCTGATCCTGTCCATACACCTGCCGCTGCAGTGGCTGGCGGCCACCGTGCTGGCGCAGGTGGCAGGGGCAGGCAAGTCAGGTGGTGCGGCACAACTGGCGAAAGCTCTCGTTCGCGACATTGTGGCAAACCCGATCGTGCTGGCGCTGCTGGCAGGCACGGGATGGAACTTCACCGGGCTGGGGCTTGCCCCAGTGCCGGCGAAGGTGATCTCGCTGCTGGGTGATGCAGCAGTGCCGGCGGCGCTGTTTGCGCTGGGGCTGTCCGTGTCGAGGTTTGGCATCAGGGGCAACCGGCTGGCGGTGGCCGTGCTGCTGATGCTGAAGCTGGCGGTGATGCCGGCGGTGGCGGCGGTGCTGGCGCTTCAGGTGTTTGCGCTGCCGGCTGTCGAGGCTGGTATCGTGATCCTGTTTGCAGCGCTGCCGGCCGGCGCCAATGCATTCATCTTTGCCGAGCGCCAGGGCATTGGCGAGGCAGCCGTATCGGGCGCCATTGCGGCAGGCACGGCACTGTCGGTGGTGACATTGTCAGTGGTGCTGGCGCTGCTGGGTTAGCCGGCAATCAGAAACCCAGTTCGCGGCGGATTTCTTCTGCGGTCACCCCGGCCTCGCGCAGCGAGGAAAGCGAGCGGTCGCCCGCGCTCTTGGACAGCTTGCGCCCGGTCTCGTCCGGGATCAGCCCATGGTGGATGTAAACGGGTTGCGGCAGTTCTAGGATCGACTGCAGCACTCGGTGCACCGAGGTGGCGTGAAACAGGTCCTGCCCGCGTGTCACATGGGTGATGCCCTGCAGCGCATCATCGTGCACCACAGCGATGTGGTAGCTGGTGCCGATGTCCTTGCGGGCCAGCACCACATCCCCCCAAGCCATCGGATTGCAGGTAACGAGACCAGTCTCGCCGCCGGGGCCCACGCCTTCTTCGCGAAAGGTCAGGTTGCTGCCAGCCGCGACAATGGCCTTGGCCATGTCCAGCCTGAGCGCATAGGGCTCGCCTGCGGTCATGCGGCGCTGGCGCTCCCATGACGTCATAAGCCGGCAGAAACCCGGATAGACGGGGGCGCCATCGGGGTCACGCGGCCCATCTGCGGTGTTCAGTTTTGCCCGGGTGCAGAAACACGGATAGAGCAGGCGCAGCCGCTCGAGCCGGTCGATGAAGGTGATATATTCGTGCAGGTGCTTCGACTGGCGGCGCACCGGCTCTGGCCAGGACAGGCCAAGCCAGGCGAGGTCCTCGAAGATGCCATCGACGAATTCCTGCTTGCAGCGGAAGGTGTCGATGTCCTCGATGCGCAGCATGAACACGCCGTCATGGCGGCGCGCCTCGCGCTGCGTGAACAGCGCCGAGTAGGCATGGCCAAGGTGGAGCCTGCCGTTGGGGCTGGGAGCAAACCTGAACTTGCGTGCTGCCATGGTGTGGATGCGGTGTGCCGGTTGCCGGGCCCGGATGGCCCGTTATAGTCGGCCTTCATGCAGGCAAACGGATTTGCAATCAACACGCGGGATGAACTGGAGCAGGCGGCAGCCTCGCTGATCAGGCTGGATGAGCGCTTTGGCGTATTGCAGGCGCGCAACGGACTGCCCCGGTTGCGGCTGAGGCCGGGCGGGCTCGAAGGGCTGGCGTGGATCGTTACGGGGCAGCTGATCTCTGCGCGTGCCGCAGAGGTGATCTGGCAGCGGGTCAGTGCGGCGCTGGCGCCGTTCGACGCCCACCGTATTGCAGAACTTGATGTTGATGAGGTGGCGGCGCTGGGCCTTACGCGGGCGAAGGCGCTGGCGGTCATCGACGCGGCAGTCGCGGTGCGGGACGGCGCGTTCAGCTTTGCCGCGCTCGAGACGATGGATGATGCGCAAGCGGCGCGCACGCTTGCCAGCCTGCGCGGCATCGGGCGGTGGAGCGCCGACATCTACCTGATGAGCTGTCTTGGCCGCCCGGATGCATGGCCCGCCGGTGACCTGGCGGTGCGGGCGGGCGTACAGCAGTTGCTTGGTCTGCCGTCGTTGCCGGCCATTGCTGCGATGGACGGGCTGGCTGAGGCCTGGCGGCCATGGCGTGCGGTGGCGGCGCGCTTCCTCTGGGATCACTATGTTGAAACACGGGTGAAAGGCGGTGGTGAAGCGGGTTGAATGCAGCGGATCCGCGTCATGAATTCGGGCCTTCACACGGTCGTTGCACAAGATATAGTAAACATCCAATGCCGTCCGAATTCGCTCCAACCGAATCAGAGGAAGGAACGTGCTGCACGCAAACGTCGCGCCGGAGAGTTGTCCGGCCCTCGTCCTGAATGCCGACTACCGGCCGCTCAGCTATTACCCGCTGTCCCTGTGGTGCTGGCAGGATGTGGTCAAGGCGGTTTTCCTCGATCGGGTGGATATCGTGTCGGAATACGACACGATGGTGCGCTCACCAAGCTTCGAGTTCCGGCTGCCTTCGGTGGTCAGTCTGAAGACCTACGTCAAGCCGGCGCGGCACCCGGCCTTCACCCGCTTCAATGTTTTCCTGCGCGACCGCTTCACCTGCCAGTATTGCGGGCATGGCGAGGAGCTGACATTCGATCACCTGATTCCTCGCTCGAAGGGTGGTCAAACGACATGGGAGAACGTTGTGACCGCGTGCAGCCCGTGCAACCTGCGCAAGGCCAACAAGCTGCCGAGGGACTGCGGCATGCATCCCGCACACCTGCCTGAACGGCCGACGGTGCACGAACTGCATGCGAACGGGCGGCATTTTCCGCCCAACTACCTGCATGAAAGCTGGCAGGATTATCTCTACTGGGATACCGAGCTAGATCCGTAAACGTAAGTGCGCCTTGCGCCGGAGAGGGCAAGCCCGGCCAGCAACAGCGAAACCACCACGTTCCAGCCCGCAAACGACAGGCCAAGGAACCGCCACTGCGCATCTGAACAGTTGATGACGCGTGCCTTGCTGAGGTCCGGCAGGCCACCGGACAGACCTGCCCCGGAAGAGCAGGCGTCAGGGCCTGCCCACCAGGCCCATTCGACGCCGGAATGGTAGACGCCCAGACCGGCATTCAGCAGCATTGCCGCCATGACCGCCAGGAAGCCCCAGCGTACCACGTCAATATCGGCGCTGCCGCTCCACATGCGCAGACAGATAAGGGCGAGGACGGGGAGCGAGAAGTAATAGGCCCAGCGTTGCTGCAGGCAAAGCGGGCAGGGATTGTAACCGCCGATCAGCTCAAAGCCCCAGGCACCGATTATGGTGGCTGCGGCCAGTGCCAGGGTGAGGGCGCCAATGCGGGTTATGGATGCACGAGAGACCATGCTGCCACGCTTTCAGTCAGAACAGGTATTTGACGGCCGCGAATCCGCCCACCAGCGCCAGGCCGGCAGCCAGCGTGAGCCAGCCCAGATACTTCTCGATGAAGGCCCGCATCGGGTCTCCCAGCCACCACAACAGGCCGCAGACCAGGTAGAATCGCATCCCGCGCGATACCACGGAAGCGGCAATGAAGATGGGCAGGGACATTTCGGTCACGCCGCTCATAAGCGTTATCACCTTGTAGGGAAACGGCGTCAGGCCGGCAAAGAACACGATGGGAAGTCCCCACTCGTTGAACTTGTCCTGGAAGTCGACGAACTTCGCGCCCAAATTGTAAACATCAAGGATCCACTGGCCGACCGTGTCGAACAGGAACATGCCGATGGCGTATCCGGCCATGCCGCCCAGCACCGAGGCGATGGTGCAGATGGTGGCGTAGCGCCAGGCGCGCTGCGGCTTGGCCAGCGTCATGGGCACCAGCATGGCATCCGGCGGAATCGGGAAGATGGAGCTTTCTATGAAAGACACTATCGCCAGGTACCACTGCGCATGGCGGTGGCCGGCAAGTTTCATCACCCAGTCATAGACGGATCTCAACATGGGCAATGCCAATACGCGCACGCGGGCGATTTGTCCATCACGGCAAGATGGCCGCAGGTGCGGCCTGTTTGCAGTTGACGGGTGCGTTGCGGGGCCTATGATCCGCCGCGTTTTGAGTGCCCCTGTGGCGGAACTGGTAGACGCGGCAGACTCAAAATCTGTTGCCCGAAAGGGCGTGCTGGTTCGATTCCGGCCAGGGGCACCAGATTTCCTTTGACAGAACTGCTTGAATCCGGCGCGTGGCCGTGTCGTGCGCCATGCCGGGAACCACGGCATGTGCGGCGAAGGCAAGTTGCCGCTGCAGGCTGCCATTGATCCGGAGGTATCCGCAATGGTAGGCATGGGCGTTCTGTCCGGGGGCAACAGGCAGAAGACTGGAGTTGATCTTGCAACGCGATAACCTGCTCAAAGCCCCTTCCAGTCTTGTGCTGATGTTGGCCATGCTGCTGTTGATGATGCCGCTTGGCGGTGCAGTGGCACGTGCGGACAATCCGGTTCTAGTTTTCGACGCAGCCGACGGCAAGGTGATCGTGGCGCGGGATGCCGGCAAGCCCTGGTACCCGGCTTCGCTCACCAAGATCGTCACCGCTTACGTCGTGTTCGACGCCATCGAACAGGGCAAGCTTTCGCTTAACACCAAGCTGACCGTGAGCAAGACGTCCTCAGCGCCGCCGCCGAGCAAGATCGGGTTCAAGCCCGGCACACAGGTCAGCGTCGATTTCGCGCTGGAGGCGTTGCTGGCCTATTCGGCCAATGACATGGCGGCGCTGCTGGCCGAAGGCGTGGGCGGGTCGCAGGAAAACTTTGCCCGGCTGATGAACGCAACTGCCCGGAAACTGGGCATGACCGGTTCGCATTTCGTCAATCCGCACGGTCTTTACGACCCGCAGCAAATCACCACAGCACGCGACATGGGGCTTGTGACCTATGCCCTTCTGAAGCGGTTTCCACAGGCGCGAAAGTACTATTCGGCGCCGTTCGTGCGGGTGGGCAAGAAGCAGCTGCGCAACCGCAATTATCTCCTGAGGATATGGGACAAGGCTGATGGCCTGAAGACCGGCTTCATCTGTCCGTCCGGGTTCAACCTGGTGGCCACGGCCAACGTCAACGGACGGCGGCTGGTGTCGGTCCTGTTCGGCACGCGCAGCGGCAAGGCGCGGGCGCACAAGGCCAAGGTGGTGATGGAGAATGCCGCCGGTTTCGGCGGATCAATGACCGTCTCCGCGTTGAACAACGAAAGCGGCAAGCCGCCAAACCTCCGGCAGCAAGTGTGCGGAGGAAAGGGCCTGCGCATGGTCGAAGCTGGCCAGTTCAACGGTTGGGGCGCCACCTTCGGCAAGTTCGAGAGCGCAGCGGAAGCCGAAGCAGTCATCAGCGGCATCGAGGCAGTGCGCAGCCAGACCATGCAGAACGCTTCATCCGGTGTCGTCAGGGTGCCGTTCACCAAGGACTTCGTGCCGGTTTCGTTCAACATGTCCCAGTCGGCAAGCGTATCCTTGTGTCAGCAGGTGCAGTCGGCAGGCGGTTCGTGCGACGTGATATCGCCGGCAACGTTCGCCTCGTTCGCCAATCTGGCAGGACGGGAAAAGTCGAAAGGCGCAGCGCCAGCGCAACCGCAGCCGCAAGCTGCAAAGCCAGCGCACCAGCAACGAAGAACCAACGCCGACAAGAAATAGCGCGCCAGCTTCAAGCCTGGCTGCCGGGGGATGGCGTGCATATGACGGACATGGCCAGGGGTATCCTGTTTGCGCTTGCCGCCGGGCTGGTGTACGGGCTGGCGCCGCCGTTCACGCGGCTGGCGTTCGTCAACGGCGTCCCGGCGATGGAAACAGCCTTCTGGAGAATCTGCGCGCTGGTGCTCCTTGCCGGGGTCATTGCCGTCATCATGGGCAGGCGGATATCGGTTCCGCGACCGGCGAGGTTGCCGCTCTTGCTGATGATCGTATCCACTGCGGTCATATCGGCAGGCTACCTGGGCGCGGTGCAATTCATCCCGGTACCGCTCACAGTAATCATATTTTACACCTTCCCGATCCTGATCCTGCTCACGGCCCCCCTGATCGAAGGTCACCGGTTGGCGATTTCGCAACTATTGATAGGTTTCGTGGCGTTTGCCGGCTTGCTGATCGCCATCGGGCCGGGGGGCGGCGGGGCGGACTGGCGCGGGATCGGGCTTGCAGGGATAGCGGCGGCCGGCGCCGTCATGCAGACGTTCGTGGCCCGCCCGTTGACCTCGCAGATGAACATGCTGCATCTCGGCCTGTTGACCCATCTGGCCGTCTTGCCAATCATTGCTGCGGTGATCGTGCTGGCGGGTGGAGAATTCCGCACCCTGCTGGATCCATCCGCCATTGCGCTGACCGGCGCGGCCGCACTTTCTGTCGTCGCCATGTCCTATTGCGCCGGCTTCTCCTTCCAGATGCTGGCGCTGCGCTCGGCGCCGGCATCGGTGGTGGCACCCTACTTCAACATCGAGCCGCTGACATCGGTGGCGGTGGCGGCGCTGATACTTGCCGAACCGCCAACGGCGCGTGAAATGGCCGGTGGCGCGCTGGTGCTGGCGGCGCTGATTGCAGCCGGGCTTGCCCGAACCCCCCGGCCCGGGCAAAACTTGCCACCTACGCGACAACAGATCAGCGAGTGACCATGCCCCAACCGCTTCCCGTATCCGTGCTGACCGGCTTTCTCGGGGCCGGCAAGACCACGCTTCTCAATGCGTTGCTGAAAGACGCCGCGCTCGCCAATGCGGCGGTGATCATCAACGAGTTCGGGGAGATCGGCCTCGATCACCTGCTGGTGGAGACAGCGGACGGCAACGTGTTCGAAATGTCATCGGGCTGCCTGTGCTGCACGATCCGGGGCGACTTGGTGGATACGCTTGAAGACCTGGCGGCGCGGCGCGAGGCGGGCAGCATCAAGGCGTTTGACCGGGTGATCATTGAAACCACCGGCCTGGCGGATCCCGCACCCGTGTTGCAAACGCTGCTGGGCCATCCTGGTTTGCTTGCCCGCTACAGGCTGGAGAACGTGGTCACCGTGGTGGACAGCGTCAACGGCCTGTCGACACTGGATGCTCACCGGGAGGCGGTCAGCCAGGTGGCGATGGCAGACCGGGTGGTGCTGACAAAGACCGACCTGCTGCACGGCATTGCAGGTGAGGACATGCTGCACGCCATCATTGCGCGGGTGCGCAAGCTGGCACCGGCGGCGCGCATTCTCAGCACGCACCGTGGCGAGGCCACGGCGGCGCGGCTGTTCGATCTCGATGGCGCGGACGATCGCCCGCAGCGCATCAAAAGCTGGCTGGCTGCAGATGCATTCGATGCGCCGCTGAGGGCGGGCCGGCGGCGGTCAAGAAGGGCAAGTGCTGCAGCCGGACAGGCGGATCATGCAACAACACATGATCACGACCACGGCCATGACCATGCCCATGATGACCAGGCGCACGATGTGAATCGGCACGACGATCACATCAGTTCATTCTCGGTGGCCACCGGCCACGCCATCGGCAGGATGCAGCTGGAACTGTTCCTCGAGTTGTTGCAGAGCTATCATGGGCCAAACCTGCTGCGCATGAAGGGGATCGTGAAGATGCAGGACGATCCTGACCGGCCGATGGTGTTGCACGGGGTGCAGCATGTGCTGCATCCGCCGGTGCGGCTGGAGCGCTGGCCGGACGGCGATCATCGCACCCGGCTGGTGTTCATCACCCGCGACATTGAACGCGCAGAGCTTGAAAACCTGCTGAAGGCCTTCACCGATCCGGTGACCGGCGGGGCGGAAGCTTATGGCGATGACACGCTGTCACTGCGCCGCGGAGAGTGAAGCGATGGACGTGTATGGCTTAAAGAACTGCGATACCTGCCGCAAGGCGCTGAGATGGCTCGATGCGAACGGCATTGCCTATTCGTTCCATGACATCAGGCAGGCTGGCCTGGGCGAAGCGGACATTGCGCACTGGGCTGGCAAGGCAGGCTGGGAGAGCCTGCTGAACCGGCGCGGCACCACCTGGCGCGGCTTGCCGGATGCGGAGCGCGAAGGGGTGGACGAGGCGCGTGCCGTCAGGCTGATGGCGGCTCATCCGGCGCTGATGAAGCGCCCGGTGTTCGTGCTGGATGGTGATGTGCTGGTGGGGTTTGATGCCGCCGTTCAGGCGCGCCTCGTGCCGTGAGGCAAGTTGCCGGGATATTCTGAAAGCTCACTTGTCATGAGTTTTCCTGATTACAAAGATTAATGTTCCGTGCTCTTCGCCGGACCAGGCAAGCTCGTTTCCGCTTTCGTTGCAATAGTGCGGAAAATCAATTGCGGCAGCTGGATCAGTTGCCAAAATTCTTAATGTTTCTCCATGTTTAACCGTCTGCAACCGTTTGCGTGCCTTGAGCACCGGCAGTGGGCACTGAAGGCCGCGAACGTCGAGTTCATGGTCGCTTTGAGGCATCATTTCAGGCTCCGGCCGGTATAACTTTTTATTCTGACTGATGAGAATTAGGGGTGTTGCTTCAAGCCCCGTCAACAGCCATTATTGTATCAGTTCCACAACATCTGCGCAGGGCAGGCGGTTCCAGTCCGTTTAATCGATTTGCGCAAGGGCAGGAAAGAGTCATGAACAAACATGCGAGCAGCGACGGCTTCAAGCCGATCAGGCCAGGCCGGGGTGGCAAGGGCAAGGGCCGGGCTTTTCCCAAGGGCCGTGTGCTCGATGTCGCCGCCCATGACGAGATCATTGCGCTTCTGGCACCGCACCAGCCGCTCAAGCGGGACATGCTGATCGAGTATCTGCACCTGATCCAGGACAAGTGGGGCTGCCTGCAGGCTGGTCATCTGCACGGGCTGGCGGAGGAAATGCGGCTGCCGCAGGCAGAGGTGTTCGAGGTGGCGACCTTCTATCACCATTTCGACGTGGTGAAGGAGGGTGAGGAAAAACCTGCCGAAATCACCATCCGGGTGTGTGAACTCGCTGTCGTGCGAGATGGCCGGTGCGCAGGAGATCATCAAGGCGCTGGGTGCCAACAAGCCGGACAATGTGCGTGTGGTGCATGGGCCGTGCATGGGATTGTGCGACGTGGCCCCTGCTGCCGCCGTGGGCCACAACTATGTGGGCAATATCTCTGTCGAGTCGTTGCAGATCATGGCCCGCAACAAGGAAACCCGGCCGCAGATGCCGGATTACCAGACGCTGGCCGACTACAGGGCGGAGGGCGGCTACAAGCAGCTCGAGGCGCTGCGCGGCGGTTCAAAGACCCCTGACGACGTGATCCAGACATTGCTCGATGCCGGGCTGAAGGGTCTGGGTGGTGCCGGGTTCCCGTCGGGCCAGAAGTGGAAGTTCGTGCGCGCCGGACAAGGCCCGCGCTATCTTTGCATCAACGGCGACGAGGGCGAACCGGGTACCTTCAAGGACCGCTATTACCTGCACGCGCGTCCGCACCAGTTCCTCGAAGGCATGCTGATAGCGGCATGGGGAGTGGACGCGTCGGCGGCCTACATCTATCTGCGTGACGAATATCCGGCGGCGCGGCAGGTGCTGCTCGACGAGATCGCCAGGCTTGAGGCTGAGGGCATTGCGCCGAAGGGCTTCATCCACCTGCGCCGGGGGGCTGGTGCCTATATCTGCGGCGAGGAAAGCGCGATGATCGAGTCGCTGGAAGGCAAGCGCGGCCTTCCCCGGCACCGCCCGCCCTATGTGGCCCAGGTTGGCCTGTTCGACCGGCCGACGCTCGTGCATAACATCGAGACCGTCTACTGGATGCCGGAGATCCTTGCCGAAGGGCCGGATTGGTTCGCACGCCAGGGCAAGGGCGATGCCCACAAGGGGCCGCGCTCCTATTCGGTGTCGGGCCGGGTGAAGAAGCCGGGCGTGGTACTTGCGCCTGCCGGTTCGACAGTCAACGAACTGATTGCGATGTGCGGCGGCATGGCCGACGGTCACAGCTTCAAGGGCTATCTGCCGGGCGGTGCCTCGGGCGGCATCCTGCCGGCCTCGAAGGGCGATATCCCGCTCGACTTCGGCGGCGAGCTTGCCAAGCTTGGCTGTTTTGTCGGGTCGCATGCGGTTGTGGTCTTGTCCGACAAGGACTCGATGCGGGATGCAGCGGTCAACCTGCTGAAATTCTTCGAAGACGAGTCCTGCGGCCAGTGCACGCCGTGCCGGGTTGGCTGCGAGAAGGCGGTCAAGCTGATGCAGGACGGACCGTGGGACGAGGCGCTGCTGACCGAGTTGACCCGCACCATGGCCGATGCTTCGATCTGCGGTCTCGGCCAGGCGGCGCCCAACCCGATCCGCACCGTCATGACCCACTTCAAGGAAGACGTGTCGTGATGCGGGCGATCAACGGCAAGAGTTCACATGACATTGCGTCTGGACGCGGCGAACACGCCGGCCACGCTTACTAACTGTTTCTGGAGGAACGGACATGTCCGGCAAGACCATCAAGTTTACGCTCGACGGACGCGAAGTCGAGGCGCAGACGGTGAGACCATCTGGCAGGTTGCCAAGCGCGAGGGCACATCCATTCCGCACCTGTGCTGGCGCGACGAGCCCGGCTATCGGGCTGACGGCAACTGCCGCGCCTGCATGGTCGAGATCGACGGCGAGCGGGTGCTGGCTGCCTCGTGCATCCGCAAGCCGGCCGAAGGCATGATGGTCAACTCGCAGAACGAGCGCGCCAGCACCGCCCGCAAGATGGTGATCGAACTGCTGATGGCCGACCAGCCGGCGCGCGAGGACGCGCACGACCAGCAGTCGTCGTTCTTCAAGTGGGCAGACGCGATGGAAGTGGACGTCTCGCGCTTCCCGCGTGACGATACGCCGAAGCCGGACGTCTCGCATCCGGCCATGGCAGTCAATCTTGATGCCTGCATCCACTGCAACCTGTGCGTCCGCGCCTGCCGCGAAGTGCAGGTCAACGACGTGATCGGCATGGCCTTCCGTGGGCCCCACGAGAAGATCGTGTTCGACTTCGATGATCCGATGGGCGCTTCCACCTGCGTTGCCTGCGGCGAGTGCGTGCAGGCCTGCCCGACCGGCGCGCTGATGCCCAAGTCGATCGTCGATGAGGATGGGCGCGGCACCCGTGGCGCCGAGCGCCAGGTGGACAGCGTGTGCCCCTATTGCGGGGTCGGTTGCCAGATCACCTACAACATCCGCACCGACGAAAAGACCGGCAGCGAGTACATCGCCTATGTCGAGGGCAAGGGCGGGCCGGCCAACGAGAACCGGCTGTGCGTCAAGGGCCGGTTCGGCTTTGACTATGTTGCATCGCCGGAACGCCTGACCAAGCCGCTGATCCGCAAGCCGGGGCTTGAAAAGGGCATCAACATGGACCCGCTCAATCCGCTTACCCACTTCCGGGAAGCGAGCTGGGAAGAGGCGCTGGAGTTTGCCTCCAAGGGCTTGCGGGACATTCGCGATGCCCACGGCGGCAACGCGCTGGCCGGTTTCGGCTCGGCCAAGTGTTCCAACGAGGAAGCCTACATGTTCCAGAAGCTGGTGCGCACCGGCTTCGGCACCAACAATGTCGATCACTGCACACGTCTGTGCCATGCCTCCTCGGTGGCGGCGCTGATGGAGACCATCGGTTCCGGCGCGGTGACGGCGCCGTTCACGGCGGTGAAGGACTCCGACGTGATCGTGGTGATCGGCGCCAACCCGACCGAGAACCACCCGGTGGCGGCGACCTATTTCAAGCAGGCGGCCAAGCGGGGAGCCGAGCTGATCATCATCGACCCGCGCGGCACCGCGATGAAGCGCTATGCCAGCCACATGCTGCAGTTCAAGAACGGCGCTGACGTGTCGCTGCTCAATGCGATGATGAACGTCATCGTCGAGGAGAAGCTCTATGACGAGCAGTATATCCAGGCCCACTCGGAAGGCTTCGACAAGCTGAAGGAGCACCTGAAGAAGTTCAAGCCGGAGGACATGGCAAAGCTGTGCGGCATCGCGGCCGAAGAGATCCGCACCGTTGCCCGCAAGTACGCCACGGCCAATGCGGCCATCATCTTCTGGGGCATGGGCGTGTCGCAGCACACCCATGGCACCGACAATGCCCGCTGCCTGATCTCGCTGGCGCTGATGTGCGGCCAGACCGGCCGCGCCGGCACCGGACTTCACCCGTTGCGCGGCCAGAACAACGTGCAGGGCGCTTCCGACGCCGGCCTGATCCCGATGGTGTTCCCGGACTACTCGAAGGTGGGCGACCCGAAGAACCTCGAGAAGTTCGAGAAGCTGTGGGACGCCAAGCTTGATCCCGACCCCGGGCTGACCGTGGTCGAGATCATGGACGCGATTCACGATGACAAGATCAAGGGCATGTACATCATGGGTGAAAACCCGGCGATGTCCGACCCCGACGCCAACCATGCCCGCGATGCACTGGCGAAGCTTGAACACCTGGTGGTGCAGGACATCTTCCTGACCGAGACGGCGATGTTTGCCGATGTCATCCTGCCGGCAACCGCGTGGGCGGAGAAGGACGGCACGGTGTCCAACACCAACCGCCAGGTGCAGATGGGCCGCAAGGCCATCAATCCGCCCGGCGAAGCGCGCGACGACTGGTGGATCACCCAGGAAATCGCCCGCGGCATGGGGCTGGACTGGAAGTACGCAGGCCCGGCGGACGTGTTCGCCGAAATGAAGCTCGCCATGCCGTCGCTCGACAACATCACCTGGGACCGGCTGATCACCGAAGACGTGGTGGCCTATCCGTGCCCGGCGCCGGACCATCCGGGCATGGACATCGTGTTTTCCGACCGCTTCCCGACCGCCACGGGCCTGGGCAAGATGGTGCCGGCCGAGGTGCTGCCGCCGGACGAGCAGCCGGACACCGAGTATCCCTTTATCCTGTCCACCGGCCGTCAGCTTGAACACTGGCACACCGGCTCGATGACGCGGCGGTCATACGTGCTGGATGCGGTCAATCCGGAACCGGTGGTGCAGATGAGCTCGCGCGATATCCTCAAGCTCGGCATCAAGCCCGGCGACATGGTGCGCATCGCCAGCCGGCGCGGCGAGATCGAGATCATGGTGCGCGAGGACAACCAGGTTCCGCCGGGTGCCGTGTTCATTCCGTTTGCCTTCGTCGAGGCAGCCGCCAACGAGCTGACCAATCCGAAGCTTGATCCGTTCGGCAAGATTCCGGAGTTCAAGTTCTGTGCGGTCAAGGTCGAGCCCGCTGCCGGTGGCCGCATGGAAGCCGCGGAATAACGCAATCCTGCACGAGGGGCCGGATCAGGTCAGGTCCGGCCCGTGCACCCAGCAGGTCAGCGAATGGCGCTCGCCGCGCGTCACCGGGGTGACGCGATGCAGCACGAAGCTCGCAAAAACGACTGCATCGCCAATCTCGCGGCTGGCAGCGAAGGGCTGGCCTTGCGGGTTCAGTTGCAGCTCGCCGCCTTCGTGGCTGTCCGGCTTGCTGAGCTGTGTCACGATGGTGAGCTTGCGCCGCGCCGCCAGCGGCCCGCCGCCCATGTCCGAGTGCCAGTCGAAGTGTCCCTGCTCGCGTTCGTCGTAGGTGGCCACCTGCAGCCGTTCGTCGAACCCGTCGAGCCTGAACCTGAAGGTATCGCGGTTGGCCTCGGCCACCGCATCGACTACCCGGTCCATGACCCAACGCGCCGAGCCCTGGTCGTCAAGCCAGGCGATCTGGGCGCGGCGAATATTGTGGTGCATGGCGCCGCCCACCAGCGATGCCTGTGACTGGCCTGCCTCGCGGGCAAGCGAGATGATCTCGCCGGCTTCGGCCTCGGAGAACAGAGACTTGATGACGTGCACGAACATGATGGGCTTCAGCTAAGCTGAAACGACCAAGGTGTCTTTGCAGGCAGCGACCTTGGCAACGTCGCAATTCAGCGCTCGCGCAGCAGGTTCCACACCACGGCAGCCAGCACGATAGCTCCGCCGATCCAGGTGGTCAGCGGCGGCAGTTCGCTGAGGATCATCCACGCCCAGACGGGGGCCAGCGGCGTTTCCAGCGTGCCGACCAGGCCGGTGCGGGCGGCGGGGATGAGCCGTGCGCCTTCGGTCATCATGATGTGGGCGGCGGCAAAGGTGATGCCGAAACCGGCCAGTATCCAGAGGTCGCGGGCGGATACGGCCAGTGGGTCGGTCATCAGCGCCGACAGTGCACCGGTGAGGATGCCCGAGATGACGGCGGCCAGCACCATCGGTTCGCGCGGATAGCGGCGAATCAGCACCATCAGCGTGGCCATGCCGATCGCCATGGCAATGCCAAGACCATCGCCAACGATGTTCGGGGTGCCCAGCGAGCCCCAGACCATGATCAGCACGCCGGCGAGCGCCACCAGCGCGGCAGCCAGCGTGAGCCGCGAGGTGGACTCGCGAAACAAGAGCCAGCCAATGGCGGCGGCGAGGAACGGCGTGCAGGCATAGAAGGTCGCCACATTGGCAATCGAGGTGTGCTTGAACGCGGTGATGAAACAGTAGGTCGCTGCAGCGCCGACCAGCACCACCGCCCAGCCGGGCCGCCCCATGGCGCGCAGCTGGCGCCACTGGCCGGGTCCGTCCTTCCACCGTACATAGAGCAGGATCGGCACGATCGAGAACACCGAACGCCAGAAGATGACGGTCCAGGCGTCTGCTGCGGCACCTTTGGTGAACAGCCCGGCCGCACTCCACAGCACCGCCGACAAGGCCACCAGCGTGGTGCCGAGCATGGCGGTTCCGGCGTCAGTACGAGGAGGCGCTGCGATGGTCATCTGGACATGTTGCGGTTGATCGGCTTGTTTGTCCCGTCAGCAGGAATGCGGTTTGGCGAGACCTCCGCGATGTTATACACGAAGCGCAATTCGCAAAGGACAAAGCGTGGCGGTGTTGGAGAAATCGAAACTGGCCGGAACCGTGGTTGCGCTGTTGAGCAACCCGGACCGCAAGACCGGCCTGGAAAAGGCAAGGCGCGACCGGGTCGACATTACCTTCGACGGCATAGCGGGCGATTGCCATTCGGGCCGAATCTACAAGTCCGACTCGCGGTTGCTGAAGCAGTACAAGCGCGGCGTGCCGATCGCCAATACCCGCCAGCTGTCAGTGCTGTCCGAGGAGCAGCTTGCCGAGATTGCGGATTCGCTGGGCATCCCCCGGC
Source organism: uncultured Alphaproteobacteria bacterium (assembly GCA_963700935.1). Classification (GTDB taxonomy): domain Bacteria; phylum Pseudomonadota; class Alphaproteobacteria; order Rhizobiales; family Aestuariivirgaceae; genus Anderseniella. Next base: position 35,225 of record CAVOZK010000002.1, on the reverse strand, counting down.
TTGAGCCGGAGTGGGTGGGCGCCAACCTGGTGACCTCAGGCATACCCGACCTTACCTTCCTGCCGCCGTCGACGCGGATGATGTTTTCCTCTGGCGCGACGCTGATCGTTGATGGCGAGAATGCGCCATGCCGCTACGTCTCGGATGTGATCAACAAGCATCACCCGGACAAGGGCGATCCGTTCCCCAAGGTGGCGCAGCACAAGCGCGGCGTGGTGGCCTGGGTGGAAAAGGAAGGCGCGATTTCGGTCGGCGACGAGATCGTGCTGCACATTCCACCGCAGCGGATATACTCGCACGCATGAACCGGCCCAGAGACATATCCGAATTCGCCATCGTGCCCGATCCGGACGACGAGCGGTTGTCGCGGGCCGTCACGGGCATCGACCAGACCGGTGCGGCGGTTGACGCGCACGTCGTGCACGAGCGGCCGCTGACGATCTATCTCAACGCCCAGGAAATCGTCACGTCGATGACCATCGGCGATCATCCGGACTGGCTGGCGGTGGGCTACCTGCTTAACCAGGGCATGCTGAAGCCCGACGACGAGATCACGGCCATCGACCATGACGAGGACCTCGAGGTGATCGTGGTGCGCACGGTGCGCGAGACGAACTTCGAGGAGAAGATGAAGAAGAAGACGCGCACCTCGGGCTGCGCGCAGGGCACCGTGTTCGGCGACATGATGGAGAATTTCGAGACCATCGAGCTGGCGGGCGATGCGACCATCAAGACGAGCTGGCTGTATGCCCTGACCAGGAAGATCAATACGGCGCCGTCGCTGTATCTCAAGGCGGGTGCCATTCATGGTTGCGTGCTTTGCCAGGGTGACAGGCCGCTGGTGTACCTCGAAGACGTTGGCCGTCACAATGCGGTCGACAAGATTGCAGGGTGGATGTTCCTCAACAAGGTGAAGCCGGACGACAAGATCTTCTACACAACCGGCCGATTGACGTCAGAGATGATCCTGAAGTGCGCGGCCATGCGCATCCCCATCCTGGTGTCGCGGTCCGGGTTTACAGCCTGGGGTGTGGACCTTGCCCGGCAGGTGGGCATGACGGTGATCGGGCGGGCGCGCGGCAAGCGCTTCCTGGCGTTGTCGGGGGCGGAGCGCATCGTGTTCGATGCCGACCTTTCGCAGGTGGAAGACGAAGACCGCAAGCATCGCCGCAAGGGAGCCGGTGGCGATGACTGAAGTGATCGGGTGTGTGCTGGCGGGCGGCCTCGCCCGGCGCATGGGCGGCGGTGACAAGGGGCTGATCCGGCTGGGCGGCAGGCTGGTTCTCGACCATGTGCTCGACCGGTTGGAGCCGCAGGTCAGCCAGATCATTCTCAACGCCAACGGCGATGCCGGGCGCTTTGACGCTTACGGTCTGCCGGTGGTGCCGACAGCGTGGAAGGGTTTGCCGGGCCGCTGGCCGGCGTGCTGGCCGGGCTTGAATGGGCGCGGGCCAATACCGGTGCCGGGTGGGTGGCGACGGCAGCGACGGACACGCCGTTCTTCCCCACGGATTTCGTGGCGCGGATGCAGGCGGCCATCGAGACTGAAGGGGCGGACATGGCATGCGCGGCTTCAAACGGGCGGCGTCATCCGGTGTTCGGCCTGTGGCCGGTGCGGCTGGCGGATGACCTTCGCCATGCGCTGGTTGATGACGACATCCGCAAGGTGGACATCTGGACGGCGCGGCACAAGCTGGTGGCGGTGGAGTTTGCTTGCGATCCGCATGACCCGTTCTTCAACGTCAACCGGCCGGAAGATGTCGAAGAGGCCGAGCGTATCGCGGCGGATATTGCGGCATGACCAGGCAGCGGGTGATCGGGGTGGCCGGGTTCAAGAATGCCGGCAAGACCACGCTGGTGGAACGGCTGGTCACCGAACTGACCGGGCGCGGCTACCGCAGTGTCGACGGTCAAGCACGCCCACCACTCGTTCGACATTGACCATGAAGGCCGCGACAGCTTTCGCCATCGCAAGGCGGGTGCGTCGCAGGTGGCGGTGGTGTCAGGCGCGCGCTGGGCCATCGTCAGCGAGTTGCGGGGCGACCCCGAGCCATCGCTTGGCGATGTTCTCGCGAAGCTGGAGCCATGCGATCTCGTCATCATCGAGGGCTACAAGCGCGATGGCCATGACAAGATCGAGGTGCGCAACGTGGCTGACGACAAGCCACGGCTTTACGATGAGGATCATACCATTGTTGCCGTTGCCGCAAATGGCCCGGTGGAGGACAGTCCGGTGCCGGTCTATAGCCGCGACGACATTCATGCCCTAGCGGACTTCATCTGCGGGCGGACCGGACTGGTTGAGGTGCCGAGCCTGTTATGACACGCAAGCTGCTCGACGATTGCTTCCTGCACGACAAGGACCGGTTGCGCCACGACGATGCGGTAGCGCTGATCCTCGAGCGGTTGTCGCCGGTGGCGGGTGTCGAAACCGTGCCGCTGGCTGAGGCGCACGGGCGGGTGCTGGCGCAGGCCGTCGCGTCGCCGCGCAACATTCCGGCGTTCAACAATGCCGCCGTCGATGGCTATGCGTTTGCCGGCGGTGATCTTGCGGCGGATGCCGATACAACGACTTGCTGTCGTCATGCGGGTTGCGGCAGGCCATGCGCCGCAAGGATTGCTTGAACGAGGGCAGGCGGCGCGGATTTTCACCGGCGCGGTGATGCCCGATGGCGCGGATACCTGCGTGATGCAGGAGGACACCACGCTTGACGGCGATACGGTTGTCGTCCCGACGGGCCTGAAGCCCGGTGCCAACACGCGCAAGGCGGGCGAAGACGTGAAGGCAGGCGAGGTGATGCTGGAGCCCGGCGAGCGGCTGCGCCCGCAGGATATCGCTGCCATCGCCTCGACTGGCAGCGACGCGGCCGAGGTCTTTCAACCGCTGAAAGTGGGGCTGATTTCCACCGGCGACGAGATCGTCCGGCCCGGGCAATCCGCTGGGCGACGGCCAGGTCTATGACAGCAACCATCACCTGCTGCGTGGCCTGCTGAAGACGGTGGGCGCCGAGGCAAGGGATTATGGCGTCATCGCCGACCGGCGCAGTGACGTCGAGGCGGCAGTCGCAAAGGCGGCGGACGAATGCGACGTCATCCTGACCACTGGCGGGGCGAGCCGTGGCGAGGCGGACTTCATCGTCGAGACCATCCAGACGCTGGGCTCGCTGCATGCCTGGCAGCTGGCTGTCAAACCGGGCCGGCCGCTGGCCATGGGGCAGGTGGGCGACTGCGTGTTCTTCGGCCTGCCGGGCAACCCGGTGGCGGCGTTCGTGACCTTCCTGCTCTATGCGCAGCCGATGTTTGCCCGGCTGCAAGGCGCAAACTGGCAGACGCCGCAGCGCTACCCGCTGCCTGCAGGCTTTGCCATCCGCAAGAAAAAGACAGACCGGCGCGAGTTCTGGCGGGGCTGGATTGAAAATACCGCCGCCGGGCCGGTGTTGCGCAAGTTCGAGCGTGACGGGTCAGGGCTGATTTCGGGCCTCCGGCAGGCCACCGGCCTGATCGAGGTGCCGGAACAGGCGTCATCGGTTGGCGAGGGCGATCTGCTTGGCTTCATCCCGTTCGCAGAGTTCGGCATCGCCACCGCCTGACATGTCGCAATTCTGATGCGCCAAGTCGTTTGACTTCACACGTGTTGAACCCAATTCACTATGGTGCTGGTCAGTACCTTGCTGTCGAGCCCGGAGGATTGGGTCATGAAATCGCATGCGCGTGTTGTCGTCATTGGTGGCGGTGTGGTCGGCGTCGGAACGCTGTACGCACTGACGAAGAAGGGCTGGACCGATGTCGTCCTGCTGGAGCGCAACGAGCTGACCTCGGGCTCCACCTGGCACGCAGCCGGCCTGCTGCCTTTGTTCAACATGTCCTATTCGGTCGGCAAGGTGCACCAGTACTCGCTCGACCTGTACTCGAAGCTCGAGGAAGAAACCGGCCAGCATGTCGGTCTGCGGCAGGTATCGAACATCCGTCTTGCCCAGACGAAGGACCGCTGGGACGAGTTCATGTACTATGCCGGCATTGCCGAGACCATCGGCGTGGAGGTCAACCTGCTGACGCCTGCACAGGTCAAGGAAATCTGGCCGCTGTGCAACACGGACGGGCTGATCGGTGCCATCCAGCACCCCAATGACGGCTACGTGCAGCCGGCCGACCTGACCCAGGCCATGGCCAAGGGCGCGCGCGACAAGGGTGCGCAGATCTACCGCCAGACCCGCGTCATCGCCATCGAGCAGAAAGCCAACGACGAGTGGCTGGTGAAGACCGACAAGGGTGACATCGCCTGTGAACACCTGGTCACCGCGACCGGCAACTTCGTGCGCCAGACCGGTGAGATGCTGGGTCTCGACATTCCTGTCATCCCGGTGGAACACCAGTACATCGTCACCGAGGCGCACCCCGAAATCCAGCAGCGCCACAAGGATGGCCTGCCGGAAATGGGCGTGCTGCGCGATGCCGACAGTGCCTGGTACATGCGTGAGGAAGCCGGTGGGCTGATCCTTGGCCCCTACGAGCCCGGCGCACCGGTGTGCTATGTCGATGGTCCGGATGAAGATGCCGAGTACGAGCTGTTCCAGGAAGACCTGGAGCGCATTGCCCCGCACATCGAAAGCGCCTTTCACCGGGTGCCGGCGTTCGGCGAAGTGGGCATCAAGAAGGTCTATAACGGCGCCATCTGCTATACGCCCGACGGCTCCCCGATCATCGGGCCTGCCTGGGGCAAGCGCAACCTGTGGCTCAATGAGGGCCACTCGTTTGGTGTCACTGCAGCAGGCGGTGCTGGCTGGCAGCTGGCCGAATGGATCGTCGAGGGTGAAAGCTCCATCGACATGCTGGGCGTGGATCCGCGCCGGTTCGGGCCTTATGCCTCGCGCGGCTATCTGAAGGTGAAGAACGAGGAAGCCTATCGCAACGTGTTCACGCCGCACTATCCGGACGAGGAGCGCTGGGATGCGCGCCCGCTGAAGCAGTCACCCTGCTATGACCGGATGAAGGCGCTGGGTGCGGTGTTCGGCTCGGTCTATGGCTGGGAGCGGCCCAACTGGTTTGCGCCCTCGGCTGATTATGGCTGGAACCCGGAAGAGATCGAACGGCCTGACGTCATTACCCGCGAGAACCATGCGCAGGTGCAGCCGGGCGAGAAGGTCAAGGAGCTGTGGTCGTTCCGCCGCTCCAACTATTTCGAGCACGTCGGCAACGAGGTGAAGAACGTCACCGAGAATTGCGGCGTGCTCGACATGACCGCCTTCGCCAAGTACGAGGTGAGCGGGCCGAAGGCTGCCGAATGGCTGGACTCTGTCCTTGCCAACCGGGTGCCGAAGGGCATTGGCCGGGTTGGCCTGTGCCACCTGCTGACGAAGAACGGCGGGGTGCGTTCCGAGTTCACCGTCTACAAGCGCGCTGAGAACGACTTCTATCTCGTCGGTCCCGGCGCCTGGGAACGGCATGACTGGGATTACCTGACCAAGCTTAAACCTGAAAGCGGCGTCACCCTGAACAAGATCACCACGCAGATGGGCGTGCTGGTGCTGGCGGGGCCAAAGTCGCGCGACGTGCTGCAAAAGCTCACCGACACCGACCTGTCGAACGACAATTTCAAGTGGCTGACCGGCAAGTTCATCAATGTTGGCATCGCCCAGGCCCACGCGCTGCGCGTCAACTTCGTCGGCGAACTGGGCTGGGAGCTGCATCACCCGATCGAGATGCAGAACATCATCTTCGACATGCTGATGGAGGCCGGGCGCGAGCATGGCATCAAGCCGTTCGGCATCCGCGCCATGGGCACCATGGCGGTGGAAAAATCCTACCGGTTGATCGGGCGCGAACTGTCGGTGGAATACTCGGCCTACGAATCCGGCCTCGACCGGTTCGTACACCCGAACAAGGGCGACTTCATTGGCCGAGACGAACTGGTCAAGCGGCATGCGGCCGGCGACAACTGGACCTTCGTGACCATGGAAGTGCATGGCATCAAGGACTGCGATGCGCGCGGCTCGGAAGCCATCTACGCGGCTGACGGCAAGACCCTGGTGGGCCGCGTAACCACCGGTTCATACGGCTGGCGCGTCGGCAAGTCGCTGGCTCTGGCCATGGTCAAGCCCGACCAGGCGGCAGAAGGCAGCAAGCTGAAGGTTAAAATCCTCGGCGAGCTGTTCGACGCCACCATCATTGGGGAAAGCCCGTTCGATCCGGACAACGAGCGGCTCAGGGCGTGAGGCCGATCACCCGCAAGTGATGATGAAGTGATTTGAGCAGGACGGGGACAGGGATCAGTTTGCGGTCTCTGTCCCTTTCCTGTTCAGGAGTTGCTTATCGTGCATTCCACATTGATGCCTGGCCAGCCCGTGCCGCCATTGTCCGTCTCGCTGGTGGGTGGCGGCCACTTTACTCTCAACGAAAACAAGCCCGGCAATTTCACCGTCGTCATCTTCTATCGCGGCCTGCATTGCCCGATCTGCAAGGGCCAGCTGAGCGATTTTCACGGCAAGCTGAAGGACTTCGAAGCCCTTGGCATGGACGTGGTTGCCGTCAGCATGAACACGAAGGATCTGGCCGCGCAGACGGTGGCCGACTGGGGGCTGTCCGGCCTCAGGCTTGGCTTCGGGCTGACGCGCGAGCAGGCGCGGGCCTGGGGCCTGTACATGTCGGAGGCGATCAAGGATACGGAGCCGGACGTTTTCTCCGAGCCTGCCATTGCCATCGTCCGGCCGGATGGAACGCTCTATCACTGGTCGCTGCAGACCGCCCCGTTTGGCCGTGCCAAGGCTGCTGAGCTGGCCGGGGTGATGAAGTTCGTGATCGACAACGGCTACCCGGTGCGCGGCACACTCGTTGCCTGAAGCGCGGTCAAGCCATTCCAGTTAAGGGGGGCCGGAGTGCAGATTTTGCATTCCGGCCTTTTGCCTAATGAGCGCATAGTCCGGCCATCGACATATCATCGCACGGCAGGTGGCGCTTGGCTCAAGAGCAGTCTTATTCGGCAGGCGTCATGCTTGCGGCCATGGCCACCGTCGGCTGGAGCCTGTCCGGCGCATTTGTCCGTCACCTCCCCGGCCTGACCGGCTGGCAGATCAATTGCTGGCGGGGGTTGTTCATGGCGCTGGCGCTGGGCGTCTGGCTGGCCTTGCGGTACCGGTCCAGCCTGCCTGCAAGGGTGGCTGAAGTGCCAAAGGTGGCGCTGGTTGCTGCTGCAGCGTTCTTTGCGCTTGGTTCGACCTTGTACGTCACGGCGCTGACCATGGCCTCGACAGCCAACGTGGCCTGCCTTACTGCCACGGCGCCGATCTTCACCGCCATGCTGAGCCGTGCCTTCAACGGCGAGAACCCGTCAAAAGCAACGTGGGTTGCCTCGTTCATGGCGCTGGGCGGTGCCGCCTTCATCGTTCAGGACGGCATGGAGGCGGGCAATCTTGCCGGCAACCTTGTGGCGCTTGCCTGCGCCATGTGCTGGGCGTTGCAGGTCAACACGCTGCGGCGGTATCGCAATGTCGACATGGTGCCGGCCATGGTGCTGGGCGGGATCGGCGTGTTCCTCGTGGCGGGTTTCTGGGGCGGCGGCTTCAGCGTCACGGGCCGCGAGATGGCGATCCTCGCGGTGATGGGCGTGGTGCAGCTGGCCATACCGATCGTGTGGTTTGCCCGCTCGGCACGCTCCGTACCGGCTGTGATCGCCAGCCTCATCGTGCTGCTCGACACAGTGCTCAATCCGTTCTGGAGTTACCTGACAACGGGTGAAAAAGCAGCGCCGCAGGATTTCATCGGCGGTGCGGTGATCGTGGCTGCCGTGATCATCTCGGTGTTGCTGGGCCAGCGCTCTGCAGCGGTCAACGCACAGGCGCGGGCGAAACACGGGGTTGTCTGATTTCCAATGAAAAAGGGCGCGGAAGCTTGCCGCCTCCGCGCCCGTTTATTCCCCTTGCAGGGTGAGCCTTAGAACAGACCTTCGATCTGACCCTGGCTGTTGAGGCAGATGGTTTCTGCCGCGGGCTTCTTGGGCAGGCCCGGCATGGTCATGATCTCACCGCAGATGACGACCACGAAGCCGGCGCCGGCCGACAGGCGAACTTCACGCACCGGGATGGTGAACCCGGTCGGCGCGCCGCGCTTGTTGGGGTCGGTGGTGAAGGAGTACTGGGTCTTGGCCATGCAGACGGGCAGGTTGCCGTAACCGGCTTCTTCCCACTGCTTCAGCTGCTCCTTGATCTTGCTGTCGGCCACCACCGCATCGGCGCGGTAGATGGACTTGCAGATCTTCTCCACCTTCTCGAACAGGCCGAGGCTGTCTTCGTACAGCGGCTTGTACGCAGCCGCGCCGCTCTCGACGATCTTCACCACTTCATTGGCCAGGTCCTTGATGCCTTCGGAGCCCTTTGCCCAGTGCTTGCACAGCACGGCAGTTGCGCCCTGCGAAGCACAGAAGTCCTTGACCGCCTGGATTTCGGCATCGGTATCAGTGATGAAGTGGTTGATTGCGACAACCGCCGGCACGCCGTAGTTCTTCATGTTCTCGATATGACGGCCGAGGTTGGCGCAACCATCGGCAACAGCCTTGACGTTCTCCGCACCGAGGTCGGCACGGGCCACGCCGCCGCCCATCTTCAACGCCCGCACGGTGGCGACGATGACGACGGCCTTTGGCGACAGCCCGGCCTTGCGGCACTTGATGTTCATGAACTTCTCGGCGCCGAGGTCAGCCCCGAAGCCTGCTTCCGTCACCACGTAGTCGGCAAGCTTCAGCGCCGTTGTGGTGGCGACCACCGAGTTGCAGCCGTGGGCGATGTTGGCGAACGGGCCGCCATGCACGAAGGCCGGATTGTTCTCCAGCGTCTGCACCATGTTGGGCTGGATGGCGTCCTTGAGCAGCACCGACATGGCGCCGGCGGCCTTGATGTCGGAACAGTAGACCGGCGACTTGTCGCGGCGGTGAGCCACGATCATCTTGCCGAGGCGTTCCTCAAGGTCGGCCAGATCCTTGGCGAGACACAGGATGGCCATCACTTCGGAGGCCACGGTGATGTCGAAGCCGGCTTCACGCGGGAAGCCATTGGCGACGCCGCCGAGCGAGCAGGTAATCTGGCGCAGCGCGCGGTCATTCATGTCGAGCACCCGGCGCCAGGCGACCCGGCGCACGTCGATGTCGAGCTCGTTGCCCCAGTAGATGTGGTTGTCGATCATGGCCGACAACAGGTTGTGGGCCGAGGTGATTGCGTGGAAGTCACCGGTGAAGTGGAGGTTCATGTCCTCCATCGGCACGATCTGGGCCATGCCGCCGCCAGCCGCGCCGCCCTTCATGCCGAAGTTCGGCCCGAGCGAGGCTTCGCGGATGCAGATGATGGCCTTCTTGCCGATGGCGTTCAGGCCATCGCCGAGTTCCGACGGTGGTGGTGGTCTTGCCTTCGCCGGCCGGGGTCGGGTTGATCGCCGTCACCAGGATCAGGTTGCCGTCCTTGTTGCCCTGCACCGACTTGATGAAGTCGGCAGAAATTTTCGCCTTGGTATGACCATAAGGAATGAGATCAGCTTCCTTGATGCCAACCTTGGCGGCAATCTCCTTGATCGGCTTCATGTCCGCTTCGCGGGCGATTTCGATATCTGATTTCACTTTTGCCATATTGCGATCCTCCACGACTCTGGCGAGCTTGTCTTGAGTTTCATTCTATACCGCGATTTTTGCGAGATATTTGTGCCGATTACGACGGTTCTTGTCCTTTTCCGAAGCGTGAAACCCTGATAAATGGCCTTGACCTTGTCAGGGAGAAGCATAGCTTGGGGTCCTTCTGATACGCCCAAAAGCCCCACCTTGCCAATAGATGATGAAAAGGCAGCAGCCATGAGAAATTTTCATTTACCCGGCCGTTCCGCCGTATATGCTGGCAGCGCCTGCGCCGCCACTTCCTCACCGGCCGCAACCATGGCCGCGCTGGATATGCTGCGGGCCGGAGGCTCGGCGGCCGACGCTGCGGTTGCGGCATCTGCGGTGTTGTGCATCACCGAGCCGCCGATGACCGGCATCGGCGGAGACTGCTTTGCGCTGATCGGGCAGGCGGATGGTTCCGTTACCGGGCTGAATGCGTCGGGCCGTGCCAGCCGTCATGCCACGGCCGAGTGGCTCAAGTCGTCGGGTCTGACTGAAATCGCCACCGACAACATCCATGCGGTTACCGTGCCGGGGGCAGTCGATGGCTGGGCTGCATTGCTTCACAAGCACGGCAAGCTGACGCTCGGAGAGGTGCTTCAGCCGGCCATCAGGCTGGCGCGCGAAGGTTGCCCGACGGGACCGCGCACGGCCCGCGACTGGGCCGGCCTCGCCGATTTCATCGCCCAGGACGAAGGCGGGCGCCTGCATTACCTGCCTGGCGGCAAGGCGCCAGCGCCGGGGCAGGTGATGAAGTATCCCGCTCTTGCCCGCACGCTCGAGATCATTGCCGAGAAGGGCCGGGACGGGTTCTATACGGGCGAAGTGGCCGAAGACATCGTCAAGACGCTCAAGGCCAAGGGCAGCCTCATCGACATGGAAGATCTGGCGGCGACGAAGTCGAGCTGGGTGACGCCGATCTCGACCACCTTCCGCGGCCGCGAAATTCTCGAGATTCCGCCGAACGGCACCGGTTTGACAGCGCTGGTGGCCCTCAACATCCTGGAGCGCTTCGAACTCGAGAAGTACGCACCGGAGAGCGTCGAGCGCCGTCATCTGGAAATCGAGGCGATCCGGCTGGCCTGGGTGATCCGCAACCGCCACATCGCCGACCAGGATGCCGTTCCGGTACCGGTTGAGCAATTGCTGTCCGCTGCCATGGCTGACAAGCTGGCCGCTCAGATTGCGATGGACAAGGCCATCCCCGAGCCTGAGCAGGTCGTGCCGATGCCGGGGTCAGACACGGTCTACCTGACCGTGGTCGACGAAAACCGCATGGCCGTATCGTTTATCAACTCGATCTATCACGGCTTCGGGTCAGGCGTGGTCACGCCGGAAACCGGCATCATCTTCCAGAACCGCGGCGCAGGCTTCGTCGCCGAGCCGGGACACCCCAATTGCATCGGTCCGTCCAAGCGGCCGCTGCACACCATCATTCCGGCGATGGTGCGCGAGAACGGCAAGGTGATCCAGTCATTCGGCGTGATGGGCGGAGCCTATCAGCCGATGGGCCACGTGGCCGTCATGGTCAACCGGTTTGTCTATGGCATGGACCCGCAAGAAGCCCTCGACTTTGCCCGTGCCTTCCACGAGGACGGCGTGTTGCAGGTGGAACAGGGTGTGCCGGAGGCGGTGGTGGAGGGTCTGCGCAAGCTTGGCCACAAGGTCGAGCGGCATGAGGATCCATATGGTGGTGGCCAGATCATTGCCATCGACCCGGATACCGGCGTGCTGTGCGGCGGATCGGAACCGAGAAAGGACGGCCTGGCGCTGGGTTACTGAACAGGCGTGCACCGCCGCTGGTTCGGCTTTCATTAAACATTACCTCCTAGAGTTGCGCCGAGTTCAAGTGAGTTCCAGCGTAATCATGGAGTAGTGTTCGCAATGGCAGCCCAGAGCGGAAACGAACACGCAAGCCCGCAAACCGGTTCGGAATTTTCCCCCGAAGCAAGCACCCTGATCAATGCCCTGACGCGCGCGAGAGATGCGTCGGACAGCGAGCGGTTGCGCTTTGCCGCCTTGCAAACCGGGCATGTGGCATTTCACTGGAACCTGTCCAGCGACCTGTTGTCATGGAGCGAGGCGGCTGCTGCCGTTCTCGGGATCAAGCAGCAAGGCCTGCCCTCCCGGGGAAAGGAACTGGATTCGCTGATCGAGCAGGACGACAGGGAGCGCCGGCATGCGATGTTGCTGGAACCCACCCAGGTCGATGACGGCGATGGCATCGAGTACGATGTTACATACGAGTTGAGGCCGGCCGATGGCGAGGCGCCGGTCGTTCTGGAGGAGCGGGGCCGCATCATCTGCAATCCGCAAGGTGATGTCCGCGACGTTATCGGCATCGTGCGGCGGGCGGTTTCGGCAGGCAGGTCCGCTGCCGGCGAAATCATGACGGATCCCGATACCGCACTTGCTTCAAGGGCGGCCGTTCTCAAGGCGCTTGAAGAGGCGGTAAAGGCTTCTGCACATGGCTCGTGCGGGTTGGTTCTGGCCTCGATTTCCAATATTCGCGATATCAGCGAAACCTATGGTCCCAGCATCGTGACGGATGTCATCAGGGCAACCGGCATGCGTCTGCGCTCGGTGATGCGCGGAGCTGACGTGCTTGGCCGCACCGGAACGGCGCAATTCGGCATAGTCTTGCGTGAGTGTTCAAGTGAGCAGATCGTGACGGCTGGCGACCGGTTCGTGGCGGCGATCCGCAACGAGGTCATCGAAACCCCGCAGGGTCCGGTCTGGGTCGAACTGACGGCTGGTGCGGTGACCCTGCCGGGGGTGACTGTCGAACCCCGCGAAGCCTTCGGGCTGGCAGAAGAAGCTCTCGACCAGGCAACCGGCCGGGTGGGGCCTTCATTCTTTGTCTATGAGCCCAGCCAGGATCGAAAGAAACAGCACAGGTCCAATCGGCAAAACGCGATGGACATCGTGGCTGCGCTGAACGAGGAACGCTTCACGCTGTGGCACCAGCCGATCGTGGATGCGGTCAATCAGCAACCCGCCATGTATGAAAGCCTGCTGCGGATGAAGTCAGCCAGCGGCGAGATCATTTCTGCAGGCCACCTGGTGCCAATCGCCGAGAAACTCGGCTTCATGCAGATGATCGATGCAATCGTATGCCGGACAAGTCTCGACCTTCTTGCCTCCAGGCCAGACACCAGTGTGAGCTTCAACCTGTCGGACTCTACGCTGCGCAACAGCTATGCGGTCGAGCGGTTGCTGAGCATCGTCGCCGAAGCCGGTCCGGTGGCGCACCGGGTGTGCATCGAGGTCAGCCATGGGGCATTGCTTCGCCAGGTGACCGGCAGTCCGCAGAACAACGCACTCCGGCGGCTGCGCGAACTGGGCTGCCAGATAGCCATGAGCGGCTACCTGACCGAGGGTATGTCGATCTCATTGCTGGGCATGGTCGACCTGGTGAAACTGAGCGGCGACATGTGTGCCGGTATCGCCGACCGGCCCGGCGATGTGGGCCTGCTTCGGGCGGCGGTGGAATTTGCGCACAGGACTGGCGCAAAGGTCGTGGCCGAGCGGATTGAGAGCGACCGGGATGCGGCCGTGCTTTCGGAAGCAGGCGTTGATTTCCTGCAGGGTTATCTCTTCGGCAAGGCATCGCCCGACCATTTCAACCTGACTCTCGCCCGGCTGGAACTCGACCAGCATGATCACGCTGCCGAACCGGTGAAAGCCAGGCCGGACCGTGCAGCCGACGTGCCACCCGAACCTGCCGGGACATGCCCGGCGCCGGAAGTCGAACAAGCCTTGCAGGTTGAGCTGACAATGGTGCGGGACGAGCCTGTTGCCGTGCAGCCAGAGCCAGCCCCGCAGGCCGAACTGGCCGAGGTCGACGCCGTGTTTGCAGGTATTGAAGGCCTGCCAGAGCCGGTGGCGGACCCCGCCATCCTGTCCGATCCCCAACTTGACCTGCTCAAGCAGGCGCTGGACAAGCTTGACTCAATCCGGCATTGAGCCGCGTTGCCGGTCAGGACTTTCCGGCAAGCTTCTCGATCTGTGACTGCATTGACCTGATCTGCGCGCGCAGATCGTCAAGGTCTGTGTCGCCATTTGCCGCGCTCTTGTCCTGCTTGGCAGGCTGAACGGACTGAGCCTCCGGTTTGTCCGGACCCGACTGTGGCGGCATCTGGCCGGCAAGAAACGGGTTGAACATGCGCATGGCGTCCTGGAACATGGTCATGTTCTTGCGCGCCTGGTCTTCCATCGTCTTGAGCATCTCGTTGCCCGTCGGACCCATCATCTGCTCGCGCAGGCGTTCATGCTCGCGCGTGAGATTCTCCATGGAGAACTGCAGGTAGCTGGGCACGAAGGCCTGCATGCTGTCGCCATAGAACCGGATCAGTTGGCGCAGGAAATCCACGGGCAACAGGTTCTGGCCCTTGGCCTCTTCCTCGAAGATGATCTGCGTCAGGACCTGGCGGGTGATGTTCTCGCCGGTCTTGGCGTCCTGCACGATGAAATCCACGCCGTCCTTCACCATCAGTGACAGGTCATCCAGCGTCACATAAGACGAACTCGACGTGTTGTAGAGGCGGCGGTTGGCGTACTTCTTGATGACGACGGCGTCATCGCCACTGGAGGTCTGGTCTGTCACGTTTGCTTACCTTTCCCGCAGATGCGAGACAATCATGCAATGCAGCATACACACCAGTTGAAGGTTGTGTCGAGCAACCATTGGTCTCATCATCGTTCTTGACAAACGTAACGATCAGTCTCGCACCTTGGCCATGGGCAAGCTGGAAGGGCGCCCGCATCGCACGACTAATTGTGCAGTGCACCAAGGCGATGGACTGTGCTACACCGTCTTCATTCCAACAATTCGCCGAGGAGGTTTCATCATGACTAGTTCCGCCAACGCTGTCGTAATCGTGTCCGCCGCCCGCACGCCCGTAGGCTCCTTCAACGGCGCGCTCAGCTCGTTGCCTGCCTCTGAACTAGGCAGGGTGGCCTTGCAGGCCGCGATGCAGCGGGCTGGCCTGGAAGGCAAGGACATCGACGAGGTCATCCTCGGCCAGATTCTGACGGCAGGCGCAGGCCAGAATCCGGCCCGGCAGGCCGCGATCAACGCCGGCATCCCGGTCGAGAGCCCGGCCTGGGGCATGAACCAGCTGTGCGGTTCGGGCTTGCGCGCCGTTGCGCTGGGCATGCAGCAGATCGTCAATGGCGATGCCAGCATCGTCGCTGCCGGCGGGCAGGAATCGATGAGCCAGGCACCGCACTGCGCCCACATGCGCGATGGCGTAAAAATGGGCGACTACAAGATGATCGATACGATGATCAAGGACGGCCTGTGGGATGCCTTCAATGGCTACCACATGGGCAACACGGCCGAGAACGTTGCCAAGCAGTGGCAGATTACCCGCGAACAGCAGGACGCTTTTGCCGTTGCCTCGCAGAACAAGGCCGAGGCTGCCCAGAAGGCCGGCAAGTTCAAGGACGAGATCGTGCCGGTTACCATCAAGACCCGCAAGGGCGACATCGTCGTCGACCAGGACGAGTACATCAAGCACGGCGTGACGATGGAGTCCGTCGGCAAGCTGCGTCCGGCTTTCGACAAGGAAGGTTCGGTCACGGCAGGCAACGCATCGGGTATCAACGACGGCGCCGCTGTCGTGATCCTGATGAGCGAGGCAGAGGCCAAGAAGCGTGGCCTCAAGCCGCTGGCGCGTATCATGTCGTGGGCCAATGCAGGCGTCGATCCCGCGATCATGGGCACAGGCCCGATCCCGGCATCGCGCGCGGCGCTGAAGAAAGCCGGCTGGAAGGTTGAAGACCTCGACCTCGTGGAAGCCAACGAGGCCTTTGCCGCCCAGGCCTGCGCGGTCAATTCCGACATGGGCTGGAACCCCGACATCGTCAACGTCAATGGCGGCGCCATCGCCATCGGTCACCCGATCGGCGCTTCGGGCTGCCGGGTGTTCGTGACGCTGCTGCACGAAATGCAGAAGCGGGACGCCAAGAAGGGCCTGGCCACCCTGTGCATCGGCGGCGGCATGGGCGTTGCCATGTGCGTTGAGCGCGACTGAGCCACAACGAGTAACTGGGAGGACACATCACCATGTCACGCATTGCAATCGTTACCGGCGGCACCAGAGGTATCGGCGCCGCCATCGCCACCGCGCTGAAAGACGCAGGTTACAAGGTCATTGCCAGTTATGCCGGCAATGACGAGGCAGCCAGCAAGTTCAAGGCTGACACCGGCATTGAAGTGATGAAGTGGGACGTGGGCAGCTATGATGCCTGCGAAGCCGCCATCAGGAAGATCGAGAACGACTTCGGGCCGGTGGACATCCTGATCAACAATGCCGGCATCACCCGTGATGCGATGTTCCACAAGATGACGCCTGAACAGTGGAACGCCGTCATCAACACCAACCTGAACTCGTTGTTCAACATGACCCGGCCGGTGTGGGAAGGCATGCGGGACCGCGGCTTCGGGCGCATTGTCTGCATCTCCTCGATCAATGGCCAGAAGGGTCAGATGGGCCAGGCCAACTATTCCGCCGCCAAGGCCGGCGACATCGGCTTCGTCAAGGCGCTTGCCCAGGAAGGGGCCAAGAAGGGCATCACGGTCAACGCCATTTGCCCCGGCTATATCGGCACCGAGATGGTCCGCGCCATCGCGCCGGAAGTGCTGGAAAAGGCGATCCTGCCGCACATCCCGGTTGGCCGTCTCGGCGAACCTGAAGAAATCGCCAAGTGCGTGCTTTTCCTGGTTGGCGATGATTCCGGCTTCATCACCGGATCGACCATTTCCGCCAATGGCGGCCAGTACATGATCTGACGGATCACGCCGTAACAGTTTGCCGAAGTCATCAGGGCAAGCGGATTTCCGGTCCGCTTGCCCTTTCATTTGCAGCGTCATGCAACTACATAGTCCTGCAAACGGAATTTCCGTGAAGGTGCAGGGGCAGTGATCATTACCATTCTGAGTTTGCTGGCGGGCTTCGTGCTTCTGCTGGGCGGCGGCGAATATCTCGTGCGCGGCGCTGGTGCGTTGGCCCTGAGGTTCGGTCTTTCGCACCTGGTGGTCGGCATCATCATCGTTGGCTTCGGTACCTCGGTGCCTGAACTCGTCGCCTCGATCCAGGCGGCCTTGGCTGGCGCGCCGGGCATCGCCATGGGCAACGTGGTCGGCTCCAACATTGCCAACATCCTGCTGATCCTTGGCGTCGGGGCGGTGATCTATCCGGTGGTCGTGTCGGGTGCTGCGATCTACCGCGACGGCGTTGTCATGGTGGCAGTGGCCGCGCTTTTGCTGATCGCAGTATGGAGCGGGCAGTTGTCCACGCTCGCGGGGCTGTTCTTCGTGCTGCTGCTGGCGGCTTACCTCGTCTACCTCATCTACAGCGACCGCAAGGCCAACGGCGAGGCTGCCGGGGACGAAGATGACGACGAACTGCCCAAACCGTCCAAGACGGTGTGGCTGGATATCGCCATGGTTGTTGGCGGCATTCTCGCGGTGGTGGCGGGTGGCAAACTGCTGGTAGACGGCGCCATTGTCACGGCGCAGGCGTTCAATGTCAGCGACGAGGTGATCGGCCTTACGCTGGTGGCAATCGGCACGTCGCTGCCCGAGCTTGCCACATCGATCATGGCGGCGCTGCGCAAGCACTCCGACATTGCGCTGGGCAACGTGCTCGGCTCCAACATCTACAATATTCTCGGCATTGGCGGCATCACGGCGCTGATTCAGCCGATCCCGGTGTCGAGCCACATGGTGAACATCGACATTCCGGTGATGATCGCGGTGTCTCTGGTGCTCTTCCTGCTGGCGGTGCTGACGAGGCGGTTGGGCAAGCGCGTCGGGTATGCCTTCCTGGCCGGCTATGCCGTGTATGTTTACGTGCTGATCGTGTGATCCCTCAGGCGCCCGGCGGCTGCCAGCCAGACGGTGCCATCTCGAATCCGTCGAACTCGAAGCCGGGCGACACGGTGCAGCCGGTGAGTGTCCATTCCCCGAGGCTGCGCGCGCTTTGCCAGCAGTTCGCCGGCACGATGATTTGCGGGCGCTGACCGGCGTCCAGATCACTTCCCAGCAACAGCCGTTCGACGGTCTTGCCCCCGGCTGACAGGCTGAGCTCCAACGACCCGCCCGCGTACCAGTGCCAGATCTCGGCGGCGTCAACGCGATGCCAGTGGCTGACCTCGCCTTCGCACAGCAGATAGTAGATCGCCGTGCCGGCCGGCCTTTCGCCTGCAGGTGCAGGGGTACGCCAGGTCTCGCGGTAGTGCCCGCCTTCCGGGTGCGGCTGGAGGCCGAGCTTCCGGATGATGTCGCCAGCCGTCAGCACGGTCAGAAATTGTCCTTGGCCTTGCGCACCTCGGCAAAGCGTTGCGCCGAACCCGCCCGCAGGAACGGATTGGTTTCAAGTTCTTCCGCAATTGTCGTGGGGACTGTCGGCTTGCCGGCGGCGCGCAGGGCCTCAATGTCGTTCATGCGTGCCTTCAGCGCCGCATTGTCCGGTTCGATGCTGAGGGCGAACTTGCCGTTCGACAGGGTGTATTCATGCCCGCAATAGACCACGGTTTCCGGTGGCAGGGCGGCCAGCTTCTGCATCGACGACCACATCTGTTCCATGGTGCCCTCGAACACCCGGCCGCAGCCCAGCGTGAACAGGGTGTCGCCTGCAAACGCCACGCCGTCGCCGGAGAAATGCCAGGTGATGTGGCCCAGCGTGTGGCCCGGCGTGGCGATGATGCGGGCCTCATGGCCAGCGAAGTCGTAGGTACCGCCGGGCGTTACCGTGCCGGTGAGACCGGGCAGTCCGTGCGGCTCGTCTGCATTGCCGATGACCTCACAGTTCCACTTTCTCTTCAGTTCCTCGACACCGCCCACATGGTCGTGGTGATGGTGGGTGATCAGGATATGGGTGAGCTTCCAGCCAGTGCCGGCCAGCGCCTTTTCAACGGCGGCAGCATCGGGTGCGTCGATCGAGGCGGTCGCGCCGCTGGCCGGGCAGTGCACCAGCACACCGTAATTGTCGGAAAGGCAGGGGAAGAGATGGAACTGAAGATTGCTCACTGTTTACCTCGTATTTGTCTGCGCGGGGGCTTATTGTCCGGAAATGCACGCCGGTATTGCCGCCGGGCTGCGGAAAGGATCAGGATTTCGCCCGTCATGGATGTCGTCGATCTCAGGGAGTTCTACGCCAGCAAGCTCGGCCAGGCAACGCGCCGGATCATCGTCCACCGGCTGCGGGCACGGCTGAAGGGTCTGCGCGGCGCGCAGGTGGCCGGTGTGGGCTATGCGACGCCGTATCTCGAAATGATCGGCGAAGAGGCGGCGCGGACCATCGCCATGATGCCGGCGCGGCAGGGCGTGGTTCACTGGCCGCCACAGGGCGGCATTCGCTCTGTGCTGGTTGACGAGGCGTGCCTGCCGCTGGCGGACTCGAGCATCGATTTTGCACTGGTGGTGCATGGCCTGGAGCTGACCGACCAGTTGCCCGACATGTTGCGCGAGTTGTGGCGGGTGCTGGCGCCACAGGGCCGGGCGATGTTCATCGTGCCCAACCGGCGCGGACTGTGGGCGCGGTTCGACACGACACCGTTCGGGCATGGCCGCCCCTTCTCGCGCGGGCAGCTGACGACGCTGCTGCGCAATGCGCAGTTCTCTCCGTCGGGCTGGCAGTCGCTGCTGTTCGTGCCGCCCTCGCAGCGCGGCTTCATGGTGCGTAGCGCCACCTTGTGGGAACGGGCGGGGTCATGGATTGGTCCGGGGTTTTCCGGCCTGATCATGGTGGAAGCGGTCAAACAGGTCTATGCGGTGCGTGGCAGCAAGGAAAAGGCCCGGCGGCTGGTGCCGGCCCTGCGTCCCAACATGCTGCCGCAACCGGCGCGTACGGGTTTCGATCTGTCCGCATGAGGCTTCCTGCCGGATGGTGTCGAAGCTTCCGGTTTGCCTTTGATTTTTCCGGGCGGCGACTCTAGAACCAGCGGACGGTGTTTACGCGGCGCAGGGCCGCGGCCAGGGTGAACGGGCTTTTGCCGAACATGGACAAGCAGGCCGGGCAGGCGTCTGAGCTTGACAGCATCAGGCAGGAGATCGACGGGATCGACGACGAGATCGTTGACCTGTTGTGCAGGCGGTTTGCGGCCAGCGGACGGGTGCGCGAGATCAAGGCGGCGGCGCCCAAGAGCGCCATTCCCTATCGGCCCGGCCGCGAGGCCATCATCCTGCGGCGTCTGGGAGAGCGCGCGGCCGGGCGGTTGCCGGCCGGCGTGATCGACCGGGTCTGGCGAACCGTTATTTCAGCCTCGACGCGCCTGCAGGCGGATGTCCGCCTGGTGACAACGGCGGAGGTGCTGAACGATGCCCGCCATCGGGCGGCGGTGGATCTTTACGCCTCGATGATGCCGGTCGAGAAGGCGCGCTCGCTGAAGGCCTGCATCGAGATGCTCAGCGCGGACGAACCGGTGATGGCGGTGCTGCCGATGAAGTCGGACTGGTACGCCCAGATTGCGGGCATGAGCGAGCTCGCGCGCCCCAGGGCCGTTGCCGTCGTACCGTCGGATACCGGCAAGCCGTCGCGGGCGCTGGTGGTGCTTGGTTATGCGATCAGCGAACCGACGGGCGAGGACGAGACGCTGGTGGTGACGGCGGGCAAGCTGCCAAGGGATTTCGTACCGAAGCCGGTGTGGACGATGAAGATCAATGATGACCTGCACCTGACGGCGGTGCCGGGATATCTCAATAGTAGCGAACAGCCGCTGGTGGGGCTCAAGGGCAATGCCGGGCTTGCGTTGAAGGTCGCCGGGCGGTATCCGGCCGCGATGGAGATGAGCGAAGAATGACAGAGCGAGCACAGGTGCCGCGCCCGCGTGACGGCGTGCTGGACATTGCGGCCTATGTGCCCGGCAAGTCCGGTGCCAAGGGTGGCGGCAAGGTTCACAAGCTGTCGTCGAACGAGTCGCCGCTTGGGCCAAGTGCTGCGGCGCAACAGGCCTATGCGGCCTGTGCCGGCGAACTGCACCTGTACCCGGATGGCGCGGCCACGGCCCTGCGCGAGGCGCTGGCCGAACTGCATGGCATCAATCCGGCCAACATCGTCTGCGGAGCGGGTTCGGACGAACTGCTCAACCTGCTGGCCTCCGGCTACCTGCAGCCGGGCGACGAGGCCATCTATACCGAGCACGGTTTCCTGGTGTACCCGATCGTCATCAAGGCCAATGGCGCGACGCCGGTCGTGGTGCCGGAGAAGAACCTTGTTGCAGACGTGGATGCGATCCTGGCTGCGGTAACCCCTCGCACCCGTATCGTGTTCCTCGCCAATCCCAACAACCCGACCGGCACCTATGTGCGCTTCGACGAGGTAAAGCGGTTGCACGCCGGCTTGCCGAAGGATTGCCTGCTGGTGCTGGATGCGGCCTATGCCGAGTACGTGCGCCGCAATGACTACGAGTTCGGGCATCGAGCTGGTGTCGCAATCACGCAATGTGGTGATGACCCGGACGTTCTCGAAGGCCTATGGTCTGGCGGGCTTGCGGCTCGGCTGGGCCTATTGCCCGCCCAACGTGGCGGACGTGCTCAACCGTATTCGCGGGCCGTTCAACGTGGCGTTGCCGTCGATTGCGGCTGGCGTGGCGGCGGTGCGGGATACGGCGCACTTGACGAAGGCGATCGAGCACAATGATGTCTGGCTGCCAAAGGTCATGGCTGCGCTGGAGTCCATCGGCCTGACGGTCACGCCCAGCGTTGGCAACTTCGTGCTGGCGCATTTTTCCGGCGAGCATGGCAAGACGGCCGCGGCGGCAGATGCGTTCCTGTCGGAGCGCAACGTGGTGGTGCGCCGGATGGATGCCTACGGCTTGCCGCAGGCGCTGCGCCTGTCGATCGGCGACGAGGCGGGCTGCAAGGCGCTGATCGCCGGTCTGACGGCTTTCATGTCCGGGACTGGTTGAGCGTGCCCATGGCGTTTGAACCGTTCAACAAGGTTGCCCTGATCGGGTTGGGGCTGATCGGCTCTTCGCTGTCACGGGCGATCCGCCGCGGCAAGCTGGCGAAGGCGATTTCGGGCCACGCCCGGTCTGCCGCGACGCGGGCCCGGGCGATGGAGCTGGGGCTCGCCGACGAGATGCACGCCACGGCGGCCGGGGCGGTCGAGGGCGCCGACCTTGTCATCCTGTGTTCGCCGGTTGGCACCTATGGGGCGCTGGCGGCAGAAATCGGCCCGCATCTGCGCCCCGGCGCGATCCTCACCGACGTGGGCTCGGTCAAGAAGGCGGTGGTCAGGGACGTCGGTCCGCATGTGCCTGAGGGCGTACACTTCATTCCCGGCCATCCGATTGCCGGGACCGAGCATTCAGGGCCGGATTCGGGCTTTGCGTCACTGTTCGAGAACCGCTGGTGCATCCTGACGCCGCTGCCCGGCGGGGACGAAGCGGCCGTGGAGCGGCTGCGGGCGTTCTGGCAGGCATGCGGATCGAGCGTGGATGTGATGGATGCAGACCACCATGATCGCGTGCTGGCCATCACGTCGCACCTGCCGCACCTGATTGCCTACAATATTGTGGGTACGGCTGCTGACCTTGAGGAAGTCACCAACTCGGAAGTGATCAAGTATTCTGCCGGGGGCTTTCGGGATTTCACCCGCATTGCGGCCTCCGATCCGGTGATGTGGCGGGATGTATTCCTCACCAACAAGGACGCGGTGCTCGAGATGCTGGGGCGGTTCTCGGAAGACCTGTCGGCGCTGCAGCGGGCTATCCGGTGGGGCGATGGCGAGATGCTGCAGGAGTTCTTTACCCGCACCCGGTCGATCCGCAAGGGCATCATCGAGGCAGGTCAGGACACGGCCAAGCCGGACTTCGGCCGCGGTGGCGGCAGCGAGGGTGCGGCGGACTGAGGCTCGCGCTTCCCAGTCTCAGTTACCGGTAATCTCGAACGGACCCCAATACCATGCGCCGTCCTTGAGCAGGATCGGCAGCTTGTTGTTGTTGGCCTTGAGCAGCGGGAAGATGATCTCCTGCGCCGCGTTCATCTCGGTGTCGCCGAGCCCGGCGATGCGCTGGGCAAACCAGATTGCATCCAGATATTCCGAGGGCTCCGACATCAGTTCGAAGCTGCCATCCGGCTTGACGGTGCCGTCGATGCTGAAGCGGTCGAGGCGCAGTTCCTCAAGGGCTAGCTGGCTGGCGGTGGCGGTGACCATGAATTCATCGCTGGTGGTTTCATCCGGCTTCATGTGCGCCTGCAGGTTGGCGATGGCGATCTGCTTTCCGTCGGGCAGCGTCAGTGTCTGGTTCTCGGCCAGCAGCGACGCCAGCGCCAGTTCGCCCTTCGAGGTGCGGTGGCTGAAGCGGATGGCGTCACCGCTGAGGGCGAGGCCATTGACGTTGACGGGGCCAAAGAGGGCGCCGATGACGTGATTGGCCCTCCAGGCCTGGATGATCAACCGCAGCTTGGCGGCGTCGGCCTTGATGCCATATTGCTCCATGCGGGGCGACAGACAGTCGACGTGGATGCGGAACGGATAGCCGCCCCATTCGCGCGAGGCGCAGTTGAGGGCAAGTGTATTGGCTTCGAATTCGGCCAGCCGTTCTTGTGCCTGTCCACGGGCATGGAACCACCACGCGGTCCAGCCGGCGGCGATGAGCAGAAAGACAATCAAGGGTGACATCATGCGCAGCGGGCTGATGCGCTTGACGGCGAGGGGGTCGTTCATGGGTTCGATGAACTCCGGCGAATCGCAACACGGATGTTGGTTTACTCCATTGTAACATGCTGTTGCGCAGTCGCGGAATGTTGTAGGCAGAGGCCATCGCGGACAACGCTGACGGAACCTGTTGCAGATGGATGAACCGCTTTGGGTGTTCGGCTACGGCTCGCTGATGTGGCGGCCGGGGTTCGAATTCGAGGAACGCTGCGAAGCGGTGATGCATGGCGTTCACCGGCGGCTGTGCATCTACAGCCACGTGCACCGCGGTACGCCCGACAAGCCCGGCATGGTGCTGGGGCTCGATCGCGGCGGCAGGTGCAGGGGCATCGGTTACCGGGTGGCGCCGCAACTGCGCGATGACACCATCGCCTATCTCAGGGCGCGCGAGCAGGTGACCATGGTCTACCGGGAGCGCTGGCGGCCGATGCTGGTGAGGCGCGATACGGGGCCTGAACGGGTGCAGGCGCTGGTTTACGAGGTTGACCAGAGCCACGCCCAGTATGCCGGAAAGCGTACGGCACATGAGCTGTTGCCATACGTGCTGCAGGGACACGGCAGGGGTGGACCCTGCATCGAGTACATTGCCTCGACCCTCGATCACATTCGCGAGCAGGGCATGAGCGACCATCACCTTGAAGAGGTCCTGGCGCTGGCCGAAGCCGCACTTGCAAACTCAGGCGGCAAGCCCGGCGAATAGGGGCAGGGTGACTTGCTCGGCGAAGCCACCGTCAGCTGGTTTGGCGGGCGCAGGGCGGATGGCCGGGCGCTGCGGGGCAGGCCGCACCTGGAGGTCAAGACCGGCGGTCAGGTCGTCCAGCACGCGGGCCGTGCTGCTGTCATCCTCGGCGAGCAGGTGAACGTGCACCTCGCGGCAGGCCGCATCAAGATTGCCCTGACTGTTGACCGGAAGATCCCAGAATGGCGCGAACCTGCCGGCCCGCAACGGCTTTCGCGAACCGTCCGCCATGCGGCAGACCTCGATGAAGACCGCACCGGGCAGTGGCGGGCAGTCATCCGGGCGGTAGACGGAGTGGATGTAGCGCTTGCCTGACGCCCCCGTCCAGTAGCAGAACCGGTCACCGAACTCGTTCTCAAGGTCGAAAGCGGGGCTGCATGACATGGGGTGTTTACTCCTGTTCGTGATGAGAACAAAAGTAGAACATAATGATCTTACTGTCAATGAGGCAAGTGGGCGATCAGCTGCACCTGGAGTAACCGCAGGACAGGCAGGTGGCGCAGCCTTCCTGATAGACCAGCGCGGCCTCGGCGCATTTCGGGCATTGCCCGCCGGGTGGTCCGGCATCACCCACCGCCATGCGACGGGCCTTGTCATGTCCTCCGCCATCATCGCTGGAGATACCGGCGGCGCGCTTCAGAAAGCCGGTTGCCAGCATGTGCTTCTCGATGACGCCGCCAATGGCCGCCAGCAGCGACGGCACGTAGCGGCCCTCCATCCAGTGGCCGCCGCGCGGGTCGAACACGGCCTTGAGTTCCTCGACCACGAATGACACGTCGCCACCGCGCCGGAACACCGCCGAGATCATCCGGGTGAGCGCGACGGTCCAGGCATAGTGCTCCATGTTCTTGGAGTTGATGAATATCTCGAACGGCCGGCGGCGGCCGTCCTCGATGATGTCATTGATGGTTATGTAGATGGCGTGGTCGCTGTCGCCCCACTTCAGCTTGTAGGTGAAGCCGGGCAACACCGGGTCACGGCCCAGCGGCTGGCGCATGTATACCACGCTGGCGTCACCGTCTGCCGGCGCCGGCGGGGCTTCCAGCGGCAGCGCGGACTGGCTCTCTTCGCCGCCGCTCGCCGGGGTGGAGACATCCGACAGGACTGACCCGGTTACAGCATTTGGCCGATAGGTGGTGCAGCCCTTCAGGCCAAGGTCCCAGGCCTGCATGTAGACATCGCGGAAGGCCTCGAAGCTGATGTCCTCCGGGCAGTTCACTGTTTTTGAAATGGAACTGTCCACATGGGCCTGCAGCGCGGCCTGCATCACCAGGTGATCACGCGGGGAAAGCTCCGCGGCGGTGACCAGCGCGTCGGGCAACGGCGCGTCCTCGGCCGTGCAGCTGACGGAACAGGCGCAGGGCAAAATCCTCCACCGGCTCAGTCCTGTGGCTGCCGTCGGGTTGCAGGACCTTGCGATTGTACTTCAGCGAAAATACCGGCTCGACACCCGATGAGACGTTGCCCGCAAACAGTGAGATGGTGCCGGTGGGCGCAATGGAGGTCAGCAGCGCATTGCGGATGCCGTGCTGGGCTATTGCCTTGCGGACGTCCCCGGCAAGTTCCTTGACGTGACCCGAGGCCTGGTAGGCATCGCCATCGAACAACGGGAAGGCGCCCTTCTCGGCGGCGAGTTCGGTGCTGGCCAGGTAGGCGGCGCGCTCGATTTGCTGCATCCAGCGCCCGGCCATGGCGGCTGCCTCATCGGATCCGTAGCGCAGCCCGCACATGGCCAGCGCATCCGCCAGGCCGGTGACGCCAAGGCCGATGCGGCGTTTGGCGCGCGCCTCGTGTGCCTGCGCTTCCAGCGGGTAGCGCGACACGTCGACGACGTTGTCCAGCATGCGAACGGCAATGCGGGTGATGCGGTCGAGCTCGGCCTCGTCAAGCCGGGCCCCGGGGCTGAACGGCGAGACGGTGAGCGCCGCCAGGTTGATCGAGCCCAGCAGGCAGGCGCCATAGGGCGGCAAGGGCTGTTCGCCGCACGGATTGGTGGCGTGAATGGTCTCGCAATAGGCAAGATTGTTGCGGGCATTGATGCGGTCGATGAAGATCACGCCCGGTTCGGCATAATCATAGGTGGAGCGCATGATGCGGTCCCACAGGCCGCGCGCGCGGATGGTGCGGTAAACCTTGCCCCCAAACACAAGATCCCAGTCCGCATCGTCCTTAACCGCGGCCATGAAGGCATTGGTCACAAGGACCGACAGGTTGAACATGCGCAGCCGCCCGGCATCCTGCTTGGCGGTGATGAAGTCCTCGATGTCGGGGTGGTCGCAGCGCATCGTCGCCATCATGGCGCCACGGCGCGAACCTGCCGACATGATGGTGCGGCACATGGCGTCCCAGACGTCCATGAAGCTCAGCGGGCCCGATGCATCGGCGCCGACGCCCCTGACCGGCGCACCCTTTGGCCGCAGGGTGGAGAAGTCATGACCGATGCCGCCGCCCTGCTGCATGGTCAGGGCCGCCTCGCGCAGGCCGTCGAAGATGGCGCTCATGTCGTCTTCGATCTTGCCCATGACGAAGCAGTTGAACAGCGTCACCGTCCTGCCGGTGCCGGCGCCGGCAATGATGCGGCCCGCCGGCAGGAACTTGTAACCGGACATCACCTCGTGAAACGCCCGCTCCCAGCGCCCGCACCGGTGCGCCGCCTCGGGCTGGGCCAGCGCCTTGGCCACACGCCGCCAGGTATCGTCCACCGTCTCGTCGATGGGCGTGCCGTCTGCAGACTTGAAGCGGTACTTCATGTCCCAGATTTCATGGGCAATCGGATCAAGTGCGGTCTTGTCGGTCATCGCAACAGCTCGGAACTCCAGAACAAAAAGTGTACAACAAGACGGTGCAGAAGAAAAGCCAAAGCGTCAGCCGGGTGTGTGACCCGCCTCGCGCAGCAGACCGGCAGTGGCCGTCTCGATGCCGTCCTCAAGCCGGGCCGAGAATGTCTTGCGGTCGAGCCCCGGCTCGATGGCCGGCAGGAACTCCACCACGATGGTGCCGGGCCGCCGGATGAACTTCCGCCGTGGCCAGAACAGGCCTGAATTCAGCGAGAACGGGGTGCAAGGAACACCCATGTGCATGTACAGTGCGGCAGCGCCCGGCTTGTAGTCCGGTTTGGCACCCGGCGCGGCGCGGGTGCCTTCGGGAAAGATCATGACCTGCCGGCCCTCCGCAACGGCCTGCTTCGCGTCAGCCGTCATCTTCTTGAGGGCGGACGTGCCAGCCGAACGGTCAACCGCGATCATCTTGAACTTCAGGCAGAACCAACCGAAAAGCGGGATCAGCGTCAGCTCCTTCTTCAGCACCAGCGCCGGGTCATCCAGCAACGGCAGCAGGGCGAAGATGTCCCAGAACGACTGGTGCTTGCCGGCCAGCAGGGCGGGACCGTGAGGGATGTGTTCGCGTCCGCGCACTTCCATGCGGGTGCCGGCAATAACCTTCAGCCACCACAGGCTGGCGCGCGCCCACTGCTTCAGCGCCCACATCGACCACTTGCGCGGCGTGAACATGAACCAGAACCCGCCCACCAGAAAGATGATCAGGTTCAGGTAGAACACGGTGTTGAACAGCAGGGAGCGCAGCACAAGCATGAGGTTGACGCGGGAGCCTTGTGAAGTCGGGATTGCCAGGGTCAGTTTCCGATCTGGATGCGCATCAGCGCAAGCAGGTATTTCACATACTCCGAGAACCACAGCCTGAGGGTGGTGATGTTGTGAAGCGGATCGCGCCCATCACGGCCGGCCACCGGGCAGGCAACCAGGCGGGCCTTCGGCATGACACGGGAAAACTCCTTCATCGCCCGAAGGATGTGGTAGTCGCTGGTGACGATGAGCAGCCGGCCATATCCGCGCTGTTCGGCCCAGCGGCGAGCTTCCTCGGCATTGCCCCTCGTATCGGGCGCGCGCCTGTCAAGGTCGATGCAGCAGCGGAACAGGTCACGACCGGTGCCGGTGATGCGGCGCAATTCACGGGCCGTGGTTTGCGGATGGACGCCCGAGATGAGCAGGCGCCCGGCGGCCTTCTCCTCAAGCAGCCGGATGGCAGCGGAGATGCGTTCCGGCCCTCCGGTCAGCACCACTATGCCGTCTGCCCTCGGGTTGTCCGGGCAGGCCAGCGCGCTCGATTGATGCCAGAAGCTGTAGAAGCCACCGAGAACCACCAGCACGGCACATGCGGCAATGACGGTACTGCGCACCAGCACCGTGCGCATGCCAGGCCGCGGGCCGGGTGGCGGTCCTGCCACGGGTTCAGGGCTTAGCGGGTCTGTAGTCATGCACCGATTGCGTCTGCAGCGTGTCTGCTGCAGCTTCCTCCCTCCCCCATGCCAAACCGCGACCGGTCTTGCCGGATCACGCTCTCCTGTACAAAGCCTTATGCCTGTTCAGAACATGGCCTTCAAGACGCGAGAGATGGACAGCCGGGCGGTGATGAGCGAAATGACCGTGGCGACGACGGGCACGGCCAGGAAAGCGATATAGTTGGTGCTGCTGGTCCCCAGCGGATCATACAGGAAGGCCTTGACCGGACCGGCAAGCCGTCCGCTGCCGAAGCCCAGCAGCACGAAGGTAATGAAGCCCAGCAGCGCGCCGATCAGCCCGGCTTTCAGGCCGGTCAGGCAGAACCGCCACAGCACCTCGCGCGAGATGAAGCCGTCACGCGCGCCAGCCAGGTACAGCACCTCAATGACCTCGCGGTTCACCTCCATGGCGGCACGGGTGGCATAGACCACCAGCACTGCGGCCGCTGCCGCAATCAGGGTCAGCACTGCAATGGCCAGCCAGGTCAGCGTGCCGGCCATGGAAACGAGCTCGGCCTGCCAGCGCCGGTGGGTATCAAGCGTGGCTGACGGCACTTCTGCAGCCAGTCGCGCCTGCAGGCCTTCAAGATCGGGGGGGCTGGCCTTGTCGATGCTGACATTGATCAACTGCGGCACTGGCAGGTCCTCGAGAATGGCGGCCTTGCCGAGCCAGGGCTCAAGCAGCCGGCGCGCCTCGGCAGCCGGCACCACCGTGACGGAGCTTATGCCGGGCGTGTCGCGCAGGATGCGTGCGGCACGTGCGCTGTCTCCGTCGACGTCGACCCCGTCGGCGGCGGAGATCTGGACCGTTACCTCGCTGGCAACCTGCGACGTCCAGTTGTTGACCGCGGCCGAGGTCATCAGCAGGGCGCCGATGGCCAGTACGGCCAGGTAACACATTGCCGCCATGGCAGTCATCAGCGTCATGTGTGGCGCTGTCGCCTCGGGGATGACCGGCGCCATGCCGGTCACCAGCAGCGGATTCCCCGTGGCAGGGCTGCCTTCAGCCTTCATGCCTCGCGGCTTCATGGCTCCCACTCCGTGTGTCCGTTGGCAAGGCGCAATATCGGCACGTCAAAGGTCTCCAGCAGGTGCGTGTCATGGGTGGCGATCAGCACCGTGGTGCCGAACTGGTTGAGCTGGCGGAACAGTTTCATCAGTCTCAGCGCCAGGGCTGGATCGACGTTGCCGGTGGGTTCGTCGGCCAGCAGCAGTTCGGGGCTCGACACCACGGCGCGGGCAATGGCGGCACGCTGTTTCTCGCCGCCGGACAGGACCGGTGGATAGGAATTGGCGTGATGGTCGAGGCCCACCCAGTCCAGCAGTTCCATGACGTTGTCGCGGTAGTCGCCGAGCTTCTGGCCGCGGATGCGCAGCGGCAGCGCGACGTTCTCGAAGGTGGTCAGGTGATCGAGCAGGCGGAACTCCTGGAACACCACGCCAATGCGGCGGCGCAGATCCGGCAGGCGGGTGCGGGGCAGCGCACCGACATTCTCGCCGAACAGCGTGATCATGCCACGGGTGGGCTTCAACGCCAGGAACAGCATGCGCATCAGCGAGGTCTTGCCGGCGCCCGATGCCCCGGTGAGAAAGCTGAAAGAGCCCGTTTCCAAAGTCAGGTTAAGGTCCTTCAGCACTTCCGGTCCGGTGCCGTAGCGCAACCCCACATTTTCAAAACGCACAATGGACAACTGGATTTCCCGTCAGCCGGTTCAGCGGTGTTTCAGGTATTTACGCCGAATTAACCGTAATCCGGCTTTACTCTTGCAATCGATTCAGTCTGGTTTCCGGCGTCGTCGCAGATCTCTCATGCTTCCAAATGCCGATGAACCGGAGCAACCCGAATCAGCAGTTCCGGATAAAGCAAATGATAGTCTCCTGCCCCTCATGTGCAACCGAGTACGACCTACCCAGGTCAGCGGCGACAGACGCCACGCTGATGCGGTGCGGGGCGTGCGGTCACGGCTGGATCGAAGCGCACGCAACAGAGGTCAGCGACCTGGTGCCGATGAACGCCGATGCGGTGCAGCAGGCCGTTCAAGGCGAGGACGACAATGACGCCCGGGTGATGGCAGAGGCCCGCAAGATCGCCAGGGCGGCGCGGATGGCGGAACAGAAGGCCAGAGCCGCGCGTGAACGGCGCATGGTGCAACTTCGCGGCTGGGCCGGGTTGGCGGCCGGGATCTGCCTGGTGCTCGGCGGCATGGTGACGCTTTCCCGAGCGCATCGTTCAGGCTGCACCCGCGGTTTCCAAGTTGTACGAAATCGCCGGAAAGACGGTGAACATATACGGCCTGTCGATCTCCGGCGTGGAGCAGCAGTACATGATTGTCAGTGGCCAGCCGGTGCTGGCTTTGCGTGGCCAGATCGCCAACATCACGGCCGAGGACCGCCGGGTGCCGCCGTTGCGGTTTGTGCTCAAGGACGCCAATGGCGCCGAACTGCACGCCTGGACGTTGCACAGCACCGGCAAGGGTCCGATCGGAGCCGGTGCGGTGTCAAGCTTCGTGACCCGGCTGGCAGCGCCGCCGGAAGGCGTGGACAGCGTTGAAATCCGCTTTGCCAAGCCGGGTGAATTGGGCTGAACTCGCGACAACCATGAGCGCAATGGAAATTGATGGCCACCAGATTGAGGTGCTGTTCAGCGAGGCGGAGATCGCCGCGCGGGTAAGCGCCATTGCCGCCCAGGTGGCTGCCCGCCAGCCGCAAAGGTTGCTGGTGGTGCCGGTGCTCAAGGGCAGCTTCATCTTCGCCGCCGACCTGCTGCGTGCCATGCACGGGGCGGGACTTTCACCGGAAGTGGACTTCATGATGCTGGCCAGCTACCGGGCGCGGACCTCGTCATCGGGCCAGGTCGAGGTGTTGCGCGATATCGAGACCGACGTGCGCGGCCGCGACGTGCTGCTGATCGATGACATTCTGGAATCCGGGCGCACTCTCGCCTACGCCAAGGACCTGCTTGCAGCGCGTGGCGCCCGCACCGTGATGACAGCTGTGCTGCTGGACAAGCCAGGCCACCGGGCAGCCGAGCTGGATGCCGACTTCAAGGGCTTCGATTGCCCGGACCGGTTCGTGGTGGGCTATGGCATGGACATGGCCCACGCCTTCCGCGAGCTGCCGTTTGTCGGTCACGTCGTAAAATCCTGATCAACGCAGAGAAAAAGGGCAGCCCTTGCGGGGGCTGCCCTTTTCCGCGAGTGACATGGGCAGGTGAGGGCGACCTGCCGCTGTCTGCATCTTTCCGGTCAGGGAGCACCGGTCAGATCAACAAGCGCAGAACCCGGTTTGCAGGGAGGGGAGGGGAAGGTTCCGCGCTCTTGTTGTTGATGAGATTAGGAGTGCAGGCGCGGCGGTGATGTGCAGTTTGTCACATTGCGACAGGGCAAGGACCGGCTGGCGCGGCCTCAGTAAAGTCCCTTGAGCAGCCGGTCGATATAGTCAAGCTCGATGCGCGGGCGATCCGGTTCGTTGGCGCGTGAACGCAACGCATCAAGGATGCGGCGGGCGCGTTCCACCGCTGCTTCGTTCGGCAGCATGTTGTCGCGCTGGCCATATTCTTCACCCTGCGAAGGAAGCGGACGGCCCAGCGGGTCGCGCTGGTCGGCGTCGCGGCCCTCGCCGTGGCGGCCGATATTGCCTTCGTTGCCGGTGCCCTGCTGCATCATCTGCTGGGCCATGTCGCGCGCACCTTCGCGCAGGCCCCGCATCGCTTCGCCCTGGCTGCCCAGCGCCTCGTTACGCTGGCCTTCGCCCAGTTCACCGGCAGCATCACCCATTTCCTGCTGGGCGCGGCCAAGACCGTCACCTGGCTGCATGCCCTGCTGCTGCATCTGTTCCATCAGCCGTTCCAGCATCTGGGCAAGATCCTGCTGCTGCTGGGACAACTGGCCATTGCCGGGCGTCTGCTGCTCCGACTGGCCGCGGCCACCGGGCTCCTGGCCTTCCTGGCCGGGCTGCATCTGTCCCTGGCTCTGGTCGCCGGGTTGCGGCTGACCGTCCTGAGGCATGCGGAAGGTCTGGTCCATCAGCTGCTGCTGGCGGCGCATCATCTCCGACAGTTGTTCGAGCATTCGGGCCATTGGCGAGTTGCGTTGCGGATTGGCCTGCTGCGGTTGGCCGGGGCGCAGGTTCTGCAGCATGTTCTCAAGCTCCGACAGCATTTGCTGGGCAGCATCGCGGGCGCCGGATTTTGCCAGCTTCTCGATCATGTCCATCATCTGCTGGAGGTCGCGCGAGCGGATGGTCTGCTCGGCCTGCTGGTTCATCTGCTGTTGCTGCTGGTTGAAGGCCTCCGGGTTCTTGCGCATCTCTTCCAGCATCTGCTGCTGCATGGCCTGCAAATATTCGTTCATGGCTTCGCGCATCTGCTGCATCAGTTCGGCGATGCGCTCTTCCGATGCGCCTTCGGCCAGAGCCTTCTCCAGTTCCTTCTTGATGGCCTGAAGCTTCTTCAGGGCATCGGGCAGGTTGCCGCTCTCGATCGACAGGGCGATCTCCCAGAGCGTGGCGGCCACCTGGCTGACGTCCTCATGAGTGCTGGCGCGGTAAAGGCTCGCTGCCGCTGTGCGGATGCCGAGATAGACGCCCGAGCTTTCGATCAGGCCTTCAGGCCAGACCATCAAGGCCAGCAGGGCGCGCACCACGTCGCGCTCGCCTTCAGGATGCAGGAACAGGTTGCGGCGCTGCTCGACCAGGGCCTGCGCCAGCGGCTTGGAGAACGGGCGCTCCGGCAGCTTGAACTTCAGCACGTCGCTGGAGCCGGTCTGACCGGCCTGGTCGGTGGCGTCGAGCATCAGCTCAACCTCAAGCCCCGCCCAGGGGTGTTCGGTGAGATCCTGGAAGCTCTTGCCCTCGGCCTGGCGCGGATTGATCTTCTGCAGGGACAAGGCGAAGTCCGGCGCGGTTTTCAGGAACTCGTTGTCTTCCGGCGGAATGCTGTGGTCATCGAACTGGCCTTCCGCCAGCTTCAGCCGGGCAGCCAGCGAGGTCACGCCATAGTCGTCCGACACCTTCCACGGCAGCGCAAAGCCGCCGGAGGGCGTAATCTCGATGGCTGACGGGATGGTGACGACGGGCGGTTCATCGGCAATCACGGTGACCGGCCATGAGCCCATGTCGCGGCCGCCGGCGGTGATGCTGACAATGGCCGTGCGATCCAGCGTGGCGCGCAATTCCTGCGCCGTCTGCCGCGGTGCGCCTTCGGCGGCGGGTTCGGGTACTATGCTGGCGATGACCAGGGGCTTGCCATCGGCATCGCTGGCGGACGGGTCGAGCAGAGTGACGGTCAGGTCGTCCGAACCGGACAGCCGCGTCACCAGTTCCGAGCCTTGCGGGACTGACAGCGGCGGCAGGGGCGCAGTTGCGCCATCTGCTGCCATGACGGCGGCGGGGCGGGTCAGCAGGACTGGCGGGCGAGCCGTGTAGGCGGGCGGGTTCAGCCAGGCATCGAGCGTCAACGTGGCGGCCGGTACCGGCGCAGTCAGCGCCACGGCCTCGGTTACCCTTTCGCGCCAACTGCCTGCCGTCAGTACGCCAGCTGCGATGAGCGCCAGCGCCAATGCATTGCGCAGTGCGTTCTGGTCGATGCGGGGCAGAGGCGAGCGCGGGCTGCCAGCCTTGAGGCGCTCCATCTCGCGGGCCATGCGCTCGCGGTGGGCCTGCCACAGGGCTTTCTGCTCGGGCGTGGCGGATGCTTCATCAGCCAGCGTATCGGTGAAGCTCGTGGCGGGCCGGTGCTTGACGCCCGAGCGTTTCTCGATGCGGGCGATTGCCTCGTTCCCAGACGGCCAGGACAGACGGGCAAGGGGCCGCAGGCTCCACGCGACGGCAATAATGACAATGGCTGCCGCAGCCAGTTTTGCCCAGGCGGGCAACGGTGCGACAAGCCCGGACAGCAGGCCGAGCAGCACCAGCCCGGCGATCATCATCGCCGGGAACAGCGCTTCGAGCAGCCGTTCCCAGGCCAGGGCCAGACGGGCCAGCCGAATCTTGCGGGCAAGGATGTGTTCCGGGTTTGCGCTCATGCTTTGATGATCCTAGCACAGTGCGGCAAAAACAAGGGACAGCATTGAGCCGTCCTCGAGACCGGTAAACGAAAATGTGATCGCAACGGTTCCACCCGCGCCTGACCGCGCCGGGTATCGGCCGTCAGTGCTGCCAGGACGCCAGCCGGTCGAGACCGATCAGGTCCTCGTAGGACTGGCGGGGCCGGATGATGGCGTACCGTTCTCCATTGACCAGCACCTCCGGCACCAGCGGCCTCGTGTTGTAGGTGCAGGCCTGCACCGCGCCATAAGCGCCGGCGGTCATTACCGAAATCAGGTCGCCCGGTTCCAGCTGCGGCATGTCGCGGTTCTGGGCGAGGTAGTCGCCCAACTCGCAGACCGGGCCAACGATGTCGGCCATTGTGTGCGGCGTGGACTTGCGCGCCTCGTTGACGGGGACGATCTCGTGGTAGGCGTCATAGAGCGTCGGCCTGATCAGGTCGTTCATGGCGGCATCGACAATGACGAAGCGCTTGTTGCCGGTTTCCTTCACGTGGATGACACGCGACACCAGGATGCCGGCATTGCCGGCGATCATGCGGCCCGGCTCCATGACGAACTTGCAATCAAGGTGGCCCAGCGTGTCCTTTACCAGCGTCGCGTATTCGTCCGGATGGGGCGGCACGTCATTGGTGCCGCGATAGGGAACGCCAAGTCCGCCACCAATGTCGACGTGGCTGATCGGGTGGCCGTCGGCGCGCAGTTCCTGCACCAGTCCGGCCGAGAATCGTGTAGGCCTCGGCGTATGGCTCCAGCGTGGTGATCTGCGAGCCGATATGCATGTCCACGCCGGTGATGCGGAGGTTGTCGAGGCTGGCGGCGCGGGCGTAGACCTCGCGGCTGA
>CAVOZK010000001.1:0-89745 GCA_963700935.1 uncultured Alphaproteobacteria bacterium | reverse complement strand
CATGAACCGGGTTTACTTTGGCGCCGGCGCGACCGGCATCGACAAGGCGGCCCAGCGGTTCTTCGGCAAGTCGGCGCGTGACGTGAACCTGTCGGAGGCAGCCGTTCTGGCTGCGGTCCTGAAGGCGCCGAGCCGCTTCAATCCGATTGCCTCCACCGAGCGCGCCAACGAGCGAGCCCGCGAGGTGCTGAGCGACATGGTCAGGGCAGGGTTCATCACCCAGGCCGACGCCGACGCGACCAGCGGTGTCAAGGCCAGGGCGCCGGGCTCAACCTATATTTCTGCAAAGCGCTACGTTGTCGATTGGGTCAGCGAGTCGCTGCCCGACCTGATCGGCGAACTGAAGGACTCGGTGGTGGTCGAGACCACAATCGATCCCAACCTGCAGGACCTGGCTGAAAAGGCGGTGCGTGATGAACTCGCTGCCAACGGCAAGAAGCTCAACGCAACCCAGGCAGCCATGGTGGTCATGGACACCACCGGCGCCGTGCGCGCCATGATTGGTGGCCGGTCCTATGTCCAGAGTCAGTTCAACCGGGCCGTCAAGGCGCGCCGGCAACCCGGTTCCTCGTTCAAGCCGTTTGTCTACCTGGCAGCCATCGACGCCGGTATGACGCCAAGGACGGTCAAGGTCGATGAACCCATCACCATCGGCAACTGGTCTCCGGAGAACTACAGGAACGAGCATCTGGGGCCAGTATCGCTGACCACCGCGCTGGAAAAATCGATCAACACCGTGGCTGCACGGCTCGCCATGGAGGTCGGACCGGCCAACGTGGCAGCCACCGCGCGGCGGCTTGGCATTGTCTCGCCGCTGGTCGACAACGCATCGATTGCGCTGGGGACATCGGAGGTCAGCCTGCTGGAACTGACGGGCGCCTATGTTCCGTTTGCAAATGGCGGCAGCGGGGTATTGCCGCACACCATCACTCGCATCACCACGCGAGAAGGCAAGGTCCTGTACGAACGTAGCGGCGGCGGGCCAGGCCAGGTGATCTCGTTCGAGTCGCTTGGCGCCATGAACTTCATGCTGCGCAAGGTCGTGGAGGAAGGCACCGGCCGGGCTGCCATCATCGAGGGCCACGAGACCGGCGGCAAGACCGGCACATCGCAGGATTATCGCGATGCCTGGTTCATCGGCTACACCTCGCACCTGGTCGCGGGTGTGTGGGTCGGCAACGACAACAACGCGCCGACCAGGGACGTGACCGGCGGTTCGATGCCGGCCAGGATCTTTGCCTCGGTGATGCGGCCGGTTCATGCCCAGCTCGATTCCGTGCCGCTGCCCGGCTACTACCAGCCCGACGAACCTGCAATCGCCTATGCGCCCGGCCAGGACGAAGGCACCCAGACCGATGGCGGAGGCTTTGTCGACAGCCTTCGCAACATCTTCGGCAGTCAGCAACCTGCGCCACCTGTCCAGCAGCCACCTCCGGTTTCGCGCACCGAGCGCAGCAGGCAAACCCGGGAAGATCGCCGGTATCTGGAGGCCCGCTGATCGCTCACGGCGGCTGAACCGACTTTTCGCGATCAGGTGCGATCAGGTGCAGGCGACCCGCCAGAACGGTCAAAACGGCAGCTTGTGCAGCGTGTGTCCATGCTTGCGCAGCCACTTGCGTGACCAGTCTGCATGAGGGCAGTGCCGATAGACGTGGCCCCAGAAATCCGGCCCGTGGTTCATCTCCAGCAGGTGTGCAACCTCGTGCGCGGCGACATAATCCAGCACCCGGGGCGGCGCCATGATAAGCCGCCAGGAGAAAGACAGTGTGCCGTTGCTGGAACACGATCCCCAGCGGGACGTGGTGTCGCGAACGGCAAGCTGGCTGAAGCGGGCATCCATGACCCGGGCGTAGGCGAGCGATGCCCGCTCAAGGTCCGCTTTTGCCTCTCGCTTGAGAAAATCAATGATCCGCCTTGGCAGGTGCCGGGCTTCACCCCGCACCATCAGCGCCCGCGTTGGCAGGTCGCGGATGTGCACCGGCACACCCCGTCCGGTTGCTTGCTCGATGGTATGGGGAAGGCCTCGAACGGTGATCGTCAGGCCTTCGAGCGAGGCTGGATCAGGTGCGGCCTCCGGCTCCAGCCGCTGCCAGATCCAGCCTGTCTGGGTGCGCGCGAAATCATAGGCGCGAAGCAGGCTGGTTCCTTCGGGCACCGTGAGCACGATGCCGTGTCTGCGTTTGTCCATGCGCATGATGATCCGGCGGGCACGGGCGTTGCGCCGGTAGCCGACAGCCACGTCACGGCCATCGATCTCCAGCGTGGCTGGAGCTTCGTCCGGTTCGCTGATGCCGCCGATCAGGCGCCTGAGGGGTTTCAGGGACATCGGGTATCGAGCTTCCAACAACCATGCTGCCGCCGGCGAGGGCGCGGCGGTTTGATTCGCCATCCGCCTCATGCGGTCGAGATTGTCAGACAAGCCGCCGGGGATCAATCATGCAGGCGGCTGCAAGCCGGCAATTGGCCGACGCCCGTTCAGTCCCGCTTGCTCATGAAGCTCACGATGCGCGGCACCACGTGTGCACGGAACCGCGATCCATTGAACACGCCATAGTGGCCGACCTTCTCCTGCAGGTAATGGTCACGCATGTCCTGCGGAATGTTCGGACACAGCTCGTGGGCTGCTTCCGACTGGCCGATCCCCGAGATGTCGTCCTTTTCACCTTCGACGGTCATCAACGCGGTGGACGTGATGGATGCCGGTTCGATCAGCGTGTCGCGATAGTAGAACTCGCCCTTGGGCAGCGCCTGCTTGACGAACACCCTGTCGATCGTCTGCAGGTAGAACTCGGCGGTCAGGTCCATGACCGAAAGATACTCGTCATAGAATTCCTGGTGCTTTTCTGCCGAGTCGCCGTCACCTTCAACGAGGTGCCAGAACAGTTCGCGATGAGCGTCCATGTGCCGGTCCAGGTTCATCGTCATGAAACCGGTCAACTGCATGAAGCCCGGATAGACCCGGCGCATGAAGCCGGCGTTTGGCGCTGGCACCCGTACGATCACGTGACGCTTGAACCAGTCGGTGCCGCGTTGGGTGGCCAGTTCATTGACCACGGTAGGGTTGCGGCGGGTGTCGATCGGTCCGCCCATCAGGATCATCGATGCCGGTACCAGCTGATCCTTGCGCTGGTGCATCAGCGACACCGCCGCAAGCACCGGTACGGTCGGCTGGCAAACCGCCATGACATGCACGTTCTCACCAAGATGATGGATCATGCTGATCACGTAATCGATGTAGTCGTCCAGGTCGAAAGAGCCGAGCGAAAGCGGCACGTCCCGCGCATCCGTCCAGTCGGTTATGTAAACTTCGCCGTGCGGCAGCATGGCCTCGACGGTGCCCCGCAAAAGTGTTGCGTAGTGGCCGGACATCGGCGCCACGATGAGTATCTTGCGCGCCGGAGTCTTGCTTTTCCTGGTCTGCTTGGCGAAGTGCACGAGTCTGCAGAACGGCTTGTCCCACACCACCCGGGGATCAATCTCGACATCGGCCCCGTTGACAGGAACTGACTTGATGCCGAATTCAGGCTTGCCATAGCGCCGGGTCAATCGCTCGAACATTTCCAGCGAGGCAGCCATGGAGCGGCCAAGTTCTGTTCCGGCAAGCGGGTTCACGCTGCTGGTCCAGTAGGCATGGCCGTAATGTGCTGCCAGCCGCCATGGGCTGACAGCGGCATGGTTCATCTCGTAGATCGTGTACAGCATGATGAAATATCGTCCCCCAGCGCCCCGCAACGGCCGCGTTCCGGAATTATGTTGCGGTGCAACATAGCAGATCAGCACAGGTGCGGCAATCGCCCTGTCACAAATCATGCAATTGGGAAAAAAACAGGCTGGCTTGCTGACGTATCAGCCCTGAACCGCAGTATTCAGCGCTTTTGCCATGTCGTCAGCCGGCGTGCCAAAGGCGAAATGCCGGATAAATTTGCCGTCGGGCCCCATCAGGTAGACGATCGAGGAGTGATCCATGAGATAATCATCCTTGCCCTCGCCGTCCTTGCCGGCAGCCCTGCCATAATAGACCCGGAACTTGCCGGCAACGTTGCGGATATCCTCGGCCGAGCCCGTGAGCCCGACAGTTCCAGGCCAGAAATTGGCAACATACTGCTTCATGATTTCAGGCGTATCGCGCTCGGGATCGATGCTGACGAACACCACCTGGAATTTTTCTTCCGCGCCGGGCACCTGGCCAAGCGCAGCAGATATGACCTGCAATTCTGCCGGACACACGTCGGGACAGAACGTGTATCCGAAATAGTACAGCGTGTACTTGCCCAGGAAGTCCTTGTCGCTCACCCGCCTGCCATTGTGATCGGTGGCTTCAAACTGGCCGCCTACCAGCGCCTCTCCCGAGCTGATGACTTCGCCCATGCGACTGCCGGGCGCAAACACCAGTGAAGCGCCGAGTGCGGCAAGTGCGACAAGCAGCGCGCCGAGCGCCATGATCAGAGAAGACTTTTTCATATCGCAGCGGACTATGGTTGACAGGGGCCCATCTGAAAAGTGACAGCGCGTCGCGGGGTGGCAACATTGCGATGTGACGGCGCCGGCCATGGCTTGTGCCCCATGCAAGGGGTGGATTAGGGTCGCCGGCGGAAATCGTACCAGGGAACCCCAACCGATGCTGGACGCAACAGACAAGCCACTCGCGGGGCTGACGCCGGTATCCGGAGCGGCCAATGGCAACCGGACGCATGGCTTCTTTACCTATGAGGGCCTGCGGCTGCGCACTTCGGTCCGGTTGCGCTGGCTGGCTGTCAGCGGACAGCTGATTGCGGTGTTGCTGGTCCATTTCGGACTTGGCTTTCCGTTGCCGCTGGGCGCCTGCCTGACCATCATTGCCCTGTCGGCCTGGCTAAACATTGCCTTGTCGCTCAGCTGGAGCTTCACGGCCCGGCTACATGAGCGTTTCTCGTCGCTGATGCTGGCCTATGACATCCTGCAGCTCGCCATCCTGATCTATCTGACGGGTGGACTGGCCAATCCGTTTTCGTTCCTGTTCGT
Organism: uncultured Alphaproteobacteria bacterium; assembly: GCA_963700935.1. GTDB lineage: Bacteria > Pseudomonadota > Alphaproteobacteria > Rhizobiales > Aestuariivirgaceae > Anderseniella. The sequence continues at coordinate 84,744 of CAVOZK010000001.1, read as the reverse complement.
AGTGCCGGTCACCGTTTCTGCGGCAACCTTGCCATTGTCCCGTACGGTATTGCTCGGTGGACTGGCCACGGCCTGCATCTCGTTCATCGCGGTCCACCATTGGCCGCTGCCATGGTACCCGGGCGAGACAGTGGAACTGCCTGATTTGTACAAGGCCGGCATATGGGCGGCACTGGTCTGCGGCATCGTCTTTTCGTGTCTCTATGTGAACTCGGTGGCCAGCGAGGCGCGCGACATGGCGAACGCGCTGGCGGCAACCGAAGTGGCGCTCGCCCACGAACAACAGCTGTCTGCGCTGGACGGGCTGGCGGCGGCGGCGGCGCACGAGCTGGGCACACCGCTCGCCACCATTTCCCTGGTGGCAAAGGAGCTCAAGCGTGAGCTCGACCTTGATGGACCCCAGGCCGAGGATCTCGACCTGCTGGTGTCCCAGTCGCAGCGCTGCCGTGAAATCCTGTCGCGCCTGTCCAGGCGGGACAACCAGTCCGATGCAATGCTGCAAACGGTGCGCATGACCGCGCTTGCCGAGGAAATTGCAGAACCGCTCAACAACGCGCAGGTCGCCATCCTGTTCGACGTCGAGCCGAAAACCGATCGAACCGGCAAAGCCCTGCCCGAGCCCGTCCTGCAGCGGAACACGGCAATCAAGTACGCCCTCGTGAACCTGATGGAGAATGCCGTCGACTTTGCCCGAACCCGGGTAACCGTCCGCATCTCCTGGTCGCAGGAGCAGCTCAGCCTGACCATCAGCGACGATGGACATGGTTTCCCGGCAGATATCATGGAACGATTGGGGGATCCGTTTGTTACCTCGAGGAGCCGCTACGCAGCCACCGAAAGTACCCGGCGCGATGGCACGGGCGGCATGGGTCTGGGCTTTTTCATTGCCAAGACCCTGCTTGAACGCTCAGGTGCGCAGGTAACGCTGGCCAACCGGGCAGCACCGGAAACTGGCGCCGTGGTTCGCATCGTTTGGCCCCGCGAGACCATTGAGGTGAGTACAGGTGGTTCAGGTGGGTTGTGATTTTGCGATGACTGGGCAACATTAGAGGGCTTTTTGACGTTCAGGGACCGGCGCGTCCGCTTCTCGCGTCCAGAAATCAACGGCACTGGAAACGAAACCGATGAATGACAGCCTCTTCGAGGGACCGAAATCCTTGCTGCTGGTCGATGATGACCGGCCCTTCCTGCAGCGCCTTGCCCGCGCCATGGAAACCCGTGGCTTCCAGGTCCGCATGGCGCAAAGCGTGGCCGAGGCGATGGTTGAGGTCCGCCGCGACCCGCCCGCCTATGCAGTGGTCGACCTGCGGCTCGAGGACGGCAATGGCCTCGATGTCGTCGAGGCCATTCACAATCTCCGCCCGGATGCCCGCGCCGTAGTGCTGACCGGCTATGGCAATATTGCAACTGCAGTTTCGGCGGTGAAGATCGGCGCGGCGGACTATCTGTCCAAGCCCGCAGACGCCGATGCGGTTTATGGCGCCTTGATGGCCGAGACCGATACCCGCGCTGCCCTGCCGGAAAACCCGATGTCGGCCGACCGTGTCCGCTGGGAACATATCCAGCGGGTATATGAGCTGTGCAACCGCAATGTCTCGGAAACTGCCCGCCGTCTGAACATGCACCGGCGCACGCTGCAGCGCATTCTCGCCAAAAGAGCCCCCCGCTGAGCCGTCAACGCGGGCCTACAGGAGGCTGTCGGCATTGGGGTCTGAAGCCGATTGCAAGCGCATTGCCGCGGCCCTCGCCATCTGCAGCGTCACGGCCTTGCGCCGCGCCGCAGCCAGCGGCACTTCGGCAGCCTCGCGCACGATCTCCGCTCCCCAGGCGTCGGCGACGATCAGCCCTGCCTCTGGGTCGATCAGCCCGGCGTCCATCGTTGGCGGAATGGCGAAATAGAACCGGTCGCAGTAGTCCATGTAGTCGCGCCACTTGTAGTCGCTGAGATAGTCTGCCGGCGACGACTTTATCTCGATGATCCAGATCTCGCCCTTTCGCCCAAGCGCCATGATGTCGGCGCGACGGCCATTGGCCAGTGTCAGCTCGCACACGCTGGCAAAGCCGGCGCAACGCAGCATGCGCCCGGCGCCACGCTGCATCGCCGCCGCGGTTTCGGATTGCCGTCCGTCGTGGTTGATGACGGGGTCGTTGTGGTTGCTGTAGCTGTTCATGGCGTTTGCCAGATGTCTCGCCGGTGCGTTGCCCGGGTTGTCAGCTGGCCCGCGTATCCCAGTTGAAGAAGCGTGCCGCAATGATGGCGGCGCCAATGCCCCACAGCGCCATCACGCCCAGGTGCGGCAGGATGGAGAACACGATGCCTTCGGTGTCAGGCAAGGCAAAGCCCGTGCCCTCGTAGGCGTGGTCGAAGGCATGCTGGAACGCCACCGAGAAGTGCCGCAACGGGAACATGTTGCCGATCACCGGAATCCATTCGGAGGTTTCGCTGTTGGGCCGCACGAAGATGTCGGAGATGAAGGCAAGCGGCATGATGGTTGCGCTGGTTGCCGCCTGCACCGTCTCCGACGAGCGGAACAGCGCGGTGACCATCATGCCCAGCGCGGCAAAGCACAAGGCCCCCGCAATGGCCACGATGATGGCGGCCGGCACCCGGTCCCAGATGATCTCGACGCCAAACACCAGCGCACCGGTGGCGATCACCAGCACCAGCGACGTGAAGGCGATGACCGATACCGCGAGAATGCGCGCGCAGATATACACCCAGGGCGGCATCGGCGTGCCGCGAATGCGCTTGAGAATGCCGAGGTCCCGCGCCGTTGCAGTCGACACGGCGAGGTAGGTATAGCAGGCCATCACCACCCCGAAGACAGCCAGCGCCGGTGTGTAGAACTGCGCGGTATTGAGCCCCAGGCCCTCGATGCGCTCATTGCCGAAAAGCTGGGTGAGGACCAGCAGCAGCATCAGTGGCATGGCGATGACGAAGAACATCGCCACCGGCCGGCGCGCGAACAGCTTCAGCTGGTGCAGCGCTTCCTGGAACAGCATGGTCATTCGGCTGCCTCCTTGACTGGCGCGGCGTCGCGCCTGCCGGCGAGCTTCAGGTAGATGTCTTCAAGGCTTTGCCGGGTCACAGAAAGCGAGGCGAGATCGACCTTCTGCTGGATGGCCCAGCTGGTCAGCTCGTGCAACACCGGAACCGGGTCCGGCGTATCGATATGTGCCACGCCATGCTCGACCCGCACTTTTCCGGCAAGGGCGGCAGGCAGGTCGGGTAGCGGCCGTCCGAACGTATCGAAGCGGATGGTGGCATGGGTGGCATGCAGCGTCTGCAGCTCTTCGGGCCGGCCTTCTGCAGCAATGCTGCCGTCGACCATGATGGCCATCCGGTCTGCCAGGGCCTTGACCTCGTCCATGTAGTGCGAGGACAGCAGGATGGTGCAGCCCTCGTCGTTGAGCCGCCGGATCAGCGTCCAGATCTTCCGGCGTGCCTCGGGATCAAGCCCCGTCGTCGGCTCGTCCAGGAACAGCAGTTCGGGCCCGCCGATGATGCCCAGGGCGATTTCTAGCCTTCTTTTCTGGCCGCCAGACAGGTTGCCAACCCGGTTTCCCGTGAGGTGGGCTAGGTTGACAGCCTCGAGTATCTTGCCTGCAGGTTCGGGCTTGACGTAGAGACGGGCAAACGCAGCGATGGTTTCGCCGACCGTCAGTTCCGGTTCAAGGGCGGTCGTTTGCAGCACCAGGCCGGTGCGCTGCTTCAGTTCCATGCGATCGGATTGCGGGTCCAGGCCGAGCACCTTGACGGTTCCGCTATCCGCAAGCCGGTAGCCCTCCAGTATCTCGATGGTGGTGGTCTTTCCGGCGCCGTTCGGCCCCAGCAGGGCAAATGTTTCACCCTTCAGCACCTCGAAAGAGATGCCATTGACTGCCTTGCGGCCCGGATAGGATTTGGTGAGCTCTGATACCGAGATGACCGGCATGTGGCGCGGGGCCTCTGGCTGGTTGCGCAACGGGTGCTTGAAATGTCTTTGACCGGACTTGTAACTAGCCGTTTTGGCTGCAAAAGGAAACCCGCCATGCAAATGTTGCGGGGCCGGGAACCAAAACCGTTGGGGATAATTTACAAGCGGCAAATGGTCGTAGGCTGACAGGGGTTCTAAATTAGCCGCCAGGCATTATAAGAACCGATCGGTTTTCCAGGCACGTTGGGCGGGCCTGCATGGACCAGCCATTACCGGCTTCCCTTTTTGAACTGCTGAAGAAACAAGAACACATGTCTTCCTCTACACCGCGTATCGTTATCGTCGGCGCCGGACCGGGCGGCCTTGCTTCGGCCATGATCCTCAAGCGCCGCGGCTATGACGTCACCCTGATCGAGCGTCAGTCCCGGGTTGGCGGCCGCACCGGCGCCATCGAGGCCGAAGGCTACACCTTCGACATAGGTCCCACGTTCTTCCTATATCCTCGCATCCTGTCCGAGATTTTCACCTATTGCGGCTATGACCTCTGGCGCGAGGTGCCGATCAAGCGCGTCGAGCCCATGTACCGGGTGGTGCACGAGCAAGGCGGGCACCTGGACGTGGTGAGCGGCGAAGAGGCCATGAAGGCTGAAATTGCCAAGCTGTCACCCGCCGATGCAGAAAACCTCGAACGCTACATGCGCGACAACCGCAAGAAGCTGGAGAAATTCCGGACTGTACTGGAAAAGCCGTTTGCCAGCATGGCCGACTTCCTGCGGCCTGACGTGCTCAAGGCGCTGCCGTGGATCAATCCGCAGCGATCGCTCGAACAGGACCTGGAGCGCTACTTCAAGGATCCGCGCGTGCGCCGCGCCTTCTCGTTCCAGGCCAAGTATCTGGGCATGTCGCCGTTCAAGTGCCCGTCGCTGTTCACCATCCTCGCCTTCCTCGAACATGAATACGGCATCTGGCATCCGGTCGGCGGCTGCACCGCCGTCATGCAGCGCATGGGCGAGATCGCCGTCGAGATGGGCGTGCACCTGAAGCTTGAAGAAGAGGTCAAGTCGATCGGGTTTGACGGCAAGCGCGCCAAGTCAATCACCACCGACAAGGACACCTACGAGCTTGACGGCCTGGTGATGAACGCCGACTTCGCTCACGTACTGCCCAAGCTGGTGCCCAACGAGATGCGCAAGACCTGGAACGACCGCAAGATCGCCAAGCGGGAATTCTCGTGCTCGACTTTCATGCTGTACCTGGGGCTTGAGGGCAAACTGGACAACGTTCCTCACCACACCATCGTGCTGTCGGAAGACTTCGACGGCAATATCGATGAAATCCAGACGAAGAAGGTGCTGCCGAAGTCGCCGTCCTTCTACGTGCAGAATGGCTGCATCACCGACGAGACGCTGGCGCCCAAGGGACATTCGACACTGTATGTTCTGGTGCCGGTGCCGCACCGGACACCGAATGTCGACTGGAAGAAGGAGGCCGCCGGCTTCCGCGAGAAGACGCTGGACCGGTTGTCGCTGATGGGTATTCCCGATATCCGGAACCGAATCCGCTACGAGAAGATGGTGACGCCGGACGACTGGGAAGCCGACATGCACATCTACAAGGGCGCAACCTTCAACATGAGCCATACGCTGGACCAGATGCTGTGTTTCCGTCCGCACAACCGGTTCGAGGACCTGGAGCGGGTGTACCTCGTTGGCGGCGGCACTCACCCCGGTTCCGGTTTGCCGGTTATCTTCGAGTCGGCGCGCATCACCAGCGAACTGCTCAATCAGGACATCGCCGTCTGACGGCTGTGAGGCAAGGCTGACCTTGAGCGGACGCGACACCAAAGCTGCAGACGAGGTCATTGCCCGCCATTCAGCGCGCGTCAGCCGTGTCTTTGAGCTGTACTGCCAGCGGCTGATTGCCAAACGCTTCACGGCGTTCCGCATTCTCGGAGAAGCGCCGTCCGGCATTCCCCGCGAGCGGGGGATGGTCGTGTTTTCCAACCATTCGAGCTGGTACGACCCGCTTATCTTCTTCGTGACGTCGAGGGCGATGTTTCCCTCCCATACGGCGTTCGGGCCGATGGACGCCGACGCCCTGAAGAAATATGCCTTCATGCAGAAGATCGGCATATTCGGCGTCGAGCAGGAATCCGTGCGCGGTGCTGCCCGGTTCCTGCAGGTCTCGCGTGGACTGCTGGCAAAGCCCGGCAATGGCATCTGGATGACCCCGCAAGGCGAGTTCGCCGACGTCCGCACCCGTCCGGTCAGGTTCCAGGGCGGTCTTGCCCGGCTGGCGCGGGACAGCGGCGCCATTGCCATCCCCATGGCGATCGAGCTGGTGTTCTGGAACGAGGCGAGGCCCGAGTTGCTGATTCATTTCGGTGATCCGATCGATACCTCCACCGTCAGCCGCGACGTGGATGAATGGAACCGCCATCTTGAACAGGCGTTGACCACCGTCCAGGATGAACTGGCTGAAGCCGCAAGGTCTCGCGATCCTGACCGCTTTACCACCTTCATCGACGGCACGACGGGTGTGAACTACATCTACGACGGATGGCGATACGTAAAGGCAATGCTGCGGGGGGAACGCTTCTCGGCTGCTCACGGCACTGCCAGACGCAGCAGAAACAGGGATTGAGACAAGCATGGCCGAACTGCTGGTTCAGATCATATTCGTGATTGCCATGGTGACGCCCGTGATGGGCGTCGTGAACCTGACGCTGTACTGGCCGTTGAGCCGCAAGCAGGAGCCGGACATGCCGGCCGTGTCGGTGTTGATCCCTGCCCGCAACGAGGAAGCCCGCATTACCCCGGTGCTCACGTCGGTGCTGGCCAGCCGCGGCGTGGACTTCGAGGTCGTTGTCGCCGACGACAGCTCCACCGACCGCACCGCCGAAATCGTTCAGGCCTTCGCGGCAAAGAACAGCCGTCTGCGACTGGTCACCACGCCGGCCCTGCCCGCAGGATGGATGGGCAAGAACCATGCCTGCTTCTTTCTCGCAAAGCAGGCACGCCATGAACACGCCGTGTTTCTTGATGCCGACGTGACGCTGGAGCCTGACGCGCTGGCTCGCATCGCCTCGGAATTTGCCCGCCGGCCGGAACTCAAGCTGTTGTCCGGTTTTCCGCGCCAGATCACCGGCAGTTTCTGGGAAAAGCTGCTCATCCCGCTCATTCACACGGTGTTGCTGGGCTACCTGCCGTTCATCGGCGTCAAGTTCACCAACTCGCCCGCCTTCGCTACGGCGTGCGGCCAGCTCATTGCGGTGCAACTGCCAGCCTATTTCGACGTAGGCGGCCATGAGCGCATCAAGCACTCGGTGCACGACGGCGTCATGCTGCCCCGGTTCTTTCGCGCCGCGGGTCACCGAACCGATCTGGCCGACATTACCGGCATCTCGGCGACCCGCATGTACGAAACAGGCCCGCAGGTATTCAACGGCCTGATGAAGAACGCCCATGAAGGCATGGCTACGCCGGTGGGGCTGCCGGTATGGACCGTGCTGCTGCTGGGCGGTCACGTCATTCCACCCTTGCTGGCCCTGTGGGCGTGGAGCGCGGGCATCACCGGAACCATGCTGCACCTTGCCGTTGCCGCCGCGGTCCTGCCGTGGTTGACCCGCTTCGTCATGGCGCTGCGCTTCCGGCTGTCCTGGCTTGGCGCGTTGCTGCATCCGCTCGGCGTTGCCGTGCTGGTTGGCCTGCAGTGGGTGGCGTTCGTGCGCAGGCGCTCCGGCCATCGTGTCCAGTGGAAGGACCGGCCGGTCGGCTAGCCTCGCCGCTTGCGCTCCACCACCAGCCTGATGGTCTCCGCCACCCGTCCGGCGATCCCGCTCCACGTGAATGTGCTCAGGGTATGGGTGCGGGCGCTGACGCTCAGCGCGTCGAGCCGTGACCGCTTGGCGGCAAATCGGCTGATGGTGTTGATGAAACCGTCCGCATCAAGCGGTTCCATGCCGAAGCCGTTCTTGCCGTCGCTGATCACGTCGGCAATGCCTTCGATACGCGTGCCAATGGACGGCATGCCGCATAAGCCGGCCTCCAGCATCACCACGCCGAAGCCCTCCATGTCGCCGGCCAGCGGGATGTTGGGCATCACGAAAAGGTCGCAGGATGAGTACAGCGGCGCCAGCTTTTCCTCAGGCACCACGCCAAGCGCATGAACCCGCCCGGCCACACCGGCCTTGCGCGCAGCCTCGGCGATGGTTGCTGCTTCCGGTCCGGTGCCGCCCAGTATCAGGTGCACGTTCGCAGGCGTACCCGGCATGATCTCGCGGATGAACCAGGCATGGCCCTTGCGCTTCACCTGCCGCCCGACGGAACACAGTAGCAGGTCCGTTTCGTCCGTCACTGCCGCCAGCTGGGGAAAATGCTGCTCAAGCAGCCTGCGCCGCGCCGGCCGCCGGGTAAGTACGCCGGGAAACGTTGTCCCGAACCGGTCCGGATCGATGCCGTTGGGCGTCACGAACAGCCGTGCCTGATCGAGCCCCCTGTCGATGCACTGCTGGCCGGTGGAGCGGCTCACCGGCAGCATTGCGTCCAGCCGCGCCATGACCCGGCGCACCAGCCACTGGTAGGGGGCAAAATCGGCGATCACGTCATGTCCGTGGCTGATCGCCATCAGCGCCACGCCCGCGCGCCGGGCGGGTCCGGCGAGAACGCTGGCCAGCACCGCCGACGGCATGGCCGAGAACAGCACTGCGTCAACCTCGCCTGCTGCCATCCGCCGGCGGATTTCGAAGTAGCTGCGCATCAGGAACGGCACCAGGTACCACGCTTCCTTGCCTGCGGGCGTACGCAGCAGCAGCTCGCTGACCTCAAGTCCGTCGCGTTCCTTGAGGTGTTGCAACAGGTCGATGCCGACGCGCTGCATGCCGCCGATCTTGCTCATCGGCTCGTCCTGGAGCGGAAAGCAATGGGATACAAAAAGCAGCTTCACGAGTGTCAGGCCTGTACCTGCCAGAACACCGGGAAACCGGGATCGAAAACGGTCACCGGGCCCACGCCGGTATCAATGTGGCCGGGAAAACTGACCGGCTCATCCTGCTTGATGAGCGTCATCTTTTCCGCGTTTGCCGGCAGCCCGTAGAATGCCGGCCCGTTGAGCGAAGCAAACCCCTCCAGCCGGTCGAGTGCGCCTTCCTGCTCGAACACGTGCGCCAGCAGGCTCATGGTGTTGGGGGCGGTGAAGCAGCCGGCGCAACCGCACGGTAGCAGCTTGGCTGCATCGGTATGCGGTGCTGAATCGGTGCCCAGGAAGAACCGCTTGTCGCCGCCGGTTGCTGCTGCCCGCAGCGCCAGCCGGTGCTTCTCGCGCTTGGCCACCGGCAGGCAATAGTAGTGTGGCCGGATACCGCCGGCGAGAATGTGGTTACGGTTGATGATGAGGTGGTGCGTGGTGATGGTGGCGCCCAGACGGCCCGATGTGTCCGCGCTCACATAGTTCACGGCGTCTTCGGTCGTGACGTGCTCCATCACCACCTTCAGGCCGGGCACGTGGCGGCGCACCGGGTCGAGCACGCGGTCGATGAAGACAGCCTCGCGGTCGAAGATGTCGATGTCGGCGTCGGTCACTTCGCCGTGGACGCACAGCGGCAGGCCGATTTCCGCCATCCGCTCCAGCACGCCTTGCACCTTGGTGAAATCGCGCACGCCCGACTGCGAATTGGTGGTTGCGCCCGCCGGATAGAGCTTCACCGCCTTGACCAGTCCCGAAGCATGCGCGGCGGCCACGTCGTCCGGGTCGGTCGCCTCCGTCAGGTATAGCGTCATCAGCGGCTCGAACGTCATGCCATCAGGGATTGCGGCAAGGATGCGCTGGCGATAGGTGGCCGCGTGCTCGCCCGTGACCACCGGCGGCACCAGGTTCGGCATCACGATGGCGCGGGCGAAATGCGCGGCCGAATGTGGCAGCACGGCCTCGAGCATGGCGCCATCGCGCAGGTGCAGGTGCCAGTCGTCGGGGCGGACAATGGTCAGGGATCGGGTCTGTGTCATGGCCACCAGATAGCAGAAAAGCCGGACATGAAACAGACATCTTGGCCCCTGCTCACAGCGGTTGCGGCCTGGTTGAAGCTTCGGGTGAACCGCTCGCGGATCAAGGATCAATCTCCTTGAACCTGTATGAAATTTAGGCTTCGGGGGTAGGTGACTCCGGCAATCAATAGTGCTTTGATGATGATATTCGAAGCCAGCTTCCAAGGGAGATTTGCATGAAGAAGCTCGTTCTCGCATTGGCCGCATCGACCATGTTGTCGTCGGCCGCACTGGCGGAAGACATCAAGGTTGGTGTGTTCCTGGGTCTTACCGGCCCGCTTGAATCGATCGTCGCCAACATGGCGCCTGCCGCTGAAATGGCCATCAAGGAAGTCTCCGACAGCGGCGCGCTTCTCGACGGCGTCAAGGTTGAGGCGGTGCGCGGCGACACCACTTGCGTGGATGCCGCTGCCGCAACTGCAACTGCCGAACGCCTGGTTACCACCGACAAGGTGAAGGCCATCGTCGGCGGCGACTGCTCCGGTGTCACCGGCGCAACGCTGCAGAACGTCGCCCGTCCCAACGGCATCGTGATGATTTCCCCGTCCGCCACCTCGCCGGGCCTGTCAACGGCCGAGGATGACGGACTGTTCTTCCGCACCGCACCGTCCGACGCCCGGCAGGGTGAGATCGTTCGCGACATCCTGATGGAAAAGGGTGTCAAGACCATAGCCATGACCTACACCAACAACGACTATGGCAAGGGTCTGGCTGAATCGATCCAGAAGAACTTCGAAGCCGCTGGCGGCACGGTCACAATCTCTGCTCCTCACGAAGACGGCAAGGGTGACTACTCTGCCGAAGTCGGCGCGCTGGCGCAGGCAGGGGGCGAAGTTCTCGTCGTTGCCGGTTATCTGGACCAGGGCGGCAAGGGTATCATCCAGGGCGCTCTCGACACCGGCGCCTTCAGCACTTTCTACCTGCCTGACGGCATGGTGGGCTCTGCCCTGCCGGCAGCAATCGGCGCGGGCCTGAACGGCTCCTACGGCGCCAACCCCGGCACCGACAGCCCGGGAGCCGCAACCTTTGCCGAAATGGCCAAGGCAGCCGGCTTTGACGGCACCTCTGCCTTCGCGGCTGAATCCTACGATGCCGCCGCGCTTATCCTGCTCGCCATGCAGGCAGCCGGCTCCACCGACAGCGCCAAGCTGAAGGACAAGGTGATGGACGTTGCAAACGCACCGGGCGAGAAGATCTTCCCGGGCGAGCTGGCCAAGGGGCTGAAGATTCTCAAGGACGGTGGTGACATCGACTATGTCGGCGCGTCTGCGGTCGAGCTGGTCGGTGCGGGCGAAAGCGCCGGCAACTATCGCGAGATCGAGATCAAGGATGGAGAGATCTCCGTCGTGAAGTACCGCTGAGCGGTTGAACAAGCCGAAGAACCCGGGCTCAGCAAATTGGCCCGGGTTCTTTTTTGACTGTTGATCGAAATGGGGATGGGGCTTGGCCGATGGGCAATTCCGCCAAGATCGCCGTCGAAAACGTGCACAAGCATTTCGGCGGACTGAGGGCTGTTGACGGCGCATCGCTGACCATTGAAACCGGCAGCATTACCGGCCTCATCGGGCCGAATGGCGCCGGCAAGACGACGTTGTTCAACGTTATCGCCGGTCTTTACAAACCCACATCCGGCCGGGTGCTGCTGGACGGCGAGGACATCACCGGCCTTACCCCGCACGAACTGTTTGCCAAGGGCGTGCTGCGTACCTTCCAGATCGCTCATGAGTTTTCGACGCTGACTGTCCGGGACAACCTGATGATGGTGCCGGCCAACCAGGCTGGTGAAAGCCTCATTCATGCCTGGCTGCATCCGGCCCGCGTCCGCCAGCAGGAAGAGGAGATCCGCGCCAGGGCGGACGAGGTGCTGGACTTCCTGCAGATATCGCACGTCGCCGATGAACTGGCCGGCAACCTTTCCGGCGGCCAGAAGAAACTGCTGGAACTTGGCCGCACCATGATGGTGGACGCCAGGATCGTGTTTCTCGATGAAGTTGGGGCCGGCGTTAACCGCACGCTGCTGAATACAATCGGCGACGCCATCATCCGCCTCAACAAGGAGCGCGGCTACACCTTCTGCATGATTGAGCACGACATGGATTTCATCGGCCGGCTGTGCAACCCGGTCATCTGCATGGCCGAGGGCAAGGTGCTGGCGCAAGGAACCGCCGAAGAGGTGAAAAACAACGAGGACGTCATCGAGGCCTATCTCGGCACCGGCCTCAAGAACAAGCCGGTCAAGGAGATCGCCTGACCATGGCTTTCCTGACCGGCGAACACATGACAGGTGGATATGGCGGGGCCGACATCCTCAACGACTGCACGATTGGCGTGGAGAAAGGCGAAATCGCCGTGGTCGTTGGCCCCAACGGCGCGGGCAAGTCGACCGCCATGAAAGCCATTTTCGGCATGCTGAACCTGCGCTTGGGCCGCGTCGTGATGGATGGCGAGGACATTACCGGCCTTGCCCCCCAGGCGCGCGTGCACAAGGGCATGGGCTTCGTGCCGCAGACCAGCAACGTTTTCACTTCCATGTCGGTGGAGGAAAACCTGGAGATGGGGGCGTTCATCCGCGATGACGACATCTCTGGCACCATGGCGCAGGTGTTCGACCTGTTTCCGGTACTCAAGGAAAAGCGCCGTCAACCCGCTGGCGAGTTGTCGGGCGGTCAGCGTCAGCAGGTGGCCGTGGGCCGCGCCCTGATGACCAGGCCGAAGGTGCTGATGCTCGACGAACCCACGGCCGGCGTGTCTCCCATCGTGATGGACGAACTGTTCGACCGGATCATCGAGATCGCCCGTACCGGCATCGCCATCCTGATGGTCGAGCAGAACGCCCGCCACGCGCTCGAGATCGCCGACAAGGGCTATGTGCTGGTGCAGGGCGCCAACCGCTATACCGACACAGGCCAGGCCTTGCTGGCGGACCCGGAAGTACGCCGGGCATTCCTGGGGGGCTGATGTGACAGACTTTTTCAACGCCATGGCCCTGATGGGCAACTTCGTTGTCGTCCCGGGAACGGCCTATGGCTGTCAGCTGGCGCTCGGTGCCCTCGGCGTAACGCTGATTTACGGCATCTTGCGGTTTTCGAATTTTGCCCACGGCGAGACCATGGCCATCGGCACCATGGCCTGCATCCTGTTCACCTGGTTGCTGCAGAGCTGGGGCATCTCGTTCGGTCCGCTGCCCACCGCGCTGCTAGCCTTGCCGGTGGGCATCGCCGTGGCCATCGTGTTGCTGCTGGCAACCGACCGGCTGGTCTACAGGTTCCATCGCACCAAGAAGTCGACCCCGGTCATTTTCCTGATCGCTTCGCTGGGTGTGATGTTTTTCTACAACGGCATCGTGCGCTTCGTGATCGGCCCGGATGACCGCATCTTCACCGATGGTGAGCGGTTCCTGCTCTCCGCCGCCCAGTTCCGCGATGCCACCGGCCTGCAGCAGGTCATGGTCATCAAGATGACGCAAGCCATCACCATCGTGGTGACGGTGGTGTGCGTGGCCGCACTGTTCTGGTTCCTCAACAAGACGCGCACCGGCAAGTCGATGCGCGCCTATTCCGACAATCGCGATCTGGCGCTGCTGTCCGGCATCAACCCGGACCGGGTGGTGATGGTGGCCTGGGTGCTGACCGCCGCGCTCGCCACCATTGCCGGCACGCTGTATGGCCTCGACAAGAGCTTCAAGCCGTTCACCTACCTGCAGCTGCTGCTGCCGATCTTTGCCGCTGCCATTGTCGGCGGCCTCGGCAATCCGCTCGGTGCCATCGCCGGCGGGTTCATCGTCGCCTATTCGGAAGTGTTCCTGACCTTCGCCTACAAGCAGTTCCTCACCTACCTGCTGCCCGAGGCGCTGGCGCCGGACGGCCTCGTCCAGTTCCTGTCGACCGAGTACAAATTCGCCGTCTCGTTTGCCATTCTGGTCATCGTGCTGCTGGTCAGGCCCACCGGCATCTTCAAGGGGCAGTCGGTATGACCATCAACATCCGCAACGTTTCCCTGTTTGCAATCATGGCGGCGCTGCTGCTGTTCGTCGGCTTCTTCCAGAGCTGGACGCTGTCGCTGACCATCATCAACCTGTGCCTCATCTCGGCGATCATGGCGCTGGGCGTCAACATACAGTGGGGCTATGGCGGCCTGCTGAATGTCGGTGTCATGGGCTTTGCGGCACTGGGTGGGGCGGCTGCGGTGCTGGTTTCGGCCCCGCCGGTCACCAAGGCCTGGGAGGCAGGCGGCACGGGTATCGCCCTGTCGGCGCTGTGCCTGCTGGTGACCATCGCGCTGGTGACCTTCGCCTACTTCCGCACCCGCGGCGCCACGCGCATCGCGCTCGTCACGCTAATCAGCATTGCCGGGTACTTCGTCACCCGCATCTTCTACAGCCCTGCCGTCTCGGCCATCGAGAAGGTCGACTCGGCGCTGACCGGTTATCTCGGCGGGCTTGGCCTGCCGATCGTCATTGCCTGGCTGGTCGGCGGCCTGTTTGCCGCCGGTGCTGCCTGGGTCGTCGGCAAGGTGACGCTCGGCCTGCGTTCGGACTATCTGGCGATTGCCACGCTGGGCATCTCCGAAATCATCGTCGCCATCCTCAAGAACGAGGACTGGCTGACCCGTGGCGTCAAGAACGTCACCGGCCTGCCGCGCCCGGTGCCCTACGAGGTCGATCTGCAACAGTCGGCGGCGGTGCAGGCCTGGGCCGACAGCCTCGGCATGTCCATCGTCGACCTGTCGTCGGTGATCGTGAAGCTGTCTTATGCCGGTCTGTTCACCATCGTGCTGCTGATCATCCTGTTCCTCTCGGAGCGCGCGCTCAACTCGCCCTGGGGCCGCATGATGCGCGCCATCCGCGACAACGAGGTGTCTGCCGAGGCCATGGGCAAGGACGTCAAGGGCCGCCACTTGCAGGTGTTCATCCTGGGCTCTGCCGTAATCGGCATTGCCGGCGCCATGCTGGTCACCCTCGACAGCCAGTTCACCCCGGCCTCCTACCAGCCCTTGCGCTTCACCTTCCTGATCTGGGTGATGGTGATCGTTGGCGGCTCCGGCAACAACTGGGGTGCGGTGCTGGGCGGCTTCCTGATCTGGTTCCTGTGGGTCGAGGCCGAGCCGCTGGGCACCTGGCTCATGGATCTGATCACCGCTGGCATGGCCCAGGACAGCCCGCTGCGGGCGCACCTGATCGATTCGGCCGCCCATATGCGCCTGATGGTGATGGGGCTGATTCTGATCCTCGTGCTGCGGTTTGCGCCGCAAGGACTGATTCCTGAACGCCGCCAGCGCTGATGGGCGGCCGTTTGGCGGGGCCCTTGCGCTGGTTGCCGGTTGACGTATCCTCGGGCAGCGAATGCCCACAGTTGATGGAGCACGGCTATTGGAAAACGCGGAAGACCTCTATCCGGAACCGGTCATCGGATTTCTTGAGTTGCTGTGGGGGCGCGGCTGGCTGTCGCCCGGCGGCCCGGATGAACTTGCCCGTCTGCTCGAGGGGGAAGACCTCAAGGGCAAGCACGTTCTCGATATCGGCTGCGGTGCTGGCGGCATCGACTGCCTGCTGGTGAGCGAGTACGGCGCGGCGAAGGTAACCGGAATTGACGTCGAGGCCCCGGTGCTGGAGACGGCCCGCGCCCGTGCCGAAGAATGTGGCGTCGCCGGCCAGATCGAATTGGTCAAGGTCGAGCCCGGCCCGCTGCCGTTCGCCGGTGAGAGCTTTGATGTTGTCTTCTCCAAGGACTCCATCGTCCATATTCCGGACAAGCATTCGCTTGCCCGCGAGGTGTACCGGGTGCTGAAGCCCGGCGGCGTGTTCGTGGCGTCCGACTGGCTGATCTCGCACGATGGCGAGCCTTCGCCCGACATGAAGGCCTACATCGCCTCCGAGGCGCTCGACTTCGGCATGGCTTCGCCGGCCACTTATGACGACGCTTTGCGTTCCGCAGGCTTCACCAACGTGCGCCTCACCAATCGCAACCCCTGGTACCGGGAACAGGCGCGGCGTGAACTCGCCCAGCTGCAGGGCCCGCTTTACCAAAGAGCGGTGGCCGACATGGGCCAGGAGCTCGTCGATCACAATGTCCAGACCTGGACGCTGATGATCAAGGCGCTGGATCTTGGCGAGCATTGCCCGCACCACGTGCGCGGCCGCAAACCCTGACAGGAGGGCCAGTCAGCAATTGCCGGAAAGTGCCAGGCAAGGACCACGCAAGGCTTCGCGCGATGTGCGCCGCCGCCAGCTCATCGAGGCCACCATCGACGTGCTGGCAGCCCGCGGCTATGCCAGCCTGACCATCGGTGACGTGGCCCGCCAGGCCGGGCTGTCGATGGGCATCGTCAATTTCCATTTCTCTTCCAAGGAAACCCTGCTGGCCGAAACGCTGCGCTATCTGGCCGGTCAGTACCTCGACAACTGGACCTCTGCCGTGGCCGGGGCAGGCGATGACCCCGCCGCCCGGCTCTACGCCATGACGGCGGCTGACTTCGCGCCCTCGATCTGCACCCCTCGCATCCTGCAGGCCTGGGTAAGCTTCTGGGCGGAAGCCCAGTCACGGCCTGCTTATGACGCGCTGTATGGCCAGCAGGAAGCGGACTATCTGGCCAGCCTCGAAGCCATGTGCGCGCAGATGTGCGAGTACAGCGGCTATGACCGCCCGGCGCCGTCGCGGGTGGATGCCCGCGTTATCAACGCCCTGACCGACGGACTGTGGATCGCGCTTGGCCACACGCCCCCGGCCATCACCCGGGAGCAGGCGTTGCGGGCGCTTCACGTCTGCCTGGCCTCGTTCTATCCGAAGCATTTTGACGCGGACGGGCCGATCAATTGACCGTTTGCCCGATTGGTTTATAAGACGCGGGCATAACGCAAACCCAACCTGCAAGGGGCGCACAGGCGCCCGCATCAATCCGGAGAACGAACGACATGGCCGTACGTGTGGCAATCAATGGTTTCGGTCGCATCGGGCGCAACATCCTGCGCGCCATTGCAGAGTCTGGCCGCAAGGACATCAAGGTTGTCGCCATCAACGACCTGGGCCCGGTTGAGACCAATGCTCACCTGCTGCGCTATGACAGCGTGCACGGCAAGTTCCCCGGCGAGGTGAAGGTCAAGGGCGACATGATCAACTGCGGCACCGGCTGGATCAAGGTGACCGCCGAGCGCGATCCGTCGAAGCTGCCGTGGGGTGCGGAAGGCGTCGACATCGCCATGGAATGCACCGGCATCTTCACCGAGAAGGACAAGGCATCCGCACACCTGACGGCCGGTGCGAAGAAGGTGCTGGTGTCCGCCCCGGCTGGCGGCGCCGATCTGACGGTTGTGTACGGCGTCAACCACGACAAGCTCACCAGGGACCACAAGGTCGTCTCCAACGCCTCTTGCACCACCAACTGCCTGGCTCCGGTGGTCAAGGTGCTGAATGATGCGTTCGGCATCGAGCACGGCTTCATGACCACCATCCACGCCTATACCGGCGACCAGCCGACGCTGGATACCATGCACAAGGACCTGTATCGCGCCCGCGCTGCCGCCATGTCGATGATCCCGACCTCCACCGGTGCGGCCAAGGCCGTTGGCCTCGTGCTGCCGGAACTGAACGGCAAGCTGGACGGCGTCGCCATCCGCGTGCCGACCCCCAACGTCTCGGTCGTCGACCTGAAGTGCGTGATGTCGAAGTCCGTCACCGTGGAACAGGTCAACAAGGCAATGATCAAGGCCGCAAAGGGCGACCTGAAGGGCATCCTCAACGTCACCGACCAGCCCAACGTGTCGATCGACTTCAACCACGATCCGCACTCCTCCACCTTCCACCTCGACCAGACCAAGGTGATGGACGGCACGCTGCTGCGGGTGATGAGCTGGTACGACAACGAGTGGGGCTTCTCCAACCGCATGTCCGATACCGCCATCGCCATGCACAAGGCAAAGTAGGCAAGAGGCAACAACAACATGGCGCGTCCCATCCTCATCGCCCCGTCGATCCTGTCGGCAGACTTTTCCCGGCTGGGCGATGAGGTGCGCGCCATCGACGAGCAAGGCTGCGACTGGGTGCATGTTGATGTGATGGACGGACACTTCGTGCCCAACATCACCATCGGTCCGATGATCGTGAAGGCCATCCGCCCGGTGACGAAGAAGGTGCTGGACGTACACCTGATGATTGCCCCGGCCGATCCGTTCATCGAGGCTTTCGCCGAGGCCGGTTCCGACATCATCACCGTCCACGCCGAGGCCGGCCCGCACCTTGACCGCACGCTTCAGCTGATCCGGTCGCTGGGCAAGAAGGCCGGCGTCTCGCTCAACCCCTCAACCCCGGAAACGGTGCTTGAGTACGTTCTCGACAAGCTTGACCTGGTGCTCGTCATGTCGGTGAACCCGGGCTTTGGCGGCCAGGCGTTCATTCCGGAGATGGCGGCCAAGATCGCCCGCATCAGGTCGATGATCGGTGACCGCGATATTCATATCGAAGTCGATGGCGGCATAAGCCCCAAGACGGCGGGCATCGTTGCTGCTGCAGGAGCAGATGTGCTGGTGGCGGGTTCGGCAGTCTACCAGAACAACGATCCGGCCAAGTACGGACCCAACATGAAAGCCATCCGCGAGGCGGCGGAAGCTGCGTGTTGAACGGCCTGGCATCCGTGGAATGCAAAAGGGCCGCCCCGAGGGGCGGCCCTTCGCCATCTGCAGTGATCCCGGCCATAGGTCGCGGCCAAAAGTCATCGGAACCGGGGGAAGCCCGACAACAAGCCGCGCTCATCAGGTCATGACCACCGCGACAGCTCTATAGAGCGCGATTTCTGGGTAAGGTCGTGTGACCGGCAAAACCCCCCTTTGCTCGACCATTCATCAATTCGCAGCCCGCTCACTTCTGTACGGGAAACGCTATATGAAACGAAAACTATAACTGGGGCTTGCCGTTTTTGCCATAGCAATAAATCAGTAAGCTGCAAATTTACAAGGCAAGTTCAATTATTTCCTAAGGTAAGTTTGTGCAAGCTGCTTGCCAGCTAGATCGCCAGTTCCAGCCGTTGGCGCAAATTGGCAACCAGGGGCTTCGTCATGGCTTTGCGCCGCGCCGCCAGGATGGCTTCCGACCGCAGGATCAATCCGTCCTCCAGTACCTTCAGCCGGTTCGCCTTCAAGGTCGAGCCGGAGGTGGTGATATCGACGATGATTTCCGCCGATCCCGCCGCTGGCGCGCCTTCGGTGGCGCCAAGGCTTTCAACGATCCGGTACCCGGTCAGCCCGTGTCCGGCAAAGAACCGCCGCGTCAGTTCGAGGTACTTTGTCGCCACCCGCAGCCGGTGGCCGTGGGTGGCGTAGATTTCACCGGCGACCTGGTCGAGGTCCGCCACCGCCGCCACGTCGAGCCAGCATTCCGGCACTGCCACCACGACGTCGGCCGGTCCGAAGCCCAGCCGCAACACCACGTCGGCCACCGGATTGTCCGGCGCAATGGTTTCGCGCAGCAGGTCCTCGCCCGTCACGCCGAGGTCAACGGTGCCGTCCTTGAGCGCCTTGGCGATTTCGGACGCCGAGAGGAACGCTACGTCGATGCCGTTCAATCCCTTGATTTCGCCCTGGTAGCCGCGTGCCGACCCGGTCTTGACGATCTCGAAGCCGGCGCGGGCGAACATCGCTTCCGCCGCTTCGCGCAGCCGCCCCTTGGACGGTAACGCCAGTGTGAGGTTCGAGGAGCCGTTCATGCCGCACCTCCGGGCAGGTCCAGCAACCGGCTGGCCTGGATGGCGAGGCCGACGGCGGGGATTTGCACGCCTGCGCCGATGTCGCCCAGCATGGTGTCATAGCGCCCGCCACCGGCGATGTTCAGTGATGCCCCCTCCGGGCCGTCCTGTTCGATCTGGAACACGAAGCCGGTATAGTATTCAAGGCTGCGGCCGAACACGGCGGCAAACTCCATTGCCTCCACGTCCAGTCCGGCCGCCATCATTTCATCGATCCGCGCCTCGAACAGGTCCACCGCTCCGGCGAACACTTCTCCGGTGCGGGCCTCGATGGCGTGCAAACGCTCGACAGCCTCGGGCGGCGAACAGCGGATCGCCAGGTAATCGTCGATCAGCCCGGTCTGCTCTGCCGTCAGCGGCGGCTGCGACCGGTCCATCAGCTTCTCCTGAAGGCGGCCCGCCACCTGTTCGACCGTCCGTCCGGCGATCATCTGCAGGTCCAGCGCCTCGAGATGGCGCTCAACAAAGCTGACCGGATCAAGCTGGCGCTGCTCCATCTCGTCAAGCAGGCCCGAAATGGCGGTGCGCGTCTTGCGCTTGCCGGCCGACAGTTGCCGCAGCAGGTCGCGGAAGGCGCGCGGCCGCCAGAACTGCCGCTTCAGCCGGTTGCGCCAGCGCTCCGGCATGTCGATGGAGTGCAGCAGCGCATCGAACAGTCCGAGGTCGCCAATCTCGATGCGATAGCCGCTGACGCCTGCCGCCTTCAGCGCCGCAAGTGTCAGCGCCAGCACCTCGGCGTCATCGCGCGCCGTGTCGCCGGCGCCGAAAATCTCAAGCCCCACCTGGTCGAACTCGCGCACCGGCGCGCCGCCTGTTTCGCCCGGCGTGTGGCGGAACGCCTTGCCGGCATAGCAGTAGCGGGCAGGGGCCGTAGGATCCGAAGCCGTTTCGAGGTGATACCGGCAGGCCGGCACCGTCAGGTCTGGCCTCAGGCACAGCTCCTCGCCATCGGGGCTGGTGAACAGGTAGGTGCGCGAGCGGATGTGCTCGCCGGAGCGTTCGAGGAACACATCGGCCGGCTGGATGATGTCGGGGTCGATGAACTCCGCCCCTGCGGCCTCCAGCACCGGCACCATGGCGGCGTTGAGCGCGTCGAGCGCGCGGCGCTGCTGGTTGGACTTGCCGGGCATCGCTCGGGTCAACCTTCGTACTGGGCCAGGATCTTGCGCACCTCGGCCACGAGGCTCGCCTCCGGCACCGAGATCTGCGCCGGGCGCTGTTCCACCCAGTCGGCGCGGTCGGCAATGTCCTTCGCCGCTTCGCGCCCGGCAATGAGATCCTTCAGCGTCACTTCACCGGCGGCGCGTTCGTCGCCGCCCTGGATCACCGCCACGGCCGAGCCGCGCCGGTCGGCATACTGAAGCTGCTTGCCGAACTGCTTGGGGTTGCCCTGGTAAAGCTCGGCACGGATACCGGCCGAGCGCAGTGTCTGCACCATGCGCTGGTAGCGCCCGAGGCTGTCGGAATCGCGGTCCATCACGCACACCACCACCGGCGCGGGCACGGAGTGCGTGTCCAGCTTGCCGAGGTTCTTCAGCGCCGTCATCAGTCGCGATACGCCGATGGAAAAGCCGGTCGCTGGCACCGTCTGCCCGGTGAAACGTTCGACCAGCCCGTCATAGCGCCCGCCGCCGGCGACCGAGCCGAACTGCACCGTCTCGCCCTTCTCGTTGGTCACGTCGAACAGCAATTCGCACTCGTAGACCGGCCCGGTGTAATACTCGAGGCCGCGCACCACGGAGGGATCGATCCTGATGCGATCAGGGCCGTAGCCACAAGCGGTAGCCATTTGGGCAATTGTTTGTAGCTCGGACAGCCCGTCAGCGAAACGTTGGTTATTAGTGACGATCGCTTCCAATCCCGAAAGTCTGGTAACGCTAGTATCATTGCCAACTTCGGTCATTTGCGGAAACAGGCAAAGCATAAGAACCGTCTGAGCTTGCCCCGCATCCAGCCCCGCACCCTTGGTGAAGTCACCGAACTCATCCTTGCGGCCTTCGCTGAGAAGCAGCGCCACGCCTTCCGGTCCGAACTTGTCGAGCTTGTCGATGGCGCGCAGCACCGCGAGCTTCTGGCCCGCATCCTCGACGCCGATGGCTTCCATCACCCCATCCAGCACCTTGCGGTTGTTGACGCGGACGACGTACTGGCCCTGCAGTCCAAGGCTGTCCATCGTGTCAGCCATCATCATGCACATCTCGGCATCCGCCGTGACGTTGGGCGCGCCCACCGTGTCGGCGTCGAACTGCATGAACTGGCGGAACCGCCCCGGCCCAGGCTTCTCGTTGCGGAACACATAGCCCGCCCGGTAGGTGCGGTAGGGCAGCTGGATGTCGTTGATGTTCTGGGCTACGTGCCGGGCCAGTGGTGCTGTCAGGTCATAGCGCAGGCTCAGCCACTGCTCATCGTCGTCGGTCAGCGAGAACACGCCCTCGTTGGGCCGGTCACTGTCGGGCAGGAACTTGCCCAGCGCGTCGGTGTATTCGAACAGCGGCGTCTCCACGGGGTCGAAGCCATAGAGTTCGTACACCTGCTTGATCTTCGCGCACATGGCTTCCACGGCGCGAATGTCGCCCGCCTCGCGGTCAACGAAGCCGCGCGGCAGCCGGGCCTTGGGCCGGTTGGGTTTCTGCTTGTTAGCCATGGGCATCCAGACGCTGGTTGGTCGCGCTCAATGAGACCGATCAAAAGGATGAGCGCCTTCTAGATGAATGCCGCCACCGCTTCAAGGCTCATGGGCGCACAGGGGCGCTCGCACCTTCCCTTGCGAGACTTGGCAACCGGCCAGCCATCAGGCAAACTTGGCTTCGTGATGAACGACCTGCTCGAAAATGCCGTGATCCTGGAGGCCAACGACGCCTTCTATTCCGCGTTCCGGCGGCGGGATTATCTTGCCATGGAAGACCTGTGGTCGAAGCAGGCCAACGTCTGCTGCTACCATCCCGGCTGGCCCGGCATCATGGGCCGCGAGGAAGTGCTGGACAGCTGGTATTCGCTGCTGGTGCTGGGCGACACGCCCGACATCAACGTGACCCATCCCACCATCATCCGCAACGGCTCCACCGCCGTGGTGTTCTGCACCGAGCACCTGGGCGAGGTTTCGCTGATCGCCACCAACACCTTCGTCATTGAGGACGGTAGCTGGCGCATGGTTCACCATCAGGCTTCGCAACTGCCGTCTTGACGCTTAGCCTTCTGCACTATTCCGCACTTGGCAGGCACAATAGTGCGCATTAAACCGGATTCAGGCCGAATGAAAGCTGTCCGGCAGAGACGGCAGGCCCTGTTGCCCGGGAGGAAATCATGAGCGATCCGAAGCTCTACAATGCCGCGCTCGATCTGGCCGACCGTCACCTGGCCGAGGGACGGGGCGGCAAGCTTGCCTATGTAGATGATGAGCGCGAGATGACCTATGCCGGTCTTGTCTCCGGCACGAGGAAGGCCGCCAACCTTCTCGAAGGCCTTGGCATTGCCCGCGAGGCCCGCGTTGCGGTGCTGATGCTCGACACGGTGGACTGGCCGTGCGTGTTTCTCGGTGCCATCCGCGCCGGCATCGTGCCGGTGGCGCTCAACACGCTACTCACCACCGACCAGTATCGCTACATGCTGGCGGACAGCCGGTCCCAGGCGCTCTTCGTGTCCGCCGCCCTGCTGCCGGTGGTAGAACCCATCTTCGGCGAATTGCCGTTTCTGAGACATGTCGTCGTGGCGGGCGGCGAGGCCGGTGCGCACCACTCGCTCGCCGCGCTGATGGATGCCGCCGCTGAAGATCATCAACCGGCTGACACGTCTTCCGACGAGGTGGCGTTCTGGCTGTACTCCTCCGGTTCCACCGGGCAGCCCAAGGGCGTCATGCACGTGCATTCCAGCCTGATGGATACGGCCAACACATACGGCAGGCACACGCTCGGCATTACCGGAGATGACGTGGTGTTCTCCGCCGCCAAGCTGTTCTTCGCCTATGGTCTTGGCAACGCGCTCACCTTCCCTCTGTCGGTGGGTGCAACCACAATCCTGTATGCCGGCCGGCCCACGCCGCAGGCAGTGCAGGCGCGGTTGAGCAAGCACCAGTGCACCATGTTCTTCGGCGTGCCGACGCTCTACGCGGCCATGCTCGCCGACCAGTCCATCACGCCGGACACCGGTTCAAAGCGTCTTGCCCGCTGCCTGTCCGCCGGCGAAGCGTTGCCAGCCGAGGTGTCGGCAGCCTGGCAGAAGCGCTTCGGTGTCGAGATCTGGGATGGCATCGGCTCAACCGAGATGCTGCACATCTTCCTGTCCAACGGTCCGCACGGGCACAAGCGCGGCACCACCGGCAAGGCGGTTCCCGGTTACACCTTGCGCGTGGTGGGCGAGAACGGCGAGGACGTCGCCGACGGCGAGATCGGCGAACTGCTGGTGTCCGGCGACAGCTGCTGCAACGGCTACTGGAACAAGCGCGACAAGACCCGCTCGACCTTCGAGGGCAAGTGGGCCCGCACCGGCGACAAGTACATCCGTGATGCGCAAGGCTTCTACCAGTACTGCGGGCGCACCGACGACATGTTCAAGGTGTCGGGCATCTGGGTGTCGCCGTTCGAGGTCGAGTCGGCGCTAATCAGCCACGCGGCGGTGCTGGAGTGCGCGGTGGTGGCGCATGAGGACGGCGAGGGGCTGGTCAAGCCAAAGGCCTTCGTGGTGCTCAACGAGGGCTTCGGCGGCGATGGCCTGTTCGAGGTGCTGAAAGAGCACGTCAAGGCGCAGGCCGGCCCGTGGAAGTATCCGCGCTGGATCGAGTTCGTGCCTGACCTGCCCAAGACCGCCACCGGCAAGATCCAGCGCTTCAAGCTGCGCGCATGATCGCCCCGGACGGCTTCCTGCAGGCCGCCGGACAGCGTCTGGAAGCGCGCTGGATTGACGGGGCCGCAGACCTGCCGGTCATTCTCATGCTGCATGAAGGTCTCGGTTCGCTGAGCCTGTGGCGCGACTTTCCGGACCAGCTGGCGGCCCGCACCGGCTCAGCCGTACTGGTCTGGTCGCGGGCCGGATATGGCAAGTCTGACCCCGTAAGCCTGCCGCGCCCGCTCACCTACATGCATGACGAGGCAATCGGCGTGCTGCCGCAGATCGTTGCGCAGCTTGAGGGCCACCCGCACGTGCTGCTGGGCCATAGCGATGGCGCGTCCATTGCCCTCATCCATGCCGGTCACGCCCCTTCGCCCGGCCTGAAGGGGCTGGTGCTGATGGCGCCGCACGTGTTCGTCGAGGACATCTCCATCGCCGGCATCGAGGCCGCCCGCGGGGCCTGGGAGAAACATGGGCTTCGGGAGCGGCTTGAACGCCATCACGGCGGCAACATCGGATTGCGCCTTTCTCGGCTGGAACGGCGCCTGGCTCGATCCCGGCTTCCGCTCATGGAACATCGAGGCGTATCTGCCCGGCGTCACCGTGCCGTGCCTGCTGATCCAGGGCCGCGACGACGAGTACGGCACGCTCGCCCAGATCGATGCCATTGCCGATCAAGTCCTCGCGCCGGTCTCCACCCTCGTTCTGGATGCTTGCGGACACGCGCCACAAAAGGACCAAACAGCCGCCGTACTGGACGCCATCGCCACGTACTTGACGGAGCTTTGAACCATGACGGCAATCAACCGGCGCCTGTTCACGGGCGGCCTCGTTGTATCCACCCTCGTCCTGCCCGCCCGTGCCGCCAACGGCTATCGCCCCTATGCCGAGGCCATGCTGGCCAATCCGCCGCGCGGCGCCATCATCCGCCCGGACCTCGAGCAATATCTCGACCTGCTGGCGGCGGAAGCGCGCGTCCAGGCCCGCCGCTCGCCGGTGCAGGCGTCTGACCTGCTGCGCGACATGGCCCGTGCCCAGGCGCTTGAGATGATCAAGGGCAATTTCGTCGGCCACCAGTCGGAGTCCGGCTACAGTTTCCGTAAGCGGTTCGAGGCCTTCGCCAATCCGGACGAGCGCGGCGACTTCGGCGAGAACGCCGCCCGCGACCGGCAGAACGGCGAGGTGGACAAGGAAAAGGCCCGCCGCCTGTTCCTGCAATGGATGGACTCGGCCGGCCACAAGAAGAACATGATGAACCGCTGGTACGCCTTCGTCTCCACCGGCGCGGCCCAGGTCAACCATCACCTCTACGCTGTACAGGTGTTCTGGGAGCGGTAATGCTCTCCACCCATGACGGGTGATTCTGCGAAATTGCGAGAGGCTGCGCTTCAGCATTACAAGGCAGGCCGCTTCGTCGAGGCGATCAGGCTGCAGATGCAGTTGGTCAACGAAATTGGCGGGCTGAACCCTGCAAGCCTCGATGACCAGAAGCGCCTTGCCGCCTTTCTGTTTGCTGCGGGCGATCATGCATCAACTGCTGCCGTGATGGGGCAGGTGGTCAAGCTGGCGCCAGATGATGCCGAGTTGCTGACCAATCACGGTGTGGCGCTGTCGCGCACCGGCCAGTTCGCAGAGGCGGCGGAAGTGTTGCAGCGGGCAGTTGATCTCAGTCCCGATGCGGTCAACACCCGCGATGCGCTGGCGGCTGCCTGCTACCGGTTGAACCGGCTTGACCAGGCGCGCCAGCATGGTGAGCGCTCGCTCGAACTCAAAGACGCCAATGCCGCAAGCTGCAAGACGTTTGCGATGCCGGACAGCTTGCCAGACTTCTCGGCCGATGATCCGTCGCGCAACATCATTGCCTTCTCGCTATGGGGGGATGGCCGCAAATATACCGATGGCGCAATCGCCAATGCCGAGGCGCAACCGGGCCTCTATCCCGGCTGGACGTGCAGGTTCTACGTGGACGAGACCGTGCCGGAGCCGGTGCGGCAGAAACTGAAGAGCCTCGGGACCCAGGTTCAGATGATGACCCGCAAGAACCCGTTTGATGGCCTGTTCTGGCGATTCCTGCCCATCAATGACGGCCACACCCGGCATTTTCTTGTGCGCGATGCGGACTCGGTCATCAACGCCCGCGAGAAGGAAGCCGTCGACGAGTGGCTGGCCTCCGGCAAGGCGTTTCACGTCATGCGCGACTGGTGGACCCACACGGAAGTGATGCTGGCAGGCCTGTGGGGCGGCGTTGGCGGCGTGCTGCCGCCCCTCACGGGCCTGCTTGCGGAGTTCAGGCCGCCCTCGCTGGCCAACTGGCATGTCGACCAGTGGTTCCTGCGCCAGATGGTCTGGCCCACGGCAAGGACGTCGTGCCTGATCCACGACAGCAGGTTCCGCTGCCTCGGCGCCAGGGACTTTCCAGCCGGCAGCGAGTTGCCGCCCGGCCGGCACGTCGGCCAGGACGCCTCTGTCCACGATCAAGCAATGCCAGGAAAAGCGTGAGTCCCCGCGAAGGCGGGGATCTGAAGCGATTTTCCGTCCGGCATTGCGCAAAAAAATCAAGCGCTTTGATAACGGGCGATAGCGGCGTGCTCCAGCGCGGCGGTTGCCAGCTTCGACAGCTTGAGCGTATCGCGCAGCATCGCGAGGAAGCGGATTTCCTCCCGCGCGATGTTGCGGTCGGCGATGGCCACTTCCACGGCAAGCGCGTAAGCCGTCTCGCGCAGCACCGGCGGCAGCCCCTCGCGGATGAGCGCCAGCACCGTCTGCAGGCCGGTGTCTTCCTGCAGGATCTCACCGCACTCCTGTGCCACGTGGGTTAGCCGCTCCGGGTCGAAGCCGGAGAAGGCGGGCAGCGTCTGCACCAGCCGCCCGATGCGCGCCAGCTCCGCATTGCCGATCTTGGCGTCCACGGCGATCATCGTGACCATCGTATAGATCAGCGCCTGGTGGTGATTGATTGTTTGCGTCATGTCTGCCTCACGTCCTGTCCGATAAAACCCTTCACGATCTCTATCGCGTCTACCAGCCCGACCCGCTCGATGGGAAGCCCCGGCGGAAACGCGGTAGCGAACCGGCTTGCCAGACGTGCGTCCAGCATGACAAAGCAGCCGCGGTCATTGGCCGACCGGATCAGCCGTCCGAAGGCCTGACGCAATCTCAGCCGCACCTGCATGTCCTGCCATTGCGCCCCGCCGAAGGCCTGCCGCCGGGCGCGTTCGAGAATGGTCGGCTGGCCCCACGGCACCCGGTCCATGACGATCAGCCTCAACGAGTCTCCGGGCACGTCCACCCCGTCGCGCACCGCGTCCGTGCCCAGCAGGCAGGCATTGGCCTCGGCGCGGAACATGTCGACCAGCGTGCCGGTGTCGATCGGGTCGGCGTGCTGGGCGTACAGAGGCAGCCCCGCCTCCGCCATCGGCCTGACCAGTCTGCGGTGAACCTGGCGCAGCCGCGAGATCGCCGTGAACAGGCCCAGCGCCCCCCCGCCTGCTGCGAGGAACAGTTCCCGGTAGGAGGCGGCGAGATGGTCCATGTTCTCCCGGCCCAGATCGTTCACCACCACCAGCCTTGCATTGCGCATGTAGTCGAACGGCGATTCCCACGAGTGCCGGATGACCGGATAGGGCAGGTGCACCGAACCGGTGCGCGTTTCGGCATTGCGCCAGTCGTCGGGCATTTCCGGCGGCCTGTCGCGCAGCGTGGCCGAGGTGATGATGATGCCGTCGGCGGGCTTGAGCACGGCTGCCGCCAGCGGAATGGTCGGGTCCACCCAGTGCGAGTGGAGGCCTGCGTCCACCTCCCGGTCCCAGGACTGGTCCACCGTGAACCAGTCGACGAACTGTTCGTCCGGCTTGTCGACGAGCCGTCCGAGCATCTCCACGAACCCGCCCAACGTCAGTTCTGACCGCCGTGTCAGCGACCGGGCCAGCGCCTCGATGCGCGCCCGCTCGGTGCTGTTGAGTTCAGCTGCCTCATCGTCAAGCCGCTTCATCAGCCGCCTGGCCAGCGCCGACATCGGCCGCTTCAGGTCGATCATGGCTGCGGCCAGCGTGCCGGCTGCGGCACGCAGACCGTCTATGAAAGGCCGGCAATCGGTTTCCAGCGTCACGCCCTGGTCATTTTCGGCCCGCGCCATGACCTGCTGGCGCACCAGCGTGAGGAAGGCCTCCGTCTCGCCCTCCGGCTGACCTGTCTGGATGCGCCGTATCCAGCCCGGTCCCGGCAGGCACAGCGCCCCTTTCAGCACCTCGTGCAGCAGCGTCTCGGCCTGGTCGTCATCGCCAGCCAGGTCTCCCAGCCGGTCCACCAGCCCGCGCCCGCGCCGGCGTTGCGTTTCCGGCCCGCGTATCCAGCGCCTGAGCTCCGTCGTCTCCTGTCCGGTGAGGTGGCCTGAAAACGCCGAGTCGGCGGCATCGAACAGGTGATGGCCCTCATCGAACACCAGCCGCGTCAGCCCGCCGGCGCGCTCCTGATCCTCGTCCATCTTCGCCTCGCCAAGCGCCTGGTCAACGGCGATCTGGTGCAGCACCAGCGCGTGATTGGCGATGACGAGGTCTGCCTTGCGGCCCGCGCGCACTGCCTTCTCGATGAAGCACTTGCGGTAGTGGGTGCAGGCCGAATAGATGCATTCGCCGCGCCGGTCGGTCAGCCCCAGCCCCATCGGCGTCATTGCCCGGTCGCCCGTGGCGGCGTCATAGAACAGGCTCATCAGCCAGGCCGGAAAATCGCCGCCCACCATGTCACCGTCTTTCGAGTGACGCGCCCATCGGGCAATCAGTCCGGCCATCAGCGCCGAGCGCGGGTTGGACGCGGTCATCCGTCCAAACGCCTCCTGCATGTTGAGCAGGCAGACATAGTTTTCCCGCCCCTTGCGGATGACGATCCTGTTGCGGCGCTCTGCCGGGTCGGGCACCAGCCGGATGGTCTCCTGCTCCAGTTGCCGTTGCAGGTTCTTGGTGTAGGTGGAAATCCACACCGGCGCCTTGTTGCGGGTTGCCCACAGCCAGGACGGGGCGAGGTAACCCAGCGTCTTGCCGAGGCCTGTGCCCGCTTCGGCCAGCACGATCTGGTTGCGGGCCGGGCTTTCGCGCGGCTCGAACGCGGCAGTGACCGCGCCGGCATAATCCACCTGCGCGGGCCGTGCCTCGGCGCTGCCTTTCAGCAGGCCGGCAAGAAACTGCTGCGCTTCTTCAGGCTTCACCGGCTCATGGCTGCCGGGCGGGCGCGGGCCTTCGTCTTCCCATTCCTCAAGTCGGTCCCAGACATTCAACCCGGTCGCAAAGACCGATGCGGCATCGCCGCCGCGCGCGTCGCCAAGGGCGGCGATCAGCCGGCTTGCCCACGGCCATTTTCCCCGGTCGAGGAAGTGCGCCACCTGCAGGGCCTCGCGCGAGTTCGGATAGCCGGATGACGACAGCCGCCGGATCAGTTCGCCAGCCACCAGCTTGACCGTGGCTGCATCGTCAGGCTCCGCCATCAGCCCCAGCGCCCGGGCAAGACCGGCCGGTGTCGGCACCGCCATCACGGCAGGAGCAGCGAATGCGAACAGTTCGCAAATGTCCAGGTGCGCCTGTTCGCGCGCCTCGCGCACCACCGGCTGCGGCACCTGCGCCACCAGGGCAAGCCGTCCAACCAGATAACCGGCATGGCACACCAGGTGAGGGGTTGCCGCCAGCGCCTTAAGCGCCTTGTCCGCGGCAATGACATCGCCCCCGCCACGGCGCGCCGATACGCCGTCGAGCACCATCACCGGCGGCAGTGAGATGGCGGCGTCTGCTTGCGCTGTGGCGTTATGGCCGGGCGGCTGGTTCATCTTGAAAGTGATTCTGCCCTTTAAGTTGAGGCCACAATCTGGCACATGCTAGCGGCTTCAAGTAACCCAGTTTGAAACCGATTGCCGCATTGCCATGTCAACAACACCTGTCGATCCCGCCCTTCGCGCCGCCGGCCTTGAAAGCAAGGCCTGGCCCTTCGAGGAAGCCCGCAAGCTGCTGAAGCGCATGGAGCAGAAGAAAACGCGGCACGACCATATCCTGTTCGAGACCGGCTACGGGCCATCCGGCCTGCCGCACATCGGCACCTTCGGCGAGGTGGCGCGCACCACCATGATCCGCCGCGCCTTCGAGATCATCTCCGACATGCCCACCCGGCTGATCTGTTTCTCCGATGACATGGACGGCATGCGCAAGGTGCCCGAGAACGTGCCCAACCAGGACCTGCTGAAGGCCAACCTGCACAAGCCGCTGACCGTGGTGCCGGATCCGTTCGGGGAGTTCGAGAGCTTCGGCCATCACAACAATGCCATGCTGCGCCGCTTCCTGGACACGTTCGGCTTCGAGTACGAATTCGCCTCTGCTACCGACTATTACAAGTCCGGAAAGTTCGACGAAATCCTGCTGCGCTGCGCCGAACGTTACAGCAAGATCATGGACATCATGCTGCCCACCCTGGGCGAGGAGCGTCAGGCTACCTATTCCTGCTTCCTGCCCATCTCGCCTGCGTCGGGCCGGGTGCTGTACGTTCCGATGAAGAATGTCGACGGCAAGAACGGCACCATCACCTTCGAGGACGAGGACGGCACGCGACGTGACGCTGCCGGTCACCGGCGGCAACGTGAAGCTGCAGTGGAAGCCGGACTTCGGCGCCCGCTGGGCAGCCCTTGGCGTTGACTTCGAGATGTTCGGCAAGGACCACGGGCCCAACGCTTCGCTGTATGACAGGATCTGCGTGGCGCTGGGCGGCGTTGCCCCCGAGCATTACATCTACGAACTTTTCCTCGACCAGAACGGCGAGAAGATTTCCAAGTCCAAGGGCAATGGCCTGACCATCGACGAATGGCTCACCTACGCGCCCACCGAGAGCCTGTCCTTGTTCATGTACAACAAGCCGCGCACAGCCAAGCGCATGTACTTCGACGTCATCCCGCGCGCCGTGGACGAGTACTTTCAGTATCTTGCCGCCTATGAGCGCCAGGAAGACCCCAGGGACCGGCTCAACAATCCGGTCTGGCACATTCACAACGGCAACCCGCCGAAAGTGGACATGCCGGTGTCGTTTGCGCTGCTGCTGAACCTTGCGGCCGTCGCCAATGCCGAGACGAAGGACGGCCTGTGGACGTTCATCCGCCGCTACCGGCCCGACTGCTCGCCGGACAATCACCCCGAGCTCGATCAGCTTGTAGGCTATGCGCTGAAATACTTCCAGGACTTTGTGAAGCCGGCCAAGCAGCTATCGCGAGGCCACGCCGGAAGAGGCGCAGGCGCTGCGCGAGCTGGCCGCCCGCCTGTCGGACCTGGCTGCAGATACCACGCCTGAAGAGATCCAGAACGTCGTTTATGATGTCGGCCGGCGCGAGCCCTATACCAAGGAAAACAAGGATGGCTCCATCGGCGTGTCGCTGGCCTGGTTCAATACGCTGTACGAAATCCTGCTGGGCGAGCCCCAGGGCCCGCGCTTTGGCTCGTTCGTGGCGCTCTACGGAATCGAGGAACACACGCCAGCTCATCGAGCGGGCGTTGAACGGGGAACTGGTTGCAAAGGCAGCATGATGGACAGAGGATTTGACCGCGCCGAATACCAGGCCCGCATGGGCCGCGCCCAGGCTGAAATGACCGCCCGCCAGCTGGATGCCGTAGTCGTCACCGCACCCCCCAACTGGCGCTACTTCGCGGGCTTTGCCACCCAGTTCTGGGAAAGCCCCACCCGGCCATGGTTCCTGGTGCTGCCGCGCCAGGGCGAACCGGTTGCCGTCATCCCGACCATCGGCGAGCCGGGCGTGGCCGGACCTGGGTCAGTGACATCCGCACCTGGCCGGCGCCGCGCCCGACGACGACGGCGTCGCCTGATGGCCGGCGTGCTTGGCGCCCTGCCGCGCCGCTTCGGCCGCATCGGCTGGGAAATGGGCCGCGAGAGCGTCATCCGCATGCCGATCACCGATTTCGACCGGCATCGCGCCGGCGTGCGCGGGCATCGGCTTCGTCGATGCATCGCCGCTGATCTGGGGCCTGCGCATGGTCAAGTCGCCGGCCGAGGTCGCGAAGATCCGCCATGCCTGCCGGGACGGCCTCGGCGCCTACGACGCGCTGCCGCCGCTTCTGGCCGAGGGCTGGAGCGAGTTGACGTGGCCGCCTGTTCCGCGCCGACTGACCCGGCGGGCGCTCGATGCGATCCCGTTCATGGCCGTCACCTCCGGCGCCGGCGGCTACGACCAGATCATCGTCGGCCCGGGCCAGCGCACCTGGCGGACGGCGCGTGCTCTTCATCGATCTCGGCGCCACGTTCGACGGCTATTTCTGCGACTTCGACCGCAATTTCAGCCTTCGGCCCGCCAGATGACGATGACGGCCCGCGTCCATGAACTGGTCTGGCGCGCCACCGAAGCCGGCATCGCGGCTGCGCGTCCCGGCGCCACGCCCGCCGACCTTGCTGCCGCCATGGTGTCCGTCATGTCGGATGCCCGGCGCCACCGGTGGCAATGTCGGCCGTCTTGGTCATGGCCTCGGCCTGCAACTCACCGAGCCGCCGTCCAACATGGCGGGCGAGACCGTCGTGCTGGAGCCTGGCATGGTGATGACCATCGAACCGGGCATGGACTATGGCGATGGCAAGATGCTGGTGCACGAGGAAAACGTCGTCATCACTGAAGACGGCTGCCGGTTGCTGACCGCCCGGGCGCCCCGCGAGATGTGGCAGGTGGGCTAGGCCACACCCGGTTTCAGCCCTTTTTCAGTCCACCACATCGCTGCCAGCGACAGCAACGCCAGCACCGCAAAGCCTGTCACCAGCGGCAGCACAGTGCCGTCGAATGCATGACCGATGGCCCAGCCAAGCGGCAGCGAGATGAAGGTGGTTATGGAGCCCACCATGGCTGCGCCGAGTCCGGCCATGTGCCCAACCGGTTCCATGGCAAGGGCGTTGAAATTGCCGAACAGGATGCCGACGCAGAAGAACGCCGCGAGCAGCCAGCCGGTGAACAGCCACAAC
This sequence comes from uncultured Alphaproteobacteria bacterium, assembly GCA_963700935.1. Lineage (GTDB taxonomy): Bacteria > Pseudomonadota > Alphaproteobacteria > Rhizobiales > Aestuariivirgaceae > Anderseniella. The sequence goes on along the minus strand of CAVOZK010000001.1, from coordinate 51,248 downwards.
GGTGGCAACCCCTCCAGTTGCATCGCCACCGGCAGGAACGCTGCCGACAGCACCGCCAGCGCAACCAGCGCCCGCCAGGCCATGTAGCGCATGCCCAGCCGCATCACGACCTTCGAATTGAAGATGCTGGCCGCCCCCAGTGAAAGCGCCGCACCGCCGAAATACAACACGAACGCCTCGCCCGTGCCGTAGGCGTCCTGGAAGATCTGCTGCGCCGAATTGAGGTAGCCGAGGAACGCCCCGAAGATGATGCCGGCGGCTGTGGTATATCCGGTCATGGCTCGGTAGCGCACCGCTTCCGTGATGCCGCCCGCGATGTTGCGCAGGCTGAACCGGCGGCGTGCGGCAGCGGCCAGGGTTTCCGGCTGCCGGGCCGCGAACCACACAAACGCGATCAGCGCCATGACCAGCAGCAGGCCGAAGATCGCCCGCCAGTCCGCCACCAGCAGCACGCCTTGCCCCGCCGCCGGCGCCAGGGCAGGCACCAGGATGAAGATCGCCATCACGATGGACTGGATGCGCGCCATGGCGCGGCCCTCGTACCCGTCGCGCACCAGCGCCATCGACACGATGCGCGGCGCTGCCGCGCCGAGCCCCTGCAGTACCCGGCCCGCCAGCATGAGGGCGAAGCTCGACGCGAACATCGACAACAGGCAGCCCGCGATGAAGATCACATAGCCGCCATAGATGACCGGCTTGCGGCCATAACTGTCGGACAGAGGGCCTGCCACCATCTGCCCGGCGGCGAAGCCGAGGAACATGGCCGAGATCACCAGCTGCACATCGTTGGCCTGCGCCACGCCGAGGTCGCGGCCAATCTGGCCAAGCGCCGGCAGCATGGCGTCGATCGACAGGGCGAGAATCGACACCATCATTGCCAGCAGCGTGACGAATTCCGGCAGCGGGAGAGTTTTGGTCGGAGCCTTCATGGCAGCGCCAATAGGCTACTGCTGCCGCGCCCGCAAGCCGCAAGGCTGCATGGCTGCTATGGCGCCAGCGATACCGAACGGTCCCAGATCCTGTCCCACACCAGCGGCAGCCGCTCTGCCCCGCGGCTCGTGCGCACCCGCTCGTTGGCCGGCGTCACTGTGCCGCCGGGCAGGATGTCGCCCACCTTGAAGTTGAACACGTAGCTGCCTTCAACGCCCATGCGCAGGTCTGTGATGACGATGGCGGGAGAGTTCTGCGCCACCTTGTAGAAACCGTGGGTGAACCATTTCAGCCGTTCGACCGGCCATTGCCCGCGCACCTGGTCGAGCAGCGCCACCTCGCTGTCATAGCGGTCGAACCGCACATCGCCGGCGCCGTCAAACAGGGAGTAATAGCCTTCGGAATAGCTGCCGTCCGGGTGCATGGCCACGAACCGCCACAGCAGCGTGTTGAACGGTGCAGGTGTTGACAGCAGCCGCGTATAGCTGATGCCCTGCGCCTCCAGCGAGCGCGCGGCAACGTCGGTCACCTGCGCCTTGGCCGTGAACGCCCAGCCTATGTAGGCGGTGGACAGGACGAGCCCTGCCGCGTTCAGCCGGTGGCCGGTATTCCCCGCGCGGCTCATCATCAACACGGCCAGCAGGCCCAGCGCCAGCCAGATCGTGTAGGCGGGATCAATGATGAACAGCGCCGATCCCGAAACCGGATGTTCGGTGAACGGCCAGAACAGCTGCGTGCCGTAAACCGTCGCCGCGTCCAGCAGCGCATGGGTAACCAGCACCAGCCACACCATCATCATCCACTGCCTCAGGCTGGCCAGCCCCTGCAGCTTCCACAGCGCCCAGCCGATCACCGGGGCGGCCGCGGTCATCACGATCAGCGAATGCGAAAAGCCGCGATGATAGGTGAAATCCTCCACCGCCCCGCCAAACCGGATCAGCACGTCGAGATCCGGCAGGGTGCCAAGCGCTGCGCCATAGAGTGCAGCCCGCCGGCCCACGGCGCGGCCAATGGCGAGTTCGGCCACCGAGGCGCCGAGCAGGATCTGGGTAAGCGAGTCCATCGGCTGTCAGAATACCTGCGGGCGCGATTGGTTGCTTGCTACAGCCACTTGCGGAATCTGAAATAGGCGATCATCGCCACCGCCACGCCGCCCATGAACGTCAGCGCCAGCGGATAACCCAGGTACCAGCCCAGTTCGGGCATGTTGAACGGGCTCGCCTCCCGGTCGAAATTCATCCCCCACAGGCTGGCCAGGAAACTCAGCGGAATGAAGATGGTGGCAATGATGGTCAGGAACTTCATCACCTCGTTGAGCCGGGTTGACTGGCTCGACAGGTAGACATCGACCAGCCCGGAGGCGATTTCACGGTAGGTTTCCACCACGTCCATCAGCTGCACCGTATGATCGTAGACATCGCGCAGGAAAACCAGCGTCTTCTTGCCGATGAACCGGGATTCGCCGCGCAGCAGCGCGTTGACCATTTCCCGCGCCGGCCAGATGGCGCGGCGCATCAGCAGCAGTTCGCGCTTTACCGCGTGCAGCTCGCTGACTTGCGCCGGTTTCGGCGAAAGCATCACCTCGCCCTCCAGCAATTCAAGCCGTTCGCCCAACGCTTCCAGGTGCGGAAAGTACGAGTTCGATGCAGGCATCGATCAGTGCATAGGCCAGGTAGTCCGGTCCATTGCGGATGATCTGCGCGCCCGAGGCGATGCGCGTGCGAACCTGCTCGAAGCAGTCGCCCTCGCGCTCCTGGAAGGTCAGCAGGAAATCCTTGCCGACGAACAGCGAAACCTGTTCGCCTGCCGCGTCCGATGAATCCGGCGGCAGTCGCAGCACGATGAACACGTGGCTCTCGAAATCCTCTGCCTTGGGCCGCTGGTGCACGTTGATGACGTCTTCCAGTGAAAGTTCATGGACGCCAAACAGGTTGCCCGCCTGCCGCACCAGCGCAGTGTCCGCCAGCCCGCGCACGTCCACCCAGACCATCGGCCATGCCTCGTGCATTGCAGCGATATCCGAGGCGGTGCAGCGGGACTTGCGCTCGTGACCCCTGGGGCCGTATCCGATGATCTCGATGCTGGTTTGGTCGGCGTCAGGCTGCGCGACCAGCGTACCGGGCGGAGCGCCCACGGGCGACCGTCTCGATACCCCCACGCGCCGGCGCCGGTGGCCGTTCATGGCTGCATCCCCGCCTTACTGGCTGGCCCAGACGATGCGGGCCATCCAGTCGATTTCGTTGCGTTCCAGCGTGCGCAGCGGGTGCGCCGGGTTGAACGAGGCAAGTTCCACCGTCCTGGCGGTCTCGCGCTCCAGCAGCTTGGCCAGCACCTCGCCCTCGCGCGTCTTCACCACCACCCGGTCGCCCCGGCGCAGCGTGGCGTTGGGCGATACGATGATGGTGTCACCCTTGCGGTAGACGGGCTCCATGCTGTCGCCGGAGATTTCCAGCGCATAGGCGTTGGGATCGTCCACGCTGGGCAGGTGAATTTCGTCCCAGCCGCCGCCGGCCGGAAACCCGGCGTCGTCGAAAAAGCCGCCGGAGCCGGCCTGCGCCAGGCCGATCAGCGGAATGGTGCGGTGCGCCGACGGCATGCCCTGGATCATTGCGGTGAACTCGTCCAGCGTCGCCCCGGTGGCGTTCAGGCACTTGGCCACGCTTTCCGTGGTCGGCCAGCGCTGGCGGCCTTCCGGTGTTACCCGCTTCGACTTGTTGAACGAGGTTGCATCAAGACCTGCCGCCTTGGCTAGGCCGGAGGCCGACAGGCCCTTGCTCTCCGCCAGCTTGTCGATGGCGCCCCAGATCTGCGTGTGGGTAAACATGTGTTTGCCTCCATCCCGACGCCTGCGAGCCGCCGCGCCCTGGCTTTCTTGCATCTGAATGAATTAATATTATAGGAAATTAAACCGCAATTCACGGCGATTTGCAAGTGCTGCGCAAAACCGCGGCCTGGTGGCTTGTGCCGCTTGCCGCCGGACCCTAGTTTCAGTGTTCACGATGAGCAGGCACATTTACAAGATCATGGACAAGGACGAGTGGGACGCCGCGCGCGCCTGCGGCCGCTACACCGGTTCGGCCGATGACCGCCGTGACGGTTTCATCCATTTTTCCACCGCTGACCAGATGAAGGTGACGGCGGCGAAGCACTTCGCCGGCCGGCAGAACCTGATGTTGCTGGCGCTGGACGCGGACCGCCTCGGGCCTGCGCTGAAGTGGGAGCCGTCGCGTGGCGGCGACCTGTTCCCGCATCTTTATGGCCCGCTGCCAACCTCTGCCGTGATCAAGGCCTGGCCGCTGCCGCTGGACCCGAACGGCGCACACCTGTTTCCGGAGGAGGCGGCATGAGCGGCCTGTTCTCGCTGGCGCGGCCGCTGCTCCATGCGCTCGAGGCCGAGACCGCTCACGGCCTCACCATCGCGGCGTTGAAGTCAGGCCTGGCGCCGCGCGTGACCGTGCCCCGTGACAAGCGGCTTCATGTCTCGTGCTTCGGGCTCGACTTTCCCAACCCGCTGGGCCTGGCCGCCGGGTTCGACAAGAACGCAGAGGTGCCCGACGCCATGCTGGCGCAGGGTTTCGGCTTCGTCGAGATCGGGTCGGTCACCCCGCGCCCGCAGGCCGGCAACGACAGGCCGCGGCTGTTCCGGCTGGCCGAGGACAAGGCGGTCATCAACCGCATGGGCTTCAACAATGACGGCCACACCAGGGTGTTCGCCCGGTTGACGGACCGGGCCGGCCGCGGTGGCATCGTTGGCGTAAACCTCGGCGCCAACAAGGACTTCAGCCGATCGCATCGCCGACTATGCAACAGGTGCTGCGGCCTTCAACAAGGTGGCGAGCTACATCACCGTCAACGTGTCCTCGCCAAACACGCCGGGCCTGCGCGGCTTGCAGTCGAAGGATGAACTGGAGACCCTGATCGGCCGGGTCCGCGAGGCGCTCGACGGGGCAGCGAAGGCAGACGGCCGGCGTGCGCCCATGCTGCTCAAGATCGCGCCGGATCTCGTCGAGGAAGAACTTGAGGACATTGCCTCGGTGTGCCAGTCGCTCGAAGTGGACGGCATCATCGTGTCCAACACCACCATTTCGCGCCCGCCGCTCAAGTCCACCCACAAGGCTGAGACCGGCGGGCTGTCGGGCGCGCCGCTGTTCCGGCTGTCGACGGTGCAACTGGCCCGCATGCGTTCGATGACCGGCGGCAGGATTCCGCTGGTGGGGGCAGGCGGCATCGCCAGCGCCGAGGATGCCTGGCAGAAGATCCGCGCCGGCGCCACGCTGCTGCAGCTTTACTCGGGGCTGGTCTACCAGGGTCCGCAGCTGGTGGCGGACATTCTCGCCGGTCTCCTCGAACGGCTTGACCGGCGCGGCCTGTCATCGGTTGCCGAGGCGGTTGGTTCGGGCCATGATCAATGGCTGAAGGGAGGGCCGCGCACATGACGAAGGTCACCATCTGGCACAACCCGCGCTGTTCGAAGTCGCGCCAGACGCTGGCGCTGATCGAGGCAAGAGGCATCAGGCCCGAAGTCGTGGAGTATCTCAAGACACCGCCGCCGCGCGAGGAGATTGCCCGCGTGGTGCAGCTGCTGGGCGTCAGTCCGCTTGCCCTGATGCGCAAGGGTGAGACCGTCTACAAGGAGCTCGAGATCGGCTTGCGGCCGCTGGGCGACGATGAACTGATCGCCGCCATGGCCGCCAACCCGGTCCTTATCGAGCGGCCCGTGGTGATCGCCAAAGGCAAGGCGGCGCTCGGCCGCCCGCCTGAAAATGTCCTCGAAATTCTCTGAAACTGACGCCAATTGAACCGTTGAATCCGGTTCAATCGCGCTGAAAATCCCGTTACTTTCCCTGCACGACCTTCTGACGCTGGGTGCCGAGGCCCTCGATGCCCAGTTCCATCACGTCACCGGGCTTGACGAACTTCGGCGGCTTCATGCCAAGGCCCACGCCGGCGGGAGTGCCGGTGATGATGATGTCGCCGGGCTTCAGCGTCATGAATTGCGATACGTAGGCGACGATCTCGCGGATCGGGAAGATCATGTTCTTCGTGGTGCCGTGCTGCATCCGCTCGCCGTTGAGGTCGAGCCAGATGTTGAGCCTCTGCGGGTTGGCGATCTCGTCCCTGGTCACCAGCCAGGGTCCGATGGGGCCATAGGTGTCATGGCTCTTGCCTTTCACCCACTGGCCGCCGCGCTCGATCTGGTTCTGCCGCTCCGACACGTCGTTGGCGAGGAAATAGCCCGCCACGTGGTCCATGGCGCGCGCCTTGGACACGCTCTTGGCTTCGGTGCCGATGACGAAGCCGATCTCCACTTCCCAGTCGGTCTTCACCGAACCCTTCGGCAGCACCACGTCATCATTGGGCCCGCAGATGCTGCTGGTGTGCTTGGAAAAAATGACCGGTTCTGCTGGGATCGGCATGCCGACTTCCTCGGCATGGTCGGTATAGTTGAGGCCGATGCAGACGAAATTGCCGATGCCGGTCAGCGGCGGGCCCAGCCGCGGCTTTCCTTTGACCAGCGGCAACCGTGCCGGGTTGATCTTCGCCAACCTGTCCAGCGCCTTTGGCGAAAGCTGCTCCGGCGTGATGTCTGCGATCCTGTCCGACAGGTCGCGGAGGTTGCCATCGGCATCGAGCATGCCCGGCTTTTCCTTGCCTGGCCGGCCATAGCGAACGAGTTTCATGAGAGTGCCCCTGCTGAAGGTTTCAGTATCTGCCCGCGTCCAACATGCGCCACGCCACGGCTGGCTGTAAAGCGGCTTGCTGGCCGGTTCAGCCCGGTTCGCGCCCGGACACCGGACTTCGTGACGACTTGAACCTGTTCAATCTCTTGACGGCCGTCATTTCCCGCTGCGCCTCGGCATCGCTGTCGCGCCAGGCCCGGCCGACATGATCGAGGTGCGCCCGCACCGCCGCTTCCGCCCCGTCCGGATCCCGGGCCATGACCGCATTGTAGATGGCGCGATGTTGCGCCAGCAGTTCCTCGCGGCCATTGCGGAAGCCGTAGAGCAGGTGGCGGTTGTAGAAGACGCCGTGCTGAAGCAGGTTGTAGATCGAGCGCAGCGACTGGATCAGCACGATATTGTGCGAGGCATCGCTGACGGCGATGTGCAGCTCCACATCCAGCCGGGCCTCTTCGCCGGGGTCTTCGAGTTCATGCGCCTGCTCCATCCGGCGCATGATCGCGGTGAGAATTTCACGGTCGGCGGGTGTCGCCCGCTCCGCCGCCCAGCGCGCCGCCATGGCCTCGATCCCGGCGCGGAACTCCAGATAGTCGGCGGTGGCCTTTTCGTGCTTACCGAACAGCCCGATGATCGGCTCGGCAAACACCGAGCGCATCACGTCGGCCACATAGGTGCCGCCGCCCTGGCGCGCGACCAGCAACCCCGCTTGCTCAAGCTCCGCCAGCGCCTGGCGCAAGGTCGGGCGTGAGACGCCGAACTGGCCAGCCAGCTCGCGCTCGGCCGGCAACTGGTCGCCGGGCCGCAGCACCCCTTCAAGCACCAGTTGCTCGATCTGGTGAACGATTTCGTCCGACACCTTGTCCTGGCCAACCGGGTGGAACATCTGCATACCTCGCTGCGCGGGCCATGCCCGGCCGGCGCGCCGCAATCAAACAGGCGGGGTCACAACTGGTCAAGCAAGTTGTCCAATTTCTGCGCTGGCTGATCTCCAGTGCAAATGGCAATGAAAAAGCCGGCAGGTTGAGCCTGCCGGCTTCGAAGTTCAGATCTTGAAGGCGCGTTTACTGGGCCAGCGACTTCAGATAGGCGACGACGTCCATGCGTTCGTCTTCCTTGGTCAGCTTGAAGGCCATCTTGGACGGACCGCCAACGTAACCCTTTGGATCGGCAAGGTATTCGATCAGTTCAGCCTCATCCCACTCGCCGATCTTCTCGGCGGCGTCGGTCAGGCCCTTGCCATACTTGTAGCCTTCCACAGAACCCGCCTTGCGGCCGATGATGCCGACGAGGTGCGGGCCAACCTTGTTCTTTTCTTCGGTGGCGTTGTGGCAGGCCTGGCATTTCTTGAAGACGGCCTCGCCCTTGGCGGCATCGCCTTCGGCAAAGGCCGGGCTGGCTGCAAGGGTGATCGCAGCGGCGGCTGCAAGGGCAAATGAAGTCAGTTTACGCATTATTTCCTCCGGTTACTCAGGCGATCCTTGGTGAGGTATCAGCGCCCCTCGCGCTATCAACGGGGAAAATGGCGATAAGTTGCTGTGGTTGCAAGTCCAAGGATGTCGCGCCCTGTCGGGATGCCTAATGGTACGTCGATCCGGCAGGTGGAATGAATTGTTGAATTGACCCGCGCGCTGTGATCAGAAACGCCGCAAATCAAAAAAACCAAGCTTGATCTGGAGATTGAACAACATGGCGAAGACCGTGACGCGAGGCGGCTTGACTGTCGCAGAAAACCTGGCCCGCTTCATCGAGACCGAGGCGCTGCCGGGGACCGGCCTTTCGGCCGATTCGTTCTGGCAGGCGGCGGACGAGGTGGTTCACAAGTTTGCGCCCAAGGTCGCCAGCCTGCTGCGCAAGCGCAAGAGCCTGCAGAACCGGATCAACCGCTGGCACAAGCAGAACGCCGGCGGCGCCATCGACCCCGCGGCCTACCGCAGTTTCCTCGAAGAGATCGGCTACCTGGTGCCGGAAGGCGGCGACTTCTCCACCACCACGCGCAATGTCGACGAGGAAATCTCCACTGTCGCCGGGCCGCAGCTGGTGGTGCCGGTGATGAACGCCCGCTATGCGCTCAACGCCGCCAATGCCCGCTTCGGCTCGCTCTATGATGCGCTGTACGGCACCGACGCCATTTCCGAGGAAGGCGGCGCCACCCGCACCGGCGGCTACAACCCTGCCCGCGGCGCCAAGGTCATCGCATGGGCCCGTCAGTTTCTTGACGATGCCGCGCCGATCTTCGGCGGCTCGCACGCCGAGGTGACCCGCTACTTCATCAAGGGCCGCAAGCTTGCCGTGTCGCTCGAATCCGGTTCCGTTACCGGCCTCGTCGACAACGCCCAGTTCAAGGGTTACCGGGGCGACAAGGACAATCCGTCCGCCATCCTGCTGGTCAACAACGGCCTGCACATCGAGATCGTCATCGACAAGACTCATCCCATCGGGTCGACCGACGAGGCCGGCGTTGCCGACTTGATCATCGAAAGCGCCATGTCCACCATCATGGACTGCGAGGATTCGGTCGCCGCCGTTGATGCCGACGACAAGGTGGTGGTTTACCGCAACTGGCTCGGCCTGATGAAGGGCGATCTTGCAGACACCTTCGACAAGGCGGGCAAGACCGTCACCCGCAAGCTGGTGCCGCACCGCGAGTATACCGGCGCCAACGGCAAGCGTCTGACACTGCATTCGCACTCGCTGATGCTGGTGCGCAATGTCGGCCTGCTGATGACCATCGGCGCCATCCAGGACCGTAATGGCAATGACGTTCCCGAAACCCTGATGGACGCATTGGTCAATACGGCAATCGCCATTCACGACGTTGGCCCCAGCGGGCGTTTTGCCAACTCTCGCAAGGGTTCGGTCTACGTGGTCGTGCCAAAACTGCACGGACCGAAGGAAGTGGCGCTGGTGAACCAGGTCTACACGGCCATCGAGGCTGCCTACGGCCTCAAGCGCAACACCGTGAAGATGGGCATCATGGACGAGGAGCGCCGTACCACGGTCAACCTCAAGGAGTGCATCCGGGCCGCCAGGGCGCGGGTGTTCTTTATCAATACCGGCTTCCTCGACCGCACCGGCGATGAGATTCACACCTCCATGGAAGCCGGTCCGATGATCCGCAAGACCGACATGAAGGCTTCTACCTGGATCGATGCCTATGAACGCTGGAATGTCGACGTGGGTCTTGAGTGCGGCCTGCCCGGCCATGCCCAGATCGGCAAGGGCATGTGGGCCATGCCGGACATGATGGCCTCAATGCTGGAGCAGAAGATCGGCCACCCGAAAGCAGGCGCCAATACCGCCTGGGTGCCGTCGCCCACTGCCGCAACGCTTCATGCCACCCACTATCACCGGGTGAACGTGGCCGAGGTTCAGAAAGAGCTGAAGTCGCGCCAGAAGGCAAAGCTGGAAGACATTCTGTCGATCCCGCTGGCGCCCAATCCAAACTGGAGCCGCAAGGAAATCCAGAACGAGATCGAGAACAATGCCCAGGGCATTCTGGGCTACGTAGTGCGCTGGATCGACCAGGGCGTCGGCTGCTCCAAGGTGCCGGACATCAACAATGTCGGCCTGATGGAAGATCGCGCCACCTTGCGCATTTCCTCGCAGCACCTCGCCAACTGGATCCGCCACAAGGTGGTGACCCGTGCCCGCGTCATGAAGGCCATGAAGAAGATGGCCGCGGTGGTGGACGGACAGAACGCCGGCGATCCGAACTACAAGCCGATGGCCGATGACTTCGACAACTCCATCGCCTTCAAGGCGGCCTGCGACCTGGTGTTCGAGGGCCGCAAGCAGCCCAACGGCTACACCGAGCCGATATTGCATGCCCGCCGACTGGAGCTGAAGAAGGCCAGTTGAGCATAAAGGCGCGATTTTGATTGTACGGCCCGGCCCTTGCGTGATGCATTGGCCGGGCTTTTCTTTTCTTTCCCGGCCTTTCAGGAGTTTGAGTGATGAAGATCGGCTTTATCGGCCTGGGCGCCATGGGCCTGCCCATGGCCATCAACCTGGTCAAGGCTGGCCATGACGTTTCAGGCTTCGACTTCAACCCCGCAGCCCTGGAAAAGCTGGCCGCCGCTGGCGGACGCGCCGCTGCCAGCGCTGCCGAGGCTGCAGAGGGAGCCGATTTCTTCGTCCTGATGGTGGTCAATGGCGACCAGGCCCAAGACGTGCTGTTCGGCGCTGGCAGGGCCGCTGACGCACTGCCACCCGGTGCTTGCGTCATTGCCTCGTGTACGCAAGCCCCGGCCCAGGCGGAGGCCTTGGGCGAGGCGCTGTCCGAGCGGCAGATTGCGCTCGTGGACGCACCTGTCTCCGGCGGCGTGCCCGGCGCCGAAGCCGGCACGCTTACCATCATGGCGTCCGCCCCGGCTCACGTCTTCGACAAGGCGCGCGGCGTGCTCGATGTGGTCGGCAGGAACGTCTTTCAGGTTGGCGAGGAACATGGCGCCGGCTCTACCGCCAAGCTGATCAACCAGCTCTTGTGCGGGGTGCATATCGCAGCCGCTGCCGAAGCCCTGCAGCTGGCCGAGGCCGCCGGGGTGAATCCGAAGTCGGTATTCGACATCGTCTCGGTGTCCGCCGCCTCGAGCTGGATGCTCAATGATCGTGGCCCCCGCATGCTGCAGGACTCGCCCGAGGTGCGCTCCGCCGTCGATATATTCGTCAAGGATCTCGGCATCGTTCTCGATCATGGCCGCGCTGCGCGCCACGGCCTGCCGCTGTCGGCAGCCGCCCACCAGATGTTCCTGGCAGCCTCCGGTGCCGGTCACGGCAAGGCCGATGACAGCCAGGTGATCCGCGCCTATCGTTCGCTGAATTCAAAACCCTCCACCGCCGGAGATTGATAAAATGACGTCGTCCTTCAACCAGCCGCTTGGCGGCAACGACATGCCCCGCTTTGCCGGCCCCACCACCATGATGCGCCTGCCAATGGCGAAGGGTGCGCGCGGGCTGGATGCCTGCTTCGTCGGCATTCCACTCGACATCGGCACCTCGAACCGCTCCGGCACGCGTCATGGACCGCGCCAGATCCGCGCTGAAAGCTGCATGCTGAGGCCCTACAACATGGCGACGGGCGCTGCCCCGTTCGACTCGCTCCAGGTGGCGGACATCGGCGACGTGGCGATCAACACCTTCGACCTGAAGAAATCGGTGAAGCTGATCGAGAAGGCCTATGACCGCATTCTCGCGCAAGACTGCATCCCGCTGACGCTGGGCGGCGACCACACGCTGGTGCTGCCCATCCTGCGGGCCATGGCGAAGAAGCACGGGCCGGTGGCGCTCGTCCACGTCGATGCCCATGCCGATATCAATGACGAGATGTTCGGCGAGAAGATCGCCCACGGCACGCCCTTCCGCCGCGCCGTGGAGGAGGGTCTGCTGGCGCAGGACAAGGTTTTCCAGATCGGCCTGCGCGGCACCGGCTATTCGCCGGAAGATTTCAACTGGCCGCGCAAGCAGGGCTTCACCGTGGTGACGGCGGAAGAATGCTGGCACAAGTCGATGACGCCGCTGATGGACGAGGTGCGCAAGAAGATCGGCAACCACCCGTGCTACCTGACCTACGACATTGACAGCCTCGACCCGGCCTTCGCGCCCGGCACCGGCACGGTCGAGATCGGCGGGCTCACCACCTGGCAGGCGCTGGAGATCGTGCGCGGCTGCAAGGGGCTCAACCTCGTTGGCGGCGATCTTGTCGAGGTCTCGCCGCCCTATGATCCGTCCGGTAATACCGCGCTCATCGGCGCCAACCTGCTGTACGAGATGCTGTGCGTGCTGCCGGGGGTGAAGTACGCCTGATCCTGCGGGGGGCCTGCAGGCTGCCGCGTCACCTTGGCCCTGTGCAAGCCGGGAGCAGCCGCCTATGTTGTGGGCCAACAGCAAATCACCTGAAGAGATACCAGTTTGCGTTCCATCAGAGTCAGTGCGGCGGCCGACTATGCCGCCACCACCGCGCCGGGCTGGCAGCAGGTTCCGGCTGAAACGGTTGAACTGGTGCCGGCGCCCATGGAGATGCAGCCCAACGGCTTCATCCAGGCGCAGTTCGGCGGCCGTGAGTATGGCAAGACGCCGCTGATCGAGGTCCAGTCGGTGCATGACGGCACGACGCTTGCCGTGCGGTTGCGCTGGCCGTCCGAACGTCCCTTCAATGGCGGGCGCGAGGGGTTTCCCGATGGCGCCGCCATTGCATTTCCCATTCGCGGTGAACCGGCGCTGTGGACCATGGGCACCGACGACGAGCCGGTGCAGTTCATCCAGTGGCGCGCCCTGAAGAACGAGGTCCGCTCTGTGGTGGCCTGGGGCATCGGTTCGTCGGTGCCCGGCACTGCCGTGAGCGAGGCCGTCACCGCCGGCTGGTCGCAAGGCTACTGGACAATTGTAATGTTGCGCACCCTTGCGGGCGGCCCGGAAGCCGCTACCCTTGCCGCTGGAGCGAACACCCTGATCGGCTTTGCGGTCTGGAACGGCACCAACGAGGAACGCGCCGGCCTCAAGGCGGTCTCGGCCGACTGGACGCCGCTCGAGATCGACGCCTGAAACACATACGACCAACGGAGCATTCATGAGCAAGCGCCAGGTGGCGATGATCATCGACCTCAACAAGTGCATCGGCTGCCAGACCTGCACGGTCGCCTGCAAGACCAACTGGACTTCCGGCGAAGGCCAGGAGGGCATGTGGTTCAACCAGGTCTATACCGCGCCCGGCTACGGCACGCCGAAGAACTGGGAGAAGATGGGCGGCGGCTACAAGGACGGCGAGCCGCAAAACGGCGTTCGCCCAGCCCAGGGAGATTTCGGCGAGGGCTTCGAGTTCAACTACAAGGAAGCGCTGTTTTCAGGCGCTGGAAACGAGGCGCTCAAGCCCATCGGCGACGAACCCACCTGGGGCATGAACTGGGACGAGGACGTGGGCGCAGGCGACTATCCCAATTCCTACTTCTTCTATATCCCGCGCATCTGCAACCACTGCACCAAGCCCGCCTGCATGGAGGCCTGCCCGCGCGGTGCCATCTTCAAGCGCGATGAAGACGGCATCGTCATCATCAACGAGGAGCATTGCCGCGGCCTGCGCTTTTGCCAGTCGGCCTGCCCCTACAAGGAAATCTACTACAACCACGTCACGGGTCATGCCCAGAAGTGCATCTTCTGCCTGCCGCGCATCGAGCAGGGTGTGGCCACCGCCTGTTCGCGCCAGTGCCCCGGCCGGGTGCGCTTCCTTGGTTTCCTCGAAGACGAGGACGGGCCAATCCACAAGCTGGTGAACGTCTACAAGGTGGCGCTGCCGCTGCACCCCGAATACGAGACCCAGCCCAACGTGTTCTACATCCCGCCGCTGTCGCCGGAAAAGTTCGACGACGACGGCAACCCCACCGGCGAAGACCGCATTCCGCTGGCCTATCTCGAAAGCCTGTTCGGACCGGAAGTTGGCCCGGCGCTTGAGAAGATCAAGGCCGAGCGGGCGAAGAAGCAGGCCGGTCAGGACAGCGCCCTGATGGACACGCTGATCTCCAAGAACTTCCTTGACCTGTTCGGCCCGTTCAACAAGCACCCCAAGGATATCGAGAAGATTGCCGTGGCGCTGGAGCGCGAGCCCGTTTACACGCCGCCGGAAATCGAGATCAGCCACCGCAATGGCAGTGGAGGGTCGAGCCAGTGAGTGCGAAGGTCTCCCGCCGCAGCTTCCTGAAGGCAGGCGCCGCCATAACCGCCACGCTCGCCCTGCCGGACTTCGTGACGCGCTCGGGCCAGCCGCTGTCGGCGCTGGCTGCCCGCCGCCCGCCCGACTACGGCAAGATCGTCGACATCTACCGCAACAAGTGGACCTGGGACAAAACCGTCCGCGGCACCCACATGATCAATTGCTGGTACCAGGCCCACTGCGCCTTTGACGTCTATGTACGCGACGGCATCGTGTTCCGCGAGGAGCAGGCCGCCGACTACCCGCAGCTCAACCCTGACGTGCCCGACATGAACCCGCGCGGCTGCCAGAAGGGCTGCTCGTTCTCCAAGCGCATGTACGAGGAAAGCCGCATCCGCTACCCGCTCAAGCAGACCGGCAAGCGCGGCTCCGGCGAATGGGCGCGGGTCAGCTGGGATGAGGCGCTCGACGATATCGCCGACAAGTTTCTCGATGTGATCACCGAGGAAGGCACCGACCGGATCATCTGGGACATGGGGCCGGACATCAATGTCGGCGCGGCCAACGCCGCCCAGGCGCGGCTCGCCCAGTTGACCCACTCGATCTCGCTCGACTCGAATTCCTCCAATGGCGACGCCCACCGCGGTGCCTTCGAGACGTTCGGCAACATCTACATGGACCGCTCGATCGAGGATTACTTCTATTCGGACGTGATCCTGTTCTGGGGCTGCAACCCGATTGTCACCTCGATCCCCAACGCCCACTTTTTCACCGAGGCGAAATACAACGGCTCGCAGATCGTCTGCATCGCACCTGACTATTCTCCCTCCGCCATCAAGGCCGACCTGTGGGTGCCGCTCAACCCCGGCACCGACGCCGCGCTGGCGCTGGCGGTGGCGCGCGAGATCGTCGAGGGCGGTCACGTCAACGAAGACTTCGTCGCCGAGCAGACCGACCTGCCGCTGCTGGTGCGCATGGACACCGGCAAGCTGCTCACCGAGGCAGACGCCAAGGGCGGGCGCTCTGACCGTTTCATCATGATGGACGAGGTGCGCGGCCCGATGACGGCGCCGGCCAAGTCGCTCAACCTTGGCGGCCTGCAGCCGGTGCTTGACGTCGATACGGAAATTACCCTGCCGGACCGCACAACGGTGCGGGTGCGCTCGGTCTATTCGCTGCTGAAGGACCGGCTGAAGCCCTATACCTTCGAAGCGGCGTCGGAGATGACCGGTACGCCGGTCAAGGTGATCGAGAAGTTCGCCAGGCTGTGCATTGGTGCGAAGGCGTTGTCCAACGTGTCGGGCAGCTCCATGAACAAGTACTTCCACGGCAACCTGACCGAGCGCGCCATGATCCTCATCTGGGTGCTGCGCGGCCAGATGGGCAAGCCCGGCTCGGGCTATTCGGCCTTCTCCTTCCTCGCCAACGACGGCTGGGAGGATTACGTCTCCGGCTTCCGCAACGCCGACCGGGCCAAGTTCGGCTGGGACATCGGCACCGGCCTGCTTGGCAAGCTGGCAGCCGGCGACACGGCAGAGATGTTCTTCAAGGACCTCGGCAACAACTCGTTCAAGGACATCGGCGGCAACCTGCCGATCTGGACCTCCTCGGCGATGTTCTGGCACATCCACGGCGGGGTGATGGAGCTGGCCGAGGAAGCTGCCCAATGGGTGCCAGGGCTGAACAAGCCGGTGAAGGACTCGGTCATCGAGGCGCTCGACAATCACTGGGTGCCGGTGCAGCCGCCGCGCGGCAGCGACCCGCGCATCATGTTCCACTACTGCTCCAACCCGCTGCGCTCGGTACGCGGCTCGCAGAAGCTGCTCGAGGTGCTGTGGCCCAAGCTGAAGCTGTCGGTGACCATCGACTTCCGCATGAGCTCCACCGCCATGTGGTCGGACTATATCCTGCCCGCTGCCGCCTGGTACGAGACCACCGACCACAAGTGGGTGACGCCGCTGGTGCCGTTCAACCACGTCACCAACAAGGCGGTTGAACCGCTGGGCGAGTCAAAGCCCGACTTCTGGATATTCACCAGGCTGGCGAAGCACATGGAAAAGCGGGCGAAGGAGCGCGGCCTCACCTCGATCACCTCGCACCTTGGCAAGACCATCAAGCTCGACAATCTCTATGACGACATGACCATGTCGGGCCGCTTCCTCGAAGATGACACCGACAAGGCGGCAGGCGCCATCATCGAGGCATCCGCCAACTTGAGCCATGTCTCGTGGGAGGAGCAGAAGGAAAAGGGCTACGCCCGTTACAACGACATCGGCATCTCGCCGCTGGCCATCGGCAATGCAGGCAAGCTGGAAGAGGGCAAGGCTTTCATCCCGCTCACCTATCACCTGCACGACAAGTATCCGTACCCGACGCAAACCCGGCGCATCCAGTTCTACATCGACCACGACCTGTACCTGGAGCACGACGAGCACCTGCCCACCTACAAGGCCCCGCCGAAGATCGGCGGCGACTACCCGCTGATGATGACCGGCGGCCACACCCGCTGGTCGATCCACGGCGTGTGGCGCGACAACCGGCTGATGAACCGGCTCAACCGTGGCCAGCCCTACATCATGGTGGGCGTACAGGACGCACAGGCGCGCGGCATCTCCGATGGCGACTGGGTGCGCTGTTACAATGACGTGGGCTCGTTCGAGCTGCGGGTGAAGGTCACCCACGGCATGCGGCCCGGTCAGGCCTTCATGTACCACGCCTGGGAGAACTACCAGTTCGAGGGCAAGGGCGAGCCGCGCCACGTGTCGCCCTCGCCGATCAACCCGGTGGAACTGGCCGGCGACCATGCCCACTTGCGCGTCGGCATGCTGGAAGGCCAGCCCAACTGCTTCGACCGCGACACCCGCATAGAGATGGAACGGATCTCGGGTCCGCGCAAGCAAACCGCCGGCCTGCCGGGAAACAGCCAGTCCCCGGCCCGGACGGGGATGGAGGCTGGTGTTCCGTCCGGCAGTTCGGCCACTTGAACATGGATGCGCTAGAGCGCAGCGCCGTCTATGGCGCGTTTGCGGCGGCCTTCCGGTCTGAAGATGGTGGTGCCGGTGTGCTCGATGAAGCTATCGTGCCCCCGCCGCCTCAGGATGCAGCCAAAGCCTTTATGGAGGCCTTCGAGCCGTCGGTCTCGAAACGCGCCGTGTCGTTGCACGCTTCCACCCATGTGAGCCGCGACCAGACCGATCTCTACCAGGAACTGATCCGCTGGTTCGATCACTTCGGCCTCAAGCGCCGCGATGGCGGCGAGCTGCCGGACCATCTCTCGGTGATGCTCGAATTCCTGCAGTTCCTGAGCTTTCAGGAACAGGCCAATGCCGATGACGTCAAGGCGGTCGCGACGCTGCACACAGCCCAGCGCGATTTCATCTCCCGCCACCTTGTGCCAGTGGTGCAGGAGATCATCGCCAAGACCGAGGTGGACACCCCGCGCTACCGCCAGCTGCCGCGAGCGCTTATTGCGTTTCTGGAGGATGAGTTGGGGGCGTTGGCGTAACTCTTCCGAGCCGCAGGCGAGGCAAGCGCGACTGCGCGCCGGCCGGTCAGGCCGCCCTCGCGGAGCCGCTTCGCGAAGCGAAGCTGGCGTGAGCGGGAAAATGCCTCACCTCACTTCACCTCGTACCCCCACTCCAGCGACAGCTCGCAAAGCCCGTCCCAGAAGCCGGCGGCGAATGTCGAGCCGGTGATCAGGTCGAAACTGTCCGCGCCCGTGCACACGATGGTTACGCCCACGTGGCCGATCTGGGTGGCTGCCGCCATGCCCGGCTTGAACGCTTGCGCGTGCAGGTCCACCGCCGTGCCCTTGGACAGCACGTCGCGGGCGCGCGGCCCGGCAATGCGCATCAGCGTGCGCCCGTGCGACTGCGAGGTGACCATGGCGAGCTTGCCCAGCTTGCCGTCCAGTTTGCCAGCCAGCCCCTGACCGCCGGGCTGCACCACCAGCCAGCTGTCCGGCTGCACGCCCACCATCATCAGCCCGCGCGCCTGCGCGCTCTGGCCCATGCCGGGCAGGGCAAGGCCGAAGTCCTTCTTGAGCGCGGCTGCCAGTGCTGTGGTCTTGCCCTTGGCGGCGATGACCGAGACGATCTCGCACGGATGCACGCCGGACAAGGTCACGCCCGGGCCTTCCGGCAGCGCCCGGCCATAGCGGCCCGGGCTCAGCACGTGCGCCAGCGGCGACAGGGGAAGGGCGATGTCAGGCATGGGTCTTCTCCCCTTGCGGATCGACGAACACGGGGTTGCAGGCTTCCGCCTCGATATAGACGTCGCGCAAGCCATCCCACACGATCAGCCGCTCGCCGTACCGTTCACGGCCCCGTTTCAGCATGGCCAGTCCGATCCAGCTGTTGAGGGTCGGCGACCACGCGACCGACGACACATAGCCCTGATCGGTGGCGGTCGACGGTTTGTCGCCGGGCCGGACGAGATGTGATCCGGCGCGGAACCGGGCCGACGGGTCCAGCGGCCTGATACCGGCAAGCTGCTCGCGGTTCGGGTCGTTAAGCCCGTCGCGCTCGCTCATCATCCGGCCGATGTGATCCTTGGTGCGGGAGTTCATCCGGCCCAGGCCCACATCGTCCGCCGTATGCCGTCCATTGATCTCGTTGTGGGTGATGAAGCCCTTTTCGACGCGCATCGAGCTGAGCGCCTCAAGCCCGTAGGGCAGGATGCCGTGCGGCTGGCCGGCATGCATGATGGCGCTTGCCACCGCCTCGCCGAAACCTGCCGGCACCGCCAGTTCGTAGGCCAGTTCGCCCGAGAACGAGATGCGGAACAGCCGCCCCGGCAGGGAGCCCATGACCGTCACATCGCGCGCCGCCAGGAACGGGAACGCCTCGTTCGACAGGTCCGCATCCACCAGTTTCGACAGCACCTCGCGCGCCTTCGGGCCGGCCACCGCCATCTGCGCCCACTCGTCGGTCACCGACACGTACTGCACGTCGAGGTCGGGCCACAGCGCCTGGTGGGCAAATTCGAGGTCGCGCATCGACTGCGCCGCGTGGCCCGTCGTGGTGGTCATGAAGAAATGATTCTCGCCCAGCCTGGACGTGGTGCCGTCATCGCCCACGAAACCGTCCTCGCGCAGCATCAGGCCATAGCGCGCCTTGCCCACAGGCAGCTTCAGGAACGGGTTGGAATAAAGCCGGTTGATGAACTCGGCCGCGTCCCGGCCCTTGATCTCGATCTTGCCGAGCGTGGACACATCGCACAGGCCCACATTGCGGCGGGTGTTGATCACCTCGCGGCTCATCGCTGAAAGCCAGTCCTCGCCGTCGCGCGGGAACCAGCTTGAGCGGTACCACTGGCCGGTTTCGACGAATGCTGCCCCCAGCTTTTCCGCCCAGCCATGCAGCGGCGAGCGGCGCACCGGCTGGAAGTGCCGGCCCACGTGCTGGCCACCCAGCGCCCCGAAAGACACCGGCGTGTAGAATGGCCGGAACGTGGTGGTGCCGATTTCGGGAATCGGCTTGCCGGTGGCTTCCGCCAGGATGCCGATGGCGTTGACATTGCCAAGCTTGCCCTGGTCGGTGGCCATGCCCGATGTCGTGTAGCGCTTGGCCAACTCGATGTGGTCATAACCCTCTCGTGCCGCCAGCGGCAGGTCTTTGGCCGACACGTCGTTCTGGTAATCGACGAACGCCTTGCCCGTTGACTGCTTGACCCACCACAGCGGCGACACGGCAAACCCTCCCTCGTCACGCGCCTTCGGCACGGCAACCTTCGACGTCTTGAAGCCTGCGTCCGCTGCGGCCTTGCTGCCGGCCTGCGCGCCGTCGGCGAGGCAGCCGCTCAACCGCCACTGGCCATTGGCCGATCCGGCGGCAACGGTCCACGGGTCATGCGCCGGCGGCATGAAGCAGCACAGCGCCTCGTTCCATACCGGCCGCGCCCCGCGCATGCAGGCCAGGTGCACCACCGGGCTCCAGCCGCCCGACATGGCCAGCGACTGGCACGGGATGATGTCGTGGCCATTGACCTCGACGGCGCTCATGCCGTGCTTGCCGCCCTTGACGTTGGTGACCACGGCACCGCGCAGGACAGGAACGCCGCCCGTCTCGAGTTCGGGCGCATCGGCGCGCGCATCGATGATGACCTCCACGTGCACCCCGTGCGCCTTGAGGTCGAGCGCGGTGCGATAGCCAGAGTCGGTCGAGGTGAAAACCGCCACTGAGCGCCCTGGGGCCACGGCATACTGGTTGGCATAGGCGCGCATGGCAGAGGCCATCATGACGCCCGGTCGGTCATTGCCGCCGAACACGATGGGCCGTTCTTCTGCACCCGCCGCCAGCACGCAGCGTTTGGTGATGATCCGCCACAGCTTCTCGACCGGCGCATTGTGGTCCGGCCCGGCCACATGCTTCTGCACCCGCTCCAGCGCCCCGAACACCGCATCGTCATAGGCGCCGAACACCGTGGTACGCGGCATCAGCTGGACATTCTTCATGGCGGCCAGTTCGGCAATGATGCCGTCGGCCCAGCCAACGCCGTCCGCGCCGCCGATTTCCTCGCGCTCCTTCAGCAGCGATCCGCCAAGCCGGGCGTGCTCATCGGCGAGGATCACCCGTGCGCCGGTCCGCGCCGCCGCCAGTGCCGCCATCAGCCCGGCCGGGCCTGAGCCCACCACCAGCACGTCGCAGTGTGCGTAGGCCTTCTCGTAGCGGTCCGGATCAGCCTCGTGGCTCAGGTTGCCGAGGCCGGCTGCCTTGCGGATGATCGGCTCGTAAATCGCTTCCCAGAACTTCTTCGGCCACATGAAGGTCTTGTAGTAAAAGCCCGCCACGAACAGCGACGAGGCCAGCGAGTTGATCGCGCCGAAGTCGCGCTCCAGCGACGGCCAGCGGTTCTGGCTGTTCGATACCAGCCCGTCGTAAAGCTCCTGCATGGTGGCGCGGGTATTGGGTTCCAGCCGCCCGCCTTCGCCGATCTCCATCAGCGCGTTGGGCTCCGCCGCGCCGCACGTCACCACCGAGCGCGGCCGGTGATACTTGAACGACCGGCCCATCAGCAGCTGGCCGTTGGCGAGCAGCGCCGAGGCCAGCGTATCGCCGGCAAGGCCGGTCATGCGCTGGCCGTCGAAGCTGAAATCGAGTGTCGTCGAGCGGTCGATCAACCCGCCCTTGCTGAAACGGAACGAGGGCATCAGCGCTTGCCTCCGGCCTTCTTTGCGGCTGTCTTGCGGGCGGCGGGCTTTTTCGTCGCCCCGCCTGCAGCCGGTTTCCAGTCGCGTGCCGCAGTCACGGCATAGACGTCGTGGGTCATCGAATCACGCTCCACCACCAGCCACTGGCGGCAGCCGCCGGTGTGATGCCAGTGCTCGGCAATGCGGCCGCGCACGTTGTCGCGGATGTGCACATAGTCATGCCACTGGTCCATCGTGCCCTCGCCGACAGCCGTTGGCCGGACCTTCGAGGCATCGCCCTTGATATAGAACTCGTCTGTGGTGCGGCGCCCGCAATGGGGGCAGTTGATCAGGTAAGCCATTTTCGTCCAGTTCCTAACAAGCAATTCCAGGAAAAGTGGATGCCGGTTTTCCGTGCGGAATTGCGCAAACTCATCAATGCAGGTTGGCCTGCGCGCCGTGCCCGGTCTCGTCGATGACGTAGCCGGTACGGAACCGGTCCAGCCGCATCTTCGAATTGAGTTCGTGCGGTTCGTCCCTGGCGATGGTGTGGGCAAAGCACCAGCCGGAGGCAGGTGTCGCCTTGAAGCCGCCATAGCACCAGCCGGCATTGATGTAGAGATTGTCGATCGGCGTCTTGTCGATGATCGGCGAGCCATCCATCGACATGTCCATCACGCCCCCCCAGGCGCGCAGCACCCGCGCCCGGCTGAGCGACGGGATCATGGCCAGGCCGCATTCGATCACGTGCTCCACCATCGGCAGGTTGCCGCGCTGGGCGTAGGAGTTGTAGCCGTCGATGTCACCGCCGAAGACGAGGCCGCCCTTGTCCGACTGCGAGATGTAGAAGTGGCCCACGCCGAACGTCACCACGTTGTCGATCCACGGCTTGAGGCCTTCCGAGACGAAGGCCTGCAGCACGTGGCTGTCGATGGGAAGCTCAAGGCCCGCCATCTGCGCCACCCGCGACGAGTTGCCGGCCGCCGCCAGCCCCAGCTTGTTGCAGCCTATGAAGCCCTTGCTGGTGTCGACGCCGGTCACCTTGCCCGACGCATCGCGGCGGATGCCGGTCACCTCGCAGTGCTGGATGATGTCGACGCCACGGCTGTCTGCCCCGCGCGCATAGCCCCAGGCAACCGCATCGTGACGCACGGTGCCGCCGCGCCGCTGCATCAGCCCGCCCATGATCGGGAACCGGCCATTGTCGAAATTCAGGAACGGCAGCATGTCCCGCAGCGATTTCTGGTCAAGCAGCTCCGCATCGACGCCGTGAATGCGCATGGCGTTGCCGCGCCGCGTATAGGCGTCGCGCTGGCTGTCCGAGTGATACAGGTTGATCACCCCGCGCTGCGACACCATGGCGTTGAAGTTGAAATCCTGCTCCAGCCCTTCCCACAGCTGCAGCGACTTCTCGTAGAACGGCTCGTTGCCCGGCAGCAGGTAGTTCGAGCGGATGATGGTGGTGTTGCGGCCGATATTGCCCGAGCCCAGATACCCCTTCTCCAGCACCGCCACATTGGTGATGCCGTGCACCTTGGCCAGATAATAGGCGGTCGACAGGCCATGCCCGCCGCCGCCCACGATGATCACATCATAGTGGGGCTTCGGCGCCGGCGAGCGCCAGGCCGGCTGCCAGTTCTGGTGGCCGGTGAGGGCGTTGCGGGCAAGCGAGAAGATCGAGTATTTCATGGCGCCGGCTCCAGGGTCCGGGGGTATGTCGGTTTCGGGCGTGCAGGTTCTCTTCCTGACGCAGTATAGGTGGCGGCGTTTCAATACCCGTTGTCCCTGTGAGCCATTCACTTTACCATCCGCGCCATGTCGAACGCCCGGGCCGAGCGCCCCTTTACCTTTGCCTTCCTGCTTGTCGACGGTTTTGCGCTGATGTCGTTTGCCTCGGCCATCGAGCCGCTTCGCGCCGCCAACACCATTGCCGAGCGCGAGCTGTACCGTTTCATCTGCGTTTCGCTGGACGGCGGGCCGGCCACGTCATCGGTTGGCGCGCAGATGCCGTGCCAGGCCCGGGTGGGCGAGATGATCGACGCCGACATCCTGCTGGTGTGCGTCGGCGGGCGGCCCTGGGACTTCCAGGACAGGAAGACGCTAGGCTGGATCAGGCAGCTGTCGCGCCGTGGCGTGCGCATCGGCGGCGTTTCCGGCGGCCCTTACGTGCTGGCCCGAGCCGGCATCATGGAAGGCCGCCACATGACCATTCACTGGGAGCATTCGCCGGCCCTGTCGGAGGAGTATCCGGACCTGCTGCTGACCCGGTCCCGTTACATCATCGACCGGGACCGGCTGACCTGCGCCGGCGGCATCGCGGCGCTCGACATGATCCACGCCCTGATCGCCGAGGAGCATGGCAAGGTGTTCGCAACCCAGGTGTCCGACTGGTTCCTGCACCGTGACGTGGCGTTGGCCACCGCGCCGCAGCGCGCCTCGCTCACCCAGCGTTACGGCATTCACCGGCAGGACATCGTCTATGCGCTGGAACTGATGGAAAGCAATATCGCCAGCCCGCTGGACCGCTCTGCAGTGGCTGCCCGCGTCGGCCTGTCGACCCGGCAGATCGATCGGCTGTTCGCAAGCTTGCTGGGCGCCAGCTTCGCCGATCACTACCGCGCCATCCGGCTGGAGCGGGCCCGCAACCTGTTGCTGCAGTCCACCTTGCCGATCACCGAGGTGGCATTGGCCTGCGGCTTTGCCAACGCCAGCCACTTCTCGCGAGCCTATTCAGCCATGTTCGGCATTCCGCCGCGCCGTGACAGGGTGCAGGCTGGCCGTCAGGTCAAGCCGCGCCAGCCCGGTGGCAGGGCCTGACCGGATCGCCGCTCAGCCTCGTCCGTCGCGCCGGTAGAACCCGCCTGGATTGTAGATCTGGCTGGAGTCGACATAGCAGCGGGCCTTGCGGGGACCGGCCCCGCGCACCCGGTACACATCGCGCCCATAAACCCGCCGGCAGGCTTCCCAAAGCTCCTCGTCCGGCGCCTTGCGCACGAACATCCAGATGCCGACCCGGCGCTCATTGTCGCGCCAGTACCCGGCTTCGGCGGGCAGCGGCGCTGCGGTCATCGCAGCCACGGCAAGCGCGACGGCTGCAGATGCAGCGGCAGCGCCAGAGGTCAGTAGCTTGATCAACAGTCCCATGTTGCTCTCCCTTGCTCCACGGTGGTCCGGATTGGTGCAGACGTGCTGGCGGGCAGACCATCCCGGTATCGGTTGACGCGATCATAAAAGCACTAGGAGCCGCACACCACTCACAACACGGTGTGCACAAATGGGTAGAATTAACTTAACGGCACTTCAATTATTGGTTAGTGCAGGAGTCAGAAGGAAAATCATGAATCCATGAAGGGGGGTCATCATGAAAAGGCCGTTGCTTGCGCTTGCTTGTCTTGCGCCATTGATCGGGGCATGCGCGTCCAGATCATCCGACATTCAGGCGTCCTATGTGTCGCCGGTGCAATATCAGAACTACTCATGCCAGCAACTGGTCGAAGAGGGCAGGCGTGTGTCTGCCCATGCGGCCCGCGTGGCTGGCCACCAGGACGACAAGCGTACCAACGATGCGGTGTTGACGGGCGTGGCGGTGGTGTTGTTCTGGCCCGCCTTGTTTGCACTTGAAGGCGATGGACAGATGGCGGCAGAACTGGCTCGCCTCAAGGGAGAGATGGAAGCAATCGAGAAAGCCTCGATCGAGAAGAACTGCGGTATCCAGTTCCAGCGCGGTTGAGCGTGTGTGGTCCTGATGTGGTGTTGGCACTGTAACGGGTTGCCAGCTGGATGACTGCGCTTGATCTTCAACCACTCTTGTGTATGTTGCGCCCGTTCCAATGCGGAGAGGTGGCCGAGTGGTTGAAGGCGCACGCCTGGAACGCGTGTGTGCGGGAAACCGTACCGAGGGTTCGAATCCCTCTCTCTCCGCCACCTATCTTATTGATTTAAATAGATAAATATATCCAGGCAGCTTGCCGGCAATAGTTCCGCAAGTACGCGGGGTTAGCTGTGCTGACACCAACATGACCGGGTGGGAGAGCAGACCAGAGACCGCCGGGTGCTGCATTTTTGCCGGCGTTCTCTCCAATTCAGAGTTTGGCGGTTCGCTTCCTGCCACTTTGATGGGCCAGCCTGGTCAACCAGTCGGGTCTGACCGGCGCTATGGGTTCGTAGAACCAGTGTTCTCAAATGATGTGAGTGCTGGGTGCGTTCAGGCAGTGCGTCCGAACTGCTTGCGCTGAAGGTCCCAACGGGCAGGAAGGTTATCCATCCTGCGTAGTTTCTCAAGTGTCAGATCGACGGGCTGGTCGCCTGATATGACCTGCTCCACAAGTAGCGGATCAAGGAAGGCGAGCTTCAGAACCTGCGAGACGTAGCGTTCGTTGCGACCTTCGGCCCGGGCCAGATCCCTTAGCGTCTCGCATTCCCCGGACATGAGCTTGTCGAACCAGTTTCTGGCACGGGCAATTCCTGAGACCAGGGTCTGGTCTGGAAGTCCGGTCGACGTCACCAGTGTATTGCTGAGGACGAGTTTCTTTTCGATGCCGCGTCGGCGAATGGACATCGGCATCACGATTTCAGCGTTTGTCTGCGCGCCCGGACCTTGTCTGCAGCTTGTGCCAACAGTTTGGCTTTCTTGCTCGCCATTGCAGAGCTGAAGCAAAGCGCTAGAGGAGAGCTCAAGTCTGATCTCGGATGCACCGAGCACCACCCGCTGCAGGCACGGCCTGATGGCCGCTTGCCTGTCATTCTCAGAGCTACTGACAAGACGCTTATGTGCCTGCCTTGCTCCGTTGAGGATGGCTTCGATGTGGTTTGCATCGATCCCCTTCAGGTAGAGCACATCGACGAGGCGGCCGTGGTCCTGAAGGAGTTGGATGATTGCACTGATGACGACGTTGTCCAGTTCCACTGCCGGAATGCGCCAGCCGTCAGCTCCAGACTGCTTTGAGGTGTGGCGACCGCCTGATGCGGTGACGTAGTAGCGATATCGCTTGCCATCCTTCACCGCGTGCGACGGGGTCAGGCGATTGCCAGTGTCATCGAACAGGATGCCGGTGAGCAGGCTGGATGTAGTTTTGCGGCCCCGGGATGTCCTTGCAGCCTGGCTGGCCATCAGCTGCTGAACCGCGTCAAAGGTCTCGGCATCGATGATGGCCTTGTGCTCGCCGGGATAGTTCTTGCCCTTGTGAGTGGCCTCGCCCAGGTAGATGCGGTTCTTGAGCAAGTGATAGAGCGGACCCCGGGCAAAGGCACAACCACCATGCTGCCGGCCCGCGGCACTGGTCCAGCGCTTGGAGCAGATACCCTGCTGCTTCAGATCCTCCAGCAGCTTAGGGGCACTCTTCAGTTCCATGTACCGTCTGAAGATGTAACGGACCTGTCGCGGCTTCCTCTTCGTTGACGACCAAGACGCCGGTCCCGGATGTCATAGCCCAGCGAGGGATTGCCACCCATCCACATGCCCTTGGCGCGGGAGGCCGCGATCTTGTCGCGGATGCGTTCACCCGTCACTTCACGTTCGAACTGGGCGAAGGATAGCAGCACGTTGAGCGTCAATCGCCCCATCGAGGTGGTGGTGTTGAACTGCTGGGTGACCGAGACGAAGGAGACGCCATGCCGGTCAAACAGTTCGACCAGCTTGGCAAAGTCGAACAGCGACCTCGTCAACCGGTCGATCTTGTAGACCACCACGATGTGGACCTGCCCTGCCTCGATGTCCTGCATCAGCCGGGCAAGGGCAGGTCGCTCCAGTGTGCCGCCTGAGACACCGCCATCGTCGTAGCGACTGCTGATCTCGCTCCAGCCCTCGTGGCGCTGGCTGTTGATGTAGGCGGCACAGGCCTCGCGCTGGGCATCCAGCGAGTTGAACTCCTGCTCCAGCCCCTCCTCCGAGGACTTGCGGGTATAGATGGCGCAGTGGCGAACGGGAGTCTTGGACATGGCGGTCAACTCCCTGAGTTCGACCTGCGATGCTGATCCCCCGCTCCGCGCCTTCAGGCCGAAGAACACGGGGCCGGACCATTTCTGGCCGGTGATCTCGCGGGCGATGCGCGACAGGCTCTTCCAGCTTTCTCCCTTCCATTCAAAACCGGCATCCGTCACCAGCACCTCGTGGGTGGTGCCGTGCCACTGGCGGATCAGCCGGGTGCCGGCCTTGGGGCGAGAGGCAGCAGGCGTGATCGACCTTGCATCCTTGCCGCCTCCCGCGACCTGTTTGAGCTGGCGAGCAAGGGCGGGCTTGAGGCCGCCCCAGCGCTGTTCCTGCAGGCGGTGGGCCAGCGACCGCACCAGCAGGTCCCGGCTCATCTGCCGGAACGGTGGCCGGCCATAGGACCGGGTCCATTCCGCCACCAGCACCTGCCGGTCCAGGGTGTCGAGGCTGTCGAGATAGTGATTGAAGTCTTCATCACTCTTACGCGAGCGCATCACTGCGTTCCCCTTCTTCAGCGGCGAAGCCAGCCGGTAACGGCGCGTGCCGGAGCGGTCCGGCTCGCTGGTCAGCTCCAGTCCCATCTTCCTGCGCACGGTGCCTGACAGGAAGCCGCGCACGCTGTGGGCCTGCCAGCCGGTGGCGGCCTGCAGTTCCTCGAGGGAGGCCCCGGCCTTTCCGGACAGCAGGCGCAGGAGGGTGGCAGACCGCGTCGAGGAACCCTGCGAAGATGATCTTGATCTGGTGCGGGTCTGACGCTCTGCCGGCTTTGTCTGGGGCTCCTCGACCTGTGCCAGTGTCCAGCGCGGCCCGGCCGGCATCGGTCAGCACGAGGGTGATGGGCCGCAAGTCGTCTGCGGTCTTCCACGCAGCCTGACCCTTGCTGGCGGGCACCTCGGAGATGAGGTCGGCTTTGAGCAAGGCGTATGAGGCTTCGCTCGAGTGCGGCGCCTTTTGCCCGGATGCTGTCGGGCACCGGCAGCAGGCAACCGTCATCGCGATTGGCTGCAGCATTGAGCAGGACGAGCTGGGTATCGGTAAGTCTGGGCATGGGGTGGTTCTCCTTGTCAGGATCTGGCCCTGCAGCTGTTGCAGGGCCTTGCACCACCCTGAGCCCGGCATCGGAGCCGGGCTCACCTTTCTCCTGCTCGGGCGCATCAATCCGCCGGCCAGGGTGACCCCAGCAACGCTCGCTTCGCCGCACCAGTCCAGTTGTTTCTGGAGCGTCATTCTTTCAGCTTTTGGAAGCGGTCAATGGCGAGGAGCGTCGCTGCCGGTCTGGCGGACTTTTCACAAGCAGCGAGAGCGTACTGTAATTGACCCGCTGGTAGCGCAGATCAGGCAGCTGGCTGAAAGTCAGGCATAACAGCGAAAACTGAAAGCAGACTGGCCGTCAGCCCCAAGTTCAAGGTTCGGTTGAAGTCGTTCTGAACGCCGCCGAACAGACCGAATCTGAACGAACCGCTGTCATATCCGGCCCAATGCTGTCCTTCGGCTTGGCTCAAGAGAATGTCCGCTCCGACCCCGAAAGCGGACTCTATCGGTAACGAACCGGAGAGTCCGTTACGTGCCAGAAGCCGACATCCCATTGTAATTCAGAATGGCTTTGATGATCTCGCATCGATAATCTCCGCGATGGGAGATTAGGAATGGAGCGTCGCCTCGCAGCCATACTCGCGGCGGATGTCGCAGGCTACAGCCGCCTGATGAGTGCAGATGAGGCGGGAACCTTGTCTGCTGTCAACTCCTGCCTCAGTCAAGTCGTCGAACCTGCCATTGCTGAACATGGCGGGCATGTTTTCAAGCGCTTGGGTGACGGGCTGTTGGCGGAGTTTCCCAGTGCCGTGCGCGCTGTCGTCTGTGCGGCACAGATCCAGAACGACATGAGCAGCCGAAAAGCTCTCGATGGCCAGCCAATCCAGTTTCGCATTGGTGTCAATCTTGGTGACATCATAGCTGAGGGCGGCGACATTTTCGGCGATGGGGTAAATATCGCGGCGCGCTTGGAAGCTTTGGCCGAACCGGGAGGCATCTGTGTCGCAGGCCCTGTCTACGATCAGGTTCGAGGTAAGGTCGAATTGACCTTTGATCATCTGGGCGAGAAGCAGCTAAAGAACATACCCGACCCGGTACGAGTGTACCGCGTCGCCGGCATGTCACGCCGTGCCATTTCCTTCGAACTGTCCATCGGTCTCGACTTTACCATTCCCGATTATCCTTCGATTGCTGTCCTGCCCTTTACCGTGATGAGCGCCAACTCCGAGCAAGAGTTCTTTGCTGACGGCGTAGCCGAAGACATCATCACGGCTCTCTCCAATCAGTCAGCTTATGGTGGTCTCACGCAACTCGACATTCACCTACAAGGGCCGCGCAGTCGATGTGAAGCAGGTCAGCCGCGAACAGGGCGTGCGTTACGTGGTCGAGGGTTCCGTCCGCAAGGGAGGCAATAAAGTGCGAGTCACAGCACAGCTAGTCGACGCGCAGACCGGGCTGCATCTCTGGGCCGATCGATACGACAGAGACCTCGAAGATATCTTCGCTGTTCAGGATGAGATTGTGCGAGAGATCGTCACTGCACTGGATGTCAAGCTACGTGAAGGTGAGCAACATCGGGTCTGGGCGAGTGGAACGAGAAATCTTGAAGCTTGGGAATGCGTGCGCCTGGCGACTGACGGGGTTCTGGGTGGCGCGACCGAAGCGAGGGCCAGATCGACGAAACTGATTGAGCGCGCCCTCGAACTCGATCCTGATTATCCCACCGCGTGGGCGATGCGTGGTTGGCTCTATTTCAATGAGGCGGACGTAGGTGGCGGGCTCGGTGCTCGCGACAAGTTTGAAGCAGCGCAGGCAGTAGCGTTTCGTTGTGGCCATCGCGCCCTCGAACTGGATCCGGGCTACGCTGATGCCTACGGGATGCTGGCGCTCACCCATCTGAATGCGGGGGAGCACGACAAGGCGATTGAGATGGCCGAGAAGGCCATCGCGCTAGACCCGAACAGTGCCGAGAACTTGGGCGGGGTTGCATCGGCCGTTATGACAAAGTCTGGCAAACCTGAGCGCGCCATAGAGCTCATCAAAAGAGCAATGCGCCTTTGCCCGTTCTACAGACCCGGCTTGCTGCGCGGCTTGGGCACTGCATACCGCGCGTCGGGCCGGCTGCAGGAAGCCGTCGCCTGTTATCGGGAATCAATCAAGCGCGAGGCTGGCTATCTGGCCGCTTATGTGAACCTCGCTTCCGCATTGGGAGAATTGGGTTGGGAGGATGAAGCGCGCGAAGCCGCTCGTGATGTGCTCGACCACGAACCTGAATTCTCAATCTCCCGATACATCGCGAGACTCTCATACAAGAACCAGGCGGACATTGATCGCATCGCCGCGGGGTTGCGTGCTGCAGGGTTGCCAGAGTAGCCAGGGTTCTGTCCGAGTTCCCAGCGCCTTCAGACTTGGCTACGATTGGCTCCTGGCAAATAGGCAGCTGTTGCCTTGAGAACGGACAAAAACTGCCCGGTAGCGAGCAGTCCGTTATGTGCCGATACTGTTGAAAAAGTCGGCCTTGGGGCCAAACGGCAAAAATTTTTGGCCATACAGCGCGTGCAGCAATTTTTGGCCGAGGGGATGCATAGATATTGGTTAGGTCTGCCCACGAAGCCCTGGCTAGGCCAGACATTACATCAACGATGAAAGTGCCAACTCCTGCTCTCTCAGCACGAAATTCGAGCATATCCAGATTTGGAGTTTTTCAACACAATCTGCCAACAGGCGACATCCTGCGCTGTCCTACCAATGGTCGCTTGTTTGAAGTAGACTGGGCCCACTGTCGGAGGAGGAAGCCTCCCACGATCAGGGAAGTCATGCCCAATCTCTATCAGCTGGCGACAAGCGCCGTAGACGCCTATGAGTCGCAGAAGGTCAAATCGATCTTTGCTCCACTAGCAAAGGCCACCGTCTCAAAGGTTCAGATTACTGACGGCGACCGAGTGCTCGATGTAGCGTGCGGGACCGGCATAATGGCTCGCTCGATTCGCGAACGTTTTGGGCCAACCATTCCAATTTCTGGTGTTGACCTTAACGACACGATGATCGCTAAGGCCCGCACTTTGACAAGAGACCTGCCGGGTCATTTCGACTGGCATGTCTCCGACGCCACCAATATCCCCGCGTCTTCGTCCTTTTTCTCTCATGTTTTTTGTCAGCAAGGCCTTCAGTATTTTCCTGACGATCTCGCGGCACTTTCGGAGATGCGTAGAGTCCTCTCTGACGACGGAACATTGATACTCACGGTGTGGGCGTCGGCGAATGAGTATTTTCTTGCCCAGTCGGCGGCCATGAGCAAATACGTCAGCGTAGAAGCCGGCGAAAAGGCGCTCGCCCCATTTTCGTATCCTGCAGCCCGTCGCGTACCAGAACTGTTGGGGGAACTTGGCTTTAAGACCATAACCGTTGAAACGGTGAGTATTGATCGCGTCATCATGGATGCAGAGGAGCACGGAATACGCGAAGACATCCTTGGCAGCCCCCTCGGTCCGATGGTCGATACAATGGGACCTGCCGTGATGGAGAAAGTCGTTTGGGACATTCTGTCCGCATGTGCCGGATGTTTGCAGAATGCCAACCTGGTGGTCCCGCAGTACTCGACGCTTATAATGGCATCTGACTATCAGTAGTAACGCCCGGAGAAGAACAATGACCTATAAGCGCCAACTTATTTCCAATGGGAATCCGATGGAGGAAATCGTGGGCTTCAGCCGAGCTGTAAGGGTTGGTCCCTTTATCTCGGTCGGAGGAACCGCACCCGTCGATGCTGAAGGAAAGACCGTGGGTGTTGGTGATGTCTTTGCGCAGACAACGCGGTGCTTCGAAATCATCAAGACGGCCCTGGAAGACGCAGGGTCGGGCCTGAAGGACATAGTCCGCACCCGGGTCATTCTGACTGACATCAACAACTGGCGAGAGGCGATCGAGGCCAGAAAACCCTATTGCCAGGAAGCAAGACCTGTAGACACCATCATGGCAATCGACAGGTTCGTGAACCCGGAATGGCTCGTCGAGATCGAAGTCGATGCGTTTGTCGCCGGCGAATAATTCCACACTCTACTTGCCTGCATGAGGTTGCCGATCGTCATGGCATGTTGGGCTCCCGTACACGGGTTTCTTCGAGGAGGATCATTACGTTGGGTCGCTGCCTTTGCGGAGCTGTGAGCTTCGAAGTTGATCTACCTGTGCAATCCTGTGTGAACTGCCACTGTGAAAGCTGCCGTTGGCAATCCTCGGCACCAATAACCACGTTTATTGGGGTCTCGGATGAACAGTGGCGATGGACCGGTAAGAGACCGAAAATCTACAACTCTTCTCCTGGGATCGAACGAACCTTCTGCCCTAACTGTGGATCGCCAATTTCTTTCCGATCACAGCGCATGTCCGGGGCCATGCATTTCTACGTGTGCTCAATGGAACAGCCAGAAGCTTTAAGTCCGACGCTGCATGTCGCTATTGAGGAAAAACTCTCCTGGCTGAAACTTGCCGACGATCTCCCGTCGCACGTTGGACCGGACTACACGAAAGGCCCTTAGCTTCTGCACCGTACTAGAATTGATGTTGCTCCAATTGTGGCGATCGCGAATCATTCGCAGCAGGCGTTCGCAGTGGAGCACAGTGAAGTTGAAGGCAGACGGCATTGGCAGTTAGTGAAGGCGACCGCTTTGTGCAGCTTTGAGTCAGCAACGCGATGGCTTCGAGGAAACCTTGTTGTTACGCTTCTCTGATGAGGAGTACGCGATATGAAGATCACCGGTGAATGTTACTGTGGCGCGATAGCGTACGAGGCCGAGATTGATCCCGCCAAGGTCGGGATTTGCCATTGCGCCGACTGTCAGACACTTTCTGCATCCGCATACAGAACGGTCGCCATTGCGCCAGCAGAGACGTTCAGGCTGACCAGGAACAGACCCAAGGAGTATGTGAAGGTTGCGGAAAGCGGAAACAGGCGCGTCCAGGCTTTCTGCCCAGATTGCGGATCCGCGATATATGCGACGAATGCTGAGGGAGAAAGGCAAGCGTACAACATCCGCCTGGGCACATCACATCAGCGGCGCGATCTGCCCCCGAAATTCGAGTGCTGGACACGGTCAGCCTTGCCATGGGTCCCTGAGAACACCGGCACGAAGAGGTTTGACGAGAACCCGCAGTAAGTCCTTTGGATCGCGCCGACACGACCGCTAGGTATGCAGATGCTTCAGTTCGACGATGAAACCGCCAGGCTGCTCGAGATCGCCTATCAGGGTGCGGATGTTACGCAACGCAGGCGGATGGCGTTTGATGCGCTTCATCTGGCTGCCGGCGACGTGGTGATAGACATTGGTTGTGGCAATGGGTTGCTGACACAGGAACTCGCGCGTGCTGTAGGTCCGTCAGGCCGTGTGGTTGGCGTTGATCCGAGTGCTGACATGCGGGCGCTCGCACTGGAACGCTGCGCAGACCATGCGGCAGTTACCATCGAAGATGGATTGGCTGACGCCCTGCCAATGGAAGATGGCGAAGCGGACAAGGCGGTTGCTGTACAGGTCCTCGAATACCTCGATGATATTCCCGCCGCGATGCGAGAGGCACATCGCGTACTTCGGCCCGGCGGACGCTTGGTGGCGATCGATGCAGGGTTTGGGACACTCGACTGGTTCTCTGAGGACGAGCTCCGTATGCAGCGGATTCAAGCTGCGTGGGATAAACACTATGTGGAGGCGTATGTTGCCGCATTGTGGTCAACACTGTGCAAGGATGCTGGTTTCACGGCAGTGGAAATTGAGCCGTTCACCTTCTGCGACACAACTCTGAAGCCAGATGGTATTGCGTTCATGCTCCTGCATCTCATGTCACGCTATGCCGCTGACAACGACCATGTGCCGCAAGACGAAGCACAAGCTTGGTTTGATGAACAGGTCAGGCTGGCGAAAGAGGACCGCTTCTTCTTTTCTCTGACCTATTATCGGATGGGCGCGATCAAGCTGAATTGAAACACCTGTCGATGAACGCTTCCAAGGATGGCAGCTTTGCCCCGATAGCCGCCGTCTTTCAGGGCAACCCAGGTAGTCCGGAATGTGCCAGAACCTGCCGCCAGCTATCCTTTGAGATCATTCCATCTACACCGCAAACCTGGCACTTGGCGGGCCGTGCAGCTACTCGGCGGCAACTGCCTTCATGGCCGCCTGAGCGCAATGGCAAGATGCACCGACAGGCAGATCGGAGCGGGCTGCAGCCAATTTCAGGCGCTGGGCTATCAGTTTCGCTTCTGCCGTGTCGCCTGCAGCGCGTTGCCGGAGGCATTCGTCGAGACCCTTGAGGCTCCAGATATTGTCAGGATGGATGCAGGCGCGGGGCAAATCGCCGGCAAGGCCGAGATCCTCGCGGTAGGCCTGCTCCGCAAGCTCAATCCTGCCTTGTTCAAGTGCCAGCGCGCCCAGCGCGTGGCGTACGGGCTGGATCCAGCCCCAAGGCTCGTCATAGGCCAGCGCATCTTCCAGCTCGATTGCCTTTTGGAGATGAGTGAAGGCCTTGTCGTGATTACCCTTCCGGTATTCCAGTTCACCGTCCAGCATCTGTTCCGCAACATCGAGCAGATCGATGCATCGGTTGTTGTGGAGATAGCGGCTCTCAGGCACCTTTGCGCGCGCCTCCATGAACTTTACCCGCTCTGCCTCTGACTTTGCCACTTCGCCTAGCGCAGCGTGGGCCACGGCCTTGGCGTAGTGCAGCGAGGCAGTTGTGTTGCAGTAGAGGCGCTGATCTTCAGGTAGCGGTTCGGCAATGATGTCGCGCCAGCGGCCGAAGCGGATCTGCACATGGGTTTTCATGGAGATATAGCTCTCCAGGAAATCTGCCATGGGCGGGCTTTCCAGCTTCATCAGCTCCACTGGGATTTCTCTGATCATCTCCTGCGCTGCAGCCATGGCCGGTTCGTATTGACCGAGGAACATCGCGCCGTATATGGCGAAGTGGTAATTGTGGACGCGGTACGCAGTGTAGAAATTCATCCTTCCCTGCTTCTCGGCGACCTTCAGGTCGGCCTCGATCCCCTTCTGGTTCCAGTGCAGTGCGTCGCGGTATTCGCCGCATTGAATGTCGATGTGGGTCGGCATGTGGACCAGATGACCAGCGTCCGGGACCAGTTCGCGCAGCCGATCGCCGGCCATGAGAGCCTTTTCCGGGGTAGGCGACATCTCCATCAGGTGGACGTAGAGGTGGAGGATGCCGGGGTGAACGCGTCCCTCGGGCGTGTCGACGAATTTCTCCAGCACCCTTTGTGCCTCGACCGTGGCAGCCCCCTTAGCAACTGTGTTTTTCCAGATGTCCCACATTTTCCATGGGGTCTGGTTCAGTATTGATTCGGCATAAACGGTGGCGACCTCGATGTCGTCTGGATGGGCTTCGTAAGCCTTCTTCATCGCGGCTGCGAAGTCATCGTTCCACGCAGCCTGCTCCTCGATCGGCTCGCGCTGAGGGTATCGGGCCGGCAACGCTTCGATAAGAGTTCGTTCGATGGGTGTAACTTTACCGGACAGCGCCAGCGCAGCCTGTGTGTTGTCATAGGCGGTGCCCAGAGCGCTGGACTTCGTGTCCGGATCCATCATCCACCACTCGAAATTATAATTCGGACCGGCAGCATAGGCGACGCCCCAATGGGCCATGGCGCAGTCAGGATCGTGCTCTAGGGCCTTCTGGAAACATTCGATGGCCAGTTCGTGGTTGTACGAGTACGTCCAGACCAGGCCACGGTCGAACCAGAGTTGAGCGTCAGGAGAACTCGTTGTGACTTTCCGCGAGTAGACATCGATGTCGAAGTAATCCATGACACGTTTCTCCCTGAAATTTGTGGTCGCCCGCTTCCTTACCGAATTGAGTGCCTTTACTGGCACGTCTTTGTTGCAGTCGTAATTTCAGCGTGGGCCCCATGAATGTGACGGTCAAGCCGCAATTCAACTTCACATGCCGCCGGTCTTGCATCGAGGTGTCGATATCCGCTTTGCCTCCGAGAACAGGTTGGTCGCCGAATCGGGCTCATATTCCGCTGTGCTCCCGAAAGCTGCCTATTTCTGATGCGAGTCGGGGAGTTTGTTATGTGCTAGCAAGAGACGGTTCAGACATCACGCCGCCAAGGTCGGCTATGCGGACGAAGCGGACGCGCTGGTCAGAAAACTCGGAGGCCGCTTTGGGCGACCTACCTCATCCGCTCCGGTTTCATCTTCTCGGGCAGTACGTCGGCAAAGCTATCGCCCCAGGGCGCTTTGCCGACATCATCGGACTCGCATCTCGGCGTATAGCTGGACTGTTCTACGACGGCCATCTTGTGTACATTGCGGGGGCAGTTGGGATGGATGTCCCTGATCTTTACGCGCACCGCGAATTGCGCAGCGCGCACGCTGCTGAAGGCTGGGTGATCGTCGAGGATCTCTGCGCTACCGTTGATCCGCATCCGCTTCTGCGCTTCGAAATCGATGAACAAAAGCCCGACTTTGCCCATTTCGGCGATATTTCCCGCCGAAAGGAAAAGCCCATTTCCTTCATAGACTGGGAAAATCAGCGTGGTGTCATCTTCAATGTGAACGAAACCGCGCGGGCCACCCTTGTAGCTGCACTGGGGTTGGCCGTCACCGTCCACGGTCGCGAGGAAGAAGAACATCGCGTTCTCAATGATTCTCCGGTCGCTCTCGCTTAACACGTCGTGAAACGCTACTTGGAGAACCCGATCCGCGAGCCGTTCGGTTTCAAACCTTTTCTGGAACGCCCGCATCTGGGGCGTGAGTTCAACTTTGCTCATCCATTTTCCCCTGGGACTTGTCAGGACTTGGCAGATGCAGGGTCCATGACCCGATCGACCGGATAGATGGCCGTGATCGGGATGCCGCTGAGCTCAGAGTGCTCGCGGATCGCGACCTCGTCCTCAGCGAGGTAGATGCAGAAGATCTTTTCGCCTGCGACATGGCTTTGCTGCCATTGCACACGGGGCGCCAACTGAGCCAACGCCGAGTTGGAGTTTTTTGCGGCCTCCCTCGCTTCCAGGTCGCTCATCGCTCCCGCACCTGGAACGTCCCTCTCGATCATGTACTTCTGCATATTGTCCTCCTGTGGCCTGGCAGATCCGACTGCCGGAATATCACGGAGCCTGCAACTCGATTGGCGATCAAACCAGTCCGGAATTCGAACTGGCGCTGTACTTGGGGTCGTGTATCGTGACAGACCTTGAGCGGTGAGGCCATGATGGGAAGAACAAATCGCTATGGGCAGTACTGCCCTTTGGCGATGGCAACAGAAATTCTAGGCAGCCGATGGACGCTTCTGCTTCTGCGGGAAATGCTCGACGGGTCGACCGGCTTCAACGAGATCGCGCGTGGCGTTCCGCTAATGTCACGGAGCATGCTGGCCAGCAGAATGAGGGAGCTTGAGCAGGCCGGGCTGATCACGAAGAATGCCTCGGGCTCAGGTAAATCATCAAAATATCGGCTAACCGAAGCGGGCCAAGCACTTGGCCCGGTTGTTCGAAGTATCGCTGAATGGGGTCAGGAGTGGATCGACACGGAGCCCTCTCTCGAGAACATCGACACGGACTTCCTGATGTGGGATGTCCGACGAAATCTGAATTTGCCGACAGATTTGGAGGATAGGTTCGTCCTTCAGTTCCACTTTCCGGACGCTCCGGAGGGCAAAACCGATCATTGGCTCGTCTCGGCCGATTCCGAAATCGATCTGTGCTATATCGATCCGGGCTATGAAGTCGACGTGCGCATAGAGGCGAACGTAAAGGATTTTACCCGCGTCTGGATGGGTTGGCTTTCGCTGGAGCGAGCCATCGACGACCAGCGGCTTCTTGTGGACGGACTTCCGCGCTTCACACGGCATATTGCCGGGTGGCTTGGTCTTAGCGGTGTCTCAGGGATTGCGAAGCGCCCGTCGGCGCAGAGGGTGTTGCGCCGGTAAAGTCAAGCGCGCCCACTTTGCTGTCCGGGCGCTGAAGTCCGCTTTGGGTGATAAGCGGCCGGTTTCGGCTTCCCCAGCGATTGTATGCTATTGCTCTGAAAACGGACTATCTATCTGACCGCCCAAAGTGGCTGCTTTGTGCAACAGCCAGCCATGATCGTGTCCATTCCAACGGGAGAATGAGATAACCTCTTTCTGTCTGTGGCTTGTCAATCTTTGCCCAAGTTTGCGTGATTATCGGATGAAACGGACTTCCGATGAAGGCGCGCGAGTGTCGACTTCGGGACCTGGGCGGCTGGCAGAGCTCGCATCATT
This sequence comes from uncultured Alphaproteobacteria bacterium, assembly GCA_963700935.1. GTDB lineage: Bacteria > Pseudomonadota > Alphaproteobacteria > Rhizobiales > Aestuariivirgaceae > Anderseniella. The sequence continues at coordinate 12,660 of CAVOZK010000001.1, read as the reverse complement.
TGCATAGTATTCGGATAAAGTCCCAGTTTCAGAGTTTGCCATGACGACTGCATTTTGCCAACGCTTCGGAGTAGAACATCCTGTCGTTCTAGCACCTGTAGGGGGCGTTTCGTCTCCTGAGCTTGTCGCGGCCGTAAGCAATGCGGGCGGGCTCGGAATTGCTCCAGTCTGGTATCTCGATCCTGATGGTTTGAAAGCCGAAGTGCGGCGGATCAGGTCACTGACTGACAAACCTTTTGGCGTCAATCTCAACATGGATTTTCGGAGCGAAGCGCAGCTTGAGGCGTGCCTTGAGGAAAACGTCGGCATCATCTCGCTTTTCTGGGGCGATACCGGCGACTTCATCCAGCGCACCAAAACTGCGGGCGCCAAAGTCATAATCACTGCCAGCACGGCAGCAAAGGCAAGGGCGGCGGTCGTTCTTGGAGCCGATGCGATCTGTGCCCAGGGTTGGGAGGCTGGCGGCCATGTGGAGGGTACGGTCTCGACGATGGCACTGGTACCCGCAGTGGTCGATGCGGTCGGAGAAGTTCCGGTGATTGCCGCGGGCGGCATCGCCGATGGGCGCGGGCTCGCGGCGGCTCTGGCGCTAGGTGCATCTGCGGCATGGATCGGAACCCGATTTCTTGCATCAGAGGAAGCACCCGTCCACCCTGACTATCGCGCCCGGCTACTGGCGGCCACAGAGACTGATACGGATCGCTACGACGATCTATATGACCTGACCTGGCCGAATGCGCCGCATCGGGCACTGAAGAACACTACCTCGGCAATGTGGGAAGCTGCCGGAAAACCGCCTCTTGGTCGCCGTCCCGGCGAGGGTGAAGTTTTGGCTCGTTATCGAGACGGGGGCAGTATCGTGCGCTACACGTGCTCTACGCCGAATACCGCTATAGATGGCGACATCGAGGCGCTTTCAATGTGGTCGGGTCAAGGCGTTGGCCTTGTCAATAAAGTCCAGCCCGCAGCCGAGATCGTTCGAGAGATTGTCGATCAGGCAAAGGCGATCGTAAAGTTCTGAGCCTGACGTCAGAAACGGGTCAACAGTGGCCGGCTTCGACATCGCTTGAGAATGGCTGCTGTTGCTCCAACAACGGACTATCTATCCGGGCGCCCAAACCGGCAGCTTTATGCCACATAGTCATCGCTGGCCGAGAGAGCGTCGTTCGGTTAGCATGGCTGATGAAGCGATAGAGATGCGGTTTGTATTAGGCTCGGTGCTACCTCAATGGATGACATTCGAGAGCTTCTCGCCCGACTGGGCCTGGAGAGATATAGCTCAGCATTCTCATCGAACGACGTAGATCTATCTACTCTCCCGTACCTCACCGATGACGATCTAGTCTCACTTGGACTATCGCTTGGCCACCGTCGCAAGTTGATGGCGGCCATTAAACAACCGAGTGGCGGTCAGCAAGCAACTGCCAGCAAGGAGGTCGCAACTGAATCAACCAATCGAGTGGATCAGGCCGAACGACGGCAGCTAACGGTCATGTTCTGCGACCTAGTTGGGTCAACGCAGCTCTCAGCCGAGCTAGATCCTGAAGATCTGCGCTTGATCATGCGTCGGTATCAGGAGGCGGCTTCCAATGCCGTCAAGGCGCATGAGGGATTTGTGGCCAAGCTACTCGGCGATGGCATTCTTGTTTATTTTGGATTCCCAAAAGCCAAAGAGAATGACTGTGAAAGAGCGGTTAGGGCAGGCCTGGAAGTTATCGAAGCGGTCAATCAGATACATACGAAGGCGAACAGTGGCCGGCCTCTTCAGGTCAGGGTCGGCATCGCAACGGGCTTGGTGGTTGTGGGGGAAATGACTGGCGCCGACGCCGTTGAGGCCCATGCGATTGTTGGTGAGACGCCCAATCTTGCCGCTCGTTTGCAATCTATCGCTGAACCCGGCGCTGTCGTTATCTCTGCGGAGACCCTGGAGCTGATAGGTGCCATTTTCGAGTACAGGGATTTGGGGTCAAAAAGCATTGCCGGTTTCGAATCGCCTGTAAGAGCGTGGCAAGTACTTCGGGAAGCCCGGGCCAGCAATCGCTTTGATGCTCTTCGCGGCGCTCACATGACCACATTGATCGGCCGCGATGAACAGGTCGAAGTTCTCCGGCGCCGGTGGCAGAACGCCCAACGTGGCAATGGCGGGGTGGTTCTTATCTCAGGCGAACCTGGCATTGGAAAGTCACGGCTTGTTCAAACACTCCGTAGCGAGGTTACCAACGATGCGTCGAGGTGCCTGCAGTACCAGTGCTCCCAGTTCAATGTTGATAAGGCGTTCGCGCCAGTCATCGGACATTTTGAGCATGCAGCCGGCTTCTCGCACGACGACAGTGCCGATGTCCGCGTCACCAAGCTAGAGGCGGTACTTCTGAAGCCCGAGCTCGATTCCGAAATATTGACGGGCCTTCTACGGATACCGGGAAGGCGGCAAATCTCGGAAATCGAGCCCGATCCGGAACTGCGAAAGCAACGCGTGCTCAAGACGCTGATACACGAGGTCGAACTGCATTTGGCTTGTGGGCCAGTGCTATTGGTAATTGAGGACCTTCAATGGGCTGATGCATCAACCAAGGAGTTCATCGACCGATTAGTAGAGGTCTGCGTGGAAAGGCCTCTGCTGCTGCTCGTCACCACCAGACCAAACTTTGACGCGCCCTGGATCGCTCAATCGAACGTTTCCTTCATTATGCTTAATCGGTTGGATGCAAAGGGCATACGAGCATTGATACTGGCAACGACCAAGGGGAAAATGCTTCCCGAAAGTGTGGCAAAGCAGATCGAGTTGCGCACCGACGGGATTCCACTTTTCGTTGAGGAACTGACCCGCTCGGTGATTCAGTCGGGGATACTCAAAGAAGAGGCTGATCGGTTCGTTCTGACAGGGGCTTTGCCACAACAGGAAATTCCAACGACGCTTCATGAAACCCTCACCTCCAAACTCGACCGGATGCCGGCGAGCAAGGAGACTGCACAAATTGGTGCAGTGATAGGCAGGCAGTTCCCTTATCGCCTGATCTCGGCTGTATCCTCAACAGAAGAGCAGTCGCTTGCCGCGGCATTGGCAGACTTGGAAGCTGAGAGAATCCTCTCAAGGAGAGGGGCAGGTTCAAGTGCCGTCTACGAATTTAGACACGCTTTGATCCAGGAGGCGGCATACTCATCGCTCCTCAAATCACGTCGTGCGGAGCTTCATGAGCGCATTGCCCGATGTCTCATTGGCGATATGCTAGGTGAAAGCGGATCTGACCCAGCGACGGTTGCGCACCACCTCACCGAGGCAGGTAAGTTCGACGAAGCTGTGGACTACTGGCTCGCAGCAGGCGAGCTCTCGATTGAGACATCCGGGTACATCGAAGCCTTGTCGAATTTCTCGGTTGCCCTTCGATTGTTGCGGCAGTTGCCTTCCGGTCCTGCTCGGCATGAACGAGAGATTACTACCTTGCTCTTGGCTGGTCCATGTCAGGTACAGGTACTGGGTCCAGCGTCCAATGATGTATTAGAAACTTATTCGACCGCGGTCGAACTCTGCGAGAACCATGGAACGCTGGAGCAACGCTTCAAGGCGCTTTGGGGCCTTTGGTTTTATCGATTCATGCTAGGCGACGTGTCGAAAATGCGCGATCTGGCTGAGCAGCTAATACCGTTGGCAAAGGACCTCGGCGACCAATCTCTGATTCTGGAAGGCCATCATTGCGAATGGGCGGCTTTGTCTCTACTCGGAGACCTAGAGGGTGCGCTGCAATCCACCAAGGAAGGCATCAGGCGATATCGGTCAGAGGAACATCACTGGATGACCTTTCACTACGGCGGCCATGATCCTGGCCTCTGCGCGCGCAACCTAAACGCGGTCAATCTCTGCCTGCTTGGCTACCCTGACCAGGCAAAGGCTGTTTCAGATGATGCCGTTGAGCGCGCCGTAGCATTGGATCATGCCTACACGCTTCTGGAGGGCTTGTTCTGTGCGTTGATAGTAATGATGCTTCGCCGAGATCATTCCGCGGTGCGTACACATGCGCGACATCTAATCGAGCTGACTGAGGCGGGACGCCTGCCATCTCAAGCGAAAGCTCTAGCAACAGGTTTTCTTGGATGGGTCCAGACCGAGACTGGAAATGCGGCTGAAGGTCTCTCGAACATGCAGTCTTCGGTTGCTGACTGGCAGAGTTTTTGGGGCGCATGGTGCTTCCCCCTTGATGCCGCCTTTGCAATGCTCCTCGCCCGCCAAGGGCATGCAGACGAAGCGCTTGAATTCATCGATACTTCAAAAGAAGCGGGAGGTAGTACTGGCGGCACTTGGTGGGAGGCTGAGTTTTTGAGGGTCCGTGGCGAGACACTTATACTGCGTAACCCCGCAGATCATGACGGTGCTCGGGCATGTTTAACTGAGGCGCTCGATGTTGCGCAGTCTAGAAACGCTAGGTTGTTGGAATTGCGTGCAGCACAAGATCTTGCGCAGATATGTGAGCAGATCGGCGACTACTCAGCAGCGCATGACGTGCTGGCGCCCGTATTGACCTGGTTTACTGAAGGCCATGACCTACCGGATTATATCAACGCAAAGGCCTTGATGGAGCGGATTGAACTGCAGCGTTGAATGTCCGTAGTGGGTCAGGAGCGGCCGCTTTAAGTTTTCCCGAAGAATGTCTGTAGTGCCCCCGAAAGCTGCCTTCTCTCAGTCGCAGCCATGTAGTCCGGAATGTGCCAAAAGGCGTCATACCAACGTCGAGTGAACTTCCTGCAGATCTATTGAACGCGTTATCTTCGCCATCTGACATGAATATGCTAACTATGCAGCCTCGGGCCGTACGGGCTTTAAGTACAGCATCGTGAATTTGAAAAGGCTCACACCGCCACTTTGGAGCTGCAAGGTCCCGAGGAGTGCAAGGATTGAACGTTGTGGCATCTTCAAGCGGCATTCTGCTTCGGTACTTTCTTACGGCATTTCTTGCACTGATCGGAATTGCCATAGCGGCCTTGCCTGAGTCGGCTTTAGGCCAACAGCAGCCCTCCCCGCTACTGAATAAGACCATAAGAATTGTCGTCGGTTACGGACCGGGCGGCGGGTACGACACGCTCGCCAGACTTATCGCGCCCGAGTTGGAGCGGGAAATCGGAGCTCGCGTGGTGGTTCAGAACCGGCCTGGTGGCGGTGGGCTTACAGTCATAAATGAGGCCATGCAAACATCAGGACGGGACTTGGAATTGACGCTCGTCAATACCGCTGCCGCAGTTACGGCCTTGATGATGAAAAGTGAAGCTGTTCGTTACGACCTAAAGTCTTTGACATGGCTGGGAGGTGTTGCCGCGGATCAAAGGGTTCTTGTCGTTCGGGATGAAGTCGACCCAACAGACTGGCTGTCAGAACCTCAAAAACCAGCGGTCATCCGATGGGCAGCTGGGGGTCGAGCGGACAACCTGTCACTGTCCGCAGTCCTGCTGTCTGAGGGCATGGGTTTGAGTTCAAAGATTGTTACTGGTTACAAAGGCACCAGTGAAGCAGTTGCAGCTTTGCTCAGAGGTGAAGCAGATGCTGCGGTTCTGTCGCTCGAATCGGTGGAGCACATCGCAAGAGAAACAAACCTGAAACTGGCAGCACTCATCGCAGCGGAAAGGTCAAAGATGCTGCCAACGCTGCCGACGATCCATGAGCTTGACTTGCGTCCGCAAGCTGAGGATTGGATACATTTTCTCGTCGCACAATCCAGTCTTCCAAGGGCATTTGCCGTTCCCCCAGATACCGCCGAAGCTGTTGTGGACATTCTCAGAGAGAAGCTTTCGAAAATTCTGAGTAATCCAACATTTCTCACCACAGCTGAAAAGCAAGGCCGGATTCTTGAATTCGTAAGCGCCCAACAAGTCACAACAGCGCTGGAGAGGGCGGTCAGATTGCCTCAAAGGGGTGAAAAAGCTGGCGACCTCGCAGAGATCGCCCGGAAATATTTTTAGAGCCGAACGGTGCCAGACGTCAGTCAGCTTTTGTCTTGGCCAGTAATACTGGCGCTCCTCGCCGGGACAACATGGGGCGTCTTATTGGGGTGCTTGCCTGGAATCACCGGGCTTACTGCACTCATAATGGCGCTACCATTGGCGCTCTCGCTAGATCCTATTCCAGCGCTTGTTCTGTTGATCTCGATTCATGCCGTGGCAGATACAGGAGGTGCTGTCACTGCAATTGCCCTGGCAATACCAGGCACCCCTTCGAACGCAGCAACAATTGAAGATGGTCATGCATTGGCCAAAGCAGGACATCTCCGGCGTACCGTTGCCACTGCGGCGTTTGCATCAATGCTAGGAGGCGTACTGGGTTTCTTTCTGTTGTGCATATCGTTGCCATTATCTCTGGTCTTGGTCAAAGCTGCAGGAGCGCCAGAGATTTTTGCAATCTCGGCTCTAGGGATCGTTTGTGCTGCACGTCTTGGCAGCAAAAGTCTCAGTCACGGTCTTGCCTCGATCGGCTTGGGCCTTTTTCTTGGTCTGATAGGTACCCAGCAGAGCACGGGCATTCCCCGTCTCTGGTTCAGCTATGAACCGCTCATTGACGGGCTTCAGCTCATGGCTGTGGCAACTGGGCTCTTTGCTGGCCCGGAGTTGGTTCGCCTAATCGTTGGTGACTCTGATGCTACAATTCATGCTGCCAATGAAACGAAACCGCTGCGAAATGGCATCATAGATACCTTCCAGAGGATACCAATAGTCATCAAGGCTTCGCTTGTTGGCTGGTTGGTTGGCTTGCTCCCTGGAGTTGGGGGATCAGTATCGGGATTTTTGTCTTATGTGTGGGCTGGAGCGGCACGGCCCGGCGAACGCACAATTGCCCTGCGTCGTGATGGCGTCGTCGCGGCTGAAGCAGGAAACAATGCCAAAGAGGGAGGTGACCTGATACCTACCTTGGCCATCGGCGTACCGGGCGGAGCGGGCATGGCAGTCTTACTTGGCGTATTTGCAACGTTTGGCCTTATGCCGGGGCCTACGTTTGCTAATCAGCATCCAGATATTGTGGCGGGACTTGCAGCGGCCCTCTTGATCTCGAATGTCTTGGGCGGGGTCATGGTCATGCTGGGATCGCGTCTCTTGGTGCGCATGCTAATGTTGCCGCGCTATGCCTTAGCGGCGGCTGGTACCGTTCTGGCCTGCCTTGGGGTGCTGGCTATCAGAGGCGAGATATTTGACCTTTGGATTGCCGTCATCTTCTGCGCCGCCGGACTGGCGATGATCAGGTACGGCTTCAGTAGGCCAGCTCTTCTCCTTGGTTTCGTTCTGGCCCCCATAATTGAGACTTATGGAGCGATCGCATACAAGTCCTATGGATTGGCATTTCTCCTCCGACCCGGTGTTGTGATCATCGCGTTGATTGCAGCACTGATCATATTCAGAGGAGCTTCGGCGCTGAGAGTGCACTCAAAATGATGGCAGCCCGCACTGGTTATCGCTACCTTGTTGCTGCCTGTCTGTTGGCGATGGTTGTTATTGCTGACTCCTTCTACAATCAGAGGCCGGCAGAAACCATTTGGGCGCCGTTGCTATCGGCCGGACTCATAGCCATTGCAGCGATCATTGCGATATTCGCGAAAGTGCACCCCGGTTTGGATATCAAAAGTGCCGCGCCAGTTCGGGTCAAACAGCCCGGCTCGATCTGGTTCTTTGCGGCGCCGATAGCTGCTCTGGTCTTATGGCCACGAGTTGGGATCCCACTGCTGGCATTCGCTATAGCTCGTTATCGGAAGGTTGGCGTTGCTAAGAGCGCGATGGTTCTGCTGCTGTCAGCAATTATGACGGAAGCCGCCATTTGGGCTGGTTTTATCCATTTAATGCCCAACGCAATCTTCGGATGACCAGATGGCCAATATGACGGCTGAAGACATTGCTTGGCTCGAAAGATGGCGCAGCATTCTCATCGATAGCCCCTCCGCAACATCGGTGTACGCGTTTCAGGGCAAGCTGCTCCATTCTCAATCGCAATCAGCCAAGTCGATTTCACGCCTGACGATTAAACAGGCTGTCGGCGTATTGGCTCATGCCATGCGCGAGGCACCCTTCTACAGCTCCTATGCCCGGCAGTTGCCATTAAGCGAGTTCAAGAACCATCCTGAAAGGGCGTGGACTCGTCTGCCGATCCTGACCCGTCATGACCTTCAGCATAGTGGGAACGCTCTTAGCTCGCGCCTCCTGCCTCCAGGCCACGTCAGAACCGGAAAATTGCGTAGTTCAGGTTCCACTGGTACGCCTGTGGAGGTTGCGACAACCAATATCGTCAACATGTGGCAGAAGGCGTTTGCGTTACGTGCCGCTGTTTGGGCTCGCCGCGACTTTAGCCAGACGCTGGCTGTTATCCGCAAGTTCGCAGATGATTCAACGCACAATCCAGATGGTCAAACAAGCAACCACTGGGCCGATCCGGAGGGTATCCCGTTCAAGACTGGTCAACGCTTCAGCGTCGACGCGACAAGCAGGTCGATTGACGATCAATTGTCTTGGCTTCTCGAACGACAACCAGCCTACTTAATGACTTATCCATCCATCTTGCGCGAGCTGATTGCAACGCTGTCGAAGGCCCCGTCAGGTTGGCAGCGGCTAGGCATTACAACACTCGGCGAGACGGTAGATGATGAACTGCGGGAAGATGTGCTGCAGTACTGGAATCTCCCGATCGATGACGTCTATTCTGCCGAAGAGTGTGGGACGATTGCAGTACAATGCCCTTCGCACGGTAGATACCACATTCAGTCCGAAGCGCTGATGGTGGAGATCGTGGACGAGCAAGGACGCCTCTGTCCGGCGGGCAAGGAGGGACGGGTTGTGGTGACAACGCTGGCCAATTTCGCCACGCCATTAATCAGGTACTGGATAGGCGATTGGGCAATAGCTGGTGCTGCGTGTGGCTGCGGCCGCAATTTACCGGTACTGACAAAGGTACTCGGCCGGGAACGAAATTTGCTGGTCACCCGTCAGGGCAAGTTCTGGCCGAGCTTTGGGACAAGAAAGTTACGTGATCTGGCTCCTATATCAGCTCATATTTTTCGCCAACACTCGCTCGACAAGGTCAAGATGTACTACGTCTCGCCGACTCCCCTCACCGATGAGCAAAGTCAGGCCGTTCAAAAACATCTTGCTCAGTCGCTACCTGGAAATATCAGTTTGGAAATGGAGCGCGTTGATGAACTTGACCGGGCAAGAACCGGCAAGCGCGAAGTCTTCGCGAGTGACATAGGCTCTATGCGGGACGTTGGGCAATGAGATGCACATATGGAGCATCCGCTGGAATAGCGGGACCAGCAATGTTGGGCAGAAGAGTCTCTGGGTAACGCTCATCGGCGCTCAGCACCCTTAGTCCAGCAACGCAACAAAGATCGATGATTTCTTCGACGGACCTTACGGGATTTGTATGACGCTTGCGGGCGTATACTTGCACAGCAGACCTAATCTCATCTCCATCGACATCCTTGAACGCTCCGACGTTTCTACAACGTGCTGATACCTCGTTTGCAAGTTGCTCGATAGCATCTACTGCAAACGAGGCAGACGAGCAGTCCGGTCTCATTCTGTTCACAGTTACTATGCGTCCTCCGGGTCGAAGCAGGCTAAACCACTTGCTGAACAGGGCAGAGCGCAAGCGGGGGGCGAACTGGCCGAGCAGGGAATGGGTCGTTATAACGTCGTATCGCGCCGCGGTCTTCCAGTTCAGAATATCGGCCGCACTGGTGCTGATCCCGCTGGCGGAGCTGTTGAAGATGCGGCGAGACAAGTCGAGCGGTGTTTGGCACCGATCAAGGATGCGAAGTCTAGTGCTATGGCCTGACCGGTTGAGTGCAGCATGCACTAGACTGGGCATTGCGGAGTCACTCGCTCCGCACACAAGTACGTCAATTCCACCGCAAGCCAGCGCCTCGTCAAAAAACCGTTGCTGATCGGAAGGCTGTGCGCTTAGCCCCAACGCTCTCAGTAGGGGGCGAACCCGATGGTAATCTCGGCAATCATCATGGCACTTTGTGTTGGCAATGTCCCATGCCAACCTTGCCTCTGAGAAACATTCGTCGATTGACTTTTGAGGGGGGAGGCGCAGCGCCTAGTTCCCTCCGAGCGGAATTCGAAGGCCGGCCATGACGGAATGACTCATATAATCGTGGCTAAATGTAAACGGATCGTCGTCGTTATCTACACCGTTAAATGTCGCCTTGTCAGTTATGAAGAAGCGATAATCAATGGTGGCGACCATGTTGTTGCCTAGCGCCCAGCTGAACCCGGCGCCAGCTTGGCCTGCAAGCACCCACGCATCGTCATTAATCGATGCCAGAGGGTCGGTATCATCGACATTTGCCATCGTTAAATCGAGGTTAGCCGCACCTATACCGCCGCCTACATGTAAACCTATATTGTCTGAGAGGTGGAAGTCCTTCCAGACATTGGCCATGATGGCCAGCGCGCCGATCGCATCCCCACTCGATGCGAGATTGTTGGTTATTGTACCTTCAAAGTACGAGGAAACGTCGTTCTTGCGATAGGACAGTTCAACTTCGCTGCGCCAGCCGGGGATGAATTCAAGACCAAAAGTGCCGCCCGCTACAAAACCAGTATCGAAGCCAATTCGCCCGAAATCGTCGTCCAGGTCGGAAGCTAGGGGATCGATGGATACATCAGCACTTTCGAGGAAGTTTGCACCCCCGAATAGTGAAACATAATATCCATAGTTGGTTGGCAAGGGCGCAAGATCAGCTGCTTGTGCGGAACCAACAAATAAGCCAAGTGCTACGACTGCCGTCATGGCCTGAAGTTTCATTTGCGACAACCCCTGCAAATTCAAAGTTTTCAAATTGGTAAGGTAAGGCGTTGGTGGAAATTAGGGAAGCATCTTGTCTAGCGAACCAGTCGTTTTTTGTAACATGTTGCAAAGATGCCACACGAGATTCGGGGCAGTCGCATCGGGCGTGGAGACTGCAGCCTTGAAGCCTAAAAGTTGCCCAGAATGGTGGCTCTCAGATGCTGGGAGTGAGGTTGCTACTGAACTGTGAAAGGTCTGCTGTGGGTCACAAGCGGCCGGTTTTGATCGCCGCAGAGAGTGTCTGCTGTTGCTCCAACAACGGACTATCTAGCCGAGCGCCTAAACCGGCAGCTTTGTGCCGATTGTGTTGAAAAACTCGATCCCTGGTCGGTTGTTGGCTCGACTGGTTGCAGTGGATAGCGAGAGGCTTTGATGGTTCACCCTGGCATTGGCTGTGGGTGAGGCACGAGCTTTGCGAGTTTCCTGAGGTTCTGGGCGGTGGCTGCGAGGTGGAACTCGTCGCGGGCGCCGTTCGGCCCTCGTAATCGGAGCCGGTCGAGCTTCAGGATGCGCTTCAGGTGGGCAAACAGCATCTCCACTTTCTTGCGTGCCCTGCTTGAGGCGGCGTAGGCATCGGTTGCGGCGATGTCACGGGCCATGTCGCGTGCCCCTTCGTAGACCGATCGCAGGATCTTGCGCGCAGGCGCTTTCGGGCAACACTGCCACTTCAGTGGACAGCGCTCGCAGTCGAGCTTGCTGGCGCGGTATCGCACCATGCCATCGGCATCGGCCAGCGGGCTCTGACGCTGACAGGCCCTTCGGCGCGGGCGAAGCTGCTTGCCTGCGGGACAGGTGTAGGCGTCGGCCTGGTGATCGTAGGTGAAGTCGGCCTTCTCGAAGCAGCCATCGCGGCGCTTCGACTTGTCAAAAACCGGGATGTGCGGCTCGATGCCATGTTCATAAACCAGCCATCCCAGCATGTCTGCTGACCCGTAGGCGGTATCGGCCACCAGTGCTTCGGGATAAAGCCCAAAGCGGGCAAGCGTGCGCTCGATCATCGTTCTTGCGGCACCAACTTCGGCCTGGCGGATGGCGCGGGTGGCTTCCACGTCCACGATCACGGCATGATCGGTGTCGATCAGATAGTTGTCAGCATAGGCAAAGAACGCAGGCCCCTTGTGTGCACCGGTCCATTGCGCTGCCGGATCGGAATGCGAGGTGAACTTCGGCTTCACGTCGCTGGCTGCACCAAAGGCGGCTTCATCCAGCGTGTCGAGGTACTCGCGTACGGCGCGTGGTGCATCGTGGGGATCGAGACGTTCAATTGGCCAGTCATCGATCGGCGTGGCGTTCTGCCTGTTGGCATCGGCGCGGATCAGACTGGCATCGACGGCAAAACGGTCGCCGCCCACAAGCCCCTCGGCGATGCACCGCCCGACCACTGTCTCAAACAGCTGCCGGAAGAGATCACTCTCCCGGAACCGGCCATGGCGGTTCTTGGAGAAGGTGGAGTGATCGGGCACCGCATCGGTCAGATCAAGGCGGCAGAACCAGCGGTAAGCCAGGTTCAGATGCACTTCCTCGCACAAGCGCCGCTCCGAGCGGATACCCATGACATAGCCAACCAGCAACATCCGGATCATCAGTTCGGGGTCGACCGAGGGCCGGCCGGTGGAACTGTAGAACGGTGCCAGATGGCCACGTATGCCGCCCAGGTCGACGAACCTGTCGATCCGGCGCAACAGATGATCCTCAGGCACGTGGTCTTCCAGTGAAAACTCATAGAACAGTGCGCCTTGCGCCTGCTGTCTCGCGCCCATCATCGGAATCAATCTCCCAAGTCCCTTGAGAAACTAAATCAGCGCACTGCCATGCCTTCAAGAAGAGTTTTTCAACACAATCTG